>NZ_JBDPLJ010000001.1:0-717749 GCF_039871955.1 Kosakonia sp. WA-90
GAATACTGATGATCTGTTCGTCAGAAAAACGCTTCTTCATGGGGATGTCCTCACGTTGCTGATGAAGACATTACTAACATCGTCGTGTGTTAATCAATGGGGAGCAGGTCAGACGTGCTCACTGGCGATCAGGTCATCCTCGGGGACATCGTAATCAATGCACTCTACAAGACTCATTCTGGAGTAAGGAAGCCTGGTGCGCGTTGGTAGATTCTCCGCCACCTTGAGAGAATCCCTTATATGCTGTTTCTTAACGCTATCGACAGGGACATCACCAACAACATGGTAGAGGACATCAAAGAAGCGCTGATTCTCGTTGGCTGTCTGTTTCCGCCACTTTTGACCTTTATCCTTTATATAGTCTCCCCACGCTTCCAACAGCCTTGGACCGGATGCTGGTGCAGCCTCAGTAATTGTCTCAATATTTTGCTCTACTGGCGCGGGGTTAACTGGCGGGACTGCATTTTGTAAAGCTGCCCCCATCGAATCAATGATCTGTTGGTATCGTGTCAAATCACGGGAATAGAATGCTTCATAAGCCTGTGACATAAGAGCCTGGTTCATATCTATCTGGCTTGAGACGCGGTTAATCTGGTCAAGATCTGCATCTTTGACATCCAACTTTTTCATTTTCAGCGCAGCGATCATCATTTGGGCTGTCATATCGTCGCCACTGTACATCTTGTCCAAATGGTGGTTAGCGTAGCCTTGCGCTTCGTTTGCTGTATCTGGCGGCGATAAAGGCTCGCCAGTGATTTCCTTGTGATATCGTCCTAATTCTGGCAATCGTTTAGCCTCTTCAAGACCACCTCTAAGCCAGTTCAGTAGGTACTCGTCGAAATCCTTTTTTGTGGCGTCCCGGAAACCTTGAAGGCGCAGTTTGAACACTTCTACGCTCATGGTTCCATTCTGTACAAGGGGGATAAAAGGGCGAACTTGGCTCATCAGCATTTCGGCTTGTTTTAAACTGTCAGTACCGAGTGAAACTCGGATGAAACGAGTTGAATCATTTAATCTAAAATTCGTGTAGTATGTGCGCCCACGAAGCATTGTGTGTGACACTTTGTGTGACATATTGTTTGCCATGCTGTGTACCATGAAATAGTTACATATCAGTGAGTTAGTCTTGTTTTTAGGTTAACTCATTGTTTTTGAAAGTATACCAGACGCCTGTGAAGGCGACACCTGAAGGATGCTCTATGAGCGAGAAACTACAGAAAGTGCTGGCGCGAGCTGGCCACGGTTCCCGCCGTGAAATCGAATCTATTATTGAAGCCGGCCGCGTCAGCGTGGATGGCAAAATTGCGACACTGGGCGACCGTGTGGATGTAACGCCGGGGCTAAAAATCCGTATTGATGGTCACCTTATTTCGGTCAAAGAGTCCGTTGAGCAGATTTGCCGCGTGCTGGCTTATTACAAACCGGAAGGTGAACTCTGCACGCGCAACGATCCGGAAGGTCGCCCGACGGTGTTTGACCGTCTGCCGAAACTGCGCGGTGCGCGCTGGATCGCGGTGGGTCGTCTCGACGTCAATACCTGCGGTTTGCTGCTGTTTACCACAGACGGTGAGCTGGCGAACCGATTAATGCACCCAAGCCGTGAAGTTGAACGCGAATATGCTGTGCGCGTGTTCGGCGAAGTTGATGATAATAAAGTGCGCGAACTGGCGCGCGGCGTGCAACTGGAAGACGGTCCGGCAGCCTTCAAAACCATTAAATTCAGCGGTGGCGAAGGGATTAACCAGTGGTACAACGTGACGTTGACCGAAGGCCGTAACCGCGAAGTACGCCGCCTGTGGGAAGCGGTGGGCGTGCAGGTGAGCCGTCTTATCCGCGTTCGTTACGGCGACATTCCTCTGCCGAAAGGGTTGCCGCGTGGCGGCTGGACGGAGTTGGATCTCGCACAAACGAACTACTTGCGCGAGCTGGTTGGACTGGAAGCGGAAACGCAGTCGAAGGTGGCGGTAGAAAAAGATCGTCGTCGCATGAAAGCCAATCAGATCCGCCGCGCCGTGAAACGCCACAACCAGCCAGCCGGTAACCGCCGTGCTGCGGGTGGGCGCACGAAGAACGATTAAAACAAAAAAGGGGCGAAAGCCCCTTTTTTATTGCAGGAAACGGGAGAGAACCAGGGGTGAGGTTAATAATCGATGCCGATTTGCGCTTTTACGCCCGCTTCGAAGGCATGTTTTACCGGGCGTAATTCACTGACAGTATCAGCGATTTCCAGGATATCCCGGTGGCAACCGCGGCCGGTGATGATCACTGTTTGCGTTGCCGGTCGGTGAGTTAATGCCGTCAACACGGTCTCCAGCGGCAGGTAATCGTAGGCCACCATATAAGTCAGTTCGTCCAGTAATACCAGATCAAGCTGCGGGTCAGCCAGCATACGTTCGGCATGTTGCCATACGGCGAGGCATGCTGCGGTATCGCTTTCGCGGTTTTGCGTATCCCAGGTAAACCCGGTCGCCATGACCTGAAACTCGACACCCAGCGGCTCCAGCAAGTTACGCTCGCCGTTCGGCCACGTCCCCTTAATAAACTGAATGACGCCCACTTTTTTGTTATGCCCAACCGCACGGGTTGCAGTGCCGAATGCGGCGGTGGTTTTTCCCTTACCGTTGCCGGTGAAAACAATAATAATCCCGCGCTCATCCTGTGCTGCGGCAACGCGGGCATCAACACGTTCTTTTACCCGCTGCTGGCGCTGTTGATAACGTTCATCACTCATTGTGAAATTCCTGGTTTGCGCCCGGGTTGTGCATCAAAACTCATGCCCGTTTTGCGGCGGCTGTCATCGCCCATCAGCCACAGATAGAGCGGCATGATATCGGCAGGTGTTTTAAGTTTTTGCGGATCTTCCGTCGGGAAAGCGCTGGCGCGCATACTGGTGCGGGTACCGCCCGGATTAATGCAGTTGACCCGTAATCGGTTCTGGTATTCCTCCGCCAGCACCTGCATCATGCCCTCCGTCGCGAACTTCGAGACGGCATACGCTCCCCAGTTAGCACGCCCCTGTCGACCAACGCTGGAAGAGGTAAACACCAGCGAGCCACTTTCTGACCGCAGTAATAAAGGAAGCAATGCCTGGGTGAGATAAAATGTGGCGTTAACGTTCACCTGCATGACCTCATCCCAGACAGCGGGCACCTGCTCGCTCATGGGGACAACATCGCCCAGCACACCTGCATTATGCAGTACGCCGTCGAGACGCGGCGCATAAGCAGCAATGGCCTCGGCCAACTGCTGGCATGTGTGTGGTGTGCAGGTCGCCATATCCAGTGTGAACCACTGCGCGTGCTGGCCTTCTTGTTCACGGATAGTCTGTGCAACCTGGCGTAATTTTTCTTCATTACGACCCAGTAAGATGACGCTGGCACCGTAACGGGCGTAGGTCAGGGCCGCTTCTTTACCGATACCATCGCTGGCACCGGTTACAAGAATGATTCGGTCGTTTAAAAGATCGCGCTGTGGTTGATAGTGCACGCTGTCTCCTCAGGCCCGGGCCTGTATTTCACATCATATGTTGGCTTTATGCCCTAAACAGAGGGGCATTTCAATCGGTCAAGCGGAGAGTTGGACAAGGTTTACACCGCAGAGTCGTAAAAAATTCAGTCACATGCCGCAAAAGGTCAATCGCTTACGCGAGACGCGCCGAAAGGGCTCATGTACACTGGAGCGATTGTTGAGTGGTGTAATCGAGGTGGTACGCGTGGAATTACTGTCTGAATATGGTTTGTTTTTGGCCAAGATCGCGACCGTAGTTGTGGCGATTGCGGTGGTCGCAGTGCTTATTGTTAACCTGACTCAGCGCAAGCGCCAACGGGGAGAGTTACGGGTCACGCGTCTGAGCGATCAATATAAAGAGATGCGGGAGGAGATGTCCGCAGCATTGCTGGATGACCATCAACAGAAACAGTGGCAAAAAGCCCGCAAGAAAAAGCTGAAGCTGGAGGCGAAAGCTGCAAAAGCGAAAGCCAAAGCCGGGGAAGCGGATGAACAAGGAAAATCCCGCGTTTACGTTCTGGATTTTAAAGGCAGTATGGATGCCGGTGAGGTTAACGCCCTGCGTGAAGAGATCACGGCAGTGTTGACGGTTGCGAAGCCACAGGATCAGGTGATTGTCCGCCTGGAAAGCCCCGGAGGTGTGGTACATGGTTATGGTCTTGCTGCCTCTCAGTTGCAACGCCTGCGTGACAGGCAGATCCCGCTGACTGTCGCCGTGGATAAAGTGGCCGCCAGCGGTGGCTATATGATGGCCTGCGTGGCGGATAAAATTGTTGCCGCGCCGTTCGCCATCATCGGCTCGATTGGCGTGGTTGCGCAGATCCCAAACTTTAACCGCTTCCTGAAAGGGAAAGAGATCGATATTGAACTGCATACCGCCGGGCAGTTTAAACGCACGCTGACGCTGTTAGGTGAAAACACAGAAGAAGGGCGGCAAAAATTCCGTGAAAGCCTGAACGAAACTCACGATCTGTTTAAAGGCTTCGTCAGTCAGATGCGTCCCGGTCTGGATATTGAAAAAGTGGCGACTGGTGAACATTGGTACGGAACACAAGCGCTGGAGAACGGGTTGATTGACGCGATTGGCACCAGTGATGAATTGCTGCTCGGGCTGCTCGAAGACCATGAGGTTATAGGCATTCGTTACCAGCAGCGGAAGAAACTGATGGAGCGCTTTACCGGCAGCGCGACAGAGAGTATTGACCACCTGCTGATGCGCTGGTGGCAGCGAGGGCAAAAACCGCTTATGTAAACAAAAACGCGAGGCTCTGGCCTCGCGTTTTTGTTTAATCAATCAGATGGTATTTGTCAGAGAGTTCGTGGGCTAAGTATTTGAACATATTGAATACCGCCGTGCTTTTCGCCGTCGGCAAACCCTGTTCATCCAGATAGTATTCACCGCTGAACACCAGTACGCCGTTACGCTGGGTAACATGGGTGGCCTCAATACCGGCAAGGGTGTCTTCATGATCGCGGATCAGTTGATTAGCCAGCTCAAGTAGAGCCTGGCGGTCAATAGGCTGAGATGTACCTTGCATTTTCTACTCCTTAAAAATTCCGTTAGTCTACGCCGGTCACCGTTCAGGGGCAAATTTTCCCTGTTTTTGCAAGGGGTTTGCTCATCGGTTGTGCTGGCGTGATTTGATTTTGCATGCTAATAAAGTTGCGTAACAAATTTTATCAGGTACAGTGTGACGCTTTCGTCAATCTGGCAACAGATTTGCTTGACATTCGACCGCAACATCGTCGTGCACCTTCGCCCTCAGGTTAAAAGGCCTGTCAGGTCAGTCACATAAACGCTTTGTTTAACGCGCCTGGCTAAGCGTAGGGGTTGATATCCTGCGACGACGCCGCTATATCTGTGAGGCGCGTCATCAGGCCGTGTGAAGCAAAATGCGATGTATTGCTGGAAGAATTTAATTAGGTAAAGGTGAATATGGGTAAAGCTCTCGTTATCGTTGAGTCCCCGGCAAAAGCCAAAACGATCAATAAATATCTGGGTAATGATTACGTGGTTAAGTCCAGCGTAGGTCATATCCGTGATTTGCCGACCAGTGGCTCAGCACCTAAAAAGAGCGCAGACTCAGCCTCCACCAAAACGGCTAAGAAGCCTAAAAAGGATGAACGCGGCGCTCTTGTCAATCGCATGGGGATCGACCCATGGCACAACTGGGAAGCGCAGTACGAAGTGCTTCCGGGTAAAGAAAAGGTCGTTTCTGAACTGAAATCCCTGGCAGAAAAAGCCGACCACATCTATCTCGCAACCGACCTTGACCGCGAAGGGGAAGCCATTGCATGGCACCTGCGGGAAGTGATCGGGGGTGATGAAAAACGCTACAGCCGCGTTGTATTTAACGAAATTACCAAAAATGCGATTCGTCAGGCGTTTGAAACCCCAGGCGAACTCAACATTGATCGCGTCAATGCGCAGCAGGCGCGCCGTTTTATGGACCGCGTCGTGGGCTATATGGTTTCTCCGCTGCTGTGGAAGAAAATTGCCCGTGGTCTGTCGGCTGGTCGTGTGCAATCTGTTGCCGTGCGTCTGGTGGTTGATCGCGAGCGCGAGATCAAAGCCTTTGTCCCGGAAGAGTTCTGGGAAATTGATGCGACAACGGCGACACCGGGCGGTGATTCACTGCCGTTGCAGGTCACGCACGAAGGTGAAAAAGCGTTCCGTCCGGTAAATCGCGAACAGACCATGGCAGCCGTAAGCCTGCTGGAAAAAGCGCGCTATACCGTACTCGAAAGAGAAGATAAACCGACCAGCAGTAAGCCTGGCGCGCCGTTTATCACCTCTACACTGCAACAGGCGGCCAGCACGCGTCTTGGTTTTGGCGTGAAGAAAACCATGATGATGGCGCAGCGTCTGTATGAAGCAGGCTACATCACCTATATGCGTACCGACTCCACCAACCTGAGTCAGGATGCGGTGAGCATGGTGCGCAGCTATATTACGGACAATTTCGGTAAAAAATATCTGCCGGATCATGCCAATCAGTACGCCAGCAAAGAAAACTCTCAGGAAGCACACGAAGCGATTCGTCCTTCCGACGTCGCGGTTCTGGCGGAATCCCTGAAAGATATGGAAACCGATGCGCAGAAGCTTTATCAACTGATCTGGCGACAATTTGTCGCCTGTCAGATGACGCCTGCGCAGTATGATTCCACCACGCTGACCGTCGGGGCGGGTGATTTCCGCTTGAAAGCACGCGGCCGTATTTTGCGCTTCGATGGCTGGACGAAAGTGATGCCTGCGCTGCGTAAAGGCGATGAAGATCGTACGTTGCCGGCAGTGAATAAAGGCGACGAGTTGTCGCTTGTAGAACTGACACCTGCACAGCACTTTACCAAACCGCCTGCACGTTTTAGTGAAGCGTCTCTGGTAAAAGAGCTGGAGAAACGCGGCATCGGTCGCCCGTCCACCTATGCGTCGATCATTTCTACGATCCAGGATCGCGGATATGTGCGTGTCGAAAACCGTCGCTTTTATGCTGAGAAAATGGGTGAAATCGTCACCGATCGCCTGGAAGAAAATTTCCGCGAACTGATGAATTACGACTTTACCGCTCAGATGGAAGACAGTCTGGACCGTGTGGCCAATCATGAAGCCGAGTGGCGCAAAGTGCTGGACAGCTTCTTTGGCGACTTCTCCCGTCAGCTTGAACAGGCGGAGCAGGATCCGGAAAACGGTGGTATGCGTCCAAATCAGATGGTGCTGACCAGCATCGACTGTCCGACCTGTGGCCGTAAAATGGGTATCCGTACTGCCAGCACGGGTGTCTTCCTTGGTTGTTCTGGCTATGCATTGCCGCCGAAAGAGCGCTGCAAAACCACCATTAACCTGGTGCCGGAAAACGAAGTGCTGAACGTGCTGGAAGGCGATGACGCTGAAACCAACGCCTTACGCGCCAAACGTCGCTGCCAGAAATGCGGCACGGCAATGGACAGTTACCTGATCGATCCGAAGCGTAAATTGCATGTCTGTGGTAACAACCCGACCTGCGATGGCTACGAAATCGAAGAGGGCGAGTTCCGCATTAAAGGGTATGACGGCCCGATTGTTGAATGTGAGAAATGTGGTTCTGAAATGCACCTGAAAATGGGGCGTTTCGGTAAATACATGGCTTGCACCAATGATGAGTGTAAAAACACGCGCAAAATTCTGCGTAATGGCGAAGTTGCGCCGCCGAAGGAAGATCCGGTGCCGCTGCCGGAGCTGGAGTGTGAAAAATCGGATGCGTATTTCGTGCTGCGCGATGGCGCGGCTGGGGTGTTCCTTGCTGCGAATACCTTCCCGAAATCACGTGAAACCCGTGCGCCGTTGGTAGAAGAACTGTTCCGCTTCCGCGATCGTCTGCCAGAGAAACTGCGCTATCTGGCTGATGCGCCACAGCAGGATCCTGAAGGCAACAAGACAATCGTGCGTTTTAGCCGGAAAACGAAGCAGCAGTACGTTGCCTCGGAAAAAGATGGCAAAGCGACGGGGTGGTCTGCGTTCTATATCGACAATAAATGGACTGAAGCTAAAAAATAATAAATTTCAGTCACATACCCTTCAAAAGGCCGGTTATCCGGCCTTTTTTATTCATCCATTATTATTGTTTGTTCGCTGCTATACACAGATGCTATAAATGATATAGTGGTTATAGCTATCTTCTTTTTTATTATGAAATCGTATTAAGCGATTACCCGTTTGCGCACTCCGGATGGTCTGTTATGAAATTACAACAGCTTCGTTATATCGTTGAGGTGGTGAATCACAATCTCAATGTCTCTTCAACGGCGGAAGGACTTTATACCTCTCAGCCGGGTATCAGTAAGCAAGTCCGCATGCTGGAAGATGAACTGGGTATACAAATTTTTGCCCGCAGCGGCAAGCATCTTACTCAGGTCACCCCAGCAGGGCAGGAAATCATCCGTATTGCGCGTGAGGTGTTGTCCAAAGTCGACGCGATCAAATCGGTGGCAGGGGAGCACACGTGGCCGGATAAAGGGTCATTGTATGTTGCAACCACGCATACGCAGGCGCGTTATGCGTTGCCTGGCGTGATAAAAGGTTTTATTGAGCGCTATCCGCGGGTGTCGTTGCATATGCACCAGGGGTCGCCGACGCAAATCGCCGAGGCCGTTTCTAAAGGCAATGCGGACTTTGCGATTGCCACCGAAGCGCTGCATTTGTATGACGATCTCGTGATGTTGCCCTGCTATCACTGGAACCGCTCGATTGTGGTGACCCCTGATCATCCGCTGGCGGCCAGGCAGTCGGTGAGCATTGAAGAACTGGCGCAATATCCATTAGTGACCTATACCTTTGGTTTCACTGGTCGCTCTGAACTGGATACCGCCTTTAATCGCGCTGGTTTAACGCCGCGTATTGTTTTCACCGCCACCGACGCAGACGTTATCAAAACTTATGTAAGGCTGGGGCTTGGCGTGGGTGTGATTGCCAGTATGGCCGTCGATCCGGTATCGGATCCTGACCTCGTGAAACTGGATGCGCACGAGATTTTCAGTCATAGCACGACCAAAATTGGCTTCCGCCGTAGTACGTTCCTGCGCAGCTATATGTATGATTTTATTCAACGCTTTGCGCCACATTTAACGCGGGATGTTGTCGATACTGCTGTTGCATTGCGTTCTAACGAAGATATAGAAGCAATGTTTAAAGATATTAAGTTGCCACAGAAATAATGACGAAGGGTATCTTCGGCATTCAAAAGACATGCTTAACTCTGCCCAAAGTTAAATTAGAATTATCATCATCTAATTTCTCAATCACCCGCGAGGGTGATTGAGCTCACAATGCTAAGTCCGCACTGTCGCTAATTTGTGACAAAAATAGAAACTAAATTGCAGGTCTGCAAATTTCTCACTTCAATTATTTATTTCGGGTCAAAAGATTAAATCTTTCTTTGGAAATGGTGAGTAAATTCACTGGATTTTCGGCTAAAGTTCTTTTAGGATTTGTCTCAACCCATGATTAATTCTACCGATTGTTGGTGTTCAAAATGATAAGTGATGTCGATTGTACGAGGTTAGCAATGCCATCAGGAAGTGAAGAGCCGCAAAGGGACCCTGAGCTGAAGCGTAAAGCCTGGCTGGCGGTATTTCTTGGCTCTGCCGCATTTTGGGCAGTCGTTGCGTTATTGATCTGGAAATTCTGGGGTTAAAATGGCAATAGCAGGCCGATTCGAACCAGTGAAACATGTATGTCAACTTCATGACACGCCTACAAAAGCGAAAAAGAAACCTGTGACCGCTATTCCTGCTTCATGGAAACTGTCGCCGCAGCAACAAGCTTTTATAGATGCCTTTGCAGAAGATACGACCAGGAAACAATAAAAATATCATCAGAATAAACAGGGAGAATTATCTCTTTATTCTATGAATGATCTTTTGTACTCATTGATTAATACACAGCATAAATGAATTG
The DNA here is from genome assembly GCF_039871955.1 of Kosakonia sp. WA-90. Lineage (NCBI taxonomy): Bacteria > Pseudomonadati > Pseudomonadota > Gammaproteobacteria > Enterobacterales > Enterobacteriaceae > Kosakonia > Kosakonia sp. WA-90. The sequence continues at coordinate 9,941 of NZ_JBDPLJ010000001.1, forward strand.
AGTAGCAACTCAGTTTTAATGAATAGATTTTCTGGTAATAGCTTCATGCATAATGGTTACGGAATGAAATATTGGTCGTGGATGGGAGCATTTTTTGTTTCTGTCCTTTTCTGGGGGGAGCTCGTTTGGATGTTCCTCCAGTAATGAAGTAATCTCCTGAAAAACCTCGCATCTGCGAGGTTTTTTTATTTCTGCCCCCGCGGTTCGCTTTTGCCGTATGTAGCAATTTGGGTTGTTATCAAAACGTTACGATAAGTTTGTGTTATCTTTAATTACAGACCCTGAAGACTATCAGGGCTTCGCAATCCCTGTGATTAAGGAGGAGCATATGTCGTCGACCCTACGCGAAGCCAGTAAGGATACATTGCAGGCAGAGAATAAAACCTGGCGTTACTACAGCCTGCCGCTGGCCGCAAAGGAACTTGGGGATATCTCGCGATTACCCAAGTCACTCAAAGTGTTACTCGAGAACCTCCTGCGCTGGCAGGATGATGATTCCGTTACGGAAGAAGATATTCGCGCGCTGGCTGGATGGTTGAAAACGGCCCATGCTGACCGTGAAATTGCCTACCGGCCGGCAAGGGTATTAATGCAGGATTTTACCGGTGTGCCCGCCGTTGTGGATTTGGCAGCCATGCGTGAAGCGGTAAAACGGCTGGGGGGCGATACGGCGAAAGTGAACCCGCTTTCACCCGTCGATTTAGTGATTGACCATTCCGTCACTGTTGACCATTTCGGGGACGACGAAGCATTTGAAGAAAACGTGCGTCTTGAAATGGAACGTAATCATGAACGCTATGTTTTTCTGCGCTGGGGTCAGCAGGCATTCAGCCGTTTCAGTGTGGTGCCGCCCGGCACTGGCATCTGTCACCAGGTGAATCTCGAGTATCTCGGCAAAGCCGTGTGGAGCGAATTACAGGATAAAGAGTGGGTCGCTTACCCGGATACACTGGTTGGCACCGATTCACATACCACCATGATCAATGGTCTCGGCGTGCTGGGCTGGGGCGTGGGCGGCATTGAAGCGGAAGCGGCGATGCTTGGTCAACCTGTTTCGATGCTGATTCCGGATGTTGTGGGCTTCAAGCTGAACGGCAAATTACGGGAAGGTATTACCGCAACAGACCTGGTACTTACCGTGACACAGATGCTGCGTAAGCATGGCGTCGTCGGTAAGTTTGTTGAATTTTATGGTGATGGTCTGGACGCGTTACCGCTTGCGGATCGGGCAACTATCGCCAATATGGCACCGGAATATGGCGCAACCTGCGGCTTTTTCCCCATCGACGGTGTGACGCTGGAATATATGCGACTCAGTGGGCGCAGCGAAGAGCAGGTTGCGCTGGTTGAGGCCTATGCAAAAGCGCAAGGGATGTGGCGCAATCCAGGGGATGAGCCGGTTTTCACCAGCACACTAGAACTGAATATGCAGGATGTTGAGGCAAGCCTGGCCGGGCCCAAACGCCCGCAGGATCGCGTTGCACTCAGTGATGTTCCTAAAGCCTTTGCTGCCAGCTCCGAACTGGAACTGAACACCGCGCAAAAAGATCGTAAACCGGTTGATTATGTCCTGAATGGGCATCAATACCAGCTGCCAGATGGCGCGGTCGTCATTGCCGCCATAACCTCGTGCACCAACACTTCAAACCCCAGCGTACTGATGGCGGCCGGTTTACTGGCAAAAAAAGCGGTAACCCTCGGATTGAAACGTCAGCCGTGGGTAAAAGCATCGCTGGCACCGGGCTCGAAAGTCGTCTCTGACTATCTCGCGCAGGCGCGTTTAACACCGTATCTTGATGAACTTGGTTTTAACCTTGTTGGCTACGGGTGCACCACCTGTATCGGTAATTCCGGTCCGCTGCCGGAGCCGATTGAACAGGCTATACGTCAGGGAGATCTTACGGTAGGTGCGGTACTTTCCGGTAACCGTAATTTCGAAGGGCGCATTCATCCACTGGTCAAAACCAACTGGCTGGCATCGCCGCCATTAGTGGTGGCGTATGCACTGGCCGGTAATATGAATATTAATCTGGCCACCGATCCATTGGGGCACGACCGCAAAGGCGATCCGGTCTATCTGAAAGATATCTGGCCATCCAGCCTGGAGATTGCACGGGCGGTTGAACAGGTTTCGACAGAAATGTTTCGCAAGGAGTATGCGGAAGTCTTTGAAGGTACGCCGGAGTGGAAGGCGATTGAGGTTGAACGCTCGGACACCTATGGATGGCAGAGTGATTCGACGTATATTCGTCTCTCGCCCTTTTTTGATGATATGGGGGCACAACCTGAACCGGTGAAAGACATACATGGCGCGCGGATCCTCGCCATGCTGGGCGATTCGGTGACCACCGATCATATTTCGCCGGCAGGCAGTATTAAAGCGGATAGCCCGGCGGGGCGTTACCTGCAAAGCCATGGTGTGGAGCGGCGTGACTTTAACTCCTATGGCTCACGGCGCGGCAATCATGAAGTGATGATGCGCGGTACGTTCGCGAATATTCGTATTCGTAATGAAATGGTGCCGGGTGTGGAAGGAGGGATGACACGCCACCTGCCAGGGAGCGAGGTTATGTCGATTTATGACGCCGCAATGCGCTACCAGCAAGCGGGAACACCGCTGGCGGTCATCGCCGGGAAAGAGTATGGCTCGGGCTCCAGCCGTGACTGGGCGGCAAAAGGGCCGCGCCTGCTGGGTGTCCGGGTAGTGATCGCCGAATCGTTCGAACGTATCCACCGTTCGAACCTGATTGGTATGGGGATCCTACCCCTGGAGTTTCCGCAGGGGGTGACCCGTAAAACGCTGGGGTTAACCGGTGAGGAGAAACTCGATATCGTTGATCTGACGGATATTCAGCCCGGCGGTACCTTACCTGTGACAGTGACGCGGGTGGATGGCTCACAAGAGGTGTTGCAGTGCCGTTGCCGTATTGATACGTCAACCGAACTGACGTACTACCGTAACGATGGGATCCTGCATTACGTGATACGTAACATGTTGCACTGAATAAAAAGGCCTGCAATTGCAGGCCTTTTTTTGCGCTGTTTGTTACAGATTACTTCAGCAGGTGGCCCATTTTCTCGGCTTTGGTGTCGAGGTAATGCGCGTTTTTGGGGTTACGTCCAACGATCAACGGCACGCGCTCAACAATATTGATTCCTGCTTCAGTAAGGATTTCCACTTTGCGCGGGTTATTGGTCAACAAACGCACTTCATCAACTCCCAAAAGTTTGAACATATCAGCACACAGGGTGAAGTCTCGCTCGTCGGCAGCAAAACCAAGCTGATGGTTCGCTTCTACGGTATCGTAGCCCTGATCCTGTAACGCATAGGCGCGGATTTTATTGAGCAGGCCAATGTTTCGACCCTCCTGACGATGATAGAGCAACACGCCGCGGCCCTCTTCGGCAATATGGTTCAATGCTGCTTCAAGCTGGAAACCACAATCGCAACGTAAACTGAAAAGCGCGTCTCCCGTCAGACACTCCGAATGCACACGCGCGAGAACGGGCAGCTGCCCTGAAATATCACCAAAGACAAGGGCAACGTGATCCTGCCCGGTTGCCAGTTCTTCAAAACCCACCATCAGGAAGTCGCCCCAGGGGGTAGGCAGTTTGGCTTCTGCCACTCGTTTAAGCTGCATGTGAATCTCCGGATTATATTGGCGCACTGCGCACCTGTAGCCTGTTGGCCTTCTGTATAAACGTATTTTGCCACAATGCCTGCATTATCGCCTACTTGTGACCAACATATTGCGCCTTAAGCGCACGAATACGTTGGTTCCTGCGGGAATGCCATTTTTCAGTTATGATTGTGACACTTACATGAAAGGAGAAGACATGCTGTCAATTGCAAAACGAACAACGGCGGGGGCGGCGATGTTACTGATTATGCCGCTGGCAGTGTGGATCTCCGGCTGGAACTGGGAACCGGGTCAATCAACCGTGTGGTTGCATTTTCTGTTCTGGCTTACTGAAACGGTCACTCAGCCTTGGGGGATAATCACTCATGCGGCGCTCTGTGCGTGGTTTCTCTGGTGCCTTCGTTTTCGCCTGAAGCCTGCGCTAATGCTGTTTGCCATTCTCGGCTGCGCAATCTTGTTGGGGCAGGGAGTGAAATCTTTCGTCAAGGAGCGTGTCCAGGAACCGCGGCCTTTTGTCATGTGGCTGGAAAAAACAGATCATATTCAGGCGGAGGAGTTCTATGCGTTAAAGCGCAAGGCCAGAGGTGACTGGGTGAAAAGCCAGCTCTCCAGCCAGCATGATATTCCGACATTTTTACGCAAACATTGGCAAAAAGAGACCGGTTTTGCCTTTCCCTCCGGGCATACCATGTTTGCGGCGAGTTGGGCCTTGTTGGGTGTTGGGCTGTTATGGCCGCGCAGACGCACCTGGACCATCGCGATTTTACTGGTGTGGGCAACAGGCGTAATGGGGAGCCGTTTACTCCTGGGGATGCACTGGCCGCGTGATTTAGTGGTGGCGACACTGATCTCCTGGCTACTGGTGACGGTGGCAACCTGGCTGGCGCAGCGCCTCTGTGGGCCGTTAACACCGCCGGTTGATGAGGTGCAGGAAATCGTCGAGCGGGACCAGGAACCTTGATTTTCGTAGGTTACCCCCCAAATCAGAATTTAACGTCATGCATTACCATTTCGCGCCGGGCGCTAAAATGGTAGTTTATAGGGCTGGTTAGTCGCAGTTGCCCATATATTCATCGCTCGGAAGCACATAACGGGATGTAATGTGAAATATTTACTCATTTTCTTACTGGTGTTAGCCATTTTTGTCGTCTCGATTACGCTGGGTGCGCAAAACGATCAGCAAGTGACGTTCAACTATTTGCTCGCCCAGGGCGAATACCGCATCTCTACGCTGCTGGCTGTACTGTTTGCGGCTGGGTTCGCGATCGGCTGGCTGATTTGCGGCCTGTTCTGGTTGCGCGTTCGCGTTTCTCTGGCGCGCGCTGAGCGTAAAATCAAACGTCTTGAGCACCAGCTTACCCCTGCGACAGATGTCCCGGTTGCTACCGGCGCACCGGCAGTGAAGGAATAATATTCTATGCTGGAGTTGTTGTTTCTGCTGTTACCTGTCGCCGCTGCCTATGGCTGGTATATGGGGCGCAGAAATGCTCAACAGACAAAGCAGGATGAGGCGAACCGGCTGTCACGTGAATACGTCGCCGGGGTTAACCTTTTACTGAGCAACCAACAGGATAAAGCGGTCGACCTGTTCCTTGATATGCTGAAAGAGGACACCGGTACCGTTGAAGCGCATCTCACCTTGGGGAATTTATTCCGTTCGCGTGGCGAAGTCGATCGCGCTATCCGTATCCATCAGACGCTGATGGAAAGCGCATCATTATCCTATGACCAGCGTTTGCTGGCGGTGCAACAGCTTGGACGCGATTATATGGCGGCCGGGATGTACGATCGTGCCGAAGATATGTTTAACCAACTGGTGGATGAAACCGATTTTCGCATTAGCGCGTTGCAGCAGCTATTGCAGATTTATCAGGCGACAAGCGAATGGCAGAAGGCCATCGATGTTGCTGAGCGTCTGGTAAAACTGGGGAAAGATAAACAACGCACAGAAATTGCCCATTTTTACTGCGAATTAGCGCTGCAGCAAATGGGCAATGACGATATGGACAGAGCAATGGCGTTGCTGAAAAAAGGCGCCGCCGCCGATCGCGATAGCCCGCGTGTTTCCATCATGATGGGGCGGGTATTTATGGCCAGCGGGGATTACGCTAAAGCGGCCGACAACCTGTTGCGCGTCATTGATCAGGATAAAGAACTGGTCAGTGAAACGCTGGACATGTTGCAAACTTGCTACCAGCAGTTGGGTAAAAATGATGAGTGGGCGGCGTTTTTGCAGCGGTGTGTGGAAGAGAACACCGGGGCAACTGCCGAACTGATGCTGGCAGAGATTAAGGAACGACGAGAAGGTCCGGATGCGGCGCAGCTGTATGTCACGCATCAGCTTCAGCGTCATCCAACGATGCGCGTCTTCCATAAGCTAATGGATTACCACCTGAATGAGGCAGAAGAAGGGCGCGCGAAAGAGAGCCTGGCCGTGCTGCGTGAGATGGTTGGTGAGCAGATTCGCAGTAAACCGCGTTATCGTTGCCATAAATGCGGTTTTACCGCTTTTACCATGTACTGGCATTGTCCATCCTGCCGAGCCTGGTCGACGGTGAAACCGATTCGTGGCCTTGACGGGCAGTAATTTTTTAAAAGCCTGGACTTTAGTTACAACATACTTGTTTATTAGGTTCTAAGAATGAGGCAGCAGTGCCATTACATTGTCTGTCAGGACGAAAATGGCCGCTGTTATTTGCCACCCTGCACAGGTAGAATGCTCGCCGTTTATTCATTTTGCGCCTGAGCGGGTGCCCTCATTTGAGAAGGTCTGATCATGACGTCTACTGCTTTCCCGACTTCCCGTGCTGTTACCGCTTCGCCGGTTGTGGTGGCTCTCGATTATGATAACCGTGACAAAGCCCTGGCGTTTGTCGACCGTATCGACCCTCGCGACTGCCGACTGAAAGTAGGCAAAGAGATGTTCACGCTGTTTGGGCCGCAACTGGTTCGCGAGTTGCAGCAGCGTGGTTTCGATATCTTCCTCGACCTGAAATTCCACGATATTCCTAACACCACAGCGCATGCAGTGAAAGCGGCCGCCGATCTGGGTGTATGGATGGTGAATGTTCATGCGTCTGGCGGCGCGCGCATGATGACCGCAGCAAAAGAAGCCTTATTATCATTTGGCAAAGAGGCCCCGCTACTGATTGCGGTGACGGTATTAACCAGTATGGAAGCCAGTGACTTACAGGATCTTGGCATTCAGGCGACTCCAGCAGAACATGCTGAACGGCTGGCAAAACTCACCCAGCAATGTGGTCTGGATGGGGTGGTATGTTCCGCGCAGGAAGCGGTGCGCTTTAAGAGCGTGTTGGGCCATGATTTTAAACTGGTCACGCCAGGAATTCGTCCTCAGGGCAGCGAAGCTGGCGATCAGCGCCGTATTATGACGCCTGAACAGGCGCTGGCCGCAGGTGTGGACTATATGGTCATTGGTCGCCCGGTTACACAATCCACCGATCCGGCGCAAACGCTGAAAGCTATCAATATCGCTTTAGGTAAGGGGGCATAATGCACGATGACAATAGCCGTCTGGTGTACTCGACAGAAACCGGGCGTATTGATGAGCCTAAGACGCAACCTGCTCGTCCAAAAGGGGATGGCATTGTGCGTATTCAACGCCAAACCAGCGGACGCAAAGGTAAAGGTGTCTGCCTGATTACCGGCATTGATGAAGATGATGAATCGCTGGTTAAATTGGCGGCAGAGTTAAAGAAAAAATGCGGGTGTGGCGGGGCAGTGAAAGATGGCGTGATCGAGATCCAGGGTGACAAACGTGATTTGCTGAAGTCATTACTGGAGGCCAAAGGAATGAAAGTCAAACTTGCTGGTGGATAAAACAGAAAAGCCGTGGCAATACGCCACGGCTTTATGTTTTACACTGTGTAAAACTCAGACCTGAAAAGAAAGTATCGTTATTTTGCTGTAGTCGCCGTCTCGCTCACCAATTACTTACCAACCTGGTGGCCGATGATCCCACCGACAGCCGCGCCGCCCAGCGTACCGAGCGTACTACCATCAGTCAGCACCGCACCGCCAAGCGCACCCGCACCCGCACCGATGGCGGTATTACGATCGCGTTTAGACCAGTGACCACAGGCGCTCAGGGACATTGCCAGGGTAACTGCCAGTACTGCAGCGGCCATTTTTTTGCTTGTTAACATCATCATACTTTCTCCTGAATAATCGATTCACGGAAAGATGTTCTCTTTTAGTATAGCCATTGAGGGCCGCCTGAAAGCCATTCCGTGAAACCTTGCTGCGCAGGCGTAATACAATCACGTGAGTGATAGTCACTTCCTGTTATATCGCTAATATTAATTTTACGCCGCGGCTCGTTACAGGACAGGTAAATAGTCTTAATCACCCGGTCGGAATACTCTCAGATAAGAGGGTGTTAGCCCGCTTTCACGGGCTGGGGAACTTAGCGGTTCGCGCCAGGTCCGACGATATCGACAATCAGACCCGCTTGCTGAAGTTGGAGATGGGTTTCTGAGGCCAGATTACTGTCGGTGATCACCCGCTGGAAGCGCGCAATCGGACCGAGGGTGTAAGGGTGTACTGCGCCGAACTTCGAACTGTCGGTGAGGACAATAGCATCGCTGCCTTTTTCCAGCACAGCGTTAACGACATCAGTACGCATCATATCTCGCCCGGTAAACCCGGTTTCCGGTTGCCAGCCATCAATACCGATAAACGCCTTGCTGAAATGCACTTGTTGAATGTACTGACGCGTCAGCGGGCCCACCATACTTTCACTTTTTTTCTGGTAGATGCCACCGAGCAGAATCACCTCAGAAAGTGAATCTTTCAGCAAATGCGCAATATAACTGCTGACCGTGATAATCGTGATATCTCGCTGCTCGCCAAGTTTACGCGCCAGTAGGGCATTGCTGCTGCCATTCTCAATAAACACCGTTTCGCCCGGATTAACCAGTGAGGCAGCGAAGTCCGCCAGATCGCGTTTTACGGTGTAATTATTCATCATGCGCGTTTCAACGTCGTCACTGTCGAGCGGTACAGCAAAACCATGCATACGGCGCAGATAGCTCTGTTTTTCCAGTGTGTTCAGATCCTGGCGAATAGTGACTTCAGAGACACCGGTCATGCGCGCAAGATCCGCAACGCTTATCCGGCCTTTATCGATGACGGTCTGTAATATGAGTTGTTGTCGGGAATTCATAGCCACAAATTTCTGATTGTTCGTCGGGATGATGAAATCGCCATGACGGGTGTCGCTTCCCGGCTACCGCGTGATGGCGAAAGGAAGAAATTCAAATTTCCCAGGGCGTCTTAGGTGCACCGGAAGAAGACGTTTTGTCATTGTTGTCGGGATCTAATAATTCCGCTTTCAGAATTTCCAGGTTGCGAATGGCGGATTGATAATCCCCGGCAACCAGAATATCCAGCACGGTATCGATCCGGCTGGCAAGTTGCTTCACATCGATGTCTGCCATACCTTCACCTCAAAATCGAAAAATGAATAAATTCAATGATGCAGAAAACAGTGTAAAAAGAGAAGGGTAAAAAGCGAAATCTCAAAAACTTATAAGCACTCATTATATATTCAGTATGTGATACGCAGTCACCTTCGGGGGTGGATTAGGCTTGCTGTGCGCGCAATGCGCTATTTTCCTACCGGAGGGTAAAGCAATGACGATTATCAACCACGCTACGTGCAAACTGTTTACCGATGATGAACGCTTTACGCAACTTTCTGGCTTTTACGAGGAGGAACGCCGCACAGTCTGGATGATGTTGCGCGCCCGACCACGACCCTGTTTTAACCACGCTTTAATTGAAGAGATCATGAATATCTCGTGGCTGGTCAGGCAGGCGGGGTTCAGCGTCGATTTTTGGGTAACCGGCTCGCTGGTCCCCGGTATGTACAATACCGGTGGCGATTTACAATTCTTTATTGAGTGCATCAAAAACGGTCGCCGTGAAGCGCTAAGAGCCTATGCCCGGGCCTGCGTAGACTGTGTACACGCCGCGTCACGCGGTTTTGACACCGGCGCTGTGACGTTGGCCATGGTAGAAGGCAGCGCCCTTGGTGGCGGTTTTGAAGCGGCGTTAGCGCATCATTTTGTTCTGGCACAACGTGATGCACGCCTTGGCTTTCCGGAAATCGCGTTTAACCTGTTTCCGGGCATGGGCGGTTACTCGTTGGTGGCCCGGCGTTCGGGAATGAAACTGGCGGAGGAACTGATCTACAAAGGCGAGTCGCATACAGCGGAATGGTATGCGTCCCAGGGACTGGTGGATCTCGCCTTTGACGCCGGGCAGGGCTTTATCGCTACGCGGACTTTCATCGATACACTAGTGCCGCGCCTTAATGGCGTTCGGGCGATGCTCCGGGCCCGCCAGCGAGTTTTGCAACTGCCGCGCAGTGAATTAATGGACATCACGGAAGACTGGGTGGATGCCGCTTTTTGCGTACAGCCTAAAGACATTGCGTATATGGAACGACTGGTACAGTTGCAGAACCGACATGTCTCAACCAGTTTCAGTAAAGCCAGTTAGGGCGCTTTTCGTGCCAGATAGCGCTTAAGCCAGCGCTCGAATGCGGCAGCGGGCATAGGCCTGGCAAATAAAAACCCCTGCCGCTCGTTGACGCCGTTCTTGGTCAGAAAGGCGTCTTCTTTTGCACTCTCCACACCTTCAGCAATCACCTGCAAATTAAGTGCTTGCGCCACAGCGACAATCGCCCGCACCAGCGACTGGGATACAGACTGTTTATGAATATCACGCACAAAAGATTGATCGAGTTTGATGGCATCAAGCGGAAAACGCGCCAGTTGCGACAGAGACGAATAACCTGTACCAAAATCGTCGAGGTGAATCTGCGCTCCCAGTTCACTGAACTGGTTAATTACCGATAGAGCAAGTTCCTCATTCTCAATCAGGCAGCTCTCCGTCAGCTCTACATCTATAGGGCAATAATCAAAGTGAACATCCTTCAGCGCCTGCTTAAGGTCGCTAAAAATCGACTGATCGGCCAACTGGCGCGCGGAAACATTCACCGCCACGCGCAAATGAATGCCTTTGTCTCGCCATTCCGCCACCTGACGCACAACGTCAAGCATTACCCAGCGTCCTAATGGCACAATCAAACCAGACTCTTCGGCATACGCGATAAAGTCGAGCGGCGGGATCAGCCCGCGTTCGGGAGATTGCCAACGCACCAGTGCTTCCAGACTGCGTATTTCACCGCGCCAGGTTATTTTCGGCTGATAGTGTATAACCAATTGATTTTTTTCGAGTGCTTTGCGCAGATTGGTATCGAGCCAGAGATATTCAAATACACGCTGGTTCATTTCTGGCGAGAAGACGCAGAATTTACCGCGCCCGTTCTCCTTGGCGGTATACATGGCCGTGTCGGCATTACGAATCACGCTTTCGCGATCGTTACCGTGCTGCGGGGCAAGTGAAATCCCCAGCGAACAGCCGCTATAAATTTCAATTAAGCCAATGCGGAAGGGCTGGCGTAGACGTGTCAGGATCCGCGAAGCCATGGCTTCCAGAGCACTCTGGGAGGTGTCGGTCGCCAGTACGATAAATTCATCGCCGCCAAGCCGTGCCAGCACTTGCCCTTCATCAAGGCAGCTTAAAATTGCCAACGCCACGGCCTGCAACAGCTGATCGCCGAACATATGGCCATAGGCATCGTTCACTTTTTTAAAGTTGTCCAAATCCAGGTAGACGATGCCAATCTGCGTATCGCCACGATGGGCAATGGCATCGCTGATGCGTTCTTGAATGGCGTTGCGATTGGGTAAACCAGTGACGGTATCAGTATTGGCCAGGAGGCGTAAGCGCTCCTGGGCATGGCGCTCTTCCGTAATATCGGTGCCGGAGCAGATAAGAAATATTTCGTTCTTACCGCTACCGCTATGGACGAATTTATTGCGGAACAGGAAGAGGCGCTGACCTTTGCGGGTTTTGATCCAGCGCTCGACTTCGTAGGGGGCACCATTATGAAAAAAACCTGCAATATTACGTTTCGAGGCGGCCGCTTCACTGCGACTCATGAATAATTTAAAGACGTTTTGCCCAATCACCTCTTGCTCTTTCATGCCGGTGTATTCTTCACTGAGGCGATTAAAACGCTGAATGTTGCCGCGACGATCAAGGATCACAATCACCGAATTGGCTTCAGAGACCACTTGCTCAGCAAAAGAGAGCCCCTGTACCAGGTCACGGGCGACGGATTGGGTGTCATGCCACGCGGAGGCACTGCCTGCCCACGCCTTACGGCTAATTTTGCGTCCAACAAGATGTACCGACACGGCTTCGCCATACAAGACAATATTCAGGGTCAGGCTGGATGTGATCACTGTCATTTCGCGGATCTGCCCGGCCTGAGCGTCACTTAGTGTCACCACGAAGCTGGTATCGGACCCTTCGTCCGGAGAAAAGTGCAGGGCATTGCTATCGGCAGTCAATCGCCAGAACGGGCTGTTAGATCCCAGATAACGAAACAGCAAATTTTCTTCCTGTTCGTCTTTCATGCTCTCTCCCAATCCACGTGAAAGCGCAACCGGTACTTATGTAGCGATGGAGAACCACCTGTTAAAGAAGGGGGATAACCAGGCATGAACGCGTTGTTTCTTTTTATGATGCACCGCTAAACGAGCCTGTCAGTCAACCTGACTGAGGAGCATTAATCGCTTAATTACGCAGTAAACGCACAGTGGCCTGTGTTGTTATTGTGGTCGTTTTTTTCAGATTTGTGTGAGGGGGGAGAAAAAAATTCGTGGCGTATCGCAATCAAAAAAGCGCCTTCCGGCTCAGGAAGGCGCTCTATAACGATGCTGTTACATGGCAGGGCGGGCGATCACGCTGCGGGTTTCCATCCGGACTTCCGCAATGGTGACATCAATAACATCAGTCACTTTGAATACGGTTTCGCCTTTAATTTGCACGGTGCCGCTTTCCTGACTGCATACCAGTTCATCACGTACGGCATGAATAAACGGTGCAGGAATAAACGCGACTGCGCCATTATCCACCAGACGAACACGCATGCCGCCGCGGCTGACATCGATAATTTCCGCAGAGAACCGGGTATCAGTACCGGCTTTGTCCTGCAGGAAGCGAGCATACAGCCAGTCACCGACATCACGCTCCGCCATGCGGTTAAGACGGCGGCGTTCAGCCATCTGCACGGTTGTGTCATCCTGCGGACGTTTTGGCGTTTCACCTTTAATAATGGCTTTCAGCAGACGATGGTTGACCATGTCGCCATACTTACGAATCGGTGAGGTCCAGGTCGCGTAGGCTTCCAGTCCCAGACCGAAGTGCGGGCCTGGTTCGATGCTGATCTCAGCAAAAGACTGGAAGCGACGAATACGACTATCAAGGAAGCCCGACGGCTGTGCATCCAGTTCGCGACGCAGTTTACAGAAACCGTCCAGCGTCAACACCTCTTCCGCATCAACGTGCATGCCGTGCGTTTTCAGCATGGCGGCCAGTTGTTCACTGTTAGCCGGGTCAAAGCCCATATGCACGTTGTAAATACCGAAGCCCAGCTTGTCGCGTAATACCTGTGCGGCACAGATGTTGGCGGCGATCATTGACTCTTCAACAATACGGTTAGCTACGCGGCGCGGTTCTGCCACGATATCCAGCACTTCACCTTTTTCGCCAAGGACAAAACGGTAGTCCGGGCGATCTTTAAACACCAGCGCGTGCGCATGGCGCCACTCAGCACGGAGCTGGCTTACGCGGTGCAACAAGCGGATTTGCGCAGCAATGGCGTCGCTTGGCGGCTGCCATTCTCCGCTGTTTTCCAGCCAGTCGGAGACATCATCGTAGGCCAGTTTGGCCTTTGATTCGATGGTTGCGGCAAAAAACTCAATATTGCTGTCGATGGCGCCTTCGCTATCCAGTGTCATACGGCACACCAGTGCCGGGCGAACTTCATTCGCGCGCAGGGAGCAGAGATCGTCGGACAGTTCGCGCGGCAGCATCGGGATATTAAAGCCCGGCAGGTAGTTGGTGAAGGCACGAATTTTAGCCGCATCATCCAGTTTGCTGCCTTCAGCAATCCAGGCTGTCGGGTCGGCGATGGCAACCGTCAGTTGCAGTTTCCCGTCGCGCGTTTCTTCAACGTACAGCGCATCATCCATATCTTCGGTGCTGGCGCTGTCGATAGTGACGAAATCCAGCGCGGTAAGATCCACGCGCTCCAGACCGTCATCCAGCATTTCGGTAGCCACGCCGTTTGGCGCTTCTTTTTCCAGATTGTGGCGTGCGAGTGTCACCCACCACGGTACAAAATGATCTTCTGCGAAGGTAATAAACTGCGTCAGCTCAGCGTAAAAACCGCGATCGCCCTTCAACGGATGGCGACGCATCTCGGCGACAGCCCAGTCGCCTTCTTTAAAATCGTGCTCAACGCCACGGGCCGCGCGGCAAGGAATCGCGTCTTTCAGCAACGGATGGTCAGGCACGATAGAAAGCCGGTCGTCTTTCTTCTGCACTTTGCCGACAAAACGGGTAAGGAACGGTTCAACCAGTTCTTCTGGCTCTGCACTTTCGCGCTCTTTTTCACTGTGGATGACGGCAATGATCCGATCGCCATGCATCACTTTCTTCATTTGCGGCGGCGGAATGAAATAACTTTTTTGCGCATCGACTTCCAGAAAGCCAAAGCCTTTTTCTGTGCCTTTGACGACGCCTTCCGCACGCGGTGTCTGTGAATGAAGTTGCTGTTTTAGCTGCGCAAGCAGCGGATTGTCCTGGAGCATAGTTATGTAGTTTCGTGGCCAAAAGAGCGGCTGACAGTTTTACGCGATTCTGCCTGTCGCAGCAAGCGCTGTTTCAGCAAAACTCTGCGGGTATAAGGGCAAGCTTACGCCACTGCTCCGCACGCGCCACGCGTTTTACACCGTCTGACCGAGCGCGATTTTCAGGCGATTTAACCAGGCACAGAGGGCGCACTCCGCCAGCAAGCTGACAACCGCGCGGCGGCTAAGATCCTGCTCAGTTAACAACGAAAATGATAACGGACTAAACCTGTCTGGCGCGCAGGTCAGCAACTGAACGGCTTGTATCAACGCGCTTTCTTGTGCATTGCTGGCGAATACGCGCTGCAATTCTCGTCCACCTTCACGCAGCACTAATTCCCGTTGTGCTCCGTCTTTCCTGCGACGTAGCTGCTCGGCAAAACAGTGCTCGCTGCCATTAATCCGGGCAGTATAAAGCGCCGTCAATGCCGCGAGTTGCACGTCGGGTCTCTGCTGCGCCACCTGGTCTGCTATCGCGCCCAGCTCGTTAAGGATCAGGTGTTCGTGAGCCAATACAGGTGCCAGTAACCGCAGTTCCGGTAAGGGCTGCCAGCGGGCAAGGGATTCCATTTGCGGAGCACTGGCAATACGTAATTCCACCGCGTCGATACCGGCTTGCCACATCGTTTCTGCCCTGGAAAAACGGTCTGCATCGGCTTCCTGCTGCATATCCATTCCCGGAATAAAACGCACTGGATGACCCAAGAGCGCCTGTAGCATCGCCACGATACGGGCCTGGAAGGCAATAAACCCAATAATCTGGTTAATGATCACCAAATCGTACAACGACAGTCCTACCTCTTCGAGCTGCTGGCGCGCGCGGGCGTCAATCACCGATGGCGACGCTGCAAGTTGGCGGGCGTACTGGGTTATTTGTGCCAGCCGGTAGTTACTTTCCCTTGATGAGTCCGGACCGGGTAACGGTGCAAGACGCGCAGCGTAGTGATTGCATAACCGCTGCACGCCAAATACCTGGGCTGCGGTGAGTGCGGTGCTGAGACGATCATAGGCGCTGAATGTCCGCAAGCGATTAACGGCCACCCGCTGGGGAAACAGCAAGGCATAGAGTTTGCGTGCGGGGATAACGATACTGTCGATGTCGGTTAACAGATCATCCGGCAGGGTCAGATCGAGCAGGAAAGGGTCGTTTACGGTGGCTGCTTCGGGAACCAACGGTAGCGCGTGGGCCCGGCGGGCAGTCGACTGGGTTTCATGATACCAGTGGTTTTTGCCTGAAATCCGGCGTTGTTCCATGGTCGTTCCTTGGTCTGAAAGTGGCGATCCGGATACGACGGCAGGTCTGTTGCGCCGGATCTTTTTTGCTGCTTAATCCTGGCGTAAGCGGAGAGAGGGATGAAAGATTGTTAGGTGATAATAAATATCAGAATGGCATATCGAGGGAAAACGCCCCTTCGCAGGAAGGGGCGAGGAGCATTATTTGATTTCCAGTTCGTTCATGGCAGCAATGTTGAACCCGCCATCTACGTGAACCACTTCACCGGAGATCCCGGCAGAGAGGTCAGAACACAGGAACGCAGCCGAGTTGCCCACATCTTCGATGGTCACGGTGCGACGAATCGGGGTAACGGCTTCGCAATGCGCCAGCATTTTACGGAAATCTTTGATACCGGAAGCAGCCAGCGTACGGATTGGGCCAGCGGAGATACCGTTAACGCGCACGCCTTCCGGACCCATCGCATTCGCCATATAGCGTACGTTGGCTTCCAGAGACGCTTTCGCCAGACCCATCACGTTGTAGTTCGGGATGGCGCGCTCAGCCCCCAGATAGGAGAGGGTCAGCAGTGCAGAACCCGGATTCAGCATCTCGCGGCACGCTTTTGCCATCGCAACGAAGCTGTAGGAGCTGATGTCGTGAGCAATTTTAAAACCTTCACGGGTAACAGCATTCACATAGTCGCCATCCAGTTGATCGCCCGGCGCAAAACCGATGGAGTGGACGAAACCGTCGAACTTCGGCCAGACTTTCGCCAGGTCAGTGAACAGGGCATCGATGCTTTCGTCTTTAGCAACGTCGCACTCCAGCACAATGCTGGAACCCAGCTGGGCGGCAAACTCTTCAACGCGGCCTTTCAGCTTGTCGTTCTGGTAGGTGAAAGCCAGCTCAGCGCCTTCGCGGTGCATAGCCTGTGCGATGCCGTATGCGATGGACAGTTTGCTGGCGACGCCAGTTACCAGAATGCGCTTACCGGAAAGAAAACCCATAGCTCTAATCCTTATATTCATTGTTGTGGCGATCGTCATCGTGTTCGGACGATCGTCGTTAAAACGCGGCGATTCTATCATGAGTCGCCGGATGAGTTAATCCGACCACTGAAACTATTGAATCAACGGTCTTTTCGCCATGCATCGGCTGTTAATGCCTCACCAAAATGCCCGGCAATTAAGCGTTTTGTTAAATCATGCAACGGAGATGCAAGCACATCGGCAGTACTGCCGCGCTCAACCACTTCTCCCTGGTGCATGACAAGAACCTGATCGCTGATATGTTTCATCATGCCAATGTGCTGGGTGACGTAAATATAAGAGATACCCTGTTTTTCCTGTAATTCCAGCATCAGATTGATTAACTGCGAACGCATCGACATATCGAGTGATGCCAGCGCTTCGTCCGCAATAATGACTTTGGGGCGCAGGATCAGCGCTCGCGCCAGCCCCAGACGCTGCTTCTGTCCCGGTGCCAGCATATGCGGATAGTAGTTCACATGATCCGGCAACAGTCCGACCATGCGCAGCGTTTCGAGAATGCGCTTGCGCCGCGCATCAGGGTCGAGATCGGTGTTCAGACGCAGCGGAAAATCCAGGATTTGCGAAAGACGCTGACGCGGATTTAGCGACGTTGTCGGATCCTGAAAAATCATACGAATATGCTGGCTACGAAACGTATAATCCCCGTAATGCAACGGTTTGTCGTCAATCACCAGTTCGCCGGAACTGGGCTCTACCATCCCCGCCAGCATTTTGGCCAACGTCGATTTTCCGGAACCGTTCTCGCCAATAATCGCCAGCGTTTGCCGTTCCCGCAGCGTAAAACTCAACGGTTTCACGGCTTCTACGGTCTGGCGACGGAACCAGCCGGTACGATAACGGAACGTTTTGCTCAGGTTGCGGACTTCAAGCAAGGTTTCGACCATCTCACTCACTCTCCATATTCAGCGGGAAATGGCAGGCATAAAGATGATTTCTTGCCCCCGTAAGCCGGGGCTTCTCAATACATTTACGCTGGGCATAAGGGCAACGCGGCCCGAGGCGACAACCAATCGGTAACTGTTCGAGTAACGGAATTGCGCCAGGCATGGTGTTCAGTCGGCTTTTATGTGGCATGGCGCTGCCGAAATCGGGGATAGCGCGAATGAGCGCCTGAGTATAAGGATGATGCGGTGTCACGATCAGCTCTTCGCTGGGGGCGGTTTCCACCGTTTGCCCACAATACATCACGTTAATGCGATCCGCCCATTTGCTGAGCATCTGCAAATCATGGCTGATCAGCATAATCGTGGTGTTGTTATTCTGGTTCAGACGGGTAAGCAGGCGGAAAATCTGTGCCTGGGTCGTCGGCTCCATGGCATTGGTCGGCTCATCGGCGATCAGCAAACGCGGTTGGTTAGCCAGCGCAATGGCAATCATCACTTTCTGGCATTCACCTTCCGTCAGTTCATAAGGAAAACTGCGCATCGCATCTTTATGATCTTTAATACCGACGCGGTGCAGCAGCTCGATGGCGCGGCGTTTACGCCAGCCAAACCGTTGCAATAAGCTGCCTTTCCACGTCCAACCCGGAATATTTTGCATCAACTGTTTGCCGACACGTTCAGACGGGTCGAGACAGGATTGCGGCTCCTGGAAAATCATCGACACGTTATGACCAAGCAGCTTACGCCGCTCCCGTGCAGACAGGCGGAGTAAGTCGATATCATCAAAACGCATGCGGTCGGCGGTGACCCGCCAGTTCTCTTTGGTGACACCACAAATTGCTTTAGCAATTAAGCTTTTTCCGGACCCGGACTCTCCCACCAGCCCACGAATTTCACCTTCGGCGAGGGTCAGGCTGACGCGATCAACCGCTTTAACCCAGTTTTCACCGGTCTTCACTTCGATGGTCAGATTGCGAATATCAAGTAGCGGCATTATTCCACCCCCGCATTAATCGCGCGGCGAATACCGTCGCCAAGAATATTCACCAACAATACGCTGATCATAATTGCCGCACCGGGCAGCATGACTGTCCAGGGAGCCACATAAATCAGTTCAAGCGCATCACCCAGCATTGCACCCCATTCCGGGGAGGGGAGCTGAGCGCCCAGATCGAGAAAACCGAGGGCAGCGATATCGAGGATCGCCATTGACAGGGCGCGGGTGATTTCCGTGATCATGCCGGAGGTGATATTCGGCAACACCGCAAACCACAAAATATTCATCGTCGAAGCGCCATCGAGTCGCGCGGCCACCACATACTCTTTCTCCAGCTCGTCATGCACCATACTGTAGACCGAACGCACCATGCGTGGCAGCAATGCCAGCCAGACCGCGAACATGGCGTGGGAGAGGTGCGGGCCGGAAAAGGCCACCACAATAATGGCCAGCAGCAGCGTCGGCAGCGATAACAGCGTATCAAGAATATGGTTCAACACCGCCGAGCGCAGACCGTGTGTCGCGCCGGCAAATACACCGAGCACCAGTCCACACAGCGTGGCGGCCAGCGTCACCAGAAATGCGCCACCCACCGTGGGCGCTGCGCCGCTCAGCAGACGGCTTAACACATCGCGGCCGAGATCGTCTGTACCGAGGAAGAACGATACGTCACCGTAGCGCGACCAGGAGGGCGGTAGTAACTGATAGCCGAGGAATTGCTGGTCAAGGCCATAGGGTGCAAACCAGTTGCCGAACACGCACAGCACCAGCAGCGCGCCGCAACCGTACAGACCGATCATCGCCGTCGTGTCGCTGTAGAATTTACGCCACACGGTGCGTAACGCGCCAGGTGGGCGCTTTTCGCTGTAGACGCTATCGTAAGGCATACCATTCCTTATGTTTCAACGGGTTCGCCAGCGCGCCCAGAATATCGGAAATCACGTTAACGATAATGACCAGTGAGCCAATCACCATCACACCGGCGGAAATAGCCGCATAGTCCTGCTGGCGAATGGCATTGATCAGCCAGCGACCGAGGCCAGGCCAGCTAAAGACCATTTCGGTGATCATCGCCAGCGTCAACATGGTGGAAAATTGCAACCCCAGTTTGGGGATCACCGGCGGCAGGGCGTTATGCAGTACGTGTCGGCGCAGGATCGTTAACATTGATTGCCCACGTGTCGCCGCGGCTTTAATGTAGTTCTTGTCAAACACCTCGATGGTACTGATTCGCATCAGGCGGATCACTTCAGTGGTTGGTGCGACTGCCAGCGTCAGCACCGGCAACACCATATGACGCAGGGCGCTGATGATCATCTCTTCGCGCCACGGTGAGTCGGACAGCCAGGCATCGATAATGGCGAAACCTGTAATGGTTTTCACTTCATACAGCAGGTCGAAACGCCCGGAAACCGGCAACCAGCCGAGATTAAGCGAGAAAAAGAGCGTCAACAGTAACGCCAGCCAGAAGACAGGAATCGAAAAACCGAGCAGGGCGATGGCGCTGATGAGCCTGTCCTGCCATTTGCTGCGCATCACGCCCGCCAGCATACCAACCGGGATCCCCACCAACAGCGCAGAGCCAAACGCGAGAATGCACAGTTCCATGGTCGCCGGGAACACCTCTTTTAACTGCCCGGCAATCAATTGACCATCAATGCTGGAAACACCGAAATCCCAGTGCAGGAGCCCGTTAAACCAGAACACCCAGGCGTTCCATAATGTCGCCCCCTGGAGTGGCGCATGCGGCGTGAAATAGCTGAGACTGAACCCGACAAAGGTCAGCAAAAATAACGTCACCAGCAGCAGCAACAAACGGCGCAGGGTAAAAATAATCATGGCGGTGAGACCTCTTGTTTTTCCCGCGAGACACCGGCGAACGAGGCGCTGCCAAACGGACTCAGCACCAGCCCTTTAATATCATAACGGTAGGCCTGCAAGCGCAGGGACGACGCCAGCGGCAGCACTGGCAACTCGCGCGCGAGGATTTGTTGCGCTTCGTCATACGCGTCAATACGCGCAGCCAACTGCTGCGATACCAGCGCTTTTTGCAGTACGTCGTCAAATTCGCGGTTACACCAGTGGGCAAAGTTCGTTTGCGAGGTGATGGCCGCACAACTGAGCATTGGGCGGAAAAAACTGTCCGGATCGTTACTGTCCGTCGCCCAACCCGACAGCGTTAAGTCATGGTTCATGTCCATCAAACGCGCTTCCTGGAAACGGCCTTCAACCGGGACGATCACCACTTTGACACCGACCTGAGCCATATCCGCCTGAATAAGCTCGGCGGTTTTCAGTGGGCTGGGGTTCCAGGCTTGCGAAGTGGTAGGGACCCACAGCTGCAACGTCATATGTTCCAGCCCCAATGCTTTCAGGCGCTCACGCGCTTTTTCCGGGTCATACTCAGTAATCTTTGCTTCGTTATCGTAAGCCCATGAGGCACGTGGAAGGATCGACGCTGCCGTTTCGGCAGTACCGTAATAGATCGATTGCATCAGCCGCTGGTTATTAATGGATAAGGCCAATGCATGGCGCACGTCCGGGTTATTTAGCGGTGGTTTATCGGTATTAAAGGCAAGGTAAGCGATGTTCATGCCTGGGCGCAGCGTCAGGCGCAGACGCGGGTCATCGCGCAGAATGGTCAACTGGCTGGCGGCGGGCCATGCCAGCACATCACACTCACCGGTCAATAATTTGGACAGGCGACCGGTGCCACCGGAACCCTGATCGACAACAACCTGCGGCATCAAGGGCTTGCCGCGCCAGAATTTTTCGTGACGTTGTAACCGAATGTACTGCCCGGCACGATATTCATCCAGTTGATAAGGCCCTGTGCCCACTGGCTGCCGGTCAATCAATTCCTGATGGTCGTCTTTCGCCAGTTGCGCGGCGTATTCGGCTGACATCACAGAAGCATAATGCGTGGCCAGATGCCATAAAAACGAGGCATCCGGTTTTTTCAGCCGGAACTCAACGGTACGGTTATCCAGTTTGCGTACGCTGTCGATGGAGTCAGCAAATTGCAGACTGTCAAAATAGGGAAAGCTGCCGCCGTTAATGTTATGCCACGGATGATTGCGATCGAAAATGCGCTGGAAGGTGAACACCACGTCGTCCGCATTCAACGTGCGGTGCGGAGTGAACCAGGCTGTGGTCTGGAAAGCCACGCCGTCGCGCAGGCGGAAACGGTACGTTGCGCCGTTATCCAGCACTTCCCAGCTCTCAGCCAGATCCGGCACCAGACGGTAGGTGTAAGGATCCACATCCAGCAGTCGGTCATAAAGCTGCGCTGCCAGCGTATCAACAATCAGACCGCTGCTTGCCTTTTGCGGGTTAAAAGTGCTGACCTGGCCATTAACACAGTAGACAAAGCCGCTATCGCGGATATCCGCGTCACGGGCGGGCGGTGCCGCAGCGTGCGTAATGCCTGTCACCAGGCTCGCCGTCAATAACAGGGAAGAGAAAACCAGACGCATGATTTCTTCAACGATTTTAAATTCATGAGCAAAGTGTATCGCACTTGCCATAGCTTCGTACAAATGTCTGCTGACGACTGCTGTTATTGTCGGCGATTTCAGCTTATTTGATGCTTTTTCAATAGCGCTCTCAGTTGGTGATAGGTCAAACCTAATAATTCTGCGGCGCGTTTTTGGTTAAATTTTGCCTGCTGCAAACTGGCTTCCAGTAACTGTTTTTCCTGATCGTGCTGAAATTTGCGCAAATCCAGCGGCAATACGGGAGCGGCGGATGTATCTTGTTCTGCCTGTGGCGTGGCAGTTGCATCGCGGTTAAAGGGATCGATGATAATGGTATCCAGTGGCGTTTCACTGCTGCCGTGCCGGTAGACCGACCGTTCAACCACGTTTTTCAGTTCCCTGATATTGCCCGGCCACGGGTAATGAAGCAGTACGTCGCGGGCACGTTCGGTGAACCCCGGAAACAGCGGCAGCGACAGCTCACGGCACATCTGGATCGCAAAGTGATCCGCCATCAGCATGATATCGCTCTGGCGACGGCGCAGCGGCGGCAACAGCACAACGTCGAATGCCAGCCGGTCGAGAAGATCCGCCCTAAAGGTCCCGTCACGCACCATTTGTGGCAAGTCGGCATTCGTGGCGCAGACCAGCCGGACATTAACCTGTAACGGCTGGCTACCGCCTACGCGTTCCAGTTCGCCATATTCAATGACCCGTAGCAGCTTTTCCTGTACCAGCATAGGCGCGGTGGCCAGCTCATCAAGAAATAACGTCCCGCCATCGGCGCGCTCAAAACGGCCCGGATGGCGTTTTTGTGCGCCGGTAAAGGCGCCTGCTTCGTGGCCGAACAGTTCCGAATCCAGAAGGTTTTCATTTAATGCTGCGCAGTTAAGAGAGATAAATGGTCCCTGCCAGCGGGAGGAGAGAAAGTGCAGACGGTTAGCAATCAACTCTTTACCGGTACCACGCTCGCCGATGATCAGCACGGGTTTATCAATCGGCGCCAGACGTGAAACCTGCTCCAGTACTTCAATAAAGCTGTTGGCTTCGCCGAGCAGGTTATCCTTGTGTTCAGACATGATGAAATTCGCCACTTGTTGGTGTTATTAACCACTCTAGACGAAAAGAATGGCGTGGTAAAATCATTCAACTTCTTAAAAATCAATAAGATAAAAATTGGCACGAAGATTGTAATAGTCCCGTAGCAGGGCTGAGCCCGATTACAGAAATGAAGAGGAACTGACTATGGGTATTTTTTCTCGTTTTGCCGACATCGTGAACGCCAACATTAATTCGCTGCTGGAAAAAGCAGAAGATCCGCAAAAGCTGGTGCGCCTGATGATTCAGGAGATGGAAGACACGCTGGTGGAAGTCCGCTCTACCTCGGCCCGCGCACTCGCAGAGAAAAAACAGCTGACACGCCGGATTGAGCAGGCCACGGCGCAACAGGCCGAATGGCAAGAAAAAGCCGAACTGGCGTTGCGCAAAGAAAAAGACGATCTGGCGCGCGCTGCGCTGATCGAGAAACAGAAAGTCACCGCGCTTATCGACACGCTGGAGCAGGAAATCACATTGGTTGATGAAAGCCTGACGCGCATGAAAAAAGAGATTGGCGAACTGGAAAATAAACTCAGTGAAACGCGCGCCCGTCAACAGGCACTGGCATTGCGTCACCAGGCGGCCAGCTCCTCCCGTGATGTGCGTCGCCAGCTCGACAGCGGCAAACTCGATGAAGCGATGGCACGTTTTGAATCCTTTGAGCGCCGTATTGACCAAATGGAAGCCGAAGCGGAGAGCCACGGCTTTGGCAAACAGAAATCGCTGGACCAGGAGTTTGCTGAACTCCGCGCGGATGACGAAATCAGTGAACAACTGGCGCAACTGAAAGCCAAAATGAAGCAGGATAATCAATAATAAACAGCGGCGGCATCAGAAGATGCCGCGCGTCATCCCTGTAAGGAGTACACATGAGCACGCTTTTTCTGGCTATACCCCTGACGCTATTCATCCTGTTTATTTTGCCTGTCTGGTTATGGCTGCATTACAACAACCGCACCTCGCGCGGCGAATTAAATCAGAGCGAACAGCAGCGGTTAATGCAGTTATCGGAAGATGCAACACGGATGCGTGAACGTATTCAGGCGCTGGAAGATATTCTTGATGCGGAACACCCGAACTGGAGAGATCGCTGATGGCTACCCTCGACCTTAATAAAAAATTGTGGCGCATTCCGCAACGCGGCAAAGTAGGTGGCGTGTGCGCGGGGATCGCGCAGTATCTGGATATCCGCGTCAAAATCGTACGTATTCTGACCATTCTGGCGATGTGTTTCGGCCTGTTTTTTATCGTTGTAGCCGCCTATATCGTGCTGTTTTTTGTGCTTGATCCGCTACCAGACAATTATGCTGAAGGGGACACTGTCCCCAGCAGCAGTGAGTTACTTGATGCGGTAGATGCGCAGCTGGCAGCGGGGGAGGCGCGTTTGCGGCAAATGGAGCGTTACGTCACCTCCGACACCTTTTCCCTGCGTAGCCGGTTCCGCCAGCTTTAAAGAGGTAACCATGAATCATCGTTGGCAACAAACAAGCCGTAAAGTGACGCCAGCGCTGAAGGTCGCCGGGAAACTGGCGTTGCTCACGGCGCTGCGTTATGGCCCGGCAGGCGTAGCTGGCTGGGCGGTTAAATCCGTTGCCCGGCGGCCAGTGAAGCTGCTGCTGGCCTTTGCGCTGGAGCCGTTACTGAAACGTGCAGCCAGTCAATTTTCCCGCCGCTTTATGAACGACAAATGATCCTGCGGGGTCATTTGCTCTTTCGGTTGGTTGATAATCAGTAACCTGCCCACATCTCATACACTCTACCTCTTGTTTTCACTTCAGGGCGACACACAATGGCGATGGATCGATTCAAGAATGAACTGAACGCGCTGGTGAACCGTGGTATGGACAGGCATTTACGCCTTGCGGTGACTGGCCTGAGCCGTAGCGGTAAAACAGCGTTTATCACCGCACTGGTTAACCAGCTCCTCTCTATTCACGCAGGCGCGCGCTTGCCGTTACTGAGTGCGGTGCGTGAAGAGCGGATTCTCGGGGTAAAGCGCGTGCCGCAACGTGACTTTGGCATCCCGCGTTTTACGTATGATGAAGGATTGGCTCAACTTTATGGCACACCGCCCGTCTGGCCGACGCCCACTCGGGGTGTCAGTGAGATCCGTCTGGCACTGCGTTTTCGTTCAAATGATTCGCTGCTGCGCCATTTTAAAGAAACCTCCACGCTCTATCTGGAAATTGTCGACTACCCTGGCGAGTGGCTGCTGGATCTCCCTATGCTGGCGCAGGATTACCTGAGCTGGTCGCGGCAGATGACGGGCCTGCTGCAAGGGCAGCGGCAGGAATGGGCGGCAAAATGGCGGGCAAGCTGCGCTGATCTTGATCCACTGGCACCCGCCGATGAAAACCGACTGGCGGATATCGCCGCCGCCTGGACTGCGTATCTGCATCAGTGTAAACGTGAAGGGCTGCATTTTATTCAGCCTGGTCGTTTTGTGCTGCCTGGCGATATGGCGGGCGCGCCTGCGCTGCAATTCTTCCCGTGGCCGGATGTCGACAACGTGGGCGAAAGCAAACTGGCGCAGGCGGATAAACACACCAACGCAGGCATGCTGCGTGAGCGGTATAACTACTATTGTGAACAGGTGGTGAAAGGGTTTTATAAACACCACTTTTTGAAGTTTGATCGCCAGATTGTGCTGGTGGATTGCCTGCAACCGCTGAACAACGGGCCACAGGCCTTTAATGATATGCGCCTGGCGCTGACGCAGTTGATGCAAAGTTTTCACTACGGGCAGCGCACGCTGTTCCGTCGCCTGTTCTCTCCGGTGATTGACAAATTGTTGTTCGCCGCCACAAAAGCTGACCATATCACGGTTGATCAGCACGCCAATATGGTGTCGCTGCTGCAACAACTTATTCAGGATGCGTGGCAGAATGCCGCGTTCGAAGGGATCAGTATGGATTGTCTTGGGCTGGCTTCGGTTCAGGCGACGCAAAGCGGGCTCATTGAGGTCAATGGTGAAAAGATCCCGGCATTGCGCGGTCACCGATTGAGTGATGGCACGCCGCTGACCGTTTATCCGGGCGATGTGCCAGCCCGCTTGCCGGGCCAGGCGTTCTGGGATAAGCAGGGCTTTAATTTCGAGGCCTTCCGGCCGCAGGTGATGGATGTCGACAAGCCGTTGCCACATATACGCCTGGACGCTGCGCTGGAATTTTTAATGGGAGATAAATTGCGATGAGCGAGCCGATCAAACCAAGAATCGATTTCGCCGGGCCGTTGGAGGCAGAGGTCACGCCCTCTTTCAAAACGGCGCACACGTTCAGTGATGCGCAGGCAGAAAAATTCGCGCCAGTTGCCGTAGAAGCGTTAGCAGAAGAGGGGGCGGCGGAAGCGGTGGTCGAGACTGCGCTACGTCCGAAACGCAGTCTGTGGCGCAAGATGGTCAGCGCCGGGTTGGCACTGTTTGGTGCCAGCGTGATCGGTCAGGGTGTGCAATGGACGATGAACGCCTGGCAGACGCAGGATTGGGTGGCATTAGGTGGTTGCGCCGCCGGTGCGCTGATTATCGGGGCTGGCATCGGTTCGGTCGCCAGCGAATGGCGGCGTTTGTGGCGTCTGCGGCAGCGGGCGCAGGAGCGTGACGAAGCCCGCGATCTCTTACACAGCCATAGTGCAGGGCGTGGCCGCGCGTTTTGCGAAAAACTTGCCCGTCAGGCCGGTATGGATCAGGCGCACCCGGCATTACAACGCTGGTATGCCGCTATCCATGAAACGCAAAATGATCGCGAAGTGGTGACGCTGTATGCCCATCTGGTACAGCCGGTACTGGATGCTCAGGCTCGACGTGAGATCAGCCGTTCGGCTGCGGAGTCTGCGTTGATGATCGCGGTCAGTCCGCTGGCGATGGTGGATATGGCCTTTATCGCCTGGCGCAATCTCCGCTTGATTAACCGCATTGCTACGCTGTATGGCATTGAGCTGGGCTACTACAGCCGCCTGCGACTGTTTCGCCTGGTGTTGCTGAACATCGCTTTCGCCGGCGCGAGTGAACTGGTACGTGAAGTGGGTATGGACTGGATGTCGCAGGATCTTGCCGCTCGCCTTTCCGCCCGCGCGGCGCAGGGCATTGGTGCCGGGTTGCTGACGGCACGTCTGGGCATCAAAGCCATGGAATTGTGCCGCCCGTTACCCTGGCTGGAAGAGGATAAACCCCGTCTGGGAGATTTTCGCCGCCAGCTTATTGGTCAGCTAAAAGAGAGCCTGCAGAAGAGCAAATCGTCGTCCCCCACAGAGTAATAAACCGGCACTGCGCGCGTAGCTTTACAGCGCAGTGGCGGTTTTTCCGTCACGCTGTCAATATTTGTTGACAGACATCTTCCTGGCAGCCGGGAAGTGGCTTATCATCCTTTCATTACGTGAATGAATAAGGGTGACTATTCCCATGCGTCTGGAAGTTTTTTGCGAAGACCGCCTTGGTCTGACTCGCGAGTTGCTGGATCTGCTGGTGTTGCGCAGTATCGATTTACGCGGGATTGAAATTGACCCTATCGGGCGAATTTACCTCAATTTTGCGGCGCTGCAATTTGACGCATTCAGCAGCCTGATGGCGGAGATACGCCGTATTCCGGGGGTGACTGATGTGCGCACTGTGTTGTGGATGCCTTCTGAGCGGGAACATCGGGCGCTGAGTGCATTGCTGGAAGCGTTACCGGAACCCGTTCTCTCGCTGGATATGAAAAGCAAGATCGAACTGGCCAACCCTGCCAGTTGTCAGCTTTTTGCACAGGACATTGATAAATTACGTAATCACAACGCGGTACAACTCATCGCGGGATTTAACTTTCAACGGTGGCTGGACGGTAACCCGCAAAACTCGCATAACGAACATGTGGTGATCGGCGGGCAAAATTTCCTGATGGAGATCACGCCGGTGCATCTGGAAGGGGAAACCGGCGAACCGATGCTGACTGGCGCGGTGGTGATGCTGCGTTCGACCGTCCGGATGGGGCGGCAGTTGCAAAACCTCAGCCAGCAGGATGTCAGCGCATTTAGCCAGATTGTTGCTGTTAGCCCGAAAATGCGTCATCTCATTGAACAGGCCCGCAAACTGGCGACACTGACAGCACCGCTGTTAATCACCGGCGATACCGGCACCGGCAAAGATCTGCTGGCGCATGCCTGTCATCTTGCCAGCCCGCGTGCCGGAAAACCTTACCTGGCGCTGAATTGCGCGTCGATTCCTGAAGAGTCTGTGGAGAGCGAACTGTTTGGTCACGCGCCGGAAGGGAAAAAGGGCTTTTTCGAACAGGCTAACGGCGGTTCCGTATTGCTGGATGAGATTGGCGAAATGTCGCCGCGGATGCAGGTCAAACTGCTGCGTTTTCTCAATGACGGCACCTTCCGTCGCGTAGGCGAAGATCATGAAGTACATGTTGATGTCCGCGTGATCTGTGCCACTCAGCGCAATCTGGTGGAACTGGTACAAAAAGGTCTGTTCCGGGAAGATCTCTACTATCGGCTGAATGTTCTGACGCTGAATCTGCCGCCGCTGCGCGATCGTCCGCAGGATATCATGCCGCTGACCGAACTCTTCGTTGCCCGTTTTGCGGATGAACAAGGTGTACCGCGTCCGAAACTGTCGCAGGATTTGAATCAGTTGCTCAGTCGCTACGGCTGGCCTGGCAATGTGCGCCAGTTAAAAAATGCCATTTATCGGGCACTGACACAGCTGGAAGGTTATGAGTTGCGTGCGCAGGATATCCTGTTGCCGGATTACGATGCTGCAACGGTGCCGGTGGGGGAAGATGCCATGGAAGGATCGCTGGACGATATCACCAGCCGTTTTGAACGCTCGGTACTGACTCAACTTTATCGTAACTATCCCAGCACGCGTAAGCTGGCAAAACGGCTGGGGGTGTCACATACCGCTATTGCTAATAAGCTGCGTGAATACGGGTTAAGCCAGAAGAAAGGCGACGAGTAGAAAACAGAAAGATGAATGAAAAAGCCTCCGAATGGAGGCTTTTTTTAATGCATCAGGAGCAGATCAGGCTTTCAGCACATCCAGCGCGGACGCGTAATCTGGCTCGGTGGTGATTTCATTCACCAACTGGCTGAACACAACGTTGTCGTTTTCATCAATGACGACAACTGCGCGAGCGGCCAGGCCTTTCAGGGCGCCGTCGGAGATGCCCACGCCATAGTCCGCCAGGAACGATTCGCTGCGCAGCGTAGAAAGGGTGATGACATTGCTCAGGCCTTCAGCACCGCAAAAACGGGACTGGGCAAACGGCAGATCGGCAGAAATACACAGTACGACCGTGTTGTTCATTTCGGTCGCTAACTGGTTGAATTTACGGACAGAAGCTGCGCACACGCCGGTATCGATGCTCGGGAAAATGTTCAGCACTTTACGTTTGCCAGCGAACTGCGCCAGTGTGACGTCGGACAGATCTTTAGCCACCAGAGTGAAAGCTTTGGCTTTGCTACCAACCTGGGGAATCGCGCCGGCAACGGGAACCGGGTTGCCCTGGAAATGAACGAGTTGTGACATAGATATCTTCCTGTTTACAAATAGTTAACGTCATCGATAGTGTATGTCATCCGCAGAGAACACGGCAAACCAATTTTCGTATCTATACTGGTTTACAGTGCAGCAGAGGAGTGAGGAATGCGAACCGTTAAAGTGTATGAGGAAACCTGGCCGCTGCATACACCGTTTGTAATTGCGCGTGGCTCCCGTAACGAAGCGCGCGTGGTGGTGGTGGAACTGGAAGAAGATGGCATCAAAGCAGTGGGGGAATGTACACCCTATCCACGCTATGGGGAGAGCGAGGCCTCGGTGATGGCGCAAATCATGACCATCGCGCCACAACTGGAAAATCGTCTCACCCGCGATGATCTGCAAACCTTGCTGCCCGCAGGTGCTGCGCGGAACGCGGTGGATTGCGCGCTGTGGGATCTCGCTTCACGTAAAGCGACGATGGCGCTGGTGGATTATATGGGTGTCACACTGCCGCACACCCTCGTAACGGCGCAAACCGTCGTGATTGGTACGCCGGAGCAGATGGCTGCCAGTGCAGCTGCGCTATGCGAAAAGGGAGCGCAATTACTGAAAGTGAAGCTCGACGATCATTTGATCAGTGAACGACTGGTGGCGATCCGTGCCGCGGCACCCAACGCCACCTTGATCGTTGATGCAAACGAGTCCTGGCATAGCGAAGGTCTGGCGGCACGGTGCCAGCTTCTTGCCGATCTCGGCGTGGCGATGCTCGAACAGCCGCTCCCCGCCGGTAAAGATGATGTGCTTGCCAACTTTATTCATCCACTGCCGATTTGTGCGGATGAGAGTTGCCACACGCGAGCAAGCCTGCCCGCGTTACAGGGGCGCTATGAGATGGTGAACATCAAGCTTGATAAAGCAGGTGGGCTGACCGAAGCGCTGGCGCTGGCCGATGCGGCAGTTGAGCAAGGGTTTCAGCTGATGCTGGGTTGCATGATCTGTACCTCGCGCGCCATCAGCGCGGCGCTGCCGCTGGCAAACCGGGTGCGATTTGCCGACCTCGATGGCCCCACCTGGCTGGCGGTGGATGTCGAACCGGCATTACGCTTTACCACCGGTGAGCTTCACCTTTGAGGATCCCAGTGCAGTAACGCTGTCATCGCGGCGAGGTATTTTTCGCTGGCGTCATCGGCGGAGATCGGTGGGAATTCAACAGTGATGCAGTGCAGGTCAATGTCTGCGCACCAGCTCCCAAATGACCCCGGTGTTTCGTAACCGACGCTGGTCACCAGCGGGAGAGAAAAACGGGCAGATAACCACTGCCCAAGGGGGCTTTCACGTGGGTCTTCCACGCAGGCCAGCGGATCGTGGAAAGTGACCACCCAGGCGGGGTGAATGCGATGAATCAACCGGCACAACGCCTGGGTTTCGGGCTCGGATCCGGGCGAATCGCCGGTTAACAACACCACATCGCGGTCTTCTGCTGCGCTGTTCCAGCGGTAAACCGTCTCGCCCGCTTTCCAGTTCGCGGCTGGGAAGTTGCGATTGAGATCGACCCCCCTCGCGTTGGCCCGCAAACCAAGCTGGCAACCGTCTGGATTGACCGCCAGCACCACATGATGGTGGCGCAGCTCGGGGGCCAGCGTGCGTAAAGCGCAGGAGAGCGTCACGATAGAGGCGTTTTCATCGCCATGCGTCCCGGCAATGATCAGGCCGCTTTCGCGGGTTGCCGTCGGCGCAGGGAACCAGAGTAACGGTGCCCCCAGCTGTGAGCGGCCAAACTCTTCACTACGGTGGGCAAACGCGCCGCGCTGCGGACGTGGTCGTGTGGCAGACATAAGCATCCTTTTTCTGTGGTGGCCTTAGAGCAAGTGTAAACATAAAGCGGGGCGAGGCAAATCATGCCACGCCGGTTAAATTGCTGTCCATCATCAATGTTTCTCCTCTCGCTGTTTGCATTCCTTCGTTTTAAAACAAATAATTACCTAATCTTTCGCCGGGAATGACACATCACAAGGGGATCCTATGACGCATCGACTTTCTATGTTGAGCTGCGCGCTCTGGCTGTGCGGTTTTTCTTCTGTTTCACTGGCCGCAGATGTGCCGCCAGGTACGCAACTGGCGGCAAAACAGGAGCTGGTTCGGCATATCAAAGATGAACCGGCGACGCTGGATCCAGCCAAAGCGGTCGGCCTGCCGGAAATTCAGGTGATCCGCGATCTGTATGAAGGCCTGGTTAACCAGAATGAGAAGGGCGAAATTGTTGCAGGCGTGGCGTCCAAATGGCAAAGCAGCGATAACCGTATCTGGACCTTCACGCTGCGTGATAATGCGAAGTGGTCCGATGGCACCCCGGTCACTGCGCAGGACTTTGTTTACAGTTGGCAGCGGCTTGTCGACCCAAAAACCACCTCGCCATTCGCCGGTTTCGCCGCCCTGGCGGGGATTGCCAATGCTAAAAACGTGACCGACGGTAAAATGACGCCGGACCAGCTTGGTGTCAGTGCAGTAGATGCGCACACCCTACGAGTGCAACTGGATAAACCGCTGCCATGGTTCCCCAGTTTAGCGGCCAGTTTCGCGTTCTACCCGGTTCAGAAGGCCAATGTTGAAAGCGGTGCAGAGTGGACGCGTCCGGGTAATCTGGTGGGGAATGGGGCGTATGTGCTGGCCGATCGTGTGGTCAATGAGAAACTGGTGCTCCAACCCAATAAACAGTACTGGGATAATGGCAAAACGGTGATCCAGAAGGTGACCTTTGTGCCGATCAACCAGGAGTCTGCCGCCACGAAACGCTATCTGGCGAACGATATCGACATTACCGAGTCGTTTCCGAAAAACCTCTATCAAAAATTGCTGAAAGACATTCCGGGGCAGGTCTATACGCCGCCGCAGTTGGGGACGTATTACTACGCGTTTAACACCCAGAAAGGGCCAACCGCCGATGCCCGCGTGCGTCTGGCGCTGAGCATGACCATCGATCGACGGATCATGGCGGAAAAAGTGCTTGGCACTGGAGAAAAACCAGCCTGGCGTTTTACACCCGATGTAACAGCCGGGTTTGAACCGCAACCGTCGCAGATTGAACACATGAGCCAGGCGGAGCTCAACGCACAGGCGAAAACGCTGCTACAGGCAGCCGGATATGGGCCACAGAGACCGTTGAAACTTACCCTGCTGTACAACACCTCCGAGAATCACCAGAAAATCGCCATCGCGGTGGCATCGATGTGGAAAAAGAATCTTGGCGCAGAGGTGACATTGCAGAATCAGGAGTGGAAAACCTACATTGATAGCCGCAACAGCGGGAATTTTGACGTGATCCGCGCATCATGGGTAGGAGACTACAATGAACCGTCAACGTTCCTCTCCGTGTTGACCTCTACCAGCAGCAGCAATATTGCGCGTTTCAACGATGCAGGTTACGACAAAGTGCTTAACCAGGCGTCGCAGGAGACCAACGCCACAGCGCGTAATGCGGATTATAACGAGGCGGAGCATATCATTGCGGAGAAAGCGCCGATTGCGCCAATCTATCAGTACAGCAACGGGCGTTTGATCAAACCGTGGCTCAAGGGTTACCCGATTAATAACCCGGAAGATGTTGCCTATACGCGCACGATGTATTTGCTGAAACACTGACAAAAAAATCCCCTTACATCACGGGAAGTAAGGGGAAACTCATTGATTACGGAATGGTTCCTGTCTAAGCAGGAGTCCATTAATTTTACTTAAGGAATGTGAAGGCACAATGGAGGAAATAAGGAGGCGATAGCGTTAACGTCGGCGATCTGCTTGTTCCTTCAGTAAAAAAAGCCCGCTTCATTGAGCGGGCAAAAAATACTGGAAGCAATGTGAGCAATGTCGTAATCAATACCTGACTGATTCACTCAGGTATTGATTGTTGAGAAAGATAATCTTTATCATTTGATGCTGCAACCCTTTTTTCGTGCGGGTGATGCGTTTGCTGCTTCCTGCCGCCTTTTTGCTGATGTAAAGCCGCCGTCTTTACGATTTTGGTCAAAAAACAAGCATACATTTGTGCTATAGTGGTGAGGTTTTCATCACTTACGAGGACATTATGGAGAGTGAATTAGACCCGACCCGACTGGCTATTGAGTATCTGCGTCGTGACAAAAGCGCATTGACCCCAGCTGAGTACTTAAAAAAACTCAAACAGCTCAGGCTGGAGTTCGAGGATTTGCTTACGCTGTCGCACACGGAACTCAAAGAAGAGATCGATTTTGCCTGGCGGCTGGGTATCCACTAATTTAACGCAAAGCTGTCATTCAGCAAAAAGATGCGCCCGCAGAACGGGCGCTTTTTTTTGCCTGCACTCAGGCGGCAAGCACCTGGTTACGGCCATTGTTCTTTGCGCGGTACAGCGCTTCATCCACCCGTTTAAACAGTTCATCCAGGCTTTCATCTGGCAGATGACGAGCAACGCCAATGCTGACAGTGAGGCCCGGCAGACCCGGCATGGTGATACTCGCCACAGCCTGACGCACCGCTTCCGCCACCGCTAGTGCGACATCAAGGGATGTGTTGGGCAGTAAAAGCAGAAACTCCTCACCGCCCCAGCGAAACACATGATCATCGGTACGACAGGTCGCTTCAAGCGTACGCGCCAGGGCGATCAGTACCTCGTCGCCGCGCTGATGCCCGAACTGATCGTTAATATGTTTAAAGTGATCGGTATCCACCAGCAGTAAAGAGAAATCCGGTGAACCCGTCTGGTTTTGTTCCGCGAAGTGGTAAAACTGTCGACGATTGAGCAGACCGGTCAGCGCATCGCGGTGTGCGGCATACTCCAGCTCCTGTTCAAGGCGCTTTTGCTCAGTAATATCGTGAATGATGCACAGCATCAGCCGCTCACCGTAAATCTCAATCGGCCCGGCGTAGGTCTGAACGTGCCGCGTGGAACCATCTGCAAGTTGGTGAATGAAATTCAATGGTTTATGTCCACCCGGCAGCCGGGATATTTCCGACATAATCGGCAAAACGCTGCGCCCAAGTGTGTTGATTTCCCAGGTATGTTTTTGGCACATCTCTTCGCGATCGTAGCCGTAAAAATGGAGTGCAGCGAGATTGGCATCAACGATTCTGCCATCGCGGGCCGTATCGATAAGCAGCATGGGGGCGGAAGTCGTATAAAAGAAACGAGCGTAAAAGCCTTGTTTACGCGACTGATAAGCCGCAGCACGACTGGTTTTAGGGATCGTGGGCGTCAGTCCGTAAATCCCTTCGAAGATCAGAACGTCGCCAACATCCTCCAGTTCACGCAGCGACGCCCGGCAACTGAGGCTGGTCTCTTCAGATACAGGGCCGATGCTCCAGATTTCGACCACTTCATCCTGATTTTGCAAACCGGGCAGATACATTGACAGGCTGTGTTGTGCATAGGCCGAATAAGTTCCATTACGCATTTCACTGAGTGTGCGGCCTGCCGACAGCTTTTTCGCCTTTTTATTGGCAAACAGCAACGTTTCTGTGTCAGGGATAACCACCCACACTGGGGTATCAAGAATATCCAGGGCTTCCAGGTGATGTTTCAGCATCGTTACTCCCCGTATCGCACATGTTGCCAGGTTGCAACAGACATATCATCGCGGCAATGCAATTACTTTATTGCAACATACCTGAAAAATAAGGTGTTATGCAGGTTTTTTTTGTGACGACTCTGAACATTCCAGTGATAACGCAAACGTTTTTTGATGGAGCAGCGCTGAGATTTTTTCAACAGGTAAGGGACGGGCAAAAAGAAAACCCTGCATGTACGAACATCCCAGGTGAGTCAGTAGCGCATGTTGTTCCTGTGTTTCAATGCCTTCCGCCACTACATGCATATTCATGGAGTGAGCAATATCGATAATGGTCGAGACGATTTTGACATTACGGCTATTATCACGAATGTCCTTCACAAAACTTTTATCGATTTTCAGTTCTGTCGCGGGGAGTTTTTTCAGCATCAACATATTGGAATAACCGGTGCCAAAATCATCAATAGCCACGGTGATCCCCAGTTGCGAAAAACGGTTCAATAACTGCACGCTACGATCGATATTTTTAAGAGCCGTGTTTTCAGTCACTTCCAGTGTTAACTGCGCCGGGTCGATATGATAACGCGCCAGCGAGTCTGCAATCAGATCGTAAATGTCGTGCTGTTCAAACTGCGTGGGTGAGAGGTTGATTGCCAGCTTAAGCTGCGTGAACCCCTGATTGTTCCAGTGATGCAACTGACGACAGGCAGCATCAATGACCCAGTGGCCAACGGAAATAATTAACCCGGTTTTTTCCAGCAGCGGCAAAAACACGCCCGGCAGCAAAATCCCATGCTGCGGATGACGCCAGCGCAACAGCGCTTCGAAACCGCACAGTGTATGACCCGGGGCGGTGTATTGCGGTTGATACCATAGCTCAAACTGATTTCGTGATAGCGCTTGCGACAGATCCTGTAAAAAGAGAGGGGCTTCTGCGGTTTTTTGCGCCATAGCCGTGTGATAGACCGCCCACCCGTTGCGTCCTTCCTGCTTAACGCTGTACATCGCGGTGTCGGCCTTTAATTTCAGTTCGTGCGCTGTTTTACCGTGCTCGGGGAAGTAGCTTACGCCGGCGCTGAGCGAGACATTAATAACATGGCTCAGTTCATAGAAAGGATGCTGTATTGTCGTGACCATACGGCGTATCAACGTCTCAATCTCTGCTTCGCTGGTGTCAGGTACCAGCAACATGAATTCATCGCCGCCAAGACGCGCCAGCGACATTTTTTGACTCAGGCAAGCGGAAAGCCGTGTGGCAACGGCCACCAACAACCGATCGCCGATATGGTGTCCCCAGGCATCATTTACCAGTTTAAAACGATCCAGATCCATATAAATCAGGGCAAAGGTGGTCTGCTCGTCTTTTGCGCGGTTAAGGCAGTTCTCCAGCAGGAGATCGAGCTGAATACGGTTCGCCAGCCCGGTGAGTGCGTCGTAATACGCCTGTTTTTCCAGCTGTTGATTCAACTGGCGCAAGCTGTTGGTCAGGCGGGATGTGCGCAGCTGAGAGTCAATCATCGAGATAAATAGCATAATGCCGAAGATCACGAGCGTCGTGGTGGCAACCCACAGCGAGAGTCCCAGTTCGCCTACGCCCGCGCTCATCAGATGCAGTGCATTACTGCGCACAATGATCCCGGAGCCATCGCTACTGAATGTCGCGGCGCTCATGCCAGTGTAATGCACGACGCAAATCGACACACCCATAACAAACGCAGCGAAAACACGGTTAATAAAGACGCTGTGTGTATTCTGCCGCAGGCTGAATGCCAGCCACAATGCAGCGCCTGCACTGAAAAAAGCGATAACGATGGATAGCACGATGCGAGCGACATTCCAGTAAATTGTCACAAACCCCATCATGGCGGCCATACCGAGGTTGTGCATTGCCACAACGCCTGTGCTCAGAAGCAGTGTGGCGAGCAGCAGACGTTTTTTAGACAGGGGATTGTTACTTACGGCAATATTGATGGTCAGTGTCGCCGCCAGTAAAGCAACCAGGAAAGAGAGAATGGTTAACGGCAGGTCGTAATGCATCATCATAGGGATTTTCATTGCCAGCATCCCGACAAAATGCATTGACCAGATGCCCATGCCCAGCGTGGCACCGCCAGCAACACGCCAGAACATTGCTATCCACGGCTCAGATGACATGACTTTCCCGGCGCTATCCAATGCAACAAAAGAAGCAATGAATGCCACTAAAAAAGAGATGCCGATCAGAATGGGGTCCCACGAAACATAGAGCATCATGCAATCCACACGGGCAAAAGTTGTTAGCTAAACCTGGCACTAATTTTAGCAGCTAACCTGATGAAATTAATGGTCGCGTTCGCTTTATTATTACATGTGCGAATTAAACCCACCTTGCAACTTACTTTATTAATCGACCTGATGGGCAATAACATTAAATAAAATGAAGCGTTTAAGCATTATTTAAATGCATTTAAACGTGCTGAACCGAAAAAATGAACTCCAGGGTGACGAATTCTATATGATATATTTCAGAGGCAGGGCGGGAATTTTTAGCGCAATTCAATTCATACTACTGGTTTCTGGCGCTGATTCAGGTTTATTGTGCTGGATTAGCCGAAATCATGACAATTAAAAGGTGAACATTTTGCTACGTCAATTTCACCGTGTCAAAGTGGAATCCGGATGCTATAAGGATCATAACCCCTCCTGGTGTTTTCGTTGGTGTCATTATGTTAAAGAATATTAGTGTAAGAACATTTATTATTTTATTCCTGATGACGACTTTCATAATTATTGAATTGTTAGTGATCGTTATCTCAAAAAATAGTGTTTTGTTTGCTGCAACCAGCGTCGTTTCACTGACATCCCTGGGGTTATTGTGGCTATATATGACATATTACCTGGTCACGCCAATTAATACCGTCAAAAAAAGTATTGAAGCGGTAACCGCCGGAAATCTTTCTATTGTTATTCCGGAATTCGGTAATAATTGCGCCGGGCGATTGATTCCCGGCATCAACAGTCTTGCCCGCAGCATTGCAGCACTGGTCAAAGAAATTCGTTCCTCTTCGGATGCTGCATTGGATCTGTCGGCGCAGTTGGCCACCCGCAGCGAAGAGCTTTCCGTGAAGACCGAGCAACAATCTGCGTCTCTGGTGCAAACGGCTTCCAGTATGGAGGAGATGGCTTCCAGTACCAAAAATAACGCCGACAATACCCGCCTGGCCAGTAGCCGGGCAAAAGAGGCGAGCGCAAGTGCCCTTAAAGGGGGGACGTTAATGGGCCAGGTGGCGCAGAATATGCAATCTATTACCGACTGCGCCGATCAGATGACAGAAATCATCTCCCTGATTGACGGTATTGCATTCCAGACCAATATCCTGGCGTTGAACGCAGCGGTCGAGGCCGCACGGGCTGGCGATCATGGCAAAGGTTTCTCGGTGGTGGCGGAGGAAGTACGCAATCTGGCACATCGCAGCGCTGAAGCCGCGAAAAACATCAAGACGCTGATCGCCGTAACGACCAACAACGTGACGCAAGGTGCTGCGGTTGTGGGCGAAGCAGAGAAGAATATGCATGACATCGTTTCCGGGGCCAGCGTGGTCAGCAAATTGATGGATGAGATAGCCGTTACCACTCTGCAACAAGAGAAAGGTATTTCACAAATTACGCTGGCGCTGGCTGAACTGGAACAGGTCACGCAGAGCAACGTGACCATGGTTGATGAGCTGGCAGGTTCTTCCGATGTCCTGAAACATCAGGTTGAAGAGTTACAGCACCGTACCGGCAAGTTCCGCCTGGAGGCGGGAGGGCGCGCAGTGGCGACACCTCCGGTGGAGAAACGGCTTGATCCGATACCGGCAGCTGTACCTGCGGTGGGTAATCAGGAACATTTCTGGCACTCATTCTGAGGAGAGGTGTGCTGTCAGACAGGCCCGGGTAACCGGGCTTTTTTGTTTTGTGAAAAAATTTGTTAACAAATTCAGCGTGATGATTGCTTAACGTTTCCATACGGCTAGACTGACAAACAACACCATGTTGATTGTGGAGGCGCTGTGGAAGCCATAACAGGAACCGATGTAAAAGTGCCGGACGCCGTCTTTGCATGGCTACTGGACGGAAAAGGCGGTGTAAAACCGCTGGAAGATGATGATGTCATTACTCAGCGTACGCCGTGCTGGGTGCATCTCAATTATACGAATCCGGAGAGCGCCCAGTGGCTGGCATCGACGCCAGTGCTGCCGAACAGCGTGCGCAATGCGTTGTCGGGCGAAAGTATGCGGCCCAGAGTGAGCCGCATGGGGGAGGGGACGCTTATCACGCTGCGTTGCATCAATGGCAGCACCGATGAGCGACCAGACCAGCTGGTGGCCGTACGTTTATATATGGACGAGCGAATGATTGTCTCGACACGTCAGCGCAAAGTCCTGGCGCTGGATGATGTTGTTAGTGAACTTGAGGAAGGTACCGGACCTGTTGACTGCGGCGGCTGGCTGGTTGACGTTTGCGATGCACTGACCGATCACGCCAGTGAGTTTATCGAGGCGCTGCATGACCGAATTATCGATCTTGAAGATAACCTGCTCGACCAGCAAATTCCGCCGCGCGGTATTCTGGCACTGTTACGCAAGCAATTGATTGTGATGCGCCGTTATATGGCGCCGCAACGTGATGTTTTTGCCCGTCTCGCCAGTGAACGTTTGCCGTGGATGAACGACGATCAGCGCCAACGAATGAAGGATATTGCAGACCGGTTAGGCCGTGGGCTGGATGAAATCGATGCCTGCATTGCGCGTACGGGAGTCATGACCGATGAGATCACTCAGGTGATGCAGGAGTCGCTGGCGCGCAGAACCTATACCATGTCGCTAATGGCGATGGTTTTTTTGCCCAGCACGTTTTTGACCGGACTTTTTGGCGTAAACCTGGGGGGAATTCCCGGCGGTGGCTGGCACCTTGGCTTCTCCATATTCTGCCTGATGTTGGTCGTGTTGATCGGGGGTGTTACCTGGTGGTTGCGGCGCAGTAACTGGCTGTAAAATTTAACGTTTTTAACAAAAATTGAACATAAAAACGCCATGTAACTTGCGCCAGGTCAATATATGACATACCTGTTCAAGGCAATATTTATCTCGCAGGTGAATGCAACGTCAAGCGATGGGCGTTGCGCTCCATATTGTCTTACTTCCTTTTTTGAATTACTGCATAGCACAATTGATTCGTACGACGCCGACTTAATGAGTCGGCTTTTTTTTTGCCTCCGCGCCATGAGCTTCTACCTTTAAGGTGTCACCTGTCCTTTATGGAGGTCAATATGTCGCATCTTACCTTAACGCATCCCGCGAACTCTTTACCCACCGACCCGATCCCGGTCGACCCGGTACCGGTTCCCGATCCGATCCCGCGTCCGCAGCCGTTGCCAGACCCGCCGCCGGATGAAGAACCGATTAAGTTGTCGCGTTAACCGGGTAGATCTGAGAGGATACGCGCCTGCTGAACGTAAGCCTTTTACCACGAGAATATACTGTGACCGCTTTTTCAACGTTGAATACCTTGCCCGCAGCCCAGATCGCTAACCTTCACGAACTGGGCTATCTCACCATGACACCGGTACAGGCCGCCGCGCTGCCAGCCATTCTCGCCGGAAAAGATGTGCGCGTGCAGGCAAAAACCGGGAGCGGTAAAACAGCGGCGTTCGGCCTGGGCCTGTTGCAGCATATTGACGCCAGCTGCTTTCAGACGCAGTCGCTGATCCTTTGTCCGACGCGCGAACTGGCCGATCAGGTTGCCAGCGAATTGCGTCGTCTGGCGCGATTCATGCCGAATATTAAAGTGCTGACACTGTGCGGCGGGCAGCCATTTGGCGCACAGCGTGATTCGTTGCAGCATGCGCCGCACATTATTGTCGCCACGCCCGGTCGTCTGCTGGATCACCTGCAAAAAAACACCGTGTCGCTGGATAACCTGCAAACGCTGGTGATGGATGAAGCTGATCGGATGCTGGATATGGGATTCAGCGACGCCATTGATGAAGTGATCCGCTTTGCGCCGGTCACACGTCAAACCCTGTTGTTTTCCGCTACCTGGCCAGAAGCGATAGCGGCAATCAGCGGTCGGGTACAGCGCAATCCTGAGACAATCGAAATCGACACTGTCGATGCGCTGCCTGCGGTTGAACAACAATTCTTTGAGGTCTCTCGTCACGGCAAAATTAGCCTACTGCAAAAACTGCTCAGCGAGCATCAGCCCGCATCCTGTGTGGTGTTCTGCAACACCCGGAAAGATTGCCAGGAGGTGTGTGATGCGCTGAATGGCGCAGGGCAGGATGCGCTGGCTCTGCATGGCGATCTGGAACAGCGCGACCGCGACCAGACGCTGGTGCGTTTTGCCAATGGCAGCGCTCGCGTGCTGGTCGCCACCGATGTGGCGGCGCGGGGCCTGGACATTAAATCGCTTGAGCTGGTGGTCAACTATGAGCTGGCGTGGGATCCGGAAGTCCACGTTCACCGCATTGGTCGTACTGCGCGTGCGGGAAATAGCGGTCTTGCCATCAGCTTGTGCGCGCCGGAAGAGGCGCAGCGCGCGAACATTCTCAGCGAAATGCTGCAACTGAAGCTGAACTGGCTTACTGCTCCGTCAAATGTCAGGATCGCCCCGCTTGAAGCGGAAATGGCGACGCTGTGCATTGACGGCGGTAAAAAGGCCAAAATGCGTCCGGGGGATGTGCTCGGTGCACTGACCGGAGATATGGGGTTAAACGGCGAGGATATCGGTAAAATCACCGTC
Organism: Kosakonia sp. WA-90; assembly: GCF_039871955.1. Taxonomy (NCBI): domain Bacteria; kingdom Pseudomonadati; phylum Pseudomonadota; class Gammaproteobacteria; order Enterobacterales; family Enterobacteriaceae; genus Kosakonia; species Kosakonia sp. WA-90. The sequence continues at coordinate 51,857 of NZ_JBDPLJ010000001.1, forward strand.
CATCCGGCTCACGTTTACGTCGCAGTACGCCAGAGCGTGGCGCGCCAGGCATGGAAACAGTTGCAGAACGGGAAAATCAAAGGCAAGGCCTGCCGTGTGCGGTTACTGAAGTAAATCGGAAAGCCTCTCTGACTCACACATCAGAGAGGCCAGAGGATCACTTCACCTCAATAACGTTAAGTCGCAGCTCGTCCAGTTGCGCGTCGTCATCTTCCGGCTGCCAGCCTGCGGGCTGCAACGGGATCTCTTCGCGATCGAACGCCAGGTCGCCGCCGTTGACCACCTCAGAGTCGTGGTTGATACCTTTAAAGTCGAACAGATTAATGTCGCTCAGGTGTGACGGCACCACGTTCTGCATCGCGCTGAACATGGTTTCAATCCGGCCTGGGTAGCGTTTATCCCAGTCGCGCAGCATATCGGCAATCACCTGACGCTGCAGGTTCGGCTGCGAACCGCACAGGTTACAAGGAATGATCGGGAACCCTTTGGCCTGCGAGAAACGCTCAATGTCTTTTTCGCGGCAGTAAGCCAGCGGGCGGATCACGATATGTTTGCCGTCATCACTCATCAATTTAGGCGGCATGCCTTTCATTTTGCCGCCATAGAACATATTCAAAAACAGTGTTTGCAGGATATCGTCACGGTGATGTCCCAGCGCGATTTTGGTCGCGCCGAGTTCCGTCGCGGTGCGATACAGAATACCGCGACGCAAACGGGAGCAGAGAGAGCAGGTGGTTTTCCCCTCGGGGATCTTCTCTTTAACGATACCATAGGTGTTTTCTTCGACGATCTTGTACTCAACACCCAGCGTGTCCAGATACTGCGGCAGAATATGTTCCGGAAAACCGGGTTGTTTCTGGTCGAGGTTCACCGCCACCAGCGAGAAGTTGACCGGCGCGCTCTGTTGCAGATTGCGCAGGATCTCCAGCATGGTGTAGCTGTCTTTACCGCCGGAAAGACAGACCATGATGCGATCGCCTTCTTCAATCATATTGAAGTCAGCAATGGCTTCGCCCACGTTACGACGCAGACGTTTTTGCAATTTATTCAGGTTGTATTGTTCTTTTTTGTTAATTTCTTGATTTTGCGACATGAAAAAGGCTCAATTCCGGTTTTTAGCGCCAGCCGGTACGGCACCGCTGACAGACATACGCTATTAGGGCAGGATTGTAGCAATGATTTGCGCCGGAGGCAGGCTTTTATCACACTGTGGGAAAGAAGGCGGGGTGGATCCCGCGTGATAGTCTGGCTGCTCCTTTTTCAGGCGAGTTTCTTTTCCGGAAATTTGCCCTTAACCACGCCATCATAAAAGCGACCTTTGGACACCACCGTTAAAAACACCGAGAAAATACGTTCCGGTACGTCGCGATACTGGTAAATGCTGTTGTCATGAAAACGAATTTCGAGGATGCGGTTCAGGCTGTCATAACCTACAGAAGCGATTCGTGACGATGTAACGGAATGATGATGCATAAACGTCGCTCCTTGCAGGTGGCATGAATGCTGATTATTAGTCAGCTTTTTGCCGCTGTCATGCGAAATCCGTGCGTTAAAAAAGCCACCGGCGTTAACCGGTGGCTTTTTACACACTGATGGTTACTCCGCTTGGTTTTTCTCCGCTTTTCCGGCCAGTTGCGCCAGGAAGTCATAGCGTTTTTGCAGATCAACCGCGGCATCTTTCCACAACTGCTCCGCCACGTCCGGCTGTTGTGCGTTCAGGCGACGGAAGCGCTGTTCATTCAGCAGCGTCTCCGCCAGTGCGTCAGATGGCGGGCGGGAATCTAACGCCAGCGGAATTTTACCTTCCTCTTCACGGCGCGGATCGTAGCGGTACAGTGGCCAGAAGCCGGTGGCAGTAAGCTGGCGCATCTGATCATGGCTCAGTGCCAAATCATATCCATGCTCTTCACACGGGCTGTACGCGATGATGAGCGACGGGCCTGGGTACGCTTCTGCTTCCTGAATGGCTTTCACCGTCTGGTTTAGCTGTGCGCCGAGCGAAATCTGCGCGACATAGACATGGCCGTACATCATCATGCTGACGCCAAGATCTTTCCGCGCTTTACGTTTCCCGTGCTCGCCAAACTTGGTTACCGCACCCAGCGGCGTGGCTTTGGAGGCCTGACCGCCGGTATTGGAGTAACACTGGGTATCCAGCACCAGAATATTGACGTTTTCGGTCAGGCTCATTACATGATCCAGACCGCCAAAACCGATGTCATAGGCCCAGCCATCGCCACCGATAAGCCAAATCGATTTCTCAACCAGCGCATCGGCATCCCTGAGCAATTGCTCTGCGCCAGCGACATTCGCCAGTATTGTGCGTAATTGCGCAACTTGCTCGCGTCTGACCTCCGGTGTGGCATCCGCATGCAGCGCCTCATTCAGCTCCGCCGGAAGGGCATCAGCGAACTGATCGATCAGTCGCATAACGCGCTGGCGATGCTGATCGACACTAAGGCGGAAACCCAATCCGAACTCGGCATTGTCTTCAAACAGCGAGTTCGCCCATGCCGGGCCGCGGCCATTGGCATCGGTGGTATAAGGCGTGGAAGGCAGGTTACCGCCATAAATCGACGAACAGCCGGTGGCATTGGCGATCATCATCCGGTCGCCATACAGCTGCGTCAGCAGCTTGATATACGGTGTTTCACCGCAGCCAGAACAGGCACCGGAGTATTCAAACAGCGGCGTAATCAGCTGCGAGGTACGGATATCGATGCGCTCCAGTGTGTTGCGATCGATTTCCGGCAAGTTGAGGAAGAAATCATAATTTACTTTCTCTTCTTCAACATGCTCAAGGCGCGACATCATATTGATGGCCTTGATATCCGGGTTCTGGCGATCTTTCGCCGGGCACACTTCAACGCACAGGTTACAGCCAGTGCAATCTTCCGGCGCCACCTGCAAGACGTATTTCTGCCCACGCATATCGCGGGATTTCACGTCCAATGCATGCAGGCTATCGGGTGCATTTTCCATTGCTTGCGGTGACACCACTTTGGCTCGAATGGCCGAGTGCGGACAGGCGGCGACGCAGTGGTTGCACTGGGTGCAGAGATCCTCTTTCCAGATGGGGATCTCTTCGGCGATATTGCGTTTTTCCCAGCGGGTCGTGCCCACCGGCCAGGTGCCGTCCGGCGGCAGAGCGGAGACCGGCAACGCATCGCCAAGACCGGCCAGCATGGCGGCGGTCACGGTTTTCACAAAGTCCGGCGCAGCATCAGAAACCACCGGCGGACGATGTGCGCTGGTCGGGTCGACGGCTTGCAGCGGAACGTTGAACAACGACTCGCGCGCCAGCGCTAACGCCTGCCAGTTACGCTCCACCAGTTCCTGGCCTTTACTGCTGTAGCTTTTGGCAATGGCCCCTTGCAGTTCCGCCAGCGCGCTATCACCCGGCAACACATGGGTCAGATGGAAGAACGCCATTTGCATTACGGTGTTGATACGCGCCGCCAGACCGCACTCGCGGGCAATTTTTGCCGCATTAATGACATAGAAGCGAGCATTTTTCTGATTAAGCACCGCCTGGACTTCCTGCGGCAGGCGCGCCCATACTTCGTCTGCACTGTAAGGTGTATTCAGCAGGAAGATGCCGCCTGGTTTCAGGCGTTCGGCCATCAGGTACTTATCAATAAACTGTAACTGATGACAACCGACAAAATCCGCCTGTGACACAAGGTAGGCGGAATTGATGGGTTGCTCGCTGACGCGCAAATGCGAGACCGTCAGTCCGCCAGCCTTTTTCGAGTCGTAGACAAAGTAACCCTGGGCATACCACGGCGTGGCGTTGCCAATAATCTTAATATTGTTTTTGGTGGCCGAGACGCTGCCATCGCTGCCCAGCCCGTAAAACAGGGCTTCCAGTTTGGCGCGTGAGGGAAGGGTGTTCTCCGGCAGCGGCAGCGACAGGTTTGTTACATCATCATAAATACCGACAGTGAAGCGGGCTTTGGGTTTGGCGGCGCGCAGTTCGTTGAACACGGCCAGTACGCATTCCGGGCCAAACTCTTTCGACGACAAACCATAGCGACCGCCAATCACGCGCGGCAGCGTTTCGCGCTCGCCATTATTAAAGGCTTCCGCCAGGGCGGTCATCACATCGAGGTACAACGGCTCCGCCTGCGCACCGGGTTCTTTGGTGCGATCGAGCACGGCAAGGGTTCGCACGCTTTCCGGCAGGACAGCGAGCAAATGCGCGGCGCTGAAGGGGCGATACAGGCGCACTTTCAGTACGCCGACTTTTTCGCCGCGCGTCAGCAGTTCATCCACCACTTCTTCGCAGGTGCCAATAGCGGAACCCATCAGTACCATTACGCGATCGGCCTGTGGATGTCCGTAATATTCAAACGGCTGATACTGGCGGCCCGTGGCAGCAGCGAAATCGTTCATCGCCTGTTCAACATGTGCATACACCGCGTTGTACCACGGGTTGGTGGCTTCCCTGGACTGGAAGTACGTGTCCGGATTTGCCGAGGTTCCGCGGATCACCGGATGTTCCGGATTCAGCGCACGTGCGCGGTGTGCATCGATTTCCTGCTGCGGCAGCAAACTGCGGATCGTGTCATCCGACAGCGGCATGATCTTATTGATTTCGTGTGAAGTACGGAAACCATCAAAGAAATGAATAAAAGGGACGCGACTTTTGAGGGTCGCCATGTGCGATATCAGCGCGAAATCCTGTGCTTCTTGTACGCTACTGGCGGCCAGCATGGCGCAGCCGGTCTGGCGGACGGCCATGACGTCCGAATGATCGCCAAAAATAGACAATGCATGTGTAGCAACAGTGCGCGCAGCGACATGCAGCACAAACGGCGTCAGTTGCCCGGCCAGCTTATACAATGTGGGGATCATCAGCAGTAAGCCCTGCGATGACGTAAACGAGGTGGAGAGCGCGCCGGTCTGCAATGCCCCGTGCACGGCGGCAATAGCACCTGCCTCAGACTGCATCTCCACCACCCGGGGCGTGTCCCCCCAGACGTTTTTCAGACCGTTACCCGCCCAGGCATCCGCCTGTTCAGCCATGGTTGAGCTGGGGGTAATGGGATAAATGGCGATAACTTCACTGGTGCGAAACGCAACGGAGGCGACCGCGCCATTACCGTCAATCGTGATCATAGACGATCCTTACATTGCTAAAATAAAAGGGACGCGTATAACAGCGACGAGTCCTGTAATTATTCCTCTATTTTAGCAAACCGCCTGCCGCGCAATTTTCGCTTTTGTGTCCTCAGACATAACGCTAATCAATGAATTGTTTTATTCACCGGCGTTGCAGTGTCAATAAATCGCAAAAAATGTACTCAGGTCGCATAAATACGCATTTCAGCTCTCGACGTATTGCGCTGCGCTGCCTATCATGCATGGGTTTCGCGTTAATAAGAGCCAATTCCATTTGGGCAAGGGGAAGAGAAATGCGTGCTGCGTTTTGGGTAGGATGTACCGCGTTATTGTTGTCGGCGTGCAGTAGTAATGAACCTGTTCAACAAGCCACTGCCGCGCATGTTGCGCCGGGGCTTAAAGCTGCGATGTCGAGCGGTGGACAGGCGAATTGCGCAATGGTTGGCGGTGCATTATCTGCAGCACGTCAGCTCGACGGCACGATGGTTGGCATGTGCGCATTACCCAATGGCAAACGCTGTAGCGAACAGGCGCTTGCCACCGGGAGCTGCGGCAGCTACTAAGCTTTGTTCGCGCGCTTATAGACCAGAGACTGATTGGCGGTCGCCAGCGTCAGTTGATTGTTGGTGAGATCTACCTGCACACCGTTGCTGAGAAGCTCATTGATGGTGTGATCCAGTTCGTTGCGCTGCGGCTCTGCACACAACATCATGGTCATACCCATATGCTTAACGGTCAGCTCGCCGCCGGAGAGTTTCCCCTGGCCGGTAAAGCCGTTGCACATTTTGCCGGAAACACGTAAGTCCTTATCAAAACTGATTTCCGGCAGTTGCCCGGTTAACTGCACCGGTTGGCCGTTAACGGTTTCCAGCACAAATCGCTGGTTCGCCAGTTGCTCTGGTTTCAGGGTATCGCTGCGTGAACTGACGCAGCCAGAAAGCACCGCGCTCAGTGCCACTAAGGTCATGATCTTTTTCATCTCGTCCTCTAAGGGCTTTTCCATCAAAACGCGGCAGTGTATCAGGCCGCGTTGGTGTGTCATCGGGGATTTTCTTAAAGCCGCCCCGTACTGAGGGGCGCGGCAATCAGACCAGTGCGTTCGGGCAGGTTTCGCCGTCACGTAACTGGCGCAGGTTTTCCAGCGTCGTTTCGGAAATGCTGATCAGCGCTTCGGCGGTAAGGAATGCCTGATGGCCGGTAAACAGCACGTTATGGCACGCCGACAGACGACGGAAAACGTCGTCCTGAATCACATCATTAGACTTATCTTCAAAGAACAGATCGCGCTCGTTTTCATACACGTCCATTCCCAGCGCGCCGATTTTCTGCGTTTTCAGCGCATCAATCGCCGCCTGCGAGTCAATCAAGCCGCCGCGGCTGGTGTTGATGATCATTACGCCATCTTTCATCTGCGCAAAGGCGGCGCGGTTAAGCAGATGGAAGTTTTCCGGCGTCAGCGGGCAGTGCAGGGAGATCACGTCCGCCTGGGAGAACAGGGTTTCCAGGTCGACATACTCGACGCCAAGCTCGAGCGCGGCTTCACTCGGATACGGATCAAACGCCAGCAGCCGCATACCAAACCCTTTCAGAATGCGTAATGCGGCAACGCCGATCTTGCCCGTGCCGATCACGCCAGCGGTTTTGCCGTACATGGTAAAACCGGTCAGACCTTCAAGAGAGAAGTTAGCATCACGTGTGCGCTGATAGGCACGGTGAATACGGCGGTTCAGCGCCATCATCATGCCAATGGCATGTTCTGCAACGGCTTCCGGCGAGTAGGCGGGGACACGCACTACCCGGAGGCCCAGTTCTTTGGCTGCCTCTAAATCGACATTATTAAAACCGGCGCAGCGCAGAGCGATAAACTTCACGCCGTGTTTCTTCAACTCTTCTAACACCGGGCGGCTACCGTCATCGTTAACGAATATACAGACGCCATCGCTGCCGTTGGCCGTTTTCGCCGTCCTCTCGGTTAACAGAAAGTCGAAAAATTCAAGCTCGTAGCCATAATCTTTGTTAACATGCTGCAAATACTTTTTATCGTATTGCTTTGTGCTATATACCGCGAGTTTCATAAGACTTTCTCCAATGGTTTACTACCCTTATTATCACGTTTTAAAATTATTATGTAAACATTCAAATTTAATTGATAACGCCAGGTAGGGTTAATGTGCCTGAATTCAGTATAACGGCTGAACCGGGGTCATCCTTAACGGAGATGTCTGAGTGAACTGCGCGCGCCCCAGCAGATGAAAAATGCAATAAACACGCTGATAAGCCAGGGGATTTTCGAACCGTGGAAGTCCTGTTCACCGACATAACTGCCCAGACTGAAACAGGTAAAAACCGTGGCTCCGGCAAACCAACCACGAATCAGTGACGCTTTGGTAAACATAATCAACATCCATAAATAAATGAAACGTCGGCACTATCTGCTTGCGCTACTGAAAATGCAACAGTCAGCGTATTATTAAAGCAGACCGCTGCTTCAAAGGCCTGGCCAGACGTGCCACAATAACGGGCAGAATCGGCTTAATCATAGACAACATCAGGATATTCCCTGCCCATGAAGGGTAAATACAAAGCCGCCATCGCACTGGTTTTATTGTTCATACTGCTGCCGTTAACGCTGCTGCTGACCCTTGCGTACTGGGTGCCGACACTTGCCGGTATCTGGCTACCCTCAGGGACGCGCATCGCGATGGAAACCAGCCCGCGACTGACCCGCCATGCCCTGAAAATCCCTGATTTGCGCTATCTGGTTGGTGACTGCCAGCTTGCACAGATAAAAAATGCGGAGCTTACGCACCCCAGTCGCTGGCAACTCCACATTGCTTCGCTGGACATTGACAGCGCCTGTCTGAACGCACTGCCGGACTCTGAATCCTCTTCCGCACCCCGCACCCTCGCGCAGTGGCAATCGATGCTGCCTTATACCTGGCTGACTGTTGATCGCGTGACGCTGAGCCCGTGGCAGACGTGGCAAGGTAAGTTACAACTCGCTCTGACGCCTGCACTCCAGACGCTGAACTACACCGGGGATCGTGTGGAGGTCAGCGCACGCTTGCGTGGCCAGGCACTGACGGTGAAACGGCTGGCAGTGCGGTTGTTTGACGATCAACCCCCGTTGACGCTCGGCGGCGAGTTTACGCTGCCTGAGATCCCGCAGGGGGTGCCGGTCAATGGCCATATACAGAGCACGTTAACGCTGCCACAGCAGCCAGGGCTGGTGGATACCGATCTGGAGTGGCGAAATAATGAAGGGCAACTGGTGGTGATGGCGCGTGACGGCGGTGATCCGCTGCTGGATCTGCCCTGGCAATTGACCCGCCAGCAACTCACCATTAGCGATGGGCGATGGAACTGGCCCTATGAAGGGTTTCCGCTCAGCGGTCGTGTAGGTTTGAAGATCGAAAACTGGCAACAGGGGCTGGAGAATGCCCTGTTCAGCGGCAGGCTGAACGTACTCACGCAAGGCGATGCGGGCAAAGGCAATGCCGTTCTGACCATCGGGCCGGGCCGGTTAAGCATGGACAACAGCGAGATGCCGTTGCAATTAACCGGGGAAGCAAAGCAGGGCGATCTGGTGTTTTATGCGGTACTGCCCGCCCGGTTGAGCGGTGCGCTTGATGACCCACAGCTGGCGTTCACCCCTGGCGCACTGCTGCGTTCGCGCGGGCGCGTTATTGACTCACTGAATATTGATGAAGTGCGCTGGCCGCTCGCGGGCGTAAAGCTGACACAGCGGGGTATTGACGGGCGTTTACAGGCCATTTTACGCGCCCACGAAAATGCGATGGGCGACTTCCGGCTGCACCTGGACGGTCAGGCGAGGGATTTCTTACCAGATGACGGTCTTTGGCGCTGGCGCTACTGGGGTGATGGGCATTTTACGCCAATGAATGCACGCTGGGATGTCACCGGGCACGGCGAGTGGAAGGATAACGCCATTACCCTGACCGCTCTGTCGACCGGTTTTGACCAGTTGCAATATGGGGGCATGCGCATGACCACGCCAAGACTGGCGTTGGATGCGCCTGTTCGCTGGATCCGTGATGCCGAAAACCCACAATTTGATGGCGCGCTGACGCTGGATGCCGGGCAAACCACCTTTAGCGGCGGTAGCGTGTTACCGCCGTCAAGGTTGAAGTTCCGCGTTGAAGGTACCGAGCCGACGCTGTTCCAGTTCAAAGGTGATCTTCGCGCCGATACCATCGGTCCGGTGCAGGTTAATGGACGCTGGGATGGCGAACGTCTGCGCGGGCAGGCGTGGTGGCCTCGTCAGTCATTGACGGTGTTTCAACCGTTGATCCCCCCAGACTGGAAAATGAAATTGCTCGATGGCGCTTTGAATGCGCAGGTGGCGTTCTCCGCCGCTGCTGGCCAGGGATTTGCTGCGGGCGGCCATGGTGTACTGAAAAGCGGCAGTGTATGGACGCCGGATAATGAGATACGCGGTGTCGATTTCGTGCTGCCGTTTCGCTATCGCGACGCGACCTGGCAATTAGGCACACGCCGCCCGGTGTCGCTGCGTATCGGCGAAATTGTTAACCAGGTGACAGCGAAAAATTTCACTGCGGATTTGCAGGGCGCCTGGCCGTGGAGCGAAGAAAACCCGCTGATCTTAAGTGATGTCAGTGTCGATGCCCTCGGTGGCAAAATCACCATGCAGCAGTTGCGGATGCCGCAGCATGATCCAGCGCTGTTGCGCCTTAACCATATCTCCTCCAGTGAACTGATAAGCGCAGTGAATCCGAAACAGTTTGCTCTCTCCGGGCCGTTCGACGGCGCGCTGCCGTTGTGGCTTGATAATCCGCAGTGGATTATCAAAGATGGCTGGTTGCATAATCCCGGTCCGATGACGCTGCGTATTGATAAAGACACGGCCGATGCGGTGGTCAATGACAATATGGCGGCGGGTGCGGCCATTAACTGGCTGCGTTATATGGAAATTTCCCGGTCGTGGACCAGGATAAACCTCGACAACCTGGGCGTGTTAACCATGCAGGCCACCCTTGGTGGCACCAGTTTTGTCGAAGGGAAGAGCAGTACGGTAAATTTGAACTATACCCATGAAGAGAACGTCTTCACCTTATGGCGTAGTTTACGTTTTGGCGACAATTTGCAGTCATGGCTTGAGCAAAATGCGGCGCTGCCTGAAGCCCGTTGCGCGAAGGGCGAAGTGTGTGAGGAAAGAAAATGAAAACCCTGATAGCCGTGCCGGGCGCTCTGCTGGCGATGCTGCTTTCTGGCTGTACGCCGCGCATAGAAGTCGCGGCACCGAAAGAGCCAATCACCATCAATATGAATGTGAAGATCGAACATGAAATCCACATCAAAGTGGATAAAGACGTTGAAACCCTGCTGAAATCACGCAGCGATCTGTTCTGAGGCCATGATGAAAAAAAGAGTCGTAATGGCATTACTGGCTATGAGCTTGCTCAGTACAACCGCACAGGCGCTGACCCTTGAGGAAGCCCGCACACAGGGGCGGGTGGGTGAAACGCTTACTGGCTATGTGGCGGCCATCAGCAAAGATAAAGAGACGCTGGCGCTGGTTGACCGGATCAACAAAGCGCGAACGGAAAGCTACCAGCAACTGGCGGATCGCAACAACATTCCGGTCGATGATGTGGCAAAAATGGCCGGGCAGAAACTAGTTGAGCGTGCCAAACCCGGTGATTATGTCCAGGGCATTAACGGTAAGTGGTTGAAGAAGTAGCCAGAAGTATCGACCCTATAATGCACCGTTATTGACGTGTACCCTGCGCTGGCGGGGAACGGTGCGCTTTGCGCAGTCGCCGCAGTTTGATGCCATACTGGAAAGCATTCGCGCGGTAGCGAAAGCGTCGATGGCGTGGGAGATGGAATGTCGGGGAGATCCCTCCCACCGGGGGGTGAGAGGGAGAAATATCAGGCGGCGACGAGGCTGTCGATCGCTGCTTTCGCATCGTTTTGCGCTTTGGTCGCCACTTCCGGACCGTAAGCAATGCCTTCGGCGAACACAAAGTTCACGTCGGTGATGCCGATAAAGCCGAGGAACAGTTTCAGGTACGGTGCGACGAGGTCAGACGGAGTATCTTTGTGGATACCGCCGCGGCTGGAAACCACCACCACGCGTTTGCCTTTCACCAGACCTTCAGGACCCTGCTCGGTGTAGCGGAACGTCACGCCAGCACGGGCGACCAGGTCAAAATAGTTTTTCAACTGCGTTGGGATGTTGAAGTTATACATCGGCGCGTTGATAACGATCACGTCATGAGCTTGCAGTTCGGCGATCAGCTCGTCGGACAGCGCCAGCGCTTCCTGCTGACGCGGCGTCAGAGGCGCATCGCTCGGGCGCAGCGCACCAACCAGTTCGCCATCCAGCACCGGGATTGGGTTCGCGGCCAGGTCGCGAACGGTAATCTGATCGGCAGCATGTTTTTCGCGCCACTGTTCAACGAAATAATCTGCCAACTGACCTGACTGTGAGTACCCTGCCAGAATACTGGATTTCAGAACTAATACTTTGCTCATTGGGTGTTTCCTTTGTTGTATTGATGTGGGTTGCCCCGTTTCTTCGTGACACTCTATGCACAATTCGCCCGTGTGAATAGCGCAATATATCGATTCCTATGTTCAAATTTCTTGAACAAGAAAAGGCATGCCGCGATGTGGTATTCTATCGTGACTAAAATCTTAAGATGTTTACCGGCAGTGCTCTGCCCAATAACGCCATGACAGAACAAAATAAAGTAACGATTACCGATCTCCACCATCAACTCGATACGCTGATGCTGCGTGACAGGCAGCGCTTCGCCCGTCGGCTCCAGGGCAGTAAGAAAGTTAAAAATCCTGAATCTCAGCAAGCGCTGTTCCGCCAGATAGCCGGGGAGATGGCCGAGGCGGCAGGGAAAGTCCTGCTGCGCGAAGCAGCGCGCCCGGTCATTGATTATCCGGACAATTTACCGGTCAGCCAGAAGAAGCAGACCATCCTTGAAGCGGTACGTGACAACCAGGTGGTGATTATCGCCGGGGAAACCGGTTCCGGTAAGACCACGCAGTTGCCGAAAATTTGTATGGAGCTGGGGCGCGGAATTAAGGGGCTGATTGGCCATACGCAGCCGCGCCGTCTGGCGGCGCGCACCGTAGCAAACCGTATTGCCGAAGAGCTGAAAACCGAGCCGGGCGGTTGCATCGGTTATAAAGTGCGCTTTAGCGATCACGTCAGCGATAACACCCTGGTCAAGCTGATGACGGACGGGATTTTGCTGGCAGAAATCCAGCAGGATCGCCTGCTGATGCAGTACGACACCATCATTATTGATGAAGCGCACGAACGCAGCCTGAATATCGACTTCCTGCTGGGTTACCTGCGTGAACTGTTGCCACGCCGTCCCGACCTGAAAGTGATCATCACGTCGGCGACCATCGATCCGGAGCGCTTTTCTCGCCATTTCAATAATGCGCCCATCATTGAAGTGTCCGGTCGCACTTATCCGGTCGAAGTCCGTTACCGCCCGATTGTCGAAGACGCGGACGACACGGAACGCGATCAGTTACAGGCGATTTTCGACGCTGTAGATGAATTGGGGCGCGAAAGCGCGGGCGACATTCTGATTTTCATGAGCGGTGAGCGTGAAATCCGCGATACCGCCGATGCACTCAGTAAGCGTGATTTGCGCCATACGGAAATCCTGCCGCTCTATGCGCGGTTGTCCAACAGCGAACAGAACCGGGTATTCCAGCCGCACAGTGGTCGACGCATTGTGCTGGCAACCAACGTGGCGGAAACATCGCTCACCGTACCGGGCATTAAATATGTGATCGATCCCGGAACGGCGCGTATCAGTCGTTACAGCTACCGAACGAAAGTGCAGCGTCTGCCCATCGAGCCGGTGTCACAGGCCTCTGCCAATCAGCGTAAAGGTCGTTGCGGCCGTGTATCGGAAGGGATCTGTATTCGTCTCTATTCCGAAGATGATTTCCTGTCGCGCCCGGCATTTACCGACCCGGAAATTTTGCGCACTAACCTTGCTTCGGTCATTTTGCAGATGACCGCGCTGGGGCTGGGCGACATTGCCGCCTTCCCGTTCGTGGAAGCGCCGGACAAACGCAATATCCAGGATGGGGTTCGTCTGCTGGAAGAGCTGGGTGCCATTACCACTGATGAGCAGCAGGTGGCCTATAAACTGACGCCGATGGGGCGCCAGTTGTCGCAGTTGCCGGTGGATCCGCGTCTGGCGCGTATGGTGCTGGAGGCGCAAAAACACGGTTGCGTGCGTGAAGCAATGATCATTACCTCTGCGCTGTCGATTCAGGATCCGCGAGAGCGTCCGCTGGATAAAAAGCAGGCGTCAGATGAGAAACACCAGCGCTTCCACGATAAAGAGTCCGATTTCCTCGCATTTGTGAATTTGTGGAACTACCTCGGCGAGCAGCAAAAAGCGCTCTCTTCGAATCAGTTCCGCCGCCAGTGCCGGGTTGATTATCTTAACTACCTGCGCGTGCGCGAATGGCAGGATATCTACACCCAACTACGTCAGGTGGTGAAAGAGCTGGGAATACCGGTGAACAGCGAACCGGCGGAGTACCGTGAAATCCATATCGCCTTGTTGACTGGTTTGTTGTCGCACATTGGTATGAAAGATGCCGACAAGCAGGAGTTCACCGGTGCGCGTAACGCGCGTTTTTCTATCTTCCCGGGCTCCGGATTATTCAAAAAGCCGCCAAAATGGACGATGGTCGCAGAGCTGGTGGAAACCAGTCGTCTGTGGGGGCGCATTGCCGCGCGTATCGATCCGGAGTGGGTTGAACCGGTGGCGCAGCATCTTATCAAGCGTGCCTACAGTGAACCGCACTGGGAGCGGGCGCAGGGCGCCGTGATGGCCACGGAGAAAGTGACTGTCTACGGTTTGCCCATTGTTGCTGCGCGCAAGATCAACTACAGCCAGATCGATGCGGCGCTGTGTCGCGAGTTGTTTATCCGCCACGCGCTGGTTGAAGGCGACTGGCAAACCCGCCATGCGTTCTTCCGCGACAACCTGAAACTGCGTGCGGAAGTGGAAGAACTGGAGCACAAATCCCGCCGCCGTGACATTCTGGTGGACGACGAAACGCTGTTTGAGTTTTACGATCAGCGCATCAGCCATGAGGTGATTTCCGCCCGTCATTTTGACAGTTGGTGGAAAAAAGCCAGCCGTGAGACGCCGGACCTGCTCAACTTTGAGAAGAGCATGCTGATCAAAGAAGGCGCGGAGAGCGTCAGCAAGCTGGATTACCCCAACTTCTGGCATCAGGGCAACCTGAAACTGCGCCTCAGCTACCAGTTTGAACCGGGTGCGGACGCCGACGGCGTGACGGTGCATATTCCCTTGCCGCTGCTTAACCAGGTGGAAGAGAGCGGGTTTGAATGGCAGATCCCCGGCTTGCGTCGTGAACTGGTCATTGCGCTGATCAAATCATTACCGAAGCCGACGCGGCGAAATTTTGTGCCGGCACCCAACTACGCCGAGGCGTTTCTCGGGCGGGTTACGCCGCTGGAACTGCCGTTGCTGGATGCCCTGGAACGTGAACTACGCCGCATGACCGGCGTTACCGTTGATCGCGATGACTGGCATTGGGATCAGGTGCCTGAGCACCTGAAAATCACATTCCGTGTGGTGGATGACAAAAACAAAAAGCTGCTTGAAGGGCGTTCGCTGGCTGAACTGAAAGAGAGCCTGAAAGGCAAAGTGCGGGAGACGCTCTCCGCCGTTGCCGATGACGGTATCGAACAGAGCGGGCTGCATATCTGGAGCTTTGGCACGCTGGCGGAAAGCTACGAGCAGAAGCGCGGCAACTATAAGGTCAAAGCCTGGCCCGCGCTGGTGGATGAACGTGACAGTGTGGCCATCAAGTTGTTTGATAACCCGCAGGAGCAGCAACAGGCGATGTGGCGCGGTATCCGCCGTTTGCTGCTGCTGAACATTCCTTCACCCATTAAGTATCTGCACGAAAAACTGCCCAATAAAGCCAAACTGGGGCTCTACTTTAACCCGTACGGCAAAGTGCTGGATCTGATTGATGACTGTATCTCCTGCGGTGTAGATAAGTTGATTGATGATGCGGGCGGCCCGGTGTGGACGGAGGAGAACTTCGCAGCGCTGCACGAGAAAGTTCGAGCAGAGCTGAATGACACCGTGGTGGAGATCGCTAAACAGGTCGAGCAGATCCTGACGACGGTTTTTAACATCAATAAGCGGCTGAAAGGGCGCGTGGACATGACGATGGCGCTGGGGCTGTCTGACATCAAAGCGCAGATGAGCGGGCTGGTGTACCGCGGATTTGTCACCGGGAATGGTTTCCGCCGCCTGGGTGATACGCTGCGTTATTTGCAGGCTATTGAGAAACGCCTGGAGAAACTGGCGGTTGATCCGCACCGCGATCGTGCGCAGATGTTGAAAGTCGAGCAGACGCAGCAGGCATGGCAGCAGTGGCTGAATAAGCTCCCGCCAGCACGACGTGAAGAGGAAGACGTCAAAGCGATCCGTTGGATGATCGAAGAGTTGCGCGTCAGCTATTTTGCGCAGCAACTTGGTACGCCGTACCCCATCTCCGATAAGCGTATTTTGCAGGCAATGGAGCAAATCAGCGGATAGCGACGCTCTGTTTTCCCTGGCCGGATGCGGTATCTGCCGCTATCCGGCGTTATTTTTTCAGGCGTTGACCCATGCCAGAGTAAAGCCATCCCAGCCTTTAACGCCCACCGTTTGCATGGCGGTGGCGGTCAACCGTGGCTCTGCGCCCATCATCTCAATAAAGGTTCGTACGCCCTGTACGCTGGCATCGGTGGTCACCGGGTTGGTGACTTCACCGTTGCGCACCACATTATCGCCAATAATCAGCGTACCCGGATGGGCATAGTGCAGTGCCCATTTGAGGTAATTCGGGTTATTGGGTTTATCCGCATCGATAAACACCAGATCAAACGGTGGGTGGTCGCCGAGATTTTCCAGCGTATGCAATGCCGGACCTTCTGCGACGGTGACCCGGTCCGCCACACCGGCGAAATGCAGGTTTTCCCTGGCGATGGCGGCATGTAACGGATCGGCTTCCAGTGTTAACAATTCACCGCCAACGGGCAACTCTCGCGCCATCCACACGGTGCTGTAACCGCCCAGTGTGCCAATTTCCAGTATGCGTTTTGCCTGCACCATACGTACAAACAGTGCCAGTAGCTGCCCCTGCACCGGCGAAACATCGATGCCAGGGAGACCGGCGCGCCGGTTGTTCGCCAGTACCTGCGCCAGAACCTCATCCTCTGCAATTAACTGTTTTTCTAAGTATTCATCAACCATGGACCACTTTTGCTGCATAGCATTACCTCTGGTGTTTGATAACTTAATTCAGCCCGGACCACCCTCCGCCCAGTGCGCGGTAGAGATCCACCTGCGCCAGCAACAGATTATTTTTCACCTGCACGGCGTTAAGCTGGGTGGAAAACAGCGTGCGTTGAGCATCCAGTACCTCCAGATAAGAGGAATAGCCGTTGCGATAACGGTTTTGTGCAATCCGCAGTGTCTCCTGCGCTACCTGCTCCTGCCCGGTCAGCTCATGCAGTTGTTCGCCGAGACGGGTGATGGCATCCAGGCTGTCGTTCACTTCTTTGAATGCGCTGCGCACGGTTTTTTCATAGGTGTAAAGCGCCTGATTCCGCTGGGACATCGACACATCTACCTGCGCATTTAATGCCTGTCGGTTAAGCAATGGTGCCAGAATACTGCCGCCCAGACTCCATAATCGCAGTGGGTTATCAAGCAGACCGGGCAGCGTATCATCCTGCACACTACCGGACGCGGTCAGATTGATAGAGGGCAGTAACTTCGCCTGTGATGATGCCAGTGTTGCATCGGCGGCAACCAACTGGTGCTGAGCCTGCACGATATCCGGTCGTCGGTTTAGCAAGGTTGATGGTAACTGCGAAGGCACGGCGAGCGGCGTGAGTCCGGCAAACGCGCTGCGTGCAATAGCCCCTGGATTACGGCCCAGCAACAGGCTCAGCGCGTTCTCCTGCTGATTGATTTGATGCGCTAACACCGGCACCTGCGCCCGTGTTGCCCGCAGTTCTGAATCGGATTGCATCAACTCCAGTCGTGAAGTATAGCCTGTTTCATACTGGTGACGGGCGAGCTGCAAGGCGTCTTCCCGCGCTTTCAGTGTCGCGCGGGTGACGCGAAGTTGTTCGTCCAGCGACAGTAAGGTCAGGTAACCCGTTGCCACGTTTGTGGCAACCGTCAGATCCGCCGCCGCGGCCGCTGCTTTTTGCGCGTCCAGCGACGCATCCGCTGCGCGTGCTGCGCTGCGATTCGCGCCCCACAGATCCACCGTATAACTGGCGGTCAGGTTGCCTTTATACAACGTACTGTGGACAGGCAATCCCGTGGCGGCCGACTGCGATCGGGCGCGCGTAGCGGAAAATCCTGCGTCCAGCTCCGGAAACAGCGCGCTGTCGGCCGCATAAACCCGTGCCTGATACTCGTTAACCCGTTCGCGGGCAATCAGCACATCACTGTTATAACGCAATGCCTGATCGACAAACTGATTGAGCTGATTGTCGTGAAACTGACGCCACCAGACGCGGTCTGCTTTACTGAGCGGGCCTGCGTCGCTGCGCCAGGCCGCAGGAATGTGCAGTGTCGGCTGCGCCGGTTCGATCTGCGCGGACTGGCACCCGGTAAGCGTGACGGTCAGCGCAACAAGGGCGCTGTGCAGCTTCATTTCTGCTTCTCCTGGGTATCAATATGCACCTGTACAGACATTCCCGGGCGCAGACGCGCCAGCATGTCGGGTTTTGCGTCAACGGCAATGCGTACCGGAATGCGCTGGGCGATCTTGACGAAATTGCCGGTGGCGTTGTCCGGGCTGACTGCACTGAACTCGCCCCCGGTTGCCGGAGAGAGACTTTCCACGCGCCCCTGATACGTTTCGTCATCCAGCGCATCGACGGTGAAATGCACGGGCTGTCCGACCTGCACGTTCGCCAACTGTGTCTCTTTCAGATTGGCAATCACCCAGCGTTGCGCCGGAACCAGTGACGTCAAATGCGTCCCCGCGCTGACATAAGCGCCTAAACGGACGCTGATCTGCCCGAGTTGCCCGTCTCGCGGCGCGACAATACGCGTGTTTTGCAAATCTATTTGCGCCAACTCCAGCGCCGCCTTGGCATTTTCGACGTCGGCCTGCAACGAGGCACGGTTAATAATGGTGGTTTGCAAATCCTGACGGGACATCTCCAGCGTGGCCTGCGCCTGAGCGATAGAGGCCGTGTTTTGCGCGGCGGTCGCCAGTGCCGCATCGCGTTCGCGAATCGACAGCGAACCGTCTGCCGTGAGTTCTTTCACGCGCTTAAGGTCTGCCTGCGATTTCAAATCCTGCGCTTTCGCGCTGGCTAACGCCGCTTCATTGCGTGCGATCACCGCCTGGGCGCTTTTTCGTTGCTGGAGATTGTTTTCCAGCGCCGCGGTTTTCATCGCCAGCGTCGCCTGCGCCTGGTGAACGCGCTGGCGGTAGATGCGGTCATCGATCTGCATAATCAGATCGCCTTTTTTCACGTTAGCAAAATCCTGTACCGGGACGTCCGTGATATAGCCGTTCACCTGTGGACTGATAAAGGTCGTCTGGCCACGCACATAGGCATTATCCGTAAACTGTGAATGGCGGGTAAAAGGGGGCAGATGCCACGCGTAAAGGATCACAAGTACGCCGACCAGACCGATCGCGGCGGCGGCAAAAATGGAGACCACACGCAAATTACTACGGGTATTTGCCTGCGCTTTGGCGGCATCCTGCTGACTCATAAACACTCCGGAAATAATAACGACATTATTTGGTTCCTGTTGCCCGTCGCAGTGCAAGACGGGCAGTTATACGCAGGCGCAACAAGCGCCACAAAATCCAGATCAGCGTGGCGGTAGCCACCGAAGCCGTTAACAGATAAGTATCGTTGTACGCGAGGATATTTGCTTCCAGCGTTGAGACGTTTTGCAACTGCGTCACGGCCTGCGTACTTAACAGTGTGCTATCACCGATCATGCTCTGGTAAAGCTGGCTGTAGAGTTGCAGTCGCTCATTGACGAGCGGGTTTAATGTGGTGAGCTGATCCGCCAGCAGACTGGAATGGTATTTTTCCCGCCAGGTTTGAAAGGTGCCTAAAATCGCCGAGCCAAGCAGACCACCAATATTCTGGCTCATACCGAACAGCACCGAGAAGCTGACCAGGTTGCGCGGCTCTGCAACAACGCCGCCAATCCCTGCCAGCATAGCCGGGGCGATAAAAAACGCACTGGCGAAGCCGAGCAAAAACTGGCTGACCAAAAGCTGGTCGGGGCGCGTCAGACTGGTGGACTGGCTGTCCATCAGCGAAGCAATAATCATCAGCGCCAGAGAGGTGATAATTGGCCAGGCCAGACGCTGCGGTTTGATAGTCAGGCAACTGGCCACGATACCGCAAATGATCCCGGCGAGAATCGACCAGGCAAGGTGAGTCATTTGATCGTTTTGCAAACCGACATACTGCAGCCAACCAAACACGCCGGTATTCTGTTCTGCCAGCACAATACGGATCAGCAGCATAATCAACCCGAGGCGAACAATACTGCCGCTGGAAAGCCAGCGGGTATTGAGCAAGGGGTTGCTGCGGTTATGTTCGAACACCATGGCACTGACGATCAGTACCACAGCCCCGGCGAGAGACCAGCCAATCCACGGCGCTTCAAACCACCAGTCCAGACGCCCCAGCGATAGCACCGCACAGACGAGTGCGATACCCGGTGCCAGCAGGAAAAACGTAATAAAGTCCTTCTTTTCAAACACCTTTCTGCGATCGCCAGGCGGCAGTTTCAACGCAATCACGCAGCCCAGCGAAATCAGCGCCAGCCCCAGTTCAAAAAAGTAGAGGCCACGCCACTCGTCGAGTTGCAACAGTTCGGTGGAGAAGAGACGCGCGACCGGGATCGCCAGTGTGGAACCGGTGATACCGATGGTCAGCGCTTTTAAGCGGTGTTTCGCAGGCCAGGCCTGGATCTGGTAATAGATGCCTAATGAGCTGAGCGCTGCCGCGACCATGCCATGTGCGGCGCGGACGATCAGCGCGGAACTCAGATCGTTAACGAACAGATGGAAAAAGGTCACCAGCACGTACAGCACCAGAAACCCTTCGGTAAAGGCGCGCAAACCGTACTGCTGGCGAAACTTGACCAACAGCAGGTTAATGGAGACGTTGGTCATCACGTACACTGCGGGTAACCATGCAATCTCGGTAGACCAGGCGGCAAAGGTGCCTTGCAGATTTTGCAGGTTCGCAGTGACCATAGCATTGCCCAGCGCCCCGGTCATGCAGACCAGAAGACCAACAATGCCGTAGGCGATACGCCGTGGCGTACTGTGAAACGGCGTGGAGGGCGAACCCAGCAGTACCGGTTTTTCATGGGGCGCCCATTCACGCGGTGCGTACGGATCGCGTTTCGGTAAACGCATCAGGTCTCCTCAACCTTGCGCAATAGCAATAAGATGTTGTCAATGGAAATAGTTAGGGTGCTAATGATTCTACGTGCGCAGGTAAACAGAATGCAAGTGCATAAGAACATGATAGATTACTCACAGTAATCAATCTGCTTAAGTGATAAGAAATAACCTCACATAAGGTGACAGTGTCACAATGAACCGTATCACTATTACTGTAACGACACCTTCTGATCCGGCATGTCTGCAATTGCAGGATGCGCTTTCGAACACGCTTCAGGCGTTAACCGGGAGTAGCGGCAGGGCATCTTTTGATACCCAGGCCTGGGGGGAAAACGATTTTTTTCTATTGGCGCAGGACGACAACCAGTATGCCGTAGGTTGCGTGGCGGTGCGTTACCTGGCCGACTCGATTGGCGAAATAAAACGTATGTATGCCCGACCGGGTACGCGCGGGGTTGGCGCGCAATTGCTACACGCGCTGGAAGCCAAAGCGCTGACGCAGGGATATCGCAGCCTGTGGCTGGAAACCCGCCAGATCAATCAACGGGCGCTCGACTTTTACCTGCGGCATGGTTACCGCATTCGCGAAAATTACGGGCGCTATATCGGTAATGCGGAAGCGGTCTGTTTTGAAAAAACGCTGGTATCGCCAGCCCAGGCAGACCGCGAGTAAATCACACAGGGATATTTGTGTAATCAGACAGACCTGGCTGTAACCCGCTATGGTGGGGGGTTTTTGCTTATTTCAATTTTTGTTACAGAAACTTACGTGAACGACCACGAACAGGATTCGGAGTGATCCGCTATTCAGCTCGCGCCAGCGCGTTAGGCTGTAAAAAGATTTACGAAGGAGGTTTAGCTCATGT
The DNA here is from genome assembly GCF_039871955.1 of Kosakonia sp. WA-90. Classification (NCBI taxonomy): domain Bacteria; kingdom Pseudomonadati; phylum Pseudomonadota; class Gammaproteobacteria; order Enterobacterales; family Enterobacteriaceae; genus Kosakonia; species Kosakonia sp. WA-90. The sequence continues at coordinate 73,333 of NZ_JBDPLJ010000001.1, forward strand.
TGACAACGTTTCCCGCTTTGCCTGAACAGACGCTGGCGGCCGCCAATGCGTTAGGCGCGTGGCTGGCGCAGAATGATTTTGTCGGCAAACCGACGCCCGTACGGGCGGATGTGGTGATCCTTGCGGGCAACGCCGTGATACCCACCATCAATGCGGCCTGTGCACTGGCGGCGGCGCAGGGGACACCGCTGCTCATCAGCGGCGGCATTGGCCACTCAACGACCTTTCTCTATTCCGCCATTGCCCGCCACCCACGCTATAACGTGCTGCGTACGACCGGGCGCAGCGAGGCGGCGATCCTTGCAGACATCGCCCGACAGTTTTGGAAATTGGATGACAAACAGATCCTGGTAGAAGAAAAATCTGCTAACTGTGGTGAAAACGCACGGTTCAGCATCGATATGCTCGTCAACCGGGGGATGACGCCGAAGACGGCAATGGTAGTGCAAGACCCGACCATGCAGCGTCGCACCATGGCGACCTTTGCCCGCGTTAGCCAGCAGTGCGCTAACGCCCCACACTGGCTGAGCTGGCCCGGCTTTACACCGCGACTGGTCAACACGGCTAAGGGTGTAACTTTCCAGCCGCGACAGAGAGGCTTATGGTCGGTGGAGCGTTATCTTTCCCTGATCCTCGGCGAAGTTCCGCGTCTGCGCGATGATGCCAATGGTTATGGCCCTGGCGGGCGTGATTTCCTGGTGCATATTGATTTTCCTCAACATATTGAAGATGCATGGCAGGTTCTACTGGCCGATCGCACGCTGGCTGATGCCTTATCAAGCCGTTCTCTCTAAGCCTGATGCCCGTTTGCGTAGCCCTTGTCGCAAACGGGCATTCCTGTCCGCGATAATGTAATTTTTTTGTTTCTTTTTCGCTGTGCTTTTATGAGTTCTCTCACAAAAGTTCGCTTCCTGTCTGGGAAATGCCCTGTGCGGATATAGATTTTTAACAGCAAGTTCACTTGTTAAAAACAATATCATTACAGGAGCGAGTCATGACAGCACCGGTACAACACCCAATGTTTATCGACGGTCAATTTGTAAGCTGGCAGGGCGACAAATGGCTGGATGTCGTTAACCCGGCAACGGAAGAGATACTGGCGCGCATTCCCGATGGCAGGGCGGAAGACGCCCGCCGGGCGATAGACGCGGCTGAACGCGCCCAGCCCGCCTGGGAAGCCCTTCCCGCCATCGAACGTGCAGGTTGGCTGCGTAAGATTGCCGCAGGTATTCGCGAAAAAGTCAGTGAAATCAGCGCGCTTATTGTTGCAGAAGGTGGAAAAATTCAGCAACTGGCAGAGGTGGAAGTGTCATTCACCGCCGATTACATCGACTATATGGCCGAGTGGGCGCGGCGCTACGAAGGTGAGATCCTGCAAAGCGATCGTCCAGGCGAGAATATCTTTGTATTCAAACGCCCGCTGGGCGTCACCACCGGCATTCTACCGTGGAACTTCCCGTTCTTTCTGATTGCTCGCAAAATGGCGCCTGCGCTGATCACCGGTAATACCATTGTGATTAAACCCAGCGAATTTACGCCGAATAACGCCATCGCTTTCGCGAAAATCGTTCACGATGTCGGGCTGCCGAAAGGTGTTTTTAACCTGGTGCTTGGCCGTGGGGAAACGGTCGGACAGGAGCTGGCAGGCAACCCGAAAGTGGCGATGGTCAGTATGACTGGCAGTGTCGGTGCGGGTGAGAAGATCATGGCCGCAGCGGCGAAAAGCATCACCAAAGTGTGCCTGGAACTGGGCGGAAAAGCCCCGGCGATTGTGATGGACGATGCCGACCTGGAGCTGGCGGTCAAAGCCATTGTCGACTCCCGCGTGATTAATACCGGGCAAGTGTGTAACTGTGCTGAGCGTGTTTATGTCCAGCGCGGTATTTATGACCGCTTTGTTAATCGCCTTGGCGAGGCCATGAAGGCTGTGCAGTTTGGCGATCCCTCTCAGCGCAACGACATTGCTATGGGGCCGCTTATCAACGCAGCGGCGCTGGAACGCGTAGAGCAGAAAGTCGCGCATGCGGTGTCCGAAGGCGCGCGGGTTGCGCTCGGGGGTAAACCGGTGATCGGTAAAGGCTATTTCTACCCGCCCACGCTGCTGCTGGATGTGCGCCAGGAGATGGCGATCATGCACGAAGAGACATTTGGCCCGGTGCTGCCGGTCGTGGCGTTTAACACGTTGGATGAAGCGCTGGCGATGGCCAATGACAGTGATTATGGTCTGACATCATCGATCTATACCCGGGATCTCAATACGGCAATGAAAGCGGTGCGCGGGCTGAAATTCGGGGAGACCTATATCAACCGTGAAAACTTCGAAGCGATGCAAGGCTTCCATGCAGGCTGGCGCAAATCCGGGATCGGCGGAGCGGACGGTCGCCACGGCCTGAACGAATACCTGCAAACCCAGATGGTCTATCTGCAATCCTGATAAGCGCTGCCCCCGACGCGTGTGGGGGCACGCTTCACACTTTGGTGGCGATCCACCCCATCATCAGCTCCGGCCAAATGGCGACCGGCAAACCCAGCGCATCGCGAATGCCGAAACCGTGCGCACCCTGTTCGAACAGGTGCATCTCCACCGGTACACCCAGGCGGCGCAGGGCGGTAAACATCACCACGCTGTTTTCCACTTTGACTGCGGGATCGTCAACCGCATGCAGTAAAAACGTCGGTGGTGTGTGTTCATCTGCCATTTGCTCTGCGGAATAACGGCGAATTTGATCTGCCGTTGGCGTCTCACCAATGAGTTGCTGGCGGGACTGCGGGTGATCAATCTCCTTTTGCATGGTGATCACCGGGTAGACCAGCGCCATAAACGCCGGACGGGCGCTTTGCTGATCAATGGCGTCAAGCGGTGCGTAAACAGATTCGTTATAACGTGTGCCCAGACTTGCTGCGGCATGGCCCCCGGCAGAAAACCCCATCACACCAATGCGCTCAGGATCAATATGCCAGGTGCTGGCATTGGCGCGAAGCGTACGCATGGCTCGCTGAACATCCGCCAACGGCGCATCAGCGCCTTCCGCATGCCCGTCTCCCGGCAGGCGATAGGTCATCACAAACAGGGTGTAGCCTTTGGCGTTAAAACAGGATGCCAGTGCGCTGCCTTCTTTATCCAGTACCACGCGGCGGTAGGAGCCGCCTGGCGTCACCAGAATGCCCACGCCATTCGGGTTTTGCGGGGCGTAAACGGTGATCTCCGGGGCGCGTACACCGGTCACTGAACGATCAAAACGGGACGGCCCTGTGTAGCGTTCTTCCAGTTGGAAATGCACCGGGCTTACCTGTGCGCCGGGGGCTTCTCCCTGCGGCCAGACGGGGAAGGTAGTGGAATGCTGCACGGCGACATCCATCAGCGTTAGCAGATCTTCCCGACTCATATTTCTCACACCTGCACTCCTTTTACATCGTATCTGCTGTATAGCATAGGCGGATTGTGAGCGGGTTGGGGGACAGCGAGATCAAAGAGATGCCGGGTAGCGGGAACCTACCCGACAGGATTGCGGATCAGAGCGTACGGTATTTTTCCAGCACGCGCACAAGCTGGGTAACGAAGCCGTATTCGTTATCGTACCAGGAGACGGTTTTCACCAGTTGCAGATCGCCCACTTCGGTGATTTCCGTCTGGGTGGCATCAAATACCGAACCGAAATGACTGCCAATCACATCGGACGACACGATCTCTTCGTCGGTGTAGCCAAAGGATTCGTTATTGGCGGTGGCTTTTTTCAGCGCGGCGTGGATCTCATCCACGGTCACTTTTTTCTCGAGTACCGACACCAGTTCTGTGACTGAGCCGGTTTTCACCGGTACGCGTTGGGCATGGCCTTTCAGTTTGCCGTTGAGCGCCGGGATCACCAGGCCAATGGCTTTGGCCGCGCCGGTGGTGTGCGGAATAATATTCTCCGCCGCTGCCCGCGATGCGCGCAAATCTTTACCGCGTGGCCCATCAACCAGCGCTTGTGTACCGGTATAAGCGTGGATAGTGGTCATGGTGCCCGCTTTAATGCCGAAACTGTCATGCAGGGCTTTTGCCATCGGTGCCAGGCAGTTTGTGGTGCAGGACGCGACGGAAATAAGGGTGTCCTGGGCGTTGAGCGTGTCGTCGTTGACGTTATAAACCACGGTTTTCATGTCGCCTGCCGGGGCAGAGATCAGCACTTTTTGGGCACCGGCATCGAGATGTGCTTGTGATTTTTCTGCGGAGGTATAGAAGCCGGTACATTCAACAATGATCTCTGCACCTGCGCTACGCCACGGAATATGTTGAGCGTCTTTCTCGGCGTAAACGGTGATGGTTTTACCGTTGACGATCAGCGCGTCTTCGCTGAAGTCCACACTCCAGTTAAACGGGCCGTAATTGGAGTCATGCTTTAAGAGATAGGCGAGCACTTTCGGTGAGGTCAGATCGTTGATCGCGACCACTTCTGCGCTGCTGTTGGTTTCCAGCAGACGACGTAGAACCAGACGACCGATACGGCCAAACCCATTGATGCCAATTTTACTCATGATTTTCTCCCTCAGGATTGAATGAATCACAGCATTGCACTCGTCCAGTGATAGCCTGGGGAGGAGGTTTGGGCAACTGAATCACATTCATGTAACGATAAGTGATTGAAAATTGATACAGTAAAGTTAATGAATTTTTAAGAAAAGCCAGGTATGTTGAACGCCGGTCCGTTCTCCGTTTGTTGTGGGGTGTCGTTATGCGTAGCAACTATTCCGGCTTACAAATCGCTATTCACTGGCTGGTATTTCTGCTGGTGGTGGCCGCTTATTGCGCCATGGAGTTTCGCGGTTTTGCGCCGCGCAGTTATCGTCCGGCGTTTAATATGGTGCATGTCTCCTGTGGCATTTCTATTCTGGTGTTGATGGTTGCGCGGTTACTGGTGCGGCTGAAAAACCCGACACCGCCGATTGTGCCAAAACCATCCGCGATGATGACCGGGTTGGCGCACCTTGGCCATCTGGTGATTTATCTGCTGTTTATCGCATTGCCGGCGATCGGCCTGCTGATGATGTACAACCGTGGTGGTCCGTGGATGGCGTTCGGCATAGCGATGCCGTATGCGGCTGAAGCCAATTTCGATCTTGTGGATATGCTAAAAGAGCTCCATGAGCTGCTGGCGAATCTGGGATATTTTGTGATTGGCCTGCACGCGGCGGCTGCGTTGGCGCACCATTACATTTTTAAAGACAATACGTTGCTGCGAATGATGCCGAAAAAACAGGCATAACGCTTCGCGGCACGTAAAACCCAATCTCTGAGCCTCGTTATACTGCGGGGCTTTTTTATTTTCCCGACGGCTAAAATGTGATCTTGTCTGGTTTTTACGGCAGAAAAGCCGGGGGGAATCACATTTTGCGCCATCTGTGCTGTGCTGAATTCGTACAAGCGGTGTAGATAGTATATCTATTATAGAAACACTATCGTGAGTGGAGGGGGATATGACACAGCCAGTACAGGGGTCTCTCGATCGGATGGCGTCGCAGGAAGAGGCCTCCGGGAGCCGTAAATTACGTAAAGTGCTGCTGGCCACCGGTATTGGCCATTTTGTTGAGTGGTTCGACTTCGGTTTGTACGGCACACTGGCCGCGATTATCGGTCTGCAATTCTTTCAGGCGGGTAACCCCAGTGTGGCATTGCTCTCTTCCTTTGCAGTCTTTGGCGCCGGGTTTGTGATGCGCCCGCTGGGCGGGCTGTTCTTCGGATCACTGGGCGATCGCAAAGGGCGGCAAAAAGTGCTGGCAACTGTGATTCTGCTTACTTCCGGCGCCACGTTCGTGATGGGGTTATTGCCAACCTATCATCAGATTGGCATTACAGCGACGGTGTTGTTGGTGATCACCCGTCTGGTTCAGGGCTTTGCTGCCGGTGGCGAAAGTTCCGGGGCGACAACGTACCTGGCGGAATATGCGCCTATGGCGCGCCGTGGCTATTTTACCTGTTGGATCGATAACTTCGGTTTTATGGCCTTTGTCGCCGGTTCAGGGTTAGTGTTTCTGCTGACCGCAACGCTGGGTGAAAGCACCATGAACGACTGGGGCTGGCGCATTCCCTTTTTGATCGCCGGGCCGCTGGGCTGGGTAGGGCTCTATTTACGAAAACACCTCGAAGATTCGCCGGAATTTGTTGAAGCCATGAAAAACGGGCAAACAGAGAGCGCACCGCTGCGTAAAGCCGTCACCACGGCATGGGCGGCATTGCTGTTTTGCGTTGGTTTTGTGGTCATCAAGGCGGTCGGGCACTGGACGCTACAAACCTTTATGCCGAGTTACCTTTCCACCGAACTGAACTTTTCCAGGCTGAATGCCTATGCCATTACCACCATTGGGCTGTTTTCCGTTGCGGTACTGGTGCCTTTTATGGGTTATCTGTCGGATAAATACGGGCGTAAGCCATTGATGCTGACCGGCTGTGCCGGGTTTATTTTGCTAAGTTATCCGGCGATGATGGTGATGGCGAATGGCGATGTGCTCTCGGCGGTGCTGGCAATGGTAATGTTGGGGGCTTTCATTGCGGCGTTTGACGGGGCTTGCACTGCGGCGATGGCTGAACTGTTCCCGACCCGTATTCGTTACGGCGGGCTGTCGATTGCCTATAACTTTGCAGTGGCGTTTTTTGGCGGCATCACGCCGTGGTTCTCTGTGTGGCTGATCACCAACACGGGCGACAAATTCTCGCCCGCCTACTATGTGATGGGCGCGGCACTGATCACTTTCCTGACGGTCATGCGCGCGCGTGAAACCGCCGGTAAGCCACTTAAACGATAACGCTGAAGCCTGCACGGCGGGGCATTAGCGGGCTACAACACACAGTGTGACGTGATCCCACCAGGGATTATTCGTCACCTGTTGGTGTTGAATAATAAAACCTTGCTCGAGGATTTCTTGCCGTAATAATGGCAGCGGCAATAATGTGCGCCAGGGTTGACCATCCCGATAAAGGACATACTCCGCCGGGTTGTAGTGTCGGCGATCTTCTTCTTTTCGCGGCTCTCCGCACATGCTACTCAGCACAAAGTGGCCATCGACCGCGAGCAGGCGCTTGATTTCATGCCAGGCCTGCTCGCGCTGTTTTCCCGTCAGGCAGTGCATGCAGCTCCCGTCAAAAATTAACGCAAATGGGTGTTCAGGCAACTGATTGAGATGGCAAACATCGGCTGTCTGAAAATCGCCGCAGAGTCCTTGCCGGAAAAAATTCTCCTGTGCCCAACGGATTGCGGTTGGGGAAATATCCACGCCGCTTACCTGATAGCCCTCTCTGGCAAACCACAACGACGCCATGGATCCGTTACCACAACCCAGTTCAAGGATCCTGCTGCCCGGTGCGGGTAACAATGCGGCGTCTTTCAGCGTTGTCAGATTTTCATGCAAATTATGCCATGCGCGCGGGTAACCGCTGCCGGTCCAGGCTGGCTCCCCGCTGGCGTACAGCCGCTGATATATCTGTTCGTAAATATCCATCTTATCGCGTTATTTAATGAGAACGGAGTTGATAAATATACGCGCAATATTAACTCAGGAAATCATTTTTATTCCGTAAGGGCAAAGTTCAAATAAGCAGTCCTGTTGCTGGTCACAATTTCTTAAAGAAACATTATCATTGCCGGGGCAGTTGCAACTGTTTTTTATCGTTCGCCAGACGGAAGGAAAAAAAGGCATCGTATGGACAATGTTAAAGTTTCGTGATTTGCCATCAACAATAACGCCCTGAGCGTCCGTCTTTAACTTGTTGTTTGGACGTAAAAAATAGGAGCCTTTATACCATATGATAACAGACAGTTCCGATGTATTTCGCGCCAGGGCGAAAGCCGTGCCGGTGGCGGGGGATACCAGCATATCCGTAATATTCCAGTGCATAACGCCTCCTTCTTTTGAACATATTCCCTGTGAGAAAAATCCTAACAAATAAGAAAGTCTGCGCCTATGGTTAATAACAATATTTAATGTCGCTGCGTAAAACCTAAAGAAATTTTCAAAAGTTTACTGAGTAATTTTTATATGGTTGCTCGGGTTCATGCTCACCAGCCTGACCCGCAAAATGCCTCACCATTTTGAGTGCCCTGGGGCGGTGAGGTAGGGGGGCTGCTAAGGTTTGAAAAATTACTGGCAATCCAAAGAGTGTTGCTATTATTAATTCTGTATCACTCACAAAACCCCTAAAGGCTGGTGCGACAGTCTGTTCCATGCACGGTCAGTTTTTATGCAAGGCGCTGAAACACCAAAAACTTCAGCCTGAAATAGCGCTTAAGTAAAATCTGTGATGGCGAAAATGGTCGCGGTGTGGCGGCGAAATGGGTGTTCGGTTCTGGCGATAAATGATTTAAGTAATGGTAAAGGGCGTTAACGTTACCATCGGTATTTCTGGTGCGCGAAGACCCACCAGAGAATATATTCCGGGACACTGTATGCAGCCATCGGGAAATAACTATCAGATTCAAGAAAAGCGCCGCCCACAACTGGTAACGATAATCACCCTGGTGGCAGGGTTGCTGCTTACATTGGTGGCCGTTCTGGTGGTGCACCGGCTGAATGAACAGCATATCCGGCAATCGGTCATTAAAAATGCAGAGCCACAATTCAACGAGTTAATGGAAAGAGTCAACCGATATCGGTATGGCCTGTACGAAGCCCGCACGGCAGTCCTCAGTAGCGGTGGCCGCGAGGTGACAGACCAGGGTTTTGTCGGTTTTGCCCAATCGTTAGATTTGAGCAGAGACTTCCCGGGGGCAAGAGGCTTTGGGTTTATTCGCAGGGTACCTCACCTGAAACTTGCTGATTATCTGGCTGAAGAACGCAAAGAAGGTCGCCCCGATTTCCGAATCTACTCCATCGGGCTGAACCAGCACGAACATTACATTATTGAATATATGGAGCCTGCTGCCGTCAGCAGTAACGCGAATATCATAGGCCTGGATATTGCGTCAGAATATATGCGCAAGCTGGCGGCGGATAACGCCATGCTGAGCGGCGATGCCGTTATCACATCACCCTTAACCCTGAAATATTCTTCACCCCAGCAGCTGGATGCATTTTTAATTCTGCTGCCCATCTATGACGGCGCAAAAACCCCCGCCACCGCCATGGAAAGAATGCAGCGCGGTTTTGGCTGGGCTTTTGCGCCATTAAATGTGCATGAAATTCTCGCGGGCTCCGGCATTCGTAATGACCAGCTCATTTTGTCGCTGCAGGATGCAACCAATCCACAGGATGTTGAGGAGTTTTACCGCAACAGCAGTGAACAGGGGCTTTATCCCTACAGCAAAGATATTCCGGTTCTGGGCAGGATCTGGCGTTTTACATTGACCGTTACACCCGCCTGGGTCGCCGGGCTGAATCTGCTTTCCCCAGTGTGGATCGCGCTGCTGGGCGGGGGGATGACGCTGATCCTCGTTATGCTGGTCAATATTGCCGTCTCTCGCAATGCCGATCGTAAACGGCTGCTCATTGAGCAAAATAAGCTCACGCTGATTGTGGAAAGCTCCGTTGATGCAATTATCGGGAAGGACACCACCGGAACAGTGATTAGCTGGAATAAGGGGGCCGAACGCATGTTTGGCTATACCCGCCAGGAAGCTATCGGGCAGAAGATGGTGGACTTGATTATCCCCGCACGGCTGAAAGAAGAAGAGAGCCAGATCCTGCAACGGGTGATGTCCGGGCAGCCTATCGAAAGCCTGGAGACGGTGCGCCATCGCAAAGATGGCTCGGAGCTGACTGTCGCCACAACGATAGCCCCCATCTGTTCCGCTGACGGAAAGGTCATTGGCGCATCGAAAAGTGTGCGGGACATTTCACTCCAGAAAGAAGCAGAGCAGCGCATCCGCGATCTTAATATCAATCTGGAGCAGCAGGTCAGGCAGCGTACTGAAGAGTTGGCCACCGTCAACGCAATGCTCAGCACGGTGTTATCCGCCACCTATGAATTTATGATCATTGCCACCGATCTGGATGGCACCATCCGTCTGTTTAACCGTGGCGCGGAGCGGATGCTGGGCTACTGCGAGGCGGATATGGTGGGGAAAGCGACGCCGGAAATACTGCATGTGCCAGAAGAAATCCTCGCGCGGAGTAAACAACTCAGTGAACAATATAATGAAGATATTCAAGGGTTTGATGTCTTAATTTACCATACGCGCAATGGTCGTCCGGAACATTTTGAGTGGACCTATCAGCACAAGGATGGTACGCGTTTCCCCGTCAATCTGGTGGTCACGGCGATGCGCGATGCTAACGGCGCGATCATTGGTTATCTCGGTATTGCGGCGGATATTACGCAACAGCGCCAGGCCCAGCAAGCGCTGGAGGCCGCCCGCGATCAGTTATTGTCGACCACACAAACCCTGCTGATTGCTTCGAAAACGGCGGAGCTGGGGATCTGGAGCTGGAATATAGCCACCGATGCGCTGGAGTGGAACGACAAGATGTATGAGCTTTATGATTTGCCGCCATCGCTGGCGGAAAACGGGTTAACATTCCAGCGCTGGGCCTCGCGTATCCATCCGGAAGATGTCGACATTGCGGTCAATGATCTGCGCCGCGCCATTGTCACGCACGATGAGTATCTTCCGACATTTCGCATTCTTCGTAGTGATAACTCGCAGCACTTTATTCAGGCTGCCGCCAACATTGAATACGACAGCAACGGTCAGCCGGTTCGCGTGACCGGAATAAATCAGGACATTACCGAAGATCGCTTACTGAAATTGCATTTAATTGAAGCCAAAGAACAGGCCGATGCGGCGAACGCCGCGAAATCCCTGTTCCTTGCCAATATGAGTCATGAAATCCGTACGCCGATGAATGCTGTGTTGGGTATGCTGCAGCTGCTGCTGAAAACCGGGCTAACGCAAAAACAGCATGATTTCGCTTTCAAGGCGCATGTCGCCGCAACGTCGCTCCTTAGTTTGCTGAATGATGTCCTGGATTACTCAAAAATTGATGCCGGTAAACTGGAACTGGATCTGAATCCGCTCGATTTGCACAGTCTGATGCAGCAACTGGCAATCATTCTTTCCGGTAATTTGCGTAACAAATCCGTGGAGCTGCTGTTCGATCTCGATAATTCCCTGCCGCCGAACATCATTGGTGATGCACAGCGATTGCAGCAAATTCTGATCAACCTGGTCAGCAATGCGATCAAATTCACTGAGAAAGGGGAAGTGATTGTACAAACCCGACTGCTGGCGTTATCTGAGCAGAGCGTTGATGTGCGTATCAGCGTGTCTGATACCGGCATTGGCATCAGCGAAGCGCAGCAGAAACGGATATTTGATGTGTTTACTCAAGCCGAAACCTCGACCTCACGGCGCTATGGCGGAACCGGACTGGGGCTCGTTATTAGCCGTCGTCTGGTTGAGCAAATGGGCGGCATACTCACCGTTGACAGTGAGCTTGGGCATGGCAGTACCTTCGCCTTTGAACTGCACTTCCCGCGCGATACCCGCGTCACCTGGCAGCCTCTGCACATTAGCGGTGACACACCGCGCGTACTGGTGGTGGACGATAATCTGATTGCCCGAACGCTGATCGTGGACATGTTGCGCGCAATGCATGTCCAGGCCGACAGCACGCCCAGCGCCGCCGAGGCTATCCGGAAAGTGAAAGCCGCCTCCGATGCCGGTACGCCTTACGATACTGTGTTGTTGGACTGGATCATGCCGGAGATGGACGGCATTGCGCTGGCAGAGCATATTCGTCATGACATGCAGTTGCCGCGCATACCCTCGTTGATTTTACTCAGTGCAGCGCACCATGAAGATCTGCCGGATACCGGTGCGCACTCGCCGCTGGATAAAGTCCTGTCGAAACCCATCACCCCGCAGCAATTACTGGACGCCATAAGCACAGCGTCTGCCAGCGATAAATCTCACACCAGCCCTGACCCGGCCGCGAGTCATATGCTGGCCGGTTTGTCTTTACTGGTGGTGGAGGATAATGCGTTTAACCAGACCGTAGTCAGAGAGCTGCTGATGAGCGAAGGCGCGCTCGTGACTATTGCCTCCGGGGGAGAAGAGGGGGTCAATACGGTGATTCAGGGGCGCCAGAGATTCGATATGGTACTGATGGATTTGCAAATGCCGGACATCGATGGCTTTGAAGCCACCCGAAGGATACGCGCGAATCCGGCATTCGCAACGTTGCCGATTGTGGCGATGACGGCGAACGTAAGCGAATCAGATAAACAGAATTGCCTTGCTGCCGGTATGGACGGGCATATCAGTAAACCGCTGGTGTTCACGGATGTGATTGCCGTGATCCTGCAAATTAGCGGGCGGCAGACCCACGCCGTCGAGGCTGCCGCTGATGTAAAACCGGCCTCGAACCAACTGTTACAGCGTTTTGGCGGAAACCTGATCATTTATCAAAAATTACTGCGCGCATTTATGCCATCGTTTTCCGAACTGGTGACCGCTTTACGAGACGCGCGCCGCAATGAAGACTGGCCAGCCGCGATGATGGCGCTGCATACCCTGAAGGGAACCACTGGCTCCGTCGGGCTGGATAATCTCTATCACTATGTTGTTAACAGCGAGTCGGCATTAAAAACTGCCCGTGAGCAGGATAAAGCCCGACAACTGGATGAGATACTTGCACAGATTGAAGACCTGGCGCAGGAAGAGCACCGCAATATCAGCCAGTGGGTGGCAGGCATGATGCCCGCCCCGGATGTACCTGAACCTGCTCAGGTTGAGTTGGACAGGCTGATAGATGACCTGTCGCAGAGTCTTAACAGCAGCAATATGAAGGCCGTCGATCAGGCAGAACAACTCGCCTGGCAACTGAGTCAGAACCCGGCATGGCAGTCATTCGCGGAGGCGCTTGTTCAGGCGACCGAAAATCTCGACTTTAACAGGGCGAAGCAGGTGCTGGAGCAGATTAAGGAGGTGCGGGATGTGGAAAAAAATGCTTGAGGAGCTGAACCAGCAAGGCATTAAGCCTCGTGTGCTGATCGTTGATGACCAGCCTATCAACATTCGCCTGTTAAACGACGTCTTTACCGAACAGTTTGATGTGCTGATGGCGACAACCGGTGAGAAGGCGCTGGCGCTGGCAAAAGAGCAGCAACCCGATCTGATCCTACTGGATATTATTATGCCGGAGATGGACGGTTACGAGGTCTGCCGACGTCTGAAGGCCGATCCCCTGACTGAGTTTATCCCGGTGATTTTTGTGACCGCAGAGACCGAAGCGGACGTTGAAGCCTATGGCTTCGAAATTGGCGCAGTGGACTTTATCGCTAAACCGATTAACCCGGCGGTGGTTCGGGCCCGAGCCATTACCCATCTGACGCTCAAGCTGTATATGGACAATATGCGTAATATTGCCTGGCTTGATGGTCTGACGGGCTTGCTCAATCGCCGCCGGTTCGATGAGTTACTTACTAAAAACTGGCTGCTCTGCCGCCGGGAACAGCGCCCCATTGCGCTGCTGATGATGGATGTCGATTTTTTCAAACGCTATAACGATCATTACGGACATCTGGCCGGGGATGACTGCTTGCGAACCATTGCGTCCACCCTGAAAGCCACGCTTCATCGCCCGGCGGATCTGGCATTTCGTTATGGTGGCGAGGAGTTTGCCTGCCTGTTGCCGTTCACGGATGAAAAGGGTGCAATCTTCTGCGCAAACGCCATACTGGAGGCGTTAAAAGCGCTGGAACTGCCTCATGCCACGTCTGATATCGGCCCGTTTGTCACCCTGAGCATTGGTATTGCTTGGACTATCCCCACACAAGCCGGTAGCTGGACCCAATTGCTGCACGACGCCGACACGGCGCTTTATCAAAGCAAATCCGCCGGGCGTAACCGGGTGTCGAGTCTACATACAATGGATGGGTGACCTGCTGAAAGGCGCAGACAGCACCACCCAATGATAACGATGGAATAAGAGACAAAAATGAATAAATACGTTTTTTATGCAAATGATATCGCGATTAACGTTTACGCCAGGGACAGCGTGACGCCTGAAATTAAAAGCAAACTGAAAGCGGACGGTTTTTATAAACTGCCTTTTGACACCACGGCGGAAAATGAATCCGTCGCGACGGATAAGATGATCACGCACTTTAAGGAAAATCTCCAGGCCCTTGAGGAGTTCGCAAAGGATTACGCTATCTCGTCGACGATATTTGCCACTATTTATGCGTTATCCTCGTAAAAGGTATTTTTACGTTCTGGACGGAAAAGAGCGGTGAGCGACTGGTGGTATGATTCAACGAAAAAACTCGCCGCTGAGATTACGGAGAACTGTGCGTTTTCGGAGAATGGGGCGAATATCAGTAGATTATTAGTGCCCTCAAGAAGAGATCAATTGGGTTACACTGGTTAACGTTGTGTATTACCCAAAGACACAGTGACGGGAACGGTGAGGTGGGGAAGGCTGCTGAGTGCAAGGCGCGGATGTAACCAATTGCGCCGAATGGCAATGACTAATAGCGGTTCAGAACAGGAAAATGGCAGCCTAAACTGGTACAAGGATGTCATCGACACTAACGTTGCTCATGATGAACATGGAAACCAATCAGGGAATAGTCAATGGCTCGTCGACGTGAACTTCAAGGTATAGCTAACGCTCTTACAGGGAGCTTTGTTAGTCGAAATAACGACTTTAAAGGATACTGGTCTATTGGTCAGTTAAAATCATTAGCCATCAATAACGGCCTCACATCAATAACTTTTTCTCTTAGCACTCTTAAGATCAGTACCGTCTGTGATCTGCTCAGTTTTATTACGCATCACTACGCAGACATGCTCGAGAGCTTACTGATTAAACAGCAAGTACCTGAACGCTGGGTAAAAGAGGCTAGCATTACGATCGACTTTAACGCTGATGCTGAGCATATCCAGTTGCATGAATGCTTAACCGCTGGGGAGCCTTTCCAGTGCAGTTGTCAGATAATAGATGATAATTTCCGTAATTACTCTTCGATCATTTATGGTCTGTGCGCGCCTCATTCCGCTGCGAAAGAGTTAAAATCGACGCGGAAATTCACTTTGTAGATCATAATATTAACTTAAGAACCACGACTCATAGCCGCCTGTCGTGTATTACAGATGGCTGCTATGTGCAAGGAGCAGGCGTCACCGGCGGTATACGAAACCCAATAATTGCAAAACGAGGCTTAAGGCTTTCATATTAATCACAGCTGTAGATTTTAAAGGAAGGATGACGCCTTCTGTATGCGATTCTTGGGTACATTCCATGGAGTTGAACAAAATCACTGACCTAAACTTTTCCATCAAAAATGCAGATATGTCCTGCGGAGCTTTCCGGATAGCCTGAAATCCCCAAGCCATTCTTATCCTGTCAGGATCTATTTCATGTCGGATTATCCCTAACTATCTGTCTGTTCAGTGGGTAAATAAGCAGTAATAAAGCCCGTGCCGGCACGGACTTTATTAACCGAATAATATATGAACTCAATAGAGCTTCTGCTCGATATGGTTTCCGGCATCAATCACCCGCCAGATTTTCCATTCTCCATCTTCCTTATGGGTCCAGACCTGCAAATGCTTCAATTTATTGTCCTGTATACCCAACCAGACATCCAGCTTCATACTGTCACCATCACGATAAGCAGGGGATACTTTCATACGTGGTATCCATGCAGGATCATAATCCTGAGCATAAATAAAATAATCCGCCTCAAGTAATTCCTGCTCAGGCATTTCATAAATAGCGGCCATACGTGCCAGTAATTTTTTTGACACCCACTGATGCATTTTATCCATTTTGATAATGTCATCTGATGGTGTCTTATCATATTCATGTAAATAGAATGAGTAAAAATCAGTCACACTTTTCTGAATATCCGTCTCAGTATTTGCGTTGGCGAAAGGAATATAAATAGCCAGTAACAAGGTAAGCAGGTAACGCATCATTTTTTCCTGTAAATAACATAAGGTGGGCGGAATTGCCGCTACTTAGGTCCCGGGTACATATCCCTTTGTTTGAAATCAGCATACCCTGTTTTACCCTCAAACATCGTCATATGGCCGATTCCGTTCCCGCCTTGGTAAGGCTGAATAATCGCAACATCACCTTTCTCTGGCGTTGCTGACTGTGGCAATGCAAGGTACTGAAATGTAAGCCTTATGAGGTCACCGATAAAGACCTTGTGACATTCACAATACCCACATAAAACCTGACGTTTACAGCAAAACCACCTCCCATGTAGTATACCCCCCTATAGTATGCAGGAGGTTTTATGCCACATTCACCTGGAGACAAAAAACGGGCGTTGACGCGTGTGCGTCGTATCCGCGGGCAGGTTGATGCACTGGAACGTGCGCTGGAAAGCGGTGAGCCTTGCATCGCGATTTTGCAACAAATCGCCGCCATTCGCGGCGCAGCCAACGGCCTGATGGGCGAAATGGTTGAAATTCACCTCAAAGATGAACTGGTCGCTGGCGACACCACAGCCGATCAACGTGCGGTGCGCATGGCGGAAGTCGGTCATCTTTTGCGCTCTTATCTAAAATAAACATCAAGGTACTCACAAAAAGGAACAGACTTATGAAATCACGTGCAGCTGTAGCGTTCGGACCGGGTCAACCGCTGAAAATCGTTGAAATCGATGTTGCACCGCCAAAAAAAGGCGAAGTGCTGGTGCGTATTACCCATACCGGCGTCTGCCACACGGATGCATTTACCCTCTCTGGTGACGATCCGGAAGGTGTTTTCCCGGCGGTGCTCGGCCATGAAGGTGGCGGCATCGTTGTGGAAATTGGCGAAGGAGTTACCAGTCTGAAACCTGGCGATCATGTTATTCCGCTCTACACGGCAGAATGCGGCGAGTGTAAGTTCTGTAAATCCGGCAAAACGAACCTTTGTCAGGCCGTCCGTGCGACTCAGGGGAAAGGTCTGATGCCGGATGGTACGACCCGTTTCTCGTATAACGGCGAACCGATTTTCCACTATATGGGCACCAGTACCTTTAGCGAATACACCGTTTGCGCAGAAATCTCGCTGGCGAAAGTCAACGAACACGCGCCACTGGATAAAGTCTGCCTGCTGGGGTGCGGTGTGACTACTGGCATCGGCGCGGTACACAACACGGCGAAAGTGAAAGAGGGCGACACTGTAGCGATTTTTGGCCTCGGTGGTATCGGTCTGGCGGCGATCCAGGGCGCAGTGCAGGCGAAAGCCGGGCGCATTCTCGCTATCGATACCAACCCGGATAAATTCCCGCTGGCAAAAGAGATGGGCGCGACGGATTTTATCAACCCCAACGATCACGCGCGTCCGATTCAGGATGTGATCGTGGAAATGACCGACGGCGGCGTGGACTTTAGCTTTGAGTGTATTGGTAACGTCAACGTAATGCGCTCGGCGTTGGAGTGCTGCCATAAAGGCTGGGGCGAAAGCGTGATTATTGGTGTTGCGGGCGCCGGTCAGGAGATCAGCACCCGTCCATTCCAGTTAGTGACGGGCCGTGTATGGCGTGGCTCCGCCTTCGGCGGTGTGAAAGGGCGTAGCCAGTTGCCGGGCATGGTGGAAGACGCGATGGCGGGCAAAATTCGCCTCGATCCGTTTATCACGCACCGCATGCCACTGGAGCAGATCAACGACGCGTTTGATCTGATGCACGAAGGGAAATCCATCCGCACCGTTATTCATTTCGGCGAGAACTGATCCCGCCTCACGCCAGCGGTGTAACCGCTGGCGTCATTAATCTCCAAATCTGTGACCGCTGTATCGCTTTTCGCCATAAGAATAATCCAATTATTGCCGATGCCTATATATCATCCCTGATGTACGTATCAGATCAATATGAGAGTCGATAGCCATGGATAACAAAGCAGCAATGCAAAAAACACAAGGCATTGGATTTATGCACAATATTCGCCTGGTTCCCCTGTTTTCAGCTATTCTCGGCGGCATCCTGATGCTGTTTGCATTAAGTTCAGGCCTGGCAGGCTACTTCCTGATGCAAGCAGACCGCGACCAGCAGGATGTGACGAAAGAAATTCAGGTGCGCATGGGATTATCTAACAGCTCTAACAACTTACGCATCGCACGTCTCAACCTGATCCACGCAGGTGCGGCCAGCCGCATCGCCGAAATGGATGATATGAAAAAAAACGTGTCTGACGCCGAAAAGCGTATCCAGCAGTCGTCGGATAGCTTTAAACAATATATGGAACGTTCGGTAAAAACCCCGGCGGACCAGGCGCTGGATGATGATCTGACCACCCGGTTTAATGCCTACATCGCGGGCATGCAACCGATGCTGAAATATGCCAAAAACGGCATGTTCGAAGCCATTATTAACCACGAAAGTGAACAAGCCCGCGTGCTGGACAACACCTATAACGAGGTGTTGCTGAAAGCCATTCAAATTCGTACTGAACGTGCGCAGCACTTGACCGAAGAAGCGCACAGCCGCACACAGCTTGGTCTGATGTTTATGGCGGCCGCGTTTGCCTTTGCGCTGGTGCTGACCGTGATCACCTTCACCGTGCTGCGCCGCGTGGTCATTAACCCGCTGCAACGTGCCGCACAGCGCATTGCGCGCATTGCCTCCGGGGATTTGACCGTCGCGGACGAAGCGGCAGGTCGCAGTGAAATTGGTCGTCTCAGCAGTGACTTGCAGGCAATGCAGCATTCACTGGTAACGACTGTCTCTACGGTTCGTCAGGGGGCAGAAGAGATCTACCGTGGTACCAGCGAAATCTCTGCCGGTAATACCGATCTTTCCTCCCGTACCGAGCAGCAGGCGGCGGCTATTGAAGAGACGGCAGCCAGCATGGAGCAACTGACGGCAACGGTGAAACAGAACGCCGACAACGCCCACCATGCCAGCAACCTGGCACGCGATGCTTCCGGCAAAGCCACCAAAGGCGGGCAGATTGTGTCTGGCGTCGTGCAGACGATGGGCAATATTACCTCCAGCTCCCGCAAAATCTCTGAAATCACCGCAGTGATTAACAGTATTGCCTTCCAGACCAATATCCTGGCGCTGAACGCCGCCGTTGAAGCCGCGCGTGCGGGTGAGCAGGGGCGTGGCTTCGCCGTGGTTGCGAGTGAGGTGCGTACGCTTGCCAGCCGCAGTGCGCAGGCCGCGAAAGAGATCGAAGCGCTGATCAGCGACTCCGTCAGCCTGATTGAACAAGGGTCGGGTGAGGTGGTTGCGGCAGGTGAAACCATGGAAGAGATCGTGACGGCCGTCAAACGCGTGACCGATATCATGCTGGAGATTGCCGCTGCCTCTGACGAACAGAGCAAAGGTATTACGCAGGTCAGCCAGGCGATCACGGAAATGGATAATGTGACGCAACAGAACGCCTCGCTGGTGGAAGAAGCTTCTGCTGCTGCGGCATCGCTGGAAGAGCAGGCTGCGCGCCTGACCGAAGCGGTGGGGGCATTTCGTCTGAGTGGTGCTGCGCCGCAGCGTAGTGCATCATCATCATCATCGTCGTCAACGCCGAAAGCCCTTAAATCGCAGCGTCCTGCGCTGGTGAACGGTGAGAACTGGGAAACGTTCTGATTGCCAGACCCGAAACACGAAAGAGGCCGTAAGGCCTCTTTTTTTGGGGCCTGAATCTGGGGGATCCGTATGCCCGTGCTTTCGTCAGAAACGGGGCAGCGTGAAGCTATTTGTCAAATCCACTGACGGGTTTCCGGCGGCGGAAAGAGAAATGCCACCGGGCATCACTGCCAGGTGGCATCGCTATTTTATCCTCAACGCCAGGGATGATTAAATAAAGCTGTCATCATCGTTGCTATAGTCGCTGTCATCGAAATCATCATCCTGATAGTTGTCGTTATCCGTCTGGTACGGATCGTTACTGTCGAGGAAATGCGAGTCAGAAACATCGTTAAAACGGTCGTTCTGTCCTGCATCAAACGCCGTACCACCTGTGGTCGTCGCGGGCTCTTCAATGATGTTGACGATCTCTTCCGGACGGGACTGATGGAACATACTGGTCAGCATCTCGGCAAGCACCACGCCGCCCGCGACGCCCGCAGCCGTTTGCAATGCGCCAGCCATAAAACCGCCGCCGCGAGGCGTGGACGCCGCCTGGCGCGCATAGTCAGGCGCGGGTTGCGGTGGTGGGGTCCAGTTATTTTCCGGCTGTGCGCTCTGGCTCTTACCGCCACCGAACAACCCGCCAAGGAAGCTGCCGCCTGTTGATGTCGCTTTGCTTTTTTGTGCCGCCAGCTCGCTTTCCAGCTCCTGGACTCTGGCTTGCAGACGTTTCAGTGCGGCTTCCTGAATCAAAATGGATTGCGCCATATAGTAGGGCGCAGCAGGTTGCTGCTTAACGAACTCCGCAATTTGCCGCTCTGCGTCAGCATCCCGTTGGCTGTTCTGCTGCTCAGTCTGTTTCAGACGCTGAAAAAGGCTGTTGATAAGCTGCTGTTCTTCATATTGCATGGCAATAACCTTCCGGTCGCTATGATGGATATGATTGAGTTTATCAGTGCCACGAATACGTGTCTGGCGAGTGAAATGTTTGTTTAAGATTGGTTGCAGCGATGACGTAAAAAAGGCCCGAATCGGGCCTTTTACATCCATGACGACGTACCGGGTCAACCTCAGGCAATTCGCAGGGTGTCGCGAGGTCGGGACGGGGTGATAACGACCGGAATCGATTTGGATGTCGGGGTGCCGGTCCCCTCGCCAAAACGGGTCAGGGGAACCAGTGGGTTCGTTTCCGGGTAGTACGCTGCCAGATTCCCGCGCGGGATGTTATAAGCAACGAGACGGAAATCTTCTACCCGGCGCACAATCCCATCGGTGGAGCAGGTCTCAATGTTAATCCGATCGCCGTCCGCTAACCCCAGCGACTGAATGTCGTCCGGGTGCATAAACACCACATCGCGCTGCCCGTAAACGCCACGGTATCGATCATCAAGTCCATAAATGGTGGTGTTGTACTGATCGTGAGAGCGCAGGGTTTGCAGAACAAATGGCGCGTCCGTTTCCGGGCATACCGATTGCGGCAGCGGTGCTGCACTGAATTCCGCTTTCCCGGAGGGCGTGTTAAAGCGCCGATCGGCTGCGGCGTTCCCCAGCCAGAACCCGCCTGGCGCTTCGCAGCGGGCGTTGAAGTTCTGAAAACCGGGCAGTGTGGCGGCAATGTGATCGCGGATCAGGTTGTAATCGTCTGCCAGCGCCAGCCAGTCCAGCTTTTCTGTACCGAGAGTGGCATGCGCGATCCCGGCGACAATGGCCGTTTCAGAGCGTTGCGTTGCCGCCAGCGGTTTACCGATCCCTTCCGAGGCATGGACCATGCTGAAGGAGTCCTCCACCGTCACAAACTGGCGGCCGGTTGCTTGCACATCCTCTTCTGTGCGCCCCAGCGTTGGCAGGATCAGCGACTGTTTGCCTGGCACCAGGTGGCTGCGGTTCAGTTTGGTGCTGATATAGACCGTCAACCCGCAGCGGCGCAGCGCTTCGCAGGTAAGTGGTGTGTCCGGTGCGGCGGCGGCGAGGTTACCGCCTAAGGCGATCAGCACTTTCACCTCGTCACGCAGCATCGCCTGAATGGCATCCACCGTATGGTGGCCGCGTGCGCGCGGGGGTTCAAAATTGAAATGGCGGGCGAGGCTATCCAGCAGCGCTGCCGGGGGCTTCTCATCAATGCCCATTGTGCGGTTACCCTGCACATTGCTGTGGCCGCGTACCGGGCAGAGCCCCGCACCAGGTTTACCAAGATGACCGCCCAGCAGTTGCAGGTTGGTGATTTCACGCACCGTGTCCAGCGAGTGTTTATGCTGGGTAATGCCCATTGCCCAGGTGCAGATCACCCGTTCTGCCTGCTGCCAGACGGCAGCAGCATCACGCAGTTGCTGTTGATGTAAACCGGATTGCTGTTCAATGGTGCTCCAGTCGGTGGCGTCGATTTGCGCAAACCATGCCTCAATGCCCTGAGTGTGCTGTGCAATAAACGCGTCGTCGAAGATCCCTGTTTCACCGGCGGCAAGGCGCTGGCGCTGGGTCTCCAGCAACGCTTTGGCGATCCCGCGTACGGCAGCCATATCACCGCCCAGATTCGGCTGGTAGTAAGAGGAACTGATCACGCCCGCCATCGGCGTCACCACTTCCAGCGGTTTTTGCGGGTCGGCAAAACGCTCGAGGCCCCGCTCACGCAGGGTATTAAAGGTCACGATCCGTGCACCGCGATCGGCGGCATGGCGCAGGCTGTGCAGCATACGCGGGTGGTTGGTTCCGGGATTTTGCCCGAACACAAAAATGGCATCCGCTTTGTCAAAGTCGGCGAGATGAATCGTACCTTTACCGACGCCAATGCTGCGTTTTAGCCCTGCACCGCTTGCTTCGTGGCACATATTAGAACAGTCAGGGAAGTTATTGGTGCCGACCATGCGGCCAAATAACTGGTAGAGATAAGATGCTTCGTTACTGGCGCGGCCGGAGGTGTAGAGTTCCATCTGATCCGGGTTATCCATCGCCCGAATATGCTCAGCAATCATCGTCAGGGCATCGTCCCAGCTCACCGGCTCATAGTGATCGGTTTGTGGGTTGTAACGCAGCGGTTCGGTCAGTCGCCCCTGGTACTCAAGGAAGTAGTCACTTTGACGGGTGAGGGCGCTCACGCTGTGTTGCGCAAAGAAGGTGGCGTCAATCTGCCGACGGGTGGCTTCCCATGTCACGGCCTTGGCGCCGTTTTCACAAAAACTGAAGGTGCTTTTATTGTCGTCGCCCCAGGCACAGCCAGGACAGTCAAAGCCGCGGGCTTTATTCATGCGCAGCAGGTTGCGCATATTCTTGAGGGCATTTTTGCTGTCAATAACGAAGCGTGTGGTTGCTTCAAGCGAACCCAGACCACCGGCAGCAGCGTGGTAAGGTTTGATAGCCGTTTTGAATTTCATCTGTTCTTCCGGAGACGGATTGTTACAGCGTTAGTCTAATTTGCGTAACAACAACCCTTAATTAACAACTCCTTTTATCACACAAGCAACGCAATGTTTACTCTTTGCGCAACAAGACGCACAGATCGCCATGCCAGGGATCACCCCGGCATGATTTTCCGAATGGCGCTAATCAGCGTATGCGCGGCCGGGGGAAGTGGCGTATCGACACGGGTGATAATGCCAATCGGATCGCCAACACCCGGTGGGGCAATCGGCAACTCCACAAGCGTACCCACACGCAGATCGTCTTTTACTGCACCGGACGGCACAAACCAGACATAGTCATGATCGACAGTCAGCTGGCGCGACAATGACGCCGAAAGGGTCTCAATACAGCCAGAGGGTAACCGGCAGTTTTGACTACTGAGCAGATCTTCCGCGTTTTGCCGTGGTACCGTGCCTTCCGGTAAGACGACGACCGGCCACTCAAGGACGCGGCTTAGCGTCACCGTGGTTTGCAACAATGGGTGACGAGGGCGCACCACCAGTTTCAGCGACTCCAGAAACAACAACTCATAATTCAGCCCGGTCATCAGTTCCGGATCGGACATGCGTCCGATGCCGAGATCCAGTTCGCCGGACTTCAGCCCGGCCAGCAACATTGGATTGTTAGCGGTGGCCACCTGAATAGTGAGATCCGGTTGCTGCTTATGTAGTTGACCAATCACGCCGGGCAAAATACCCAGCGCGGCGGTGGGTAGCGCACCGATACGGATCACATCTGTTTTTTGCTCATATTTGTAGTTCAGCGATTGCCCGGCGATATTCACCGCGTCCAGCACGCGCACTGCATGGGTGAGAAACTGCTCGCCCACCACCGTCAGTTGCGCCCCCATGCGCCCCCGTTCAAATAACCGTTTACCGGTCAGTTGTTCCAGTTCGTTGAGGGTCTTTGACAGTGCTGGTTGGCTCAGGTTAAGGGTTTCAGCCGCGCGCCCCAGAGTTCCCTGCTGAGCGACGGCAACGAAAGTATGTAAATGGCGCAGACGTATGCGCTGTGAAAACAGGCCGTTTTTTTCCATAAGATGATGTTAAAAACTGAGCGGAGCCGGTGACAAGTAAGTTTGTTTAATTTTGATAACTTGATAGCAAACTATTATTAACATTTAATCTCTTTGAGTTACAAACGGATTTTCTCTGCAATGTGACGTAACCAGCAGGTTGGTGTGGTTTTGTCCGAATTGTTTTTCATAAGCGGAGGTTATGCTCGTGGCTGCGCAAACCGTGTGCGTTTTCAGCCACGATCACACTTTGTAAATTTCCCGACACGGTGGCGAAAGGCCTTTCTACACTCCAGAGAGAGACCTCTGGAGGACGAGTAATATGACGTACAGCATCACGGCTGATGATATTCGCGAACAATTTTCACAGGCCATGTCGGCAATGTATCAGCAGGAAGTTCCACAGTACGGCACCTTGCTGGAGCTGGTAGCTGATGTGAACCTGGCTGTGCTGGAGCACAACCCCCGTTTACACGAACAACTGGCCAATGCCGATGAGCTGTCCCGACTGAATGTTGAGCGTCACGGTGCGATCCGCGTGGGTACAGCGCAGGAGTTATCCATGCTGCGGCGGATGTTCGCCATTATGGGCATGTATCCGGTCAGCTATTACGATCTCTCGCAGGCGGGTGTGCCGGTGCATTCCACGGCGTTTCGCCCGGTTGACGACGCGGCGCTGGCGCGCAATCCGTTTCGCATTTTTACCTCGCTGCTGCGGCTGGAGCTGATTGAAGACCCGGCGTTGCGCAACAGAGCCGCCACGATTCTGGCAAAGCGCGACATTTTTACCCCAGCCTGTCGGCAACTGATTGAATTGCATGAGCTGAATGGTGGGTTTACCCCACAACAGGCACAGGCATTTGTGCAGGAAGCGCTGGAAACTTTTCGTTGGCATCGCCACGCCACCGTGGATGAGCAAACCTACCTGGCGTTGCACCGCGAACATCGGTTGATCGCCGATGTGGTCTGCTTTCCCGGCTGCCATATTAACCACTTAACCCCGCGTACGCTGGATATCGACCGGGTGCAGGCGCTGATGCCGGAATACGGTATTGAACCCAAAATCCTTATCGAAGGGCCACCGCGTCGGGATGTGCCGATCCTGCTGCGCCAAACCAGTTTTAAAGCGCTGGATGAACCGGTGCTGTTCAGCGGCGAACATCAGGGAACGCATACCGCGCGTTTTGGCGAAATCGAACAGCGCGGTGTGGCGCTGACGGAAAAGGGGCGGGCGCTGTATGACCAGTTATTACTGCAGGCCGGAACAGGGAAAGACAACCTGACGCACCAGCTTCATTTGCAAGAGGTATTTAAAGCGTTTCCGGATAGCGAAATGTTACTGCGCAAACAAGAACTGGCATGGTTTCGCTATCGCCTGACGCCGACTGGCGAAGCTCATCGCAAGGCGATCCGCCCTGGCGATGATCCGCAGCCGCTGATTGAGCGCGGGTGGGTGGTCGCTCAGCCCATCACGTATGAGGATTTTCTGCCGGTGAGTGCTGCCGGGATCTTCCAGTCTAATCTCGGGAATGAAACGCAGGCACGCAACCACGGCAACGCCAGCCAGGCACAGTTTGAGGAAGCCCTGGGGTGCCCGGTGCTTGATGAGTTCACGCTTTACCGCGAGGCCTCCGAACGGAGCAAACGACGTTGCGGACTTCTGTAAAACAGGTACTCTGCCAGAAATCAGTTCCTTCTGGATGTTGTTATGGAAAATCCTTCAGCCCCACTGGCGCAGACCCGTCAGGGCCTGGTAATGGGGCGCAGTGAAAACGCCTGTCATGTCTGGCGCGGTATTCCCTTTGCCGCACCGCCTGTCGATGCCTTGCGCTGGCGTGCGCCGCAACCCGTTGAACCCTGGCAGGGGGTGCGCCTGGCAGACCGTTTTTCCCCCGCCTGTTGGCAGAACAGTGACGACTGTCAGCAGATTGGCGGCGGCGATCCGGGGCAGTTCTCTGAAGATTGCCTCTATCTGAATGTCTGGTCGCCTGCCCGCCGTGACAAACGGTTGCCGGTCATGGTCTGGCTGCATGGCGGCGGCTTTACCATCGGTTCCGGTGGGTTACCGCCTTACGACGGTCAGCAACTGGCGGCGCGTGGTGTGGTGCTGGTCACCCTCAATTACCGGTTGGGGCATCTGGGTTTTTTCGCGCATCCGGCGCTGGAGCAGGAGCAAGCGCCGGATGCACGTATCTGCAACTTCGGTCTGCTCGATCAAATTGCCGCGCTGCGATGGGTCCAGGAGAACATTACGGCTTTTGGCGGTGATGCCAGCAATGTCACGCTGTTTGGTGAATCCGCCGGGGCGCGCAGCGTCATGGCACTTATGGCCTCACCGCTGGCGGAAGGGTTGTTTCACAAAGCCATCATTCAGAGCAGCTATACACTCCCGGATACGCCGCGGGCGAGCGCGTTGGCAAAAGGTGAGGCGATTGCCGCCCATTTCGGGCTGGAAAATGCCAGCGCGGAACAGTTGCGGGCAATCCCGGCGCAGGCGTTCTGGCCGCTGGTTGCGCCACTGAAAATTGCCCCGGCGCCCATTGTGGGGGATGCGGTTTTACCGGACCCAACCCTGGATGTCTTCTTCGCTGGTCGCCAGCACCCACTGCCGGTGATTATCGGTTCCAACAGCGACGAAGCCAGCGTGATGGCAGAGTTTGGCGTTGATCTTGCCGGGCAAATCGAGAAGATGCGTCGCGAACAACGGCTCGGCCTTGGGCTGATCCGTTTACTCTATCCGGGCGTGAGGGGCGATGCTGAACTCGGCCGGCAGGTATGCCGCGATATGGCTTTTACCACGCTGGGCCTGGTGGTGATGCAAGCGCAGCAGCGGGTCAGACAGCCCTGCTGGCGTTACTGGTTTGATTATGTTGCTGAAGCCGCACACGATACCTATGCCAATGGCGCGTGGCATGGCAATGAAGTGCCGTATGTCTTCGATAACTTGCACTTGTCGGAACCTGCGTGCGCCTATGTGAACGATCGCGACAATGCATTTGCCGCACACATCGCCGATTATTGGGTGCAGTTTGCGCACGTCGCCAGCCATAAGACAGAGGTATTACAGGGGCCGGTTCGCTGGCTGGCCTGCGTGCGTGGACGCGACCGTCTGTTACGTATCGGGTTGAATAAACATGCAGGATTTCGCCTGGTTAATCGCTTTATGCGTGCCCGTTTGAGCTTCTTTCGCCGGGTGATGCGCCACCACGTTAAACTGGATTAATCCCCAACAATCCTTCCCGGAAAGCCGCCAGCCCGGCGGCTTTGTTGTGTGATTCGCGCAGGACCAGTCGGTAACTGGCCCCGGTTTTTACACTGCGGGAAAACGGCCGCACCAGCCGCCCGGCGAGAATATCTTCCTCGACCAGTGTTTCGTCGGCAATGGCCAGTCCTAACCCCTGAATGGCGGCAGTGATCGCCAGATCCATCGTGTCGAAGTGTTGATTTTTTCTCATGGCGGGCTGAAAAACCTGTTGCTTCGCCAGCCACAATGACCAGTCGGTTTTATCCCGCGTCGGGTGCAGCAGCGTCGCTTTTTCCAGTGCATCGTGATGTGAATAGTCCGCGCTCATGACCGGGGTTAACGCCTCTTCAAACAGCAGATCGCCCGCGCTTAATTGTGTCCCGAATACGATAGCGGCGTCATAAGGTTCTGTTTTGAAGTTAATGGTGTGATCGGTGGTGGTAGTCAGCGCGATCTGCAATTCCGGATAACGGTGTTCCAGCTGCACCAGACGCGGCACCAGCCAGCGCATGGCACAGGTGGGGGATTTCAGCCGCACCACCGTTTGCTGGGCCTGTGCCTGATCTGCCACCTTCAGCAGATGATCAAATGCGCTGCGCAACTCCGGTAACAGTGCGCTGCCCTGTGGCGACAGGTGCAGCCCGCGGGCATGGCGCTCAAACAGTGGAAAGCCAAACCAGGCTTCCAGCGTGGCAATTTTGCGGCTTACTGCCCCTTGCGTCAGGCAGAGCTCTTTGGCGGCATGGGTCAGATTCAGATGGCGCGCGGTGACCAGAAACGCGTCAATGGCGTTGAGCGGCAGGGTACGGTGCGACATGGCGGCTCCAGCTATGCAATTTATTCATGGCTATTATGACAACAATTCGCTTGTCGGCTCAATGCTGTTTTGGTTTGAATGGTTATGCACTTTTAATGAGAAAGGATTGAACATGACGTTGCGTACCCCGGTAAAATTTCGCTCCAAATTACCCGATGTTGGCACCACCATTTTTACTGTAATTGGCCAGCTTTCCGCGCAGCATAACGCCATTAATCTTTCTCAGGGCGCGCCCAACTTCCCGTGCGATCCGCAACTGGTGGCCGGTGTTACCCGTGCGATGCAGGATAACCATAACCAGTATGCGCCGATGACCGGCTTGCACGCGCTGAAAGAACGTATCGTGCAGAAGATAAGTGACCTGTACCACACTGACTATGACGTTGATAACGAAATCTTGATCACTGCCAGCGCCAGCGAAGGGCTCTACTCTGCGATAAGCGGGCTGGTGCACCCTGGCGATGAAGTTATCTATTTTGAGCCGTCGTTTGATAGCTATGCGCCGATTGTCCGTTTGCAGGGCGCCACGCCGGTGGCGATTAAACTGACAGTGCCGGATTTTGCCGTCAACTGGGATGAGGTGCGCGCCGCCATCACGCCGCGTACTCGGATGATCATCATCAACACGCCACACAATCCGAGCGGGCAGGTGTTCTCCCGCGAGGACCTGGAGCAACTGGCTGCAATCACCCGCAATACGGATATCGTGATCCTCTCCGACGAAGTGTATGAGCACGTGGTCTTTGACGGTGAACCGCATCACGGCATGGCGACGCACCCGCAACTGGCGGAGCGTAGCGTCATTATCTCCTCGTTTGGTAAAACCTACCATGTGACCGGCTGGCGCGTAGGGTACTGCGTTGCGCCTGCTGAACTGATGGAGGAGATCTGCAAAGTGCATCAGTTTCTGATGTTCTCTGCCGATACGCCGATGCAATATGCCTTTGCCGATCATATGCGCGATCCACAAAGCTGGCTGTCGCTATCGGCTTTTTACCAACGCAAACGCGACCTGCTGCACACTCTTCTGGCTGAATCGCCATTCCGTTTATTACCCAGCGCAGGCTCGTTTTTTATGCTGGCGGATTACAGCCATTTCAGCGAGGAGAGCGACAGCGAAATGGTGAAACGACTGATTACCGATTACGGCGTCGCCACGATCCCGTTGTCGGCGTTTTACACTGATGGTACTGATAACAAATTGATTCGCCTCTCTTTTGCGAAAGATGAAGCGACGTTAAGGGCAGGTGCGCAGGCCCTGTGCCGTGTTAAACCACGCTAAAGGAGCGTTAATAATGAAATTAAAAGCACTCTGTCTGGGCATGGGGTTGCTCTGCTCACTCTCTTCGTTTGCCGCCACGGAACTGCGTTATGGCGTGGAAGCGGAATATCCGCCGTTCGAAAGCCGCAACGCCTCTGGCGAACTCGAAGGGTTTGATATCGAACTGGGGAAAGCGATTTGTAAAGCCGCGCAGTTGAAATGCAGCTGGGTGGAAACGTCATTTGACGCGTTGATCCCGGGGCTGGTGGCGAAGAAGTTTGATGCTATCAACTCAGCAATGAACATCACCGAACAGCGCAAAAAGAGTATTGACTTCACGCAGCCGATTTACCGTATCCCTTCACAGTTAGTGGGAAAAAGCGGTGACGGCATGCAAGCAACGGCGGAAGGTCTGAAGGGCAAAACCATTGGCGTATTACAAGGATCTATCCAGGAAACCTACGCCAAAGAGCATTGGGAAAAGCAGGGTGTCACGGTGGTGTCTTACAAAGATCAGAATATGGCGTGGGCCGATTTGCTGAACGGTCGCATTGACGCCTCGCTGGTGATGTCCGCAGCAGGACAGGCCGGTTTCCTGAGCAAACCACAGGGCAAAGGGTTTGGCTTTATTGGCAAACCCGTGTCGGACGATACCATTCTCGGCAGCGGCATCGGTTTTGGGTTGCGCAAAGGGGATGACGCCACCAAAAAACAACTCGACGCAGCGATTGATAAAGTGCGTGCTGATGGCACCATCAACACGCTGGCGGCAAAATACTTCCCGGGTATTGACGTCAGCGTCAACGCACAGTAACGCCTTACTATTCTGGCCCCAGCCGTTTGATCTCCGGCCGGGGCTTTTTTTATTCCGCTGTATTTACCCGCCGCTATCCTTATCTTTACGTTGTTTTCGGGCTGATCCGATCGACAGGAAATATTTCACGGTTTGCGCAGATAATCAGCGCCCAACAATTGGATTCTCAATGAATTTTGTCTAGAGTGTGCGTTCATCAACAATCGCTTTTGCCGCTGTTTCGCGACACCGCGAAATGTCCATTTACGACCAGAAGGACGTGTTACCAGGCATGAACCGCAGACGATTTATTCAGGCATCCATGGCGCTCGCAGCAACGTACGGTACGACCGGCGTCGCTTCGCTTTTCTCCCGCGCGGCATTCGCGGCAGACTCCGATATCGCCGATGGCCAAAGCCGTCGTTTTGATTTCTCCGTGTTGCAGTCCATGGCGCACGATCTCTCGGCACAACCGTGGGGCGGCGCGCCGAAAGCGCTGCCGAATACGCTGGCAACGCTCACGCCGCAGGCTTACAACAGTATTCAGTACGATGCGAAACACTCGCTGTGGAATAACATCGACGGTCGCCAGCTTGATGTGCAGTTCTTCCATGTCGGCATGGGGTTCCGCCGCCGTGTACGCATGTTTTCGCTCGATCAACAAAGCCACCAGGCGCGTGAAATCCACTTCCGTCCGGAGCTGTTTAACTACCACGATGCTGGTGTAGACACCAAACAACTGGAAGGGCAAAGCGATCTCGGTTTCGCCGGTTTCCGCGCATTTAAAGCGCCGGAACTGGCGCGCCGCGATATTGTCTCCTTCCTTGGTGCCAGTTATTTCCGCGCGGTGGACAGCACTTACCAGTACGGCCTTTCCGCGCGCGGCGTGGCGGTTGACACTTTTACCGATACGCCGGAAGAGTTCCCGGACTTTACCGCCTTCTGGTTTGAAACCGCGAAACCGGCGGATACCTCATTCACCGTCTATGCGCTGCTCGACAGCCCGAGCATTACCGGTGCGTTTAAGTTCACCATCCACTGTGAAGCCAGCCAGGTGATCATGGATGTGGAAAACCGCCTGTTTGCCCGTAAAGCGATCAAACAGCTGGGCATTTCGCCAATGACCAGTATGTTTAGCTGCGGCAATAACGAGCGCCGCGTGTGCGACACCATTCATCCGCAGATCCACGACTCCGATCGTCTGGCGATGTGGCGAGGTAACGGCGAGTGGATTTGTCGCCCGCTGAACAACCCGCAAAAACTGCAATTCAATGCGTTTCAGGATACCAACCCGAAAGGCTTTGGCCTGCTGCAACTCGACAGGGATTTTTCCCATTATCAGGATGTGATGGGTTGGTACAACAAACGTCCAAGCCTGTGGGTTGAGCCGCGTAACAAGTGGGGCAAAGGATCCGTTTGCCTGATGGAGATCCCGACCACCGGTGAAACGCTGGATAACATTGTCTGCTTCTGGCAGCCGGAAAAACCGGTGAAAGCGGGGGACGAATTCACCTTTGAATATCGCCTTTACTGGAGTGCTATGCCGCCGGTGCGTTCACCGCTGGCACGCGTTTACGCCACCCGCACCGGCATGGGCGGTTTCCCGGAAGGCTGGGCTCCGGGGGAACACTACCCGGATAAATGGGCGCGTCGTTTCGCCATTGATTTCGTGGGCGGAGACCTGAAAGCCGCCGCGCCAAAAGGGATTGAACCGGTGATCACCTTGTCTAACGGTGAAGCCAAACAGGTAGAGATCCTCTATGTTGAACCGTTCGACGGTTATCGCATTCTGTTTGACTGGTATCCGACCAACGATTCCACCGACCCGGTTGAGATGCGTCTGTTCCTGCGCTGCCAGGGCGACGCCATCAGCGAAACTTGGCTGTATCAGTATTTCCCGCCCGCCCCGGATAAACGTAATTACGTTGACGACAGAGTGATGCGCTAAGCTTAAATTCTCCCCCGCAAGGGGGAGAATGCGTTGGGGAGGTCTAAATGGAAGATGCCCGGATTACCGTAAACGAACACATCATCCTGCATGCGGTGAATGACCGTTTTGTTCACGATCTCTACCAACTGGTGGTGAAAAACCGCGACTGGCTTCAGCAGTTTCTCGACTGGCCGCAGCATGTGCATTCCGTGGAAGACACCCGTAAAACCGTGCAAAGCAACATGATCCTGCATCAGCGCGGTTACGCCAAGACGTTTATGATCCTTCGCGATGAGGTACTGGTGGGGGTGCTGGCGTTTAACGCCATTGAACCGTTAAATAAGACGGCCTACATCGGCTACTGGATGGATGAAAATGCCTGCGGGCAGGGTATGTTGTCGCAATCGATGCAAGCGATGATCGATTTCTATGCCCGTCGCGGCACGGTTCGCCGCTTTGTCATCAAATGTCGTGTGGCAAACACGGCCAGCAACCAGGTTGCCAGGCGCAATGGTTTTACGCTGGAAGGCTGCCTGAAGCAGGCGGAATTTCTGAATGGTCACTATGATGATCAACATATCTGGGCGCGTATTGTCGACGGGTTACAGTGAACCAACAAGCGGTGTGCGGGTGATCATTTGCCCGTCATTAATTACTTTCGGCCCGCGCAGTAAAATACGTTCTCCGTCCCGCGCGTCCACCACGGCGTTATCGGTAATTTCAATCTGATGCTCGATCAGCACATCTCCCTGGATGCGCGCATTTCCCTGAATCACCACTTTTTCGTCCAGCTGTAATGGCCCGCCGCGCAGCCAGGCGTGACCACCGACCAGCACATGGTGTTTCAGGATGCAGTTTCCTTCCACGACAGCGTGTTCAGCCACTTGCGAGCTGTAGCGCAACGTGGGGATCTCATCGTCCTGTGTTCCGGCCACAATGCGGGCATTCCCGTAAACTTTGGCACAGTCACAAATCCAGACATCATTCAGTTCGTTGCCGTCAAGTAGGGCAAAATCGAACACTTCAGCCCGATGTTCAATAAACGCGTAATTGACGATGGCATCGCCGTAGATTTGCGCCTGGTGTACTACGCGGGAGTGGCTGACCGTTGCACGATCGTAGATTTGTAATAGCTGCTCGTTATCCGGAGTGAGCCCACGCGCAGCAATAATGGCGCAACCGCTGAGAATACGCGCATTGCCGTGTAGACGGCATACGCCGCGCACTGTTGAGGATTGTACAGTGACGTTGTCACTTAATTCGGCACCGTGGCTGATTTCACTGCCATCAACCCAGGCGTTATCGCGGATTTTTACCTCATGGCAGATAACGCACGGCTGGGTAATGCGTGCGTTATCCCGTACGGTACTGCCATAAAACACCATGCTATTTTCGTCGTAAATCCAGCAGTTTCCCTGTTGATCGAGGACATTTTCGCTATCGACCCAGCCACCGGCAGTTCCTGCGGCGACATCGCTAAAATCGCGCATAGCAATAAGCTGGCGCAGCGCGACCGTTTTTTTCTCTCCGCCCATCAGGTAACTCAACACCCGTTGCTCATCACTGAGCCGATACTTATTCATGTTACAGTTCTCCCATCAGCCTGAATTAACCGTAGCAAATTTTACGGCGCTGGCGATCCGGCGACGAAAACCATAAAATGCATTTAATATACATGTTAAAGTTTGAGGACCATAATGACGACACGCACCGACACCTGGTTTACTGAAAAATACAACATGACCCCGACGCACTCTGAAGTACTAAACGCCATGAACTACATTGCGCCGGGTAAAGCGCTGGATCTCGGCTGCGGCAATGGCCGCAACAGTCTGTATCTGGCGCACAAAGGCTTCGACGTTACCGCGTGGGATAAAAATCCCAACAGCCTGAGTAATCTGCAAAGCATCCGTGATGCGGAAGGGCTGGACAATCTGCAAGTGGCAGCGGCCGATCTGAACAACCTGCGTTTTGACGGCGAGTACGATTTTATTCTCTCAACGGTGGTGCTGATGTTCCTGGAAGCGAAGACCATTCCGGGGTTGATCGCCAATATGCAGCGCTGCACCAAACCGGGTGGCTACAACCTGATTGTTGCGGCGATGGATACGGCGGACTTTCCCTGCACGGTCGGCTTTCCGTTTGCTTTTAAAGAGGGGGAGCTGAGCAATTATTACGCAGGCTGGGAACAGCTGAAATACAATGAAGACGTCGGTGAACTTCACCGCACTGACGCCAACGGAAACCGCATCAAACTGCGCTTTGCCACGATTCTGGCACGCAAATCTGCGTAACGCGACTCCCGTGCGGGCCGCGCTGCCCGCATAATCCATTTTTTATCGGCATCGGCCATTTCGTTTTTCCCTTTTTACTTTGCTACTGTGCGGAGCACCGTACAAGCGCGCTCTTTTGCCATCAGTTGTACGGTGCCAATCCTGCAGGTATAAATCAGCGCACGGCCAGCAGGCAGAGTTGCAGCGCCACACGGTAAGCGTCTTCAAACGCGCTCAGGGGTAAAAACTCAAAACGGGAATGGAAATTATGCGCGCCGGTAAAAAAGTTCGGCGTTAGCAGACCCTTTGCCGACAGTGCCGCGCCATCCGTACCGCCGCGCATCGGCGTGGGTTTAGGCGTAATACCCAGCGATTCCATTGCCTGAAACAGCAAATCAATCGCCCGGCGATCCTCGCCAATGGCATTGCTGATATTGCTGTAGGTGTCGCTGATGCTGTACTCCACTTTGGCCGTCGGGTATTGCGCGGCGATAATCGCGGCCACATCGGCAATCTGCTGTTTACGGCGGGCAAAATTGTCGCTATCGAAATCACGAATATTGGCATTCAGCGTGGCATGCCCTTGTACCGCATCAAGGGCGTTAAACCAGATATACCCTTCGCGGCCTTCAGTATGTTCCGGTGTTTGCTGGCGATCAAAATGGCGGATGTAGTCCATGGCCATCAGTAGCGGGTTGACCAGCACGCCTTTTGCCGACATTGGGTGTGCAGTCACGCCGGTAAAACGGATCTGCGCGCTGGCGGCGTTAAAATTCTCATAGACGATTTCACCCCGCTCGCAGCAGTCGATAGTCCAGGCAAAATCCACATCAAAGCGTTTTAAATCGAGCGCTTTTGCCCCCCGCAAACCCACTTCTTCATCCGGCACAAATGCCACCACGATATCGCCATGCAGATGCGCTGCGGTGAGGTTCTCCAGCAGCGTCATCACAACCGTTACGGCGGATTTATTGTCCGCACCGAGTACGCTGGTGCCGTCACTAAAAATAATGTCTTCGCCAGGATAGGCGAGGATTTCCGGATGCTCGCTTACCCGTAGCCAGATATCTTTTGACGGATTCAGACAGAGATCTTCACCCTCAAAACGCAAAATTTGCGGATGAATATGCGGCGACAAACCGACATCTACGGTGTCAATGTGGGTGATAAAACCAATGCGCGGCGCGCCGGGAACCGTGCCTTTTTTTACCGCCGTCACGGTGGCGTGATCGTCGAGGACAACCTCGTCCAGCCCAAGTGATGTCAACTCATTCGCCAGTTCACGCGCCATATCGAATTGCCCGACGGTCGTCGGTAACGTGGTGGCGGCAGCATCGCTCTGGCTGGTGATGGCGAGATAACGAAAGAAGCGTTGCGTTAATTGACTGGCAAGCGACGACGGCATAGTGATTCCTTCTTTATTTGTAATATCAGGTGTTTGCACATTCGCTTTAATGTTATTTATGAGAGGGCAAACAACAAGCATTTACAATAAAACAACAGGAAAAACTATGATTAGCAAACCGACAACACTTGCTCTGGTGTTGGCCGCGCTGACAGTGAGTTCTACTGTGGCGGCAAAAACACTGGTCTATTGTTCAGAAGGTTCACCGGAAAATTTCAACCCGCAACTCTATACCTCCGGCACCAGCGTCGATGCCAGCGCCGTGCCTGTCTATAACCGACTGGTGGACTTTAAAGTCGGCACTACCGAGTTGCAACCGAGTCTGGCAGAACGCTGGGAGGTCAGTGAAGATGGCAAAATCTATACCTTTCACTTGCGCAAAGGGGTGAAGTTTCAAAGCAATAAATATTTCACGCCAACGCGGGATTTTAACGCGGACGATGTCATCTTTTCGTTTATGCGCCAGAAAGATCCGCATAATCCCTATCACAATGTCTCTAACGGCACCTACTCAAACTTTGAAAGTCTGGAATTCGGCAGCCTGATCACCGCCATCGATAAAGTCGACGACAATACGGTACGCTTTACCCTCGCTCACCCGGAAGCGCCGTTTGTTGCTGACCTGGGCTGGTATTTCGCCTCGATTCTGTCGGCGGAGTATGCCGACGCGATGCTGAAAGCCGGCACACCGGAACGGGCGGATAGTGATCCGATAGGCACCGGGCCGTTCCGCCTGGCGCAGTACCAGAAAGATTCGCGCATTTTGTTCACCGCGTTTGATGACTACTGGCAGGGTAAAGCGAAAATCGATCGACTGGTTTTTAGTATCACCCCGGATGCTTCCGTACGCGTGGCAAAACTGGAAAAGAATGAGTGCCAAGTGATGCCTTTCCCGAACCCGGCAGATCTGCCACGGCTGAAAGAGAACAACGCGATCACGCTGATGAGCAAAGCCGGGCTGAATACCGGCTTCCTCGCGTTCAATACGCAAAAAGCGCCGCTGGATAATGTGAAAGTACGGCAGGCGTTGGCCATGGCAATCAACAAACCGGCCATTATTCAGGCTGTGTTTCAGGGTACGGGTACTGCGGCGAAAAACCTGTTGCCGCCCGGCGTCTGGAGCGCTGACAGCACGTTAAAAGATTACGACTACGATCCGGAGAAAGCCAAAGCGTTGCTGAAAGAGGCCGGCGTCGCGCCTGGAACCACCATCGACCTGTGGGCAATGCCGGTGCAGCGCCCCTACAACCCGAATGCCAAACGCATGGCCGAGATGATCCAGGCGGACTGGGCAAAAGTGGGCATTCAGGCGAAAATCGTCACTTACGAATGGGGTGAATACCTGAAACGTGTGAAGAGTGGTGAGCATCAGGCGGCTTTAATGGGCTGGACCACCGCAACCGGCGACCCGGATAACTTCTTCGGCCCGTTATTTACCTGTACTTCCGCCAACGGTGGCTCTAACTCGGCAAAATGGTGCTATCAGCCGTTTGACAAGATTATAGCAGAAGCTAAAGCCACGACCGATCATGATAAGCGCGTCGCGCTGTATAAACAGGCGCAGCAGATGATGCACGATCAGATGCCTGCGGTAATGATTGCCCATTCGACGATTTTTGAACCGGTACGTAAAGAGGTGCAGGGGTATGAAATCGATCCGTTCGGTAAACATATTTTCTGGCCGGTCGATCTGAAAAAATAAACCGCCGCCGCCTGGTTTCCCGGGCGGCCTTTTCCCTCCGGCGTAGTGCCCCTTCGTTTGCTATAACTTAATGGCAATTCTGCACTCAAGGGACATGCCTATGCGTACTCATGCGTTAATTAGCGTTGCCGCTATTACTGGCCTGCTGGTGTTGTCAGGCTGCGCGTCAAAAGTGACACAACCGGAGAAGTACTCCGGTTTTTTAAAAGACTACTCTGGGTTACAGGAAACAACCTCGGCGACCGGAAAACCCGTGCTGCGCTGGGTCGCGCCAGGTTTTGATCCGGCGAAATATGACTCGATTGTTTACCATCCGGTGACATACTACCCGGTGGCAAAACCGACCAAACAGATCACTCAACAGGTGCTTGATGGTGTGCTCACTTATACCAACACGAAATTGAAAGCCGCAGCCGCGGCGCGAAAACCGTTGGTGACCTCGCCGGGCCAGCATAGCCTGATCTTCCGCGGTGCAATAACCGGTGTGGACGCCAGCAAACAGGGATTGCAGTTCTATGAAGTGGTGCCGGTGGCAATGGTGGTCGCGGGCACGCAGATGGCGACAGGTCATCGCACCATGAATACACACCTCTATTTTGAAGGCGAACTGATAGATGCACAAACGAACGCCCCGGTGCTGAAAGTGGTGCGTGAAGGCGAGGGGAAAGATCTCAGTAATGAAAATGCGCCGGTCACTGTCGATGCCATGAAACAGGTCATTGATGGTATGGCGACCGACGCCACCCTGTTTGATATCAGCAAACGTTAGCTTTTCGCCGCAGCAGACGCCCGCTCAGCCAGCTTTCCGGGCGGGCAAACATCACCAGATTGCCGGTCAGAATCAACAGCAGGCCGGCAATGCCATTGATATGCCAGACATAGCCTTCATAGAAAGTCGAAATGGTCAGCGCAACCAGAGGAAACAGCAGCGTACTGTAGGCGGCTTTGCCGGGGCCGATTCTGCCGACCAGCGTAAAGTAGGCACCAAAGGCGACAACCGAACCGAACAACGCCAGATAGACCAGTGCGCCCAGGTAGCTGACCGTCCACTGCGGGGAAAAATCATCGCCGCGCAACAGGGCAATCATCCCCATGATCAGCGTCCCGTACAGCATGGCCCAGCTATTGGTGGTCATGGTCTGCAACCCTTTGCGCTGATGGCGCAGGCTTATCATATTGCCAAACGAAAAACCCAGCGTGCCCAGCGCCGAAAGGGCAATGCCCATCAACAGTGTACTGTTCCAACCGCTGGCAACCAGATCCTGCCAGAATAGCGTCACGATACCCGTTAACCCCAGCAGGGCGGCGACAAAAAAGCGCGCCGGGGGTTTCTGACCAAAAAACAGGAAGCTGTTTACCGCGTTAAACAGTACCGCCATGGAGAAGATCACCGACTCCAGCCCGGTATTGATCCATGCAGCAGCAGTATAAAAACACCAGAAGTTAAAGCCAAACACGCAGCAACCTTGCAGCAGGCAAAACAGGTGATCGCGGAGCGGCAGGGCGCGCAGCTTGCCGCGAACGGCCAGTATCAGCATCATGGCAGCGGTGGCCAGCGCGAAGCGCCAGAAAATTGACACCGGCGCGGGCACCGGCCCCTGTTGTAAAAAAATCGCAATCCAGGTTGTCCCCCAAATCACCACCACCAGGCCATAAAGCAATGCGTTCATGTTGATTCCCTATCGATAAAACGAACGCTGAGTGTGGCAAGAAAGGGAGGCGCGGGCTTGCACGGATTTGCCGCAGACTTGCATATTCTTGCGCTTTTGTTTGCACAATGCTGGTATCCGCTGTCCGCTATTTATAGACTGACTACCTGGTTACTATTAGATAATTTCTGTGAATGTCTGACCATTACGACGCTTTTGAAAACCTGCGTAAACACAACGCCGTGCTGCACAACTCGGTGTCGCTTCACTCTGGGATCCAGCTGGCGGCGTGGTCAAATAAACGCGATAACATCACGCAATATTGCGATCACCATACCCTCAGCCTGTATATCGCCGATGGCTACGAGAGCTATCACAAAACCGCATACGGCTGGAAAAATGGCGGGGGACCGGACCGGTTTTGTCTGATGCCGAAAGAGAGCGAATCGGTATGGGATATTCGCGACGACCTCTCCTTTGTGCATCTCTACTGCACCGATGAACATTTGCGTGAGGTCGGTGAACGGGTGTGGGATCGCAGCCCGGCCACCTTCACCCTGGACGAAAAAACCTTTGCCCAGGATCCACGTATCACCACGCTTTATCGCCAGTTTCTGCTGGACTGCGACTGGCAACAAAACGCCAACCAGCTAACGCTGAGCACCGCCTCAACGCTGCTCCTGACGCACCTGGTGCAGCACTACAGCAATGTGCAGTGGCAATTGCCGACGGTTACGGGCGGCTTAGCGCCGGTCGCGCTGCGCACGGTGCTGGAGTATATCGATGCGCACTTGTCGCAACCGTTGCTGTTGTCGGATCTGGCGGCACAGGCTGCTCTCAGCGAATATCACTTTGCGCGCATGTTCCGCCAGTCGATGGGGGTTGCGCCGCATCAGTTCGTCATGCAGCGCCGAATGATGCATGCCAAAACGCTGTTAACCAGTAGTGACCAGCCGTTGACCGCCATTGCGCTAGCCTGTGGGTTTAACTCCGCCAGTCACTTTAGCAACCGGTTTAAAGCCGCGACGGGGTTCACGCCTTCGCAATTACGTGCGGCGCGCCAGCGTTAATACGCCGTAGCACACACCTCCGATCGCTAATCCCCAGAATGCTGAACCGATCC
This sequence comes from Kosakonia sp. WA-90, assembly GCF_039871955.1. NCBI lineage: Bacteria > Pseudomonadati > Pseudomonadota > Gammaproteobacteria > Enterobacterales > Enterobacteriaceae > Kosakonia > Kosakonia sp. WA-90. The sequence continues at coordinate 113,424 of NZ_JBDPLJ010000001.1, forward strand.
CTAACAATGTGACGCCGCTGGCGGTCACCAGGAAGGTGACAATGGCAGCATCACGATCGCTCTCTTTCGCCAGCGCCTGCTGCAGGCTACCGCTAATGGTCCCCAGTAACGCCAGTCCGGCCAGCGTCTGGATCCAGCTTAGCGGCAATGCGGCCAGAACAGCGGTAATCGCACCGCCAAACATACCCGCCAGTACATAGAAAACCCCAGCAGCAGCAGCGGCCAGCCAGCGTTTACCCGCATCCGGGTGGGCATCCGGACTTTGACAAATGGCGGCGGTAATGGCGGCAATGCAAATAGAATAGACCCCGAACGGGGACAGCAGCAGCGCCAGCGCACCGGTAAAGATGATCAAGGGCGACACCGGAACACGGTAACCAGCGGCCTGCATGGTGGCGAAGCCGGGGGCATTCTGCGATGCCATGGTTGCGAGAAAAAACGGAATACCGATGCTCAGCAGCGTGGTCCCGTTGAATGCGGGCGCGATAAACGTTGGCGTGACGATGGCAAGTGAAATACTCTGCGTGACAACGTCACCACTAACGATTGCCACCAGTGCGCCAATCATTAATGTTGCAACAATAGCATAGCGCGGCGCGAGGGCTTTACAGACAAGCCAGGCCAGTAGCATACTGCCGCACAATGCAAAATGGTCCCCCAGATTGCTAAATGCCTGCAGGCCAAAACGGAGTAGAATCCCCGCCAGCATGGCTGCCGCCAGCGTATGAGGAATGACTTTCATAAGCCTGGCAAATAACCCGGTCACACCGCACACCACAATTAGCCCATTGGCGAAGATAAATACGCCAACGGCCTCGTTCAGGGAAACACCCTGCAAACTGGTGGCGAGAAGCGCCGCGCCGGGCGTTGACCAGGCGGTCAGCACAGGCACACGGTACCACAGTGTTAATGCCAGTGTACTGACGCCCATGCCAAGGCCAAGTGCGGTCATCCAACCGGCAATCTGCCCGGGTGTGGCACCGGCGGCAGAAGCAGCCTGCCAGATAATGGCGGCAGAGCTGGCGTAGCCCACCAGTACGGCAACGAACCCCGCCAGCACGCTGGTAAAGGGGATGGACGTGTTAAAGGGCAGAGTGGTAAGGCGCATAAGGTTTCCTTGTGCGTTATAGCATCCGACTAATTTATCATCGAGCGTTATAGCGCACAAGTCATCAGGAGGAGTCATGGATCTCACGCTTTATCTGGCGGCAACGCTAAAAAATTTACGCCAGGACCGCGGCTGGAGCCTTTCTCGTTTAGCAGAAGAAACAGGCGTGTCAAAAGCGATGCTTGGGCAGATTGAGCGCAGCGAATCCAGCCCGACGGTGTCGACCTTATGGAAGATCGCCACTGGCCTGAATGTGCCGTTCTCGACCTTTATTGCCCCGCCGGAAGGGGAAACGCCGCTGGCGTACGATCCCGAAAGCCAGGCGATGGTGGTCACTCCCATTTTCCCGTGGGATGAACAACTGCATTTCGACATGTTCTCGATTACCCTGGCACCGGGTGCGTTAAGCGAGTCCACTCCGCACGAGAAAGGGGTGATTGAGCATGTGGTTGTTCTTAGCGGCGCGCTGGATATGTGTATTAGCGGGCAGTGGAAGACATTAACCGCTGGCAGGGGGATACGTTTTGCCGGTGATGAGGCGCACGCTTATCGCAATAGCACATTGCAGACGGTGCATTTCCAGTCGCTGATCCACTATCCAAAAGAAAAAGCCGCAAGCAAGCCTGCGGCAAATAACGACGACGATTAACATTCAGACGACCCAAAATAACGCAGGGGACAGGCAGCCAGTAATGCACCTGCAACCTGAACTATCACGGGTACACAACGTGACAAGGCGTGTCCGAGTCACCACTTTACTGTTCAGCAAAACGCAGCGGAAATAGCAATTTCAACATTGCATTGCCAGCGTACGCAAATTCCCCCGGTCGCAGGTGGTGAAACGGCCCGCTTGTGACTACAATAGCCGCCATTTTGCACATAATGGATAACGACGATTGTATGCGCCTGCACCCCCATCACCTTGAACTGTTAAGCCCGGCCCGCGATGCCGCTATCGCCCGTGAGGCAATCCTTCACGGCGCGGACGCTGTCTATATTGGCGGTCCCGGTTTTGGCGCCCGCCATAACGCCGGAAACAGCCTGCGTGACATTGCCGATCTGGTGCCGTTTGCACATCGCTACGGTGCAAAAGTCTTTATTACGCTGAATACCATTCTTCATGATGACGAGCTGGAACCGGCGCAGAAATTGATTGGTGACCTTTATCAGGCAGGCGTTGATGCGTTGATCGTGCAGGACATGGGGGTGCTGGAGCTGGATATTCCGCCCATTGAGCTGCATGCCAGTACCCAGTGCGATATTCGCAGCGTTGAGAAAGCCAAATTTCTTTCCGATGTCGGCTTCAGCCAGATCGTACTGGCGCGCGAACTCAACCTCGAGCAAATCCGCGCCATTCACAGCGCAACGGATGCAACCATTGAGTTCTTTATTCACGGTGCGTTATGCGTGGCCTATTCCGGGCAGTGCAACATTTCTCATGCGCAAACCGGACGCAGCGCCAACCGCGGCGATTGCTCACAGGCGTGCCGTTTGCCCTACACTCTGAAAGATGATCAGGGGCGCGTGGTAGCGTATGAAAAACATCTGCTGTCGATGAAAGATAACGACCAGACCGCCAACCTGGCAGCGCTTATCGACGCGGGCGTGCGCTCCTTCAAAATTGAAGGGCGCTACAAAGATATGAGCTACGTGAAGAACATCACCGCGCATTATCGCCAGATGCTCGATGCGATCATTGCCGATCGCGGTGACCTGGCGCGGGCATCCGCCGGGCGTACCGAGCACTTCTTTGTTCCGTCGACCGACAAAACCTTCCATCGCGGTAGTACGGACTACTTCGTTAATGCGCGTAAAGGCGATATCGGTGCATTTGATTCGCCGAAGTTTATCGGTCTGCCGGTGGGTGAAGTGCTGAAAGTGGGCAAAGATCACCTCGATGTGGCGGTGACCGAGCCGCTGGCGAATGGCGATGGCCTGAACGTGCTGGTGAAACGCGAAGTGGTCGGGTTTCGCGTCAATGTAGCCGAAAAGACGGGAGATAATCGCTATCGCGTCTTCCCGAATGAAATGCCGGAACTGCTGAAAACCCTGCGTCCGCACCATCCGCTGAACCGTAACCTCGATCATAACTGGCAGCAGGCGCTACTCAAAACGTCCAGCGAGCGGCGTATTGGTGTGGATATTGAGCTTGGCGGCTGGCAGGAGCAACTGATTCTGACGCTGACCAGCGAAGATGGCGTAAGCGTAACGCATACGCTGGAGGGGCAGTTCGACGAAGCCAATAATGCAGAAAAAGCGCGGGAAAACCTGAAAGAGGGCCTGAGTAAACTGGGGCAAACCCGCTATTACGCACAAACGGTAGCGGTCAACCTGCCAGGCGCGTTATTTGTGCCTAACAGTCTGCTCAATCAACTGCGCCGTGAAACGGTGGAGATGCTGGAAGAGGCGCGCCTGGCGAGTTACCAGCGCGGCAGCCGTAAACCCGTGGCGACACCCGCGCCTGTTTACCCGGAAACCCACCTCTCTTTCCTGGCGAACGTTTACAACCACAAGGCGCGTGAGTTTTATCATCGCTACGGCGTTCAGCTCATCGATGCTGCGTTTGAAGCCCATGAAGAGAAGGGCGATGTACCGGTGATGATCACGAAGCATTGCCTGCGTTTTGCCTTTAACCTGTGCCCGAAACAGGCGAAAGGGAACATCAAGAGCTGGCGCGCGACGCCAATGCAGTTGATCCACGGTGATGAAGTGCTGACGCTGAAATTTGACTGCCGCCCGTGCGAAATGCACGTGGTGGGCAAGATTAAAAACCACATACTGAAAATGCCGCTCTCCGGCAGCGTGGTGGCGTCGATAAGCCCTGATGAGTTGCTGAAAACACTGCCGAAAAACCGCTAAAAGAACGGGTGGCTTAGCCACCCGTTTTGCTTAACGCGGATCTTCCGGCATTGGCGGTTTCTTCTCGTCACGCTTTGGCGGCTTCGCCGGTTTATGTTTCGGCGGCAGCGGTTTTTTCTCTGCTTTGTGGTGTTGCTGGCCCGGGGCGTTTTCCGGCGGCAATGGTTCATGGTCTGCGGCAAACACCATCGAAGAGACGCTCACCGCCAGGATGGCAGACACGCGTGCAATCTTTTTCATACGACTTCCTTTCTCACTCTGTATTGCGTCGCCGTGAATTTGACGCCAAAAAAGTGAAGGAATGATGGAGTTAACCCCCTGTGGGAGTATGCCAGGCAGAGGGCGTTTGATAGCGCCAGTAGGGCGGCGAACCGAAACTCGCCAGTAAGAAATCAATCACTGTGCGGGTATTGAGCGACGGGTATCTCCCGCCAGGATAAAGCAGCCACAGCGATTGTTCTGCCGCGGAGTAGGTCGGTGAAAATTCCGGCAACAGATCAACCAACTCACCGCGATTCAGCATTTCACCCACCTGCCAGTCCGGGTAAAGCAGGATCCCGGCGTCATTGTTCGCTGCCTGGAGTAACAATTCGGCATTGTCGGAGACGATTTTTGCCTGTGGTGAAAACTGATAGTGCTGCTCACCGGTATGAAAACGCCAGCGCTGCAGACCCGTTTTCCCACGATAGGCCAGCAACCGATGCTGTTGTAACGCTTCCGGGGATTCTGGTCGTCCAAAACGACGAAGATAAGCGGGTGTGGCCACCAGGTGACAACGCTGGCTGGCGATCAGCCGGCCGTGAAGTTCTGAATCTTTCAAAGAGGCGATGCGTAACAGCAGATCCGTCCCATCGGCAAACGGGTCGATGTAGTCATCATTCAGGTTGAGTTCAATGTTCAGTGCCGGGTAACGCTCACTCAATTCACTGATACGCGGCCCAATATGCCGCAAGCCAAAGGATATCGGCGCGTTAATGCGAATGCGGCCGCCGGGTTGGTCGCGCCTTTCGCCAACCTGTATTTGCGCATCGGCAAGTTGCTGAAGCATGGTACGAAAAGCATCGGCATAGATATGACCCGCATCGGTGGCAATGACCGCGCGCGTGTTGCGATACAGCAATTGCGTTTCCAGCGCCTCTTCCAGTTGCTGAACAACACGTGAAAGCGACGACGCGGCAAGACCTTCGTTACGTGCCACTTCCGACAAATTCCCTTCACGCACAATGGCGAGAAACAGGTGCATCGAACGGGCGCTAATCTGGCTGAGTGATTTCATTTTTGCGTAATCTGCAATGGTCTATAGCGCATTGTAGTGTTTTTACGCACAGAATTCATCGCTAAGCTACGCGAACGATAAGCACCGGAGAGTATGATGAATCACACAGTTTTGGCATTTGATGAAACCGTTCGCCAGCGTTCTTCCGTCCGCGCGTTTTTACCCACCCCGCTCAGTGATGCGCAAATCCGCGCGGTATTGCAGGATGCGCAATATTCACCGTCAAACTGCAACACGCAGCCGTGGCACGTGCATGTGGTTTCCGGAGAGACGAAAACGCGGCTGGGAAAACTGATGACCGCGAACGATCTGGCGGGGGTCCAGACGCCGGATTTCAGCTTCTCCTATGAGGATTTTCACGGGGAGTATTTCGATCGTGCCCATGAGCAGGCACGCATTTACTATGAGGCACTCGGCATTGCCCGCGACGATAAAATCCGCCGCAAAGAAGCTTACTTACGTAACTATCAGTTTTTTAATGCGCCGCACGCCGCGTTTCTGTTTATGCCATCGTTTGGCGATAACATCCGTGTGGCCTCGGACATCGGTATGTATGCGCAGAGTTTTTTACTTTCGCTCACTGCGCGCGGTTTTGCCGGGATCCCGCAAACCCTGCTCGGCTTTCACGCCGATATGATCAGAAAGGAATTGGGTGTTTCCAGCGACTATCGCCTGTTATTCGGCATCTCGTTTGGTTATGCCGATACGACCGCGCCTTCGGCGCAAGTCCGTATGCCGCGTATTCCTGTCGAACAGAGTGTGGTGATGCACGGGTAAAACAGCAGGTTTACAGAGACGCTAATCGCGAACATTAGCGTCTCTGTCTGGGATCAAGCAGCACAAAGTGCGCGAGCGCTCTGTTTCCATTGATCAACTTGTGTGGGATGCAGAAAAGAGAAGTAGACGGTGATGTTGTCGGGAAGGATGTTTTGCAGTGCTGGCAGACAATTGGCTTCACAAGGCCGCAGTTCAATGTAAGCACTGGTGATTGGCAGAACGATGTTGGTGCTGTCAGCGCGTTCAATACGCCGGATCGCCGCCATCAGCGCGGCCATTTCTCCGTGCAGTTTCACCCAGTTGTGCGCGTAGATATTTGGTGGCATTTCGACCTGCATCTGGCTATTACCAAACGCATAGCGGGCGTTACCGCGCAGCGTGTATTCAATGGTCGCGCAGCACGATTCCGGGCCAAACCCCTCATGCCGGACCAGTTTCTTTTTGTCTTCCAGCGTGCGACGAACAATCGGATAGCCCGAGTTGAGATCGTAAGGCGTCTGAACAAGGTTAATCATCATCTCTCCCTAACTGCATGAAAAAGCGCGGCTCTAATCAAAATCAGATAACAAAAAAGCGTAGTGAATGATCCCGGCTATTTCTAGCCGGGATCATCGTTGCTTCGTAATTGTCAGTGTGATTTAAACCCCGCCGCCGACATCAGGAGCCGGAAAACCATACTGACCGCGAACAGCGCCATAACACTGCCACCCCAGATTAATAGCATCCAAATCAAGCGGTTCAGGAAGGTTTGTTTCATCAGTGATACCCCTCGCCAGGTTGCACTTTGCCGCGGAACACGTAGTAGCTCCACAACGTGTAAATCAGAATAATTGGAATGATCAGCAGCGCGCCGACCAGCATAAAGCCCTGGCTCTGCGCGGGTGCTGCCGCCTGCCATAGGGTGATATCTGGCGGAATAATGTGTGGCCAGATACTGATGCCAAGGCCGCTAAAACCAAGGAAAATCAACCCCAGTGTCTGTACAAAAGGCAAGGTGTGGTAATCCGGATTGCTGAGGCTACGCCATAACCAAAGACTCAGCGCTACCACCAACAGCGGTACCGGTGAGAAGAAGTAGAGGTTTGGCAGACTAAACCAGCGATCGGCAATCGCCGCATGTGTCAACGGCGTCCACAGGCTGATAACAGCAATAACCGCCAGCAGCGCCAGCAATAAACGCTTCGATGCATGACGCATTTTTTCCTGTAACGGGCCATTGCTTTTCATCACCAGCCAGCTTGCCCCCAGCAAGGCATAGGCGATCACCAGGCCCACGCCGCAAAACAGGGTGAAAGGTGTTAACCAGTCCAGCGCACCGCCGCTGTAACTGCGCCCGGTGACGGAAAAGCCATTAATGACCGCTCCAACCACTACGCCCTGGGCAAACGTAGCAAGCAGTGAGCCCGACAAAAAAGCTTTATCCCAGAACGGTCGATGTGCAGGCGTGGCTTTAAAGCGGAATTCAAACGCCACGCCGCGGAAAATCAGCCCCAGCAGCATCAGCGTTAGCGGAATGGTCAGCGCATCCACAATCACCGCATAAGCCAGCGGAAATGCGCCGAACAATCCCGCGCCACCCAGCACCAGCCAGGTCTCATTGCCATCCCAGACCGGTGCAACGCTGTTGACCATCACATCCCGCTCATCGGCATCACGCGTCAGCGGAAAGAGAATGCCAATACCGAGATCAAAACCGTCCATCACGATGTACATCAAGGTGGCGAAGACAATAATGACGAACCAGATTAACGACAGATCGATACCCATTAGTGACTCTCCTTATGCCACGCCTGCGGGCCGTGGGTGATCAGGCGCACCATATAGCTGTAGCCGACGCCAAAAACCGAACAGTAGACAATAAAAAACGCCAGCAGGCTGAGGCTCATGTGCAGGTCGCCATGTGCCGAAACCGCATCTGCCGTACGCAACAAACCGGACACGACCCACGGTTGTCTGCCAACCTCAGTGGTCACCCACCCGGCGAGAATGGCGATCAAGCCAGCGGGCCCCATCCACAAGGCAAAATGCAAAAATGGGCGAGACTGGTACAAACGCTGTTTGTAGCGCAACCACAGCGCGCCAACGCCCAGCGCAATCATCAGCACGCCCAGCCCGACCATCACGCGGAATGACCAGAACACCAGCGGCGCGTAAGGGCGATCTTCTTCAGGAAACTCTTTCAGCGCCGGAACCTGCTTGTCCAGGCTGTGGGTGAGGATCACGCTGCCCAGCGCCGGGATCGCCAGTGCGTAACGTGTGCGTTCCTGCGCCATATCCGGCAAGCCAAACAACAGCAGCGGGGTGGCTTCACCGGGCGGGTTTTCCCAGTGGCCTTCGATGGCGGCGATTTTTGCCGGTTGATGTTCCAGCGTGTTGAGTCCGTGCATATCGCCAACCATCGCCTGAATCGGGGCGACGATCAGCGCCATCCACATCGCCATGGAGAACATTTTTCGCATGGCGGGGGTGTCGTTACCGCGCAGTAAATGCCAGGCAGCGGAAGCGCCGACAAACAGGGCGCTACTGAGAAATGCCGCAATGGTCATATGCAGCAGACGATACGGGAACGAGGGGTTAAAGATCACCTTTAGCCAGTCGACCGGCACAACCTGGCCGTTTTCAATCACAAACCCTTGCGGTGTATGCATCCAACTGTTAGACGCCAGGATCCAGAAGGTAGACATCAGCGTGCCGAGCGCCACCATGCAGGTGGCAAAGTAGTGAAGACCCGGTCCAACTTTATTCCAACCAAACAGCATTACGCCCAGAAAACCCGCTTCAAGGAAAAACGCCGTCAGCACCTCGTAAGTGAGCAGTGGTCCGGTAATGCTGCCGGCAAACTGGGAAAAACCGCTCCAGTTGGTGCCAAACTGGTATGCCATCACCAGCCCGGAAACCACGCCCATTCCGAAGTTAACGGCAAAGATTTTCGACCAGAAGTGATAGAGCGTACACCAGTCCGGGTTGCGGGTTTTCAGCCACAGCCCTTCAAGCACCGCCAGAAAGCTGGCGAGACCGATGGTGATCGCCGGGAAAATAATGTGAAAAGAAACCGTGAAGGCGAACTGTATTCTCGCCAGGTGAAACGCGTCTAAACCAAACATGCACAACCCCAAATCAAACGTTGTGGTGATTATGTTAATGAGCGCGAGCCTGAACTTGCAGAAACAGATTAGGGAAATTTTTCCATAACAGTTGCTCTGATAATGCTGTTTAGTGGCATCTGATATAGCTACGCTGTTTCAGTGCCAATACGGGTAGGGCGTGTGGCGTGGTAGCCAAAATGTCTCTGTGTTAGATTTATTCTCTTCTAAGATTTTACCGGGTTATGAATGGATCATAACCGTTAAGCCTGACTTCTCACCGGAAGGAGATGGACGTTGAAGGTTTATTTTTGCAATTCACTCGCGATTGACGGGCCAGAGGGTTTGTATTTGGTACCGGATAATATCGTCACTAACCACAGCGCACAGTGGAATGATTTCGGCTTTGAGATGATGTTTGCAGTTCATTATCACAGTCGTCGCCAAGAGACAGAATATATTGGTATGGCGCGATTTTTATGTCGCAGCCGGATGAATACCGCGAGTTATTTTACTGAGCACGGCGAGATTGTGCGTTCAGGGTTGTATGATATATCAAGGTTTATGCGCATCGATAATATCATCTCGCTAGGCAATGAGATTGATTATTACAAGATGCTGAATTTCTTGAGAATGGAGTATCGTCTTGAACCGCTGGTGCTATTGAATAATTTATGCGACGCCAGCTATTACGCTCTGTTCCATAGTGAAACAGGCTTCAAAACATGGAACGGTTATAAAAATGCCTTTCTGCGCAATAAAACGACAGCGGAAACTTTATTAACAAAAGGGGTGAGTATCGCTGCGCCTGGCGCTATCGAGTTAGCCCATCAAGACCTGACAATAGAAGAACTGGATCTACCTGAGACATTCGAACCGGTTAAATTTTCTTTCAGCCGCCGACGCAGTGGCGAGCTGACCGATAACATTAATATTATTATCGGTAAAAACGGGCTTGGTAAGACCCTGGTGTTGAAAGAAATCATCAATAGCATCGCCGGGATCTCATTAGACAAAACCAACAATGGTAAATTCCTCAAACTCATTGTCGCCGCTTTCAGCCCCTTTGAAAATTTCCCTCATCGTGAAGAAATTCTCGATGAGATTGAAAAATTAGAACCCATCCAGATTCGCTCGTCAGAAGAAGAAGCCCGGCGTATAAAAATGCTCGACGCGTATACCTATATCGGTTTTCGCAACCCGCAACGGGTATTTGATACCGAGTGGCCAAAAGCGCAGTCGGTGATTGCGCTGCAAAAAATACTTGAGCATGAAAAAGTCTCTGCAAAACTCAAAGAGACCTCCCGGTTTACACTGCTGACGCAGACCCTTCGCCGGGCGCTCTCCTTTGATCATATTGCCTTAACCGACAAAAATGGGTTTCAGATCATCGTTGATCCGAACGACGATATCGACTTTGATGCCATCAATCTAAAAGCAGGCTTGTCTTTTATTCGCAATGGCGACGAAAAAGCCATGAGCTCAGGCCAGCTAATGTACGCCTATATGATACCGCCGCTTATCGCCCACATTGAGGATGAGAGCCTGGTGCTGATTGATGAGCCGGAGCTTTACCTGCACCCGGAACTGGAAATTGGCCTGATCAAGATGCTAAAAACCCTGCTGCGTGAAACGCGTTCCTATGCAGTGATTGCCACCCACTCAGCGCTGATGGTACGAGAAATACATAAAAACCGCGTCACCATTTTGCAGGAAGGAAACGCGTCACAGCATTCGACACGCGTGATGCAACCGCAAAGCGAAACCTTTGCCGCGTCTATTGAGCAGATCATTGGCGAAGCATTTAACGATTACTTCAGCAGCAAGCCGTTTGAAGAAGAGATCGATGCGCAAATCAGGAAATATGACTCTGCTGAAGAAGCAATAAGAATATTGTTCCCGAAATTGGGTTCAGACGGACAACAATATCTTTTCAGCAAGCTGGATAATTCACATTATACGTTGGGGGACAGGGATGAAAGCACTGAGCCATATGCGGATCCCGAATGATGACAGTTGGTTAGCGCTGGCGCTGGATTCTGACAAAGATAAAGTTCCACAGTTGCTTGCTATTTCTGCACGTTTACGTGTTCGCTACCCTCAGTATGATCGTATTATTCAAAGGTACACAGTCAGGCCAGCGAACAGTATTTTCAAGAATGGCGATGATTTTGGGCCTGAAAAAGAGTTATTAAACCATTTTTACAATTTTGCACCTGCAAACCTGGGTGCTGAGTTAACGCGCCGTCGTAATAATAATGACCTTTCTGAATGCCCTTATTGTGGCTACCCGGAAAAACCTAACACGCTGGATCATTTTATCCCTGAAAGTGACTGGCCTGAGTTTTCCATTTATCCCGATAACTTAGTTCCGCAATGCATATATTGTGCGCGAATTAAAAGCAAACGCTATTACTCAGACGATGAAAGGCGATGCTTTTTTATTCATCCCTTTTATTCCGCTCTCCTTGAAGGGACACGCTTTGTCATTCAACTCTCATTAAGGCGTATTGAGCCGGATACGGTCACGGTAATAGGTGATCCGACATTCACTGTTCCTCCTGACACGTCGGAGGAAAATCGCAGACGCATTAAATTGCATATCGATAGTTTACGTATTGCTGAGCGTATCCGGGAATATTGTCAGCAAGAGCATAACAATCTCAAAAATTTTATTGAGAAAGGCAATCAAACCCATAACCCGGTCAATGTGGACGGCTACTGCCGGGCCAAACGCTACAGCGCGCTGGTGGCGGTGGGGATGACCGATCGCATTGCCGAACCTGATTATCCGCACTGGGCTTCAGCCTATTACGTGGCATTAATTCGCAATACGGCGGTGATGGATTACTACAAGAGTCTGGTGGTCGCACCGCCTGCGACGTCAATCGCGCCGGTTGCCAGAGCGGCCGCAAACGTGCCGCTGTAGAGGATTATTTGCAACATAATTATAACAGGCGCTGTTTTTTGTCGTAATATTCATAACTGATATGAAAAGGAACGCTCCCGTTATATGAAAAAATACCAGCGCCTGGCGCAGCAAATCAGTGAACAGATTGAACTGGGCGTCTGGCGGCCGGGAGAGAAACTGCCGTCGCTGCGTGAGCAGGTCACCAGCAGCGGGCTGAGTTTTATGACCGTCGGCCATGCGTACCAGTTGCTGGAAAGTCAGGGGCGGGTGATTGCTCGCCCGCAATCCGGGTATTTCGTTGCGCCCGCGCCGGGCACGCCTCGCGCGCCGGAGATGAAAGTGACCCGCGATGAAGCGGTGGATATCAACACCTATATTTTTGACGTGTTACAGGCAAGCTGTGACGCTTCCGTGTTGCCGTTCGGCTCCGCCTTCCCGGACCCCAAACTGTTTCCGATGCCGCAACTTAACCGCTCGCTGGCGAAAGTAAGCAAAAGCGCTGCCGCCATGAGCGTGATAGAGAACCTGCCACCGGGCAACAGTCAGCTTCGTCATGCCATCGCCCGGCGCTATGCCCGCCAGGGTATGAATGTCTCGCCGGATGAAATCGTGATTACCGCCGGGGCGCTGGAGGCTCTGAATCTCAGCTTACAAGCCGTCACGGAGCCAGGCGACTGGGTGATTATTGAAAGCCCGTGCTTTTATGGCGCATTACAGGCGCTGGAACGCCTGAAACTGAAAGCGTTGTCGGTACCAACAGATGTGAAAGAGGGCATTGATCTGGATGCGCTGGCGCAGGCGCTGACAGAGTACCCGGTCAAGGCATGCTGGCTGATGACCAACAGCCAGAACCCGTTGGGTTTTACCCTCAGCGCGGAAAAAAAAGCGCGACTGGTCGCGCTGCTGGCCGCGCATAACGTCACGCTGATTGAAGATGATGTTTACAGCGAACTCTATTACGGCCGTGAACAGCCGTTGCCTGCCAAAGCGTGGGATAAACAGGAGATAACGCTGCACTGCTCCTCGTTTTCCAAATGCCTGGTGGCGGGGTTTCGTGTGGGCTGGGTCGCGGCAGGTCGCCATGCGAAGCGCATTCAGCAACTGCAACTGATGAGCACCTTATCTACCAGTTCTCCGCTGCAACTGGCACTGGTGGACTATCTCTCTACCCACCATTACGACGCCCATCTGCGCCGCCTGCGCAGGCAACTTGCGGAGCGTAAACATCTGGCCTGGCAGGCATTGCTGCGCCATTTACCGCCAGAGGTGAAAATTTACCGTAACGAAAGCGGCTATTTTTTATGGCTCGAATTGCCCGCCGGTCTGGATGCGGGCGTTCTGAGCCAGCGAGCGCTGGCACACCATATCAGTATTGCGCCGGGCAAAATGTTTTCGACCACGGATAACTGGCGATCGTTTTTCCGCTTTAATTGTGCCTGGTCGTGGGGCGATAAAGAAGAACGCGCGGTCGTTCGCCTGGGGGAATTAATCCGCGACATGTTGAAATAAACGTCGGCAAGTTGTTCTTATTTTCTGAAGACACCATTCTCATTTTAAAAATAGCGACGGCGTAAACAGAGGTTACGTCGTCATTATTTTCTGCGCTTTCGTTGTGTGTATTCATAGGAAATGTGAATAGCAACACAGATTAACGTGCCATCGCTAACCCCTTGTCTATACTCTAAAAGACCGCGGCTTATTATTTTCATAATTAACGTAATGCGGAGTCAGTCACATCCTGGCGAAATTTCTGATGGGCGACGTTCAGCCCGTCAGGCCGCCGACTATTTTTAGTAAGGGAGATATATTTACGGCAAGGCTGCCGCTCATTTTTCATTGCGACAGGAGTAAAACCGATGAGCAAGAAATTTGCCCGCAGCAGCCTGTGTGCGCTGGGTATCACTGTGATGACTGCACACGCAGCCGTGCCAACGGAAGTGGGACCCGGAGAAGGGCGGCTGGATATTATTGCCTGGCCGGGTTATATCGAGCGCGGCCAGACGGATAAGCAATATGACTGGGTCAGCCAGTTTGAAAGCGACACAGGCTGCGCGGTGAACGTGAAAACCGCCGCCACCTCCGATGAGATGGTCAGCCTGATGGCGAAAGGCGGTTATGACCTGGTCACCGCCTCCGGCGATGCCTCGCTGCGATTGATCATGGGTAAGCGTGTGCAGCCGATTAACACGGCGCTTATCCCGAACTGGAATACCCTCGATCCGAAGCTGGTGAAAGGTCAGTGGTTCAATGTGGACGGTAAGGTTTACGGCACGCCCTATCAGTGGGGCCCGAACCTGCTGATGTACAACACCAAAACCTTCCCGACACCGCCAGATAGCTGGTCTGTGGTTTTTGTGCAGCAAAATCTCCCCGACGGTAAAAGCAACAAAGGCCGCGTACAGGCTTACGATGGCCCCATCTACATTGCCGATGCGGCGCTGTTCCTGAAAGCCACACAACCGCAGCTCGGCATCAGCGATCCCTACCAGCTTACAGAAGCGCAATACCAGGCGGTGTTGAAAGTGCTGCGCGATCAGCATCTCCTGATCCACCGTTACTGGCATGACACCACCGTGCAAATGAGCGACTTCAAAAATGAAGGCGTTGTGGCCTCCAGCGCCTGGCCTTATCAGGCCAATGCCCTGAAAGGTGAGAATCAGCCCATCGCCACCGTGTTCCCGAAAGAAGGGGTAACCGGCTGGGCCGACACCACCATGCTGCACGCACAGGCGAAACACCCAAACTGCGCCTACAAATGGATGAACTGGTCGCTGACGCCAAAAGTCCAGGGGGATGTGGCGGCCTGGTTTGGTTCACTGCCGGTGGTGCCACAAGGGTGTAAAGCCAGTGCCTTGCTGGGCGAAAACGGCTGTGAAACAAACGGCTACAGTTTCTTCGACAAAATCGCTTTCTGGAAAACACCGGTGGCTGAAGGCGGTAAATATGTGCCTTATAGCCGCTGGACGCAGGATTACATCGCCATTATGGGCGGCCGCTAATCTGCCGGGAGCGACGCATGACTGATGCAGTAGAGTTTCAGGATGTCTCCCGCCTGTATGGCGACATTCGGGCGGTGGACGGCGTGAGCATTGCCGTCCGCGATGGGGAATTTTTCTCGATGCTGGGGCCATCCGGCTCCGGCAAAACCACCTGTCTGCGACTGATTGCCGGTTTTGAACAACTGAGCGGCGGGGCGATCCGTATTTTTGGGCGTGAAGCCAGCGAACTGCCGCCGTGGGAGCGGGATGTGAACACCGTTTTCCAGGATTACGCGCTGTTTCCGCATATGTCGATCCTCGACAATGTTGCCTACGGATTAATGGTCAAAGGGATGGAGAAAAAACAGCGTCACGCCCGCGCCCGTGAGGCGCTGGAGAAGGTGGCGCTTGGCTTCGCGCACGGTCGCAAACCTTCGCAACTCTCCGGCGGGCAGCGCCAGCGTGTGGCTATTGCCCGCGCCCTGGTGAATGAACCCCGGGTCTTACTGCTGGATGAACCGCTGGGCGCACTGGATCTCAAGTTGCGCGAACAGATGCAACTGGAGCTGAAAAAACTCCAGCAGGATCTGGGCATCACCTTTATTTTCGTGACCCATGATCAGGGAGAAGCGCTGTCGATGTCTGACCGGGTGGCGGTGTTCAATAATGGCAAAATTGAACAGGTCGACACGCCGCGCGAACTCTATCTGCGTCCGCGTACGGCGTTTGTCGCCAGCTTTGTCGGCACCTCGAATGTGTTTGATGCGGCACTGGCGGGGAAACTGTGCGGTATGCAGGGCATGTACTCGCTACGCCCGGAGCATATTCGTCTGAACGCGCCGGGTGATATCGAAGTTGACGCAATCGTACAGGCAGTGCAATACCAGGGGGCGTCAACCCGCTTTGAACTGGCGCTGCCCGATGGCGTCAGGCTGCTGGTCAGCCAGGCCAATCTCTCCGATGCGTTATTACCAGAGACGCTGGCACCGGGGAAAGCAGTGCGGGCCGCGTGGTCGCGGGACGCGATGGTGCTACTCCAAGGAGCGGGGTGAGATGGAGATGAGCATCACCGGCAGGTCATCGCGCCGCGCCAGCCTTAGCGGGCTATTCTGGCGTAAACCGCTACTCGGGTTGTTGCTGTTACTCCTTGGCCCCCTGATGTGGTTTGGCATTGTTTACCTGGGGTCGCTACTGACCCTGCTGTGGCAAGGTTTTTACACTTTCGACGATTTTACAATGTCGGTCACGCCGGATCTGACTCTGGCGAATCTGTTGGCACTGTTTAATCCGGCCAATTACGACATCATTGTACGCACACTGATGATGGCGGTTTCGGTTACTGTGGCAAGCGCGATCCTCGCCTTCCCGATGGCGTGGTACATGGCGCGCTACAGTCGCGGAAAGTGGAAAGCCTTTTTCTATATTGCGGTGATGTTGCCGATGTGGGCGAGCTATATCGTGAAAGCCTACGCCTGGACGCTATTGCTGGCGAAAGATGGCGTTGCTCAGTGGTTTTTAAATCACCTTGGGCTGGAGCCTGTCCTGGCGTCGCTTCTTGCGCTGCCTTCAGTAGGTGGCAACACGCTGTCCACCTCCGGCCTCGGGCGGTTTTTGGTGTTCGTCTATATCTGGTTGCCGTTTATGATCCTGCCGATTCAGGCCGCGCTGGAGCGGCTACCGCCGTCGCTGCTGCAGGCGTCGGCGGACCTGGGGGCGCATCCGCGCCAGACCTTTCGTTATGTGGTGTTGCCGCTGGCGATCCCTGGTGTGGCGGCGGGATCGATATTTACCTTCTCGCTGACCTTGGGGGATTTTATCGTTCCGCAATTGGTGGGACCACCGGGCTACTTTATTGGCAACATGGTCTATTCCCAACAGGGAGCGATAGGCAATATGCCGATGGCCGCCGCCTTTACGCTGGTTCCAATCGTGCTCATTGCTATTTATCTGGCGTTTGTCAAACGCCTGGGAGCTTTTGATGCACTCTGACCGCGCACCGTTTTTGCTCAAAGTCGCCACCTGGGGTGGCGTTATCTTTCTCCATTTCCCGCTTTTGATTATCGCCATCTATGCTTTCAATACTGAGGATGCGGCATTCAGTTTCCCGCCGCAGGGTTTTACGCTGCGCTGGTTCGGCGTGGCGGCGGCGCGGGGTGACATCCTGGATGCAGTCACACTGTCACTGCAAATTGCCGCCCTGGCGACGGTTATCGCATTGATTCTTGGCACACTTGCTGCAATGGCCTTATGGCGCAGTGATTTTTTTGGTAAGAGCGCCATCTCGTTGTTACTGCTGTTGCCCATTGCGCTGCCGGGCATCATTACCGGGCTGGCGCTGTTAACCGCTTTTAAAACGGTCAATCTGGAGCCGGGCTTTTTTACCATTGTGGTGGGGCATGCGACCTTTTGCGTGGTGGTGGTATTTAACAACGTCATCGCCCGTTTCCGCCGCACCTCCTGGAGTCTGGTGGAAGCCTCAATGGATTTAGGCGCAAATGCCTGGCAAACCTTTCGTTATGTGGTGCTGCCGAATCTCGGTTCAGCGCTGCTGGCGGGGGGGATGCTGGCATTTGCGTTGTCGTTTGACGAAATCATCGTCACGACCTTTACCGCGGGCCACGAGCGCACCTTGCCACTGTGGTTGCTTAACCAGCTTGGTCGCCCGCGTGATGTGCCGGTCACGAATGTGGTTGCGCTGCTGGTGATGCTGGTCACCACCGTGCCTATTCTCGGCGCCTGGTGGCTAACCCGTGATGCGGAAACCGGCAAATAACTGACAACGCTGAAAGGACAGAACTATGCAACATCAATTGTTTATCAATGGCGAACTGGTTAACGGCGAAGGTGAGAAACAGGCTGTCTACAACCCGGCCACCGGCGAGGTGTTGCTGGAGATCGCAGAAGCCTCACCAGCCCAGGTCGATGCGGCGGTGCAGGCGGCAGACCGCGCCTTTGCCAGTTGGGGGCAAACCACGCCAAAAGCACGGGCGGAGTGCTTGCTGCAACTGGCGCAGGTCATTGAAGAGAATGCCGATACCTTTGCCCGCCTCGAGTCCCTCAACTGCGGTAAACCCTTTCATTGTGTGCTGAACGATGAACTGCCCGCTGTGGTGGATGTGTTCCGCTTTTTTGCTGGCGCGGCACGCTGCCTGAACGGGTTAGCCGCAGGGGAATATCTGGAAGGGCACACGTCGATGATCCGTCGCGATCCGATTGGCGTTGTCGCGTCGATTGCACCGTGGAACTACCCGTTGATGATGGCGGCGTGGAAGCTGGCTCCGGCGCTGGCGGCCGGTAACTGTGTGGTGATCAAGCCATCGGAAATTACCCCGTTAACCGCACTGAAACTGGCAGAGCTGGCAAAAGATATCTTCCCGGCGGGGGTACTGAACGTCCTGTTTGGTCGGGGGAAAACCGTTGGCGATCCGTTAACCGGCCACGAAAAAGTGCGCATGGTGTCGCTGACGGGATCTATCGCGACCGGTGAACACATTATCGGGCACACCGCGTCATCCATTAAGCGCACGCACATGGAGCTGGGCGGCAAAGCGCCGGTTATTGTGTTTGATGATGCCGATCTGGATGCGGTGGTAGAAGGCGTACGGACATTCGGTTTTTACAACGCGGGGCAGGATTGTACTGCGGCGTGCCGTATCTACGCGCAGAAAGGCATTTATGCCGCGCTGGTGGAAAAGCTGGGTGCCGCAGTTGCCAGTCTGAAAATGGGCGCGCCAGAGGATGCCTCAACGGAGCTGGGGCCGCTTAGCTCCGCAGCACACCTTGCACGGGTGAGCAAAGCCGTGGATGACGCTCGTGCACTGAGCCATATCCGCGTCATTACCGGCGGCAATAAAGGCGAGGGCGCGGGCTACTATTACCAACCGACGCTGCTGGCGGGGGCGAAGCAGGAAGATGCGATTGTGCAGCGCGAAGTGTTTGGGCCCGTGGTCAGCATGACTGAGTTCGACAACGAAGAGCAGGTGCTGGGCTGGGCGAATGACTCACAGTATGGCCTGGCGTCTTCGGTGTGGACGAAAGATGTCGGGCGGGCGCACCGTCTCAGCGCGCGGCTGCAATATGGCTGCACCTGGGTCAATACGCATTTTATGCTGGTGAGTGAAATGCCCCACGGTGGGCAAAAACTTTCTGGTTATGGCAAAGATATGTCGCTGTATGGTCTGGAAGATTACACCGTGGTGCGTCACGTTATGATCAAGCATTAACAGAATTATCGGCTGCCAGGGAAGGCAGCCAAATCCTTATATTTTTGAGGTATATCTCATAGTCTGTTTTCGTGCTGTTATTATGCGCAAGAAACTGGTTTAATCATCATCAGCCACCAGCGGAATGGCAAAATATAAGTTTTTAAATAATACCGCACTCAGACATCTTCGTTGCCCTGTCACATTAATGTCATTAACGCGACAAATCGCAGTCATTACTGCCTTCGATAATGTCTGGCTTTTAAAAAAATCAGGCAGGGGAAATATACCTATGAGTAAAACAGTGGTCGTGCTCGGTCCGGGCGGGACGTCTGAGTTTCTGACGGTTGCAGACGGTGAAACTTCTATTCCGTGGGCACTGGAAGGGCCCAATGGCGATGCAACACGCGGCGCCATGCCTATCGAAACCTATTATTGCGAAGGCGAAGAGTTTTATTTCGCACGCATCGAGAATATGTTGCATGGCGAAGTGATGTCATCGCCGCTCAATTAAAATTCAATAAAAAAAGAAGGGCTCTGATGAGCCCTTCTTTTTATAATAATTCGCATGCTTATCTTTTCAAAAAGACTTCATTTTCGCGAGGGGCCCAGTCTTTCTCCGAAAAGTCGTAGGTGGGCAGTGGCTCGTCTTTGATTCCCTGGGAACGCAGCACGGCGCGAACTTCCGCAGGTAAGTTTTCATCGCGGAAGAGTTCAGCCAGTACAAACATGACGTCGAGAAACGAGAGTTGCTTTATTTCAAAGGGTTTCCAGCCGGTGCGTTTGTGAATCAAATGATACAATGCTTCTTCGCCGGAGAGCGGCACGAAACTGCTGGCATATTTTTCCCGATGGCGCGCGAGTAGCGATTCAAGAATAAATATCTGCGCAGTGCGCTGGCGGGCTGCATGCGCCCGTGGACTGTCAGTGGTCACATCGTTGTACGTTATGTCATTGTTTTCACGTACCCGAACTTCTATGGCTTGCCACAGATCGTCGTATTTCTGCATAACCTTACCTTTTTCTCCTGAAGTATGACTTGCTGCCAGACAATAACAGAGTTACGCGATCGTCGCCAAACTTCAGGGTGCTATTCAACATCATCGTTTATATTTTAATTTTACCTTAAATTAAATTTTTCTCCACAGACAATGTTCTCTGTTTTTATAGATTACGTCGCCGTAAAAACCCGCAGAATAATTTGCGTTTAATCAATGCTTATTCACTATGTGAATACTACTGTATAAACTCATACCTTCTCTGGATGCATATAATGAACAGGAATGCAGTGTTGTGCGGGGTGATCGCGGCTGTGAGTATGCTGATGACATCAGAAGGACTGGCAAAAACACAGGCGCTTTCCGACGCACAGGTTAAAAAAGAGATTATCGCCGAATCGATCGCCAACTACCCTGGCCCTTGTGCGTGTCCTTATAACCAGGCGCGTAATGGTAGCGCCTGCGGTAAACGCAGCGCATGGAGCAGAGCGGGGGGATACTCACCCATTTGCTATGCAGACGAAGTGACGAAAGAGATGATTAAAACGTGGCGCGAACGACAGCGGTGATCCGTTCGTTACGGGCAAGCCGGGTGAACAGAACACCCGGCTTTTTTATGCCCATCAGTGGGTTAGATCAAAATACGCGCCCATGAATTTCAGGTATAAGTAATTAAACTTGATATATGTCAACAAAAAGAGCATATTGCGCACGTTTTGTTACTTCCTGGTTAATGTTTGCTATGTCGCTCTATCAAAAAATGTTGGTTTTCTACGGTGTTATGGCGCTGATTTGCGCATTTATTACCTGGTTTCTTTCCCACGATCGGAAACGCATTCGTCTGTTGAGTGCTTTTTTGGTGGGTTCCACCTGGCCGATGAGTTTCCCGGTGGCGTTATTGTTTTCCCTCTTCTGAGTGAAGCGTGACGCTGAAAACACAAAAATCTTAAAAAAAGTGCAACATATGCCGCGGATGTTTTACCTAAGGACAGGAGACAGACGTTGGAATTATATACAAAGCTACTCATCTTTTACGGTGTTATGGCGGTCGTGTCCGGTGTAATAACGTATTTCCTTGCGAGTGATACCCGCAAAATTCGTATTCTCAGTGCCTTTTTAGTGGGTGCAACCTGGCCCATCAGTTTTCCTGTCGCCTTACTTTTTTCTCTGTTTTAACGTTTCTCGCCACTTTACTGGATTGCTGTATATAATTACAGTATTACGGTAAAGGAGAGACACATGAACAGTTTTTATTCGCAGCAGGCACAAGGGTGGGTTCGCTGGCAGGATCTGCCCGGTCACGGCGATCCGGTGGTTTTTATCCATGGACTGGGCTGCGCATCATCGTATGAATACCCGCGCGTGGTAACCGATCCAGCCTTCGGCGGCCGGCGCGCGATCCTTATCGATCTGCCCGGCAGCGGTTACAGCGAACGTCCGGCGAGTTTTTCCTACCGCACCAGTGAACAGGCGAAGGTCATCGTTGAACTCCTTGACTATCTGCAACTTGACGCTTGCTGGCTGTATGGCCACAGCATGGGTGGCAGTATTGCAATTGAAGTGGCTGCGCTGGTCCCACAACGGATTCGCGCGCTGGCGGTTTCCGAGCCCAATTTTCATGCCGGAGGCGGGGTGTTCAGCCGGGTGATTGCCGCTGAAGAGGAAGCCGAATTTGTCACCTGCGGTTACGCCATGTTATTAGGCCAGGAGAAAACACCGTGGGCAGGCAGCCTGCAAAGTAACGCGTCCTGGGCTATATGGCGTGGCGCGAAAAGCCTGGTTGACGGTATTGCCCCGTCATGGATGGCGTTGTTTAGCCGTTTTCCACGGCCAAAGACGCTGATTTTTGGTGAGTTATCGCTACCGGATAACGATGCTCAACAGGTGTTGGATCAAGGTATAGAGGTGCGGATCATTCCGCAGGCGGGGCATTCCATGTCATGGGAACAGCCCGCTGCGCTGGCACGTGCGCTGAGCGCCTTTATTGCCGAACATGAGTAAAACCCCCGGCACACCTGCGTGGCCGGGGGGTTTTTTAAGGCAGTAAGGTTTTGAGTTTCTTACGCGCGGCGGCAGAAACATCCAGCGGGTGGCTGTAGCCAATGTTTTCTGTCGCGCGATGGTAGAGAGCAACCAGCCAGTCGTAAACGTAGCGGGTCGCCGCATGAACCGGCTGCTCACTGAGTTTGGTTAAGCGAGCATCATTCATGCTTACCGCGGCGCTGGCAAAAATGGTGCTGCCTTTTTGTACGCGGCTGGCCGGGCGCTTGTCTTCCGGCACATCGGCATAACCCAGCCAGGCGACAAAGTTCCCTATCGCAGCGTACAACTGCGCGGCGCAGGCAGTATCGCGCTGCATCACTTTTTGCAGTTGCTCCGGCAGGTTAAGGCGATAGCTACTGATAATCACCGTCTCCGCCATATGGCGCAGTGCAGCGGGAGAAATGCCAAGGCGTGCTGCATTGTCGTCGTTACGGCTCCACTGGCGAACATGATTTACCCACAGCGCATGCGCCTGCTGCCCAATGTCTTTCGCCATCGGTTGCTGCTCCGTGTTTTCAGCGGACTCGGCAAACAGATCGATAGACTCATTAAACAGGCCGCTGACTTTCTCTTCACGGGGCTGCTGTACTTTCCACAGCGTATCGAACTGCTGCATATCCGGCAGTAAGCCTTCCAGCAACTCACCGTGCCGGGACGCCTGGCCTTGCAGTTCACGGACAACCGATTCCGCACGCGCACGCTGTACCGTAACTTCTCTGACCGGCGCAGCGGCCCAGCTTTGCAGCAGATCCCGCAGCGTTTGTTGATGACGCTCGGTCAGCGCTTTCAAACGGTTCTGGCGCAGACCCGGTGCGGTGGCCTGCGCCAGCCATTCCAACAGGCGTTGCAGGCTGCTGGCATCCAACGCCTGCAATGTGCCCCAGTGCTGGCCCGGTTTGCCAATTAATTGCTGAACGGCTTCGTCGAGGTTTTGCGCCTGGGTAAAACGCGCGTCCTGTGGCGTAATGGCCCAGACCAGACCCGGTAAGGCCGTTTCCTGACCGGATTGCGTCTCTTTAACCCAGTTCAGCAGGGCACGGGCTGTGACGCCTGTCGCTGCGCGTTCTGCGGTGGCATTACAGATCATCAGCACATCCGGTTGCAGACGCTGGCGATAATTGTCCAGCAGCCAGCGGCATTTACTGCGCCACAGCGGTTGCCCCTCCTGAGGACCCGGGGCCGGGATATCCAGAATATCCACCGAGGGCAGCACGCTGTTTTCAACCGGCAGCACCAGTTCACGGGTAATCAGGGCAAGGGTCGCCAGCGGCACGCTCACCGCATTTTGCAACTGGTCATTAGACCAGGGATGCACCACCACGTCGTCCTGAATCTCTTCAGAACGGTGTTCCGCCGGGGTGAGAAAACCGTCCGTCGGCAGGGCAAAATTATCCACCAGTACGCTAAGCGGGGCTGCCAGTTCGCTGGCGTTGCCGGTTTGATGCAGCGTATGGGCCAGCGACAACCACTGTTGCGTCAGCTCTTGCTGTTCACCCCATAGCAGCGACCAGGCGCTGGCGCGCGCGGTGAGATCCAGCGACGGCAGAAGAGAAGCGAACTGATGCCATAACGCATCGTCCATATGTTGCAGTGATGATGGCACCACCGAACGCCAGAAGCGGGCAATGGCGCCAATTTCCAGCGCCGAAATACCGGGAACCGCATTGGGCTGACGCAGGGTGCGCCATTTTGCTACCCGATCTTCAATAACGGATTTGTCCACGGCGCGCAGTTCCGGTTGCTGGCGTGCATGGGCGATAAAAACCTGCACCAGTTCAGCTTCGCTGAGAATGCGCAGACGCAGCGGAAAACTCTCATCCATCCCGCTTGTGCGCGGACTAAAACGCAACGCCATGCTGGTCAGCCCGTGCCCCGGATTAATATGGGTAAAGTAGTCCAGCGTTTTGTCGCCAGGGCGCACATTCAGCCGCCCGTTGCCAGTGCCACACAGCGCATTGAGCAAATGGGCTTTCGCCGCTTGCGAATGACCATACAACCCGATGGTGCAGGGAGCATCCTCCGCCTCTTTTAAGGCAGACTCTTCAGCAGCGGCGGTGGTCAGGCGCGCCAGCAGCGCATCGGCATCGTCGTCCAGCAACGGCGATAGCAGGCGGTTTTCGTTGATCCATGCCGTCAACGCTTGGGTAGTCTTTGCGCTCGCACTCATTTCAGGTACACACTCCCGCTGTCGATCCAGTAATGGCTTCCGCTATGGCGGCGATCGGCCAGCGTATTCAGTTTAAACGTTAACGCATCAGGGGCGACCGGTGTGCCATCCTGTAACCAGGCTTCGCTGAGGGCGAAAGATTCCGGCCCATGTTGTTTGTTACCACCGCTGAATTTCAGACGCACGTTCAGCACACCGTCTCCGGCAATGGCTTTCGCCAGTTCCTGAGAGTTGATACTCAACGTATAGAGCGGGGTGGCTGGCCAGCGGGCATTTGCCAGTTGGCGGAACCCCAACGTTACATTTCCGCGCAGCGGGAAGTGTAAACGCGCGTCCAGCTTCGCGCCCGGCTTATCTAAATCAATGTCGTGATACCAGATATTCTCGTCGCGCAGGGTGTTGACCACGTTATCCAGCACCCCGAGATAGCGCACGGTAGAGTAGGCGCCAATGTCCGCTGCTTTAAAGTTAAAGCGCGGCAGACGCAAATCCAGCGCCAGGCTACAGAGCATCGCGCCGACGGCCGCGGTGGATTTCGGGTTGCCAATTTTGCCTTGCTGGCTGAAGGGATACCACTCATGCACGCGATATTTATCCAGCCACACCATTCGGTTGACCGGCACTGGTTGTAAGTGGCGGATCAGCGCTTGTACGCCAGGCAGACAGCCAGGGCGGCCGGTAATGAGCAGCACGTCGCAGCAATAATGGCTGATGGCTTCGCACACTGCGTGGAGCGGGGCGGTAAGGGTGAACTGCCCGGCCAGCATGGCGTTTTGTAACTCCTGGAAATTCACCTGTAACGGAACATCCAGTACATCAAATTCAGCAGAACCCGCAGGCAGCGCATGATCAATGGCCTGCTTCAGGTAGTTCATCACATTGCGCGTTGGCTGTTGGGTAAGCAACTCGCCAAACGTGGCGTGCAACCCGGCCAGCGGATCGTTGATGTCGCTCTCTTCCCAGGCGGCAAGAATAGCATGGCCGATAGGCATAAAGAGTTGCAGCGTGGTTTGCTGGCGCAATACCGCCTGAGTATCAATACGGCCGGAATCGCCAAACAGGGCCGCCATAATCGCAGCGGCATCGGTGATCCCGGCTTTTTGCATGTGGGTTTGCAATGCAGGCAGAACGCAGCGCTGAATAACGTCCAGCAGAATGTCGTCCCCGGCCACTTTGAAACCTTCGCGGAACAACAGTTTCGGTGTAATTTTCACATTGCTGCCGGTTCCGTCATCCAACTGATAATGGGTGATCGCCATATCCGTGGTGCCGCCACCAATGTCCACGGAGGCAACACGCAGCGAACGACCCGGCGCGGCCTCCGGTGCGTCGGTGCGATCCGGGCGAGCGGTCGCGGCGAAGAATGTTTCGGTTTGCCCGGCAAAACGGGAAATGGCTTCGTTATACAACCACACCAGTTGCCCACAGCTCGCTTCGTCCCACTCCATTTGAATATGCGGCACCGGAACAACGCTTTTTTCCTGCTGTTTACGGTTGGCGAAATCTTCATCCTGCGGATGCCAGCCCATGGCTTTCCATACCAGCGCGATAGCTTCAAACATACGGCGGCGGAAAATTTCCCGCTCCTGTTTTGGCATTGCGGAGGGCAGGGTCAGAATGATGGTACGCAACTGGCGCGGCGAAGCCGGGAAACCAAGACGCAAGCGTGTGGCAACGCTGTTGATCTGCCCGAGCGCTTGCGCCAGCAATTCGCACAGCATATGGGTCATCAGCGTGCTGCGGCTGTACTGCGGTGAAAAGACCGGCAGACGCTCATCCAGCGGCAGGCTGTACAGCGGCTGGCCTTCGTCATTCATCAGGTTCATCAGCGGGAATGCAGTCGCCAGCGGTTCACGCTGGGTTTTGCTGTTCATCTGGCTAAAGCGCCAGTCCTGCAAGACCGGGGTTTCGTCCCACAAATAGCGGCGAGGGCTGGAGATCCCGCTGTTGCCTTCGGTGCCCAGACGTTGCATCGCCAGTTTGCGGGCTTCATCACCGACACGCACGATAGAGGGCCAGATAAACGCATCTTCACGCCCGCTCTCTACGGAAAAATGTTGCTTGCCGAAGCGGGCTTCTGAGAACTCAAGACGGCTGGTAAACAGTGGCTCATTGAGGAACTGCGGTTCACTCAGGGAACGCACCTGCAGTTCGGCAGTCTGACGCAGACCATCGTTAGCATCACCATGATCTTCAATAATCACGCCGCAGGTATGGGTGTTACCGACATCCAGAATCAAATCCACCGGGATCGCCGGGGTGCTCAGGGTATGGGTGACGATCTTCACTTCTGGCACCTGCAACTGCGTACCCAGCAGCGTCATCAGGTTCAACCAGTGCGCCTGGTACTCAAAACTGCGCAGCGCCTGGTTAATATCCCGCTCGCTACGGTTTTCGTTTTGCGTGGCCTGCTGAAAAGCTTCGCGCAACCAGCCGTCGACCCAGGTTTGATCGAGAAAATCCGCCACTTCGTCATCGCGCCAGGCCAGAGAGAAGCGGGTGCCATTAAGGATATCGTTCTCCAGCGGCGCAAGGCTGCCCGGCGAGAGATCGTTAATCTGGCTGTCGAGCGCCAGCGCCACGCGGTGCGTATTACCTGCGCTGTCCGGCTCGCTCAGTTTGCGGATCTGCACGCGCGCCCAGTTATCCGGGCCTTCAACAAAGGTACGCGGCGGGTTGAAGCGTAAAAAGGGAATCGGTAGCCAGACGCCGTCAAGCAGCGCCAGCGAATACTGTAACGCGTGGGTGCTTTCCGGTTTCACCACTTCTGGTTGGCCGCCGTCGCGACCGGGCAGGGTAAAGCGCCCGTTCAGCAGGTCGAAATCCAGACGCAGCAGCGGGCCGTTGGCGGTTTTACGGACGAACCGACCGCTGTTTGGCGGATCTTGCGGCGTCAGGCCGAAATCAAGAAATTGCACGCCGCTGTTGGCAATCAGCGTCACGCTCTGTTTGTAGTCGCAAAGATTAACCAGCATAAACTCAGTCACCTGTTTTTCTGAACGTCACCGGAACGGTGGTTTTGGCGTCAAAACGCGCGTTACATTCCGCGACGTCATTGGTGCTTGCTTTACAGGAAATTTCCGGCATCGGGTAGCGGGATCCGTCACTGCAACGTGCGTTGCCACGGCTCTTAATCATTAGTTCACCAGTGCCATGCAGACCGGAGTAGAGATCCGCGCGGCAGGTAATATTCTTACCGTGAACAATGCGTGCCGTGCCTTTATTGTTCTGGATCTGGAAGCGCACAGCAGGGGCTTTGCCGGTTTCCGGATCTTTAACGTCCAGCGCCACGCGCCAGTTGCCGTTAAGGAAGCGCGTAGAGCCAATTTTCACCTGCAGGGCGTCCATCACCAGCGCATCTTTGGGAATGGCGTTGATCACCACCGGCTCTTTCACTTCACGGGGCTCAGGCGCTTTCTCTTCTGCACGCACTTCAGCACGTACTTCAGCCTGATGCAGCGGCAAACTTGCTGCCAGCATCGGTGCTGCCTGTATCGGTTTTGGTGCAATCTCCACCGGAGCTGGCTGCGGCATGGCGGGCGCGGGGGCAGGGGTTTGCGTCGTTTGTTGATTGAGGACGAACGGTGCTGCCACGGCAATGGCGACGGCCGCCGCAACCGGCAATGCCCACAGACCATAACGACGGCGTTTCTTCGCCACCGGCATCGGCGTCGGCGCAGGAGCAGGTGCGGGAGGTGGAACGGGCTCCGGGGCCACAGTCGGCGCAACATTTTGCACAGGCGGCACGGGTGCGGGCTGAGGTTTGATTTCCGGCGCTGGCGTCAACAGCGGTTCATCAGCCTGGCTGAATGTTACGGCAACCGCAGGCTCTTCCTCTTCAGGTTCCGGTGGCAGAATAATGACCGGTTCTTCCTCTTCCTGTTGGCGCAAACATTCGAGGACATCCTCACGGGCGCTTTCGTTCAGGTTGACGAACCCCCAGAAGGTGATGACGGGTTTACCATCGACCAGGAAAACATGGTTTTCGCCGGGAAACTGCAACGCCTTTTCCAGCAGGGAGCCAAATAACTGCTGCGCCGTTTTTGGCGATTGCATGCATTTGCGGCTCAATGCCGCGGCGCTATCCAGCGTGCTTTCGAGGTAGCGCAATGCCTTAAAACGCGCCTCTTCATCGGCGGCCTTCCACGAGACCGAACGCCCCTCAACGGGCGAATACCAGTCAACACGATCGCCTTCATCATTGACCTGGGGAATCGCCAGGCAGTCTACCAACGCCTGCTGCTTACGCAGACGGAGTGCTTCACGAATTTGCAATGCCGAATCAAATACGGCCTGACCGCCGCCGCCAACGGCCTGGAAATCATCCAGATCACCGCTGCGCAAGAGAGTTTTTGCCACGTTTTCATCCCATAGACTTCTTCACGCGTCTACTCTACGCAATGCGATAGCAAGTAAACGGCAGAAGAAAGCTCAAAACCATTGAATTCTCGACGCATTGATACCGTCGAATCGACTTGACGGCACGAAAAACACTTAACATAAATTTTAATGTTAATTATGGTGGATATTTCAGCGAAATCAACTGCTTTAGAATAACCTGAGCGTGAATCGTTATTTGCCAGTTTGCCGGAGCTATGCTGTGATTACGGCTCCATATAAAAAAGAAGGTTCCTGATATGTCCACAGGGAAAACGCTGCTCGCTCTCGCATTGAGCACACTGTTACCAGCAAGCGCTGCATGGGCAGCGGCAAATGATACCCTCATCTACTGCTCTGAAGCGTCGCCAGAGTCCTTTAACCCACAGATTGCCAGCTCCGGCCCGACGTTTGTCGCCAGCTCGCAGGTGCTTTACAACCGTCTGGTTAACTTCGATCCGGTAAAAAATACGCCGATTCCGTCGCTGGCTACCGGGTGGAAAGTCTCCGACGATGGCAAAACCTGGACGTTTACGTTGCGTCAGGGCGTGAAATTCAACAGCAACAAATACTTCAAACCCACGCGTGATTTTAATGCCGATGACGTGATTTTCTCCGTCCTGCGTCAAAAAGATGCGCAACATCCTTATCATAATGTTTCGCAAGGTAATTACGAATACTTCACCGATGTCGGCCTTGATAAGCTGATCAAAGAAGTGAAAAAAATCGACGACTACCACGTACAGTTTGTGCTCAATGAGCCAAATGCCGCGTTTCTGGCAGATTGGGGAATGGATTTTGCCTCCATTCTTTCTGCGGAGTATGCCGATGCGATGCTGAAAAAAGGCACGCCGGAATACGTCGACACCTGGCCTATTGGCACTGGCCCGTATGCACTGCAACAATATAAAGCCGACGCGCAGATTCGTTATATTGCCAACCCGAATTATTGGGATGGCCCGGTACCGACAAAACACCTGATCTTTGCCATCACACCAGATGTCCAGACGCGACTGGCGAAGCTGCAAACCAACGAGTGCCAGATTATTCCCGCACCTTCGCCGGTGCAGTTTGATCAAATCAAAAATAATAAAGACCTGACCCTGCACACGGTCGATGCGCTGAACGTCGGGTATCTGGCGTTCAATACGGAGAAAAAACCGTTCGATAATGTGCTGGTGCGCCAGGCGCTGAATTATGCGACCGATAAACACGCGATTGTTAACGCCGTCTTCCTGGGGTCCGGTAGCGTGGCGAAATCGCCTTTGCCGCCCAATATGCTCGGTTTTAATAAAGACCTGAAGGACTACCCCTACGATCCTGAAAAAGCCAAAGCGCTGCTCAAACAGGCCGGTCTGGATAAAGGCTTTGAGGCCACGCTGTGGTCAATGCCGGTGCAGCGCCCGTACAACCCGAACTCGCGCCGTATTGCGGAGATGATTCAGGCGGACTGGGCAAAAGTGGGCGTGAAAGCGAAAATTGTCTCTTACGAGTGGGGCGAATACCTTTCGGGGATGCGTAAAGGCGAACACGACACGGCGCTGTTTGGCTGGATGTCGGACAATGGCGATCCGGATAATTTTGCTGATGTATTGCTTGGTTGCAACAGCATAAAAACCGGTTCCAACGCCGCCCGCTGGTGCGATAAAGGGTATGATGCTCTCGTACAGAAAGCGAAGGTGGTGGCCGATCCGGCGTCGCGCGCCAAACTGTACAGCCAGGCACAGGAGATTTTCTACCAGCAAGCGCCATGGATCGCGCTGGCGAATGGTAAAACGTTCTATGCCACTCGCAGTAACGTGACCGGTTACAGCGTGAGCCTGATGGGCAGTGATTTTTCGAAAGCAAAACTGAATTAAAGGAGAGGGTATGTCACACCTGGACGAAGTTGTTGCCCGCGTCGATGCGGCCATTGAACAGAGTGTTATTGCCGACATGAACGAACTGTTGATTGAATTGAGCGATGACGCCGCGCTGAGTCGTGAAGAACGTTATGCTCAGCAACAGCGCCTGCGACAAGCCATTGCTCATCATGGTCGCCAGCATAAAGAAGATTTGGATGCGCGACGGGAACAGCTGACCAAAGGTGGCTCGATCCTGTGATCAGAACTGGCGTCTGGCCACCAGCCAGGCGCCAATCACCAGCAGTACGGCACCGCACACCGGGCCGATAAGCGCCCGCATCGGGATCCCGTGACTTCTGACAACATCCAGTACCAACCCGCCAATCAGCTGGCTTGCCACTAACACCGCAATGGTGGTGGCCGCGCCGACATACTGATAGCCGCTGATGCTGGCGAAAACAAAAAATGACCCCAGCAGACCTGGAATTAACGTCCACCATTTCACGCTGGCATAGAGTTCCTGAAAGCCAGAAAGGCCATATTTAACCAGCAGGATACTGACAAACAGTACAATGCCCACCAGCGAGTTCAGCAACATCGCGATAAGGATTGTCGATGCTGACTGCGTGATGCGCACCATCAAGGTATTTTGCACCACCAGGCCAATACCGGCGGCAATCAGAAAGGTGAGCGTTAGCGACTGATTCATGGGAGCGCGTCCGGGTCGGTGCGGTTATCCAGTTGTAACTGCATAAACGTCAGATCCAGCCAGCGACCAAACTTGGTGCCAACCTGTGGCATTTGCCCGGTCGTGACAAAACCCAGTTTGCTGTGCAGATGAATGGAACCGTGGTTTTGTGCCTCAATGCCCGCCACCATCACATGTTTACCCAAGCGTTTGGCGTCTTCGATTAACCGTTCCATTAATGCCAGTCCCAGGCCTTTGCCCTGATGATCCGGATGAACATAGACCGAGTGTTCAACGGTGTGGCGAAACCCGTCGAAAGCGCGCCAGTCGCCAAAGGATGCATAACCGGTAATCACACCGTTCTCTTCGCTGACCAGTACCGGGTAGCCGAGCAGAGCACGCGCTTCAAACCAGGCGATACGATTTTCCACATCGACGGTTTGGTCATTCCAGATCGCCGCCGTGTTCACCACAGCATGGTTATAAATCGCGGCGATTGCCGCGCAGTCCTCTCTGCCAGCATAACGAATACTCATGGTTGAACCTCTTTTTTGTACACTATAGTATTACGATATGAATACTATCTCAGACACTATAAATCAACGGATCAGTGCACGAATTCGTGTCGAACGCGAATCCCGCGGCTGGTCGCTCAGTGAACTGGCGGAGCGCGCCGGGGTGTCACGGGCGATGATCCACAAAATAGAACGTGCAGAAAGCAGCCCAACCGCGGCACTGCTGGCGCGGCTTTCCGGCGCGTTTGGCATCAGTATGTCAACGCTGATTGCGCGTGCGGAAATGCAGGAAGGAAAACTGCTGCGCTATGCCGATCAACCGGTCTGGCGCGATCCGCAAAGCCACTATCTGCGACGCCACGTCTCCCCCAGAAGCGATTTGCCTATCGATCTCGTGCACATTGAACTGCCTGCGGGCAGCAACATCCCGATGCCAGCCTCCTCGTATGCGCTGGCGCGCCAGTTAATCTGGTTGCAGGAAGGCGAGCTGGTTTTTCAGGAAGGGGACACGCGCCACGAAATGAAAGCCGGGGATTGTCTGGAACTGGGCCCCCCCAATGATTGCCGGTTTATCAACGAAAGTGATGCGCCGTGCCATTATCTGGTTGTGCGACTTAACCATTCCAGCTCGTAATGGAAACGCACACCGCGCAGTCAGCGACTAGTATCAATAGTTAGTCTGACAAGCAGAGGAGTGCAGAATGAATCAACAATCTCACCGTAACCGCCGTTGGGTGCTGGCTTCACGCCCGCACGGCGCGCCGAACGCGGACAATTTCCGCCTGGAAGAAGACAGCATTGCCACCCCTGGAGAAGGCCAGGTGTTGCTGCGTACGGTTTACTTGTCCTTAGATCCTTATATGCGCGGGCGTATGAGCGATGCGCCTTCCTACACGCCGCCGGTACAAATAAATGAAGTGATGTGCGGCGGTACGGTTAGCCGGGTGGTGTCGTCGCTGCACCCGGACTTTGCTGAAGGGGACTGGGTATTAGGCTACAGCGGCTGGCAGGACTATGACATTTCGGGTGGTGAAGGACTGGTGAATCTGGGCGCAAACCCGCAGCACCCTTCGTGGGCATTGGGTGTGCTTGGTATGCCGGGTTTTACCGCCTATATGGGACTGCTGGATATTGGTCAACCGAAAGCCGGAGAAACACTGGTCGTTGCTGCCGCTACCGGGCCGGTCGGCTCGACCGTTGGGCAAATCGGCAAACTGAAAGGTTGCCATGTAGTGGGAGTGGCCGGGGGCAGTGAAAAATGTCGCCACGCTGTGGATGTATTGGGTTTTGATCACTGCCTCGATCACCATGCGCCAGATTTTGCCCAACAACTGAAAACGGCCTGTCCACAAGGTATCGATATTTATTTTGAAAATGTCGGTGGAAAAGTATTCGATGCCGTACTGCCGTTATTAAATACTGCGGCGAGAATTCCGCTTTGTGGGCTGGTGAGTGGTTATAACGCAACCGAGCTTCCCGCCGGACCCGATCGTATTCCGCTATTAATGGCCACGCTGCTGAAAAAAAGAATCCGGTTGCAAGGGTTTATTATTAACCAGGATTATGGTCACCGCCTAAACGAATTTCAGCAAGAAATGGGGCAGTGGGTGAGTGAAGGAAAAATCCACTATCGCGAACATGTGACAGAAGGGCTGGAGAACGCGCCGGACGCCTTTTTCGGCCTGCTCGAAGGAAAAAACTTTGGCAAAGCGGTAGTCAAAATAGGCGCAGAAAGCTAAGCAAACGATGGCGGTAAAAAACCGCCATCATAAATTGTGCAAAATCTAAAAAAACGTCTTTAATTATACAAGCATAAGGAACTGATGACCTTGTGAAGGCAGTTCCTGGTGGTTGTGCATAATAAATAACATTTGTTCTACTTTTAAGCGACAATCCAATACCAGGCATGTGTTTATATAATATATTCTTTGCAAAAAGATCACGGACACGCTACCAGGCTGATAATAGATAAGAATTTAAACAGGATGCAAACATGCTTGATTTGGAAAAAGCGCAGCGGACCAGCCTCACTATGCAAGTTGAAGCCAGTCTGAAAGGTGCGCTTATTATTGGCGCCCTCAAACCTGGCGCACGTCTCATTACGAAAGAAATAGCAGATCAACTTGGCACCAGTATTACACCGGTGCGCGAAGCACTGTTGCGGTTGGTCTCCGCCGGTGCATTGCATGCCACTCCCGCCCAGGCGTTTCTTGTTCCGGAGGTCAGCCTTGAACGTTATAACGAAATCAATTTGATTCGAAAAAACCTGGAAGGTATGGCTGCGCGCTCCGCCAGCCAGAATATGACCAAAGATAAAATCAGGGAACTGCGGATGCTGGCGGGCTCCTTCCATGAAGCGTTAAAAAGTGGCAACACCGAACAAACGCTACAGGCCAATCGCGCATTTCGCTTTAGCGTTTACCAACAAGCGGGGATGCCAACATTAACTGCGCTTATCGAACAATTATGGGTCCGTATCGGCCCCTGTTTTAATTATCTTTATCCGTCTTCTGCTGAGTTATCACGCGGGCATGATTACAGTGACCTGCTGGCTGCACTCGAAGAAGGGGATGGTTTTGCCAGTGAAAGAGCGCTATGGCGAGCCATTGATGAGGGCGCAACCATTATCAACAAGCAGTTCCATCGCTGAGTGATAATTGATAAAACCTATGGTTTAAAGTCAAATATACATGCTCCCCGGCTAAAATTTGCGTAAGGGGAGCATCTGTATCACGTTTTTCACTGATAAGACTCGCTTAAGGCTGAAATCCTTGCACAGTGTGCCGATAACAAATGTTGGCGCAGTTAGGCGCTAACATTTGCTGTTTAGCAAGGAGTCCTGAATGTCATTTAGCCAGCGGTTGAGTAATATAAAAATCAGCAGAAAGCTGTCAGTGGGGTTTGGTCTGGTGCTATTTCTGGTTGCCATCGCCACCATCCTCAGTATGTTGCGCTTTAAAGAAATACGCGACGTCTACGAAAAAACAAACCTGATGTATAACATCAACATTGAAGTATTTCAGGCGAAGATAAACCGCCTGAAATACTTTTATGGTGATGATAAATCCGGAGAGGTGATGTCCAACTATGTACGTCACGCTTCCGAGTTAACCGCCAGCGCGGACGCACTCTCCTGGTCTGCGTCTGAAAAGCAGATCATCAACGATGTGGCGGGCCACCTTAATACGTTCCAGAGCAGCATCGGCGAGATGCAAAAAGCCACCAGTGACATTCGCGCTATACGCGATGCGCTGGACAAACTGGCCGCAAGCGATCTCTCCGCACGATACACCGCGCTTATCCATACACCGCTCGCCGATGCCAACCTGATGACGCAGGTTTACGAACAATTGTTCGCCATCAGCGCCGTGCGTGATGCGGCGCTGGTAGTGCGTTATAGCCCGAGCCAGGCGTCCCGCGACGCATTGGATACACGTTTTAGCCAGACGCAGAAAAGCGTACAGGCGCTGGCGAGTCAATTGCCGGCGGAGCTGAAGTCACCGCTGCAATCCCTGTGGGATGATACGGTGAAATACCGCGATCTGAGCGTGAACTACTTTACCGCCTGGCAGGCACTGAAAGCGGCGGAGGATAAAGTTAAGGTCGGCGGCGACAACAGCAGCGCCTCACTCAAACAGATCATTGCACTGGTCAAAGCCCATAACGATGAGCTGGCGTACACGTCCAGTTCTATTGCGGCAATCATCGGTGTGATTGCGATTCTGATTGGCGTGATTGTCTCCTGGTGGGTTATCCGTCAAATCACCCGTCCGATTGACCGTAACCTGGCGCTGGCGGAGCGTATTGCCAGCGGCGACCTCAGTTCGAATATTCAGGCGCAGAGCAAAGATGAGCTGGGGCAATTGACCGGTGCCATGGGGCGTATGAACGACACCCTGCGCGACATGATCCATGAAGTACGCAACAGCGTAAGTCAGGTATCACGCGCGGCGACGGAAATCGCCGAAGGCAACACCGATCTCTCTTCCCGTACTGAGCAACAGGCCGCCGCCGTGGTGGAAACCGCTGCCAGCATGGAACAGTTGACCGCCACGGTGAAAAACAACGCCGATAACGCCCGCAATGCCCGCAGTCTGGCGGCGCAGGCGTCGAAAACCGCCAGCGAAGGTGGCAGCGTGATGCGCGAAGTGGTGGATACCATGGGCGATATTCACAGCAGTTCGAACAAAATTGCCGATATTACCGCGGTGATCAACAGCATCGCTTTCCAGACCAACATCCTGGCGCTGAACGCCGCTGTGGAAGCCGCCCGTGCAGGTGAGCAGGGCCGGGGATTTGCGGTAGTGGCCAGCGAAGTTCGCAGCCTTTCTCAGCGCAGTTCGCAGGCGGCGAAAGATATCGAACAGCTGATTAGTGAATCCGTCTCCCGTATTAACATCGGTAGCGAACTGGTGGCGAAAGCAGGGGAAACCATGGATCAGGTGGTGCAGTCCGTCACCCGGGTGAATGACATTATGGGGGAAATCTCTTCCGCCTCCGAAGAACAAAGCCGGGGTATCGAACAGATTGCCCGCGCAGTCGGCGAGCTGGACAGCACCACACAACAGAACGCGTCACTGGTAAGCGAATCCTCCTCTGCGGCAGGTTCGCTGGAAGAGCAGGCGCGTCTGCTGGAAGAGCTGGTCGCCACGTTTCGTCTTGAACAGGGTGGCGCGAAACCGGCTTCCGCAGGGAAACCGACGATCAAGCCGAACCTGAAAGCAAAAGCGGAACCCCGTGAAACGGCCGTCAGCGAAGAGGGCTGGACAACCTTCTAAACACGCAGTGAGCCAATCAAAAAGCCCGGATGCGCCATGCTACCGGGCTTTTCATTTTTGCTTACCGGCAAAATGACCGTGCATCAGTTATCTGGCCAAAGGGCTTTCAGAAGCCAGGCCAGATGGGCGCCGCCTTTCTCAAGCTGCGTTGCCTGAAGAGCTTCCCGCTGCGCGGTGTAATCGGGTTGATACTCTACCGTCCAGTTCCCCCACGTTTTCTTACCAAACACCACATTCTGGAAAGCGGCACGGCCATTAACGAGCGTATCGCTGGCCCATTGCGCCGGCCAGGTGGAGAGATCGCCTGTCGGCGCGGGTATAGCCGTTGCGCCGGGCAGCAACGCTTTCCATCCCTCTTTTTCCGTATAGCGTTTCGGCGGCATATCCCACAGCGCGTGAAGCGTTGTATTGCCAGCGATCAGATCGTTGCCTCCGCGAGTATCTGTGCCTTGCGCAGACTCACTCCGGTCGGGGTCTATGGGGTGTCCCTGATCATTAAGATAAATGGCCGCCACGTGGAGCGGCTGTGTTTCATCGCCTACGAAATGTACCAGCAGTTGCAGCGCCTCTTTTTTATCTGCAATGTCAAACGGTGCAGGGGCTGTGCCCCCTTGTAACACGCGGACTGCGGCGTTGATAGCCTGCACAACATCATGATTTGAGGTGCCATATTCTCCCTGCTGATAGGCGTCCCGTTGGATAGCAACATCGGTGAAATGGTAATATCCATGGCAGTTTTTAACCGTTTTCCCGGGGGTACATTGATCCCAATTGCGCTTCACATAGTCCACCAGTGGAGTGCAATCTTTAAAAATAGCGCACTCGGCATATTTGCCATCTTCCTGGTAGTAAAAGCGACCGTTGTTGTCGTTGCGCTTCACCGATTTCACGCAATCAGCCCACACGGATACGGTTTTTAACGTCATACCTTCGCCCAGTATTTCGCGGACGT
The DNA here is from genome assembly GCF_039871955.1 of Kosakonia sp. WA-90. Taxonomy (NCBI): domain Bacteria; kingdom Pseudomonadati; phylum Pseudomonadota; class Gammaproteobacteria; order Enterobacterales; family Enterobacteriaceae; genus Kosakonia; species Kosakonia sp. WA-90. Next base: position 150,980 of record NZ_JBDPLJ010000001.1, read on the forward strand.
GCCGCTCAGCATTCGAACCCGCAATTAACGTATCAGCGATTTCACCAATAATTTGATGTCCCTGATAATTCCACGCCAGAGATGTACTTGTATAAAAAAACAACGCAACACAGAGACATTTTGATACTTTCATAACAACCCCTTTTTCTCAGTTGGCTTGCTGATGTAACGCTTTGCTGCGCAACGATGACGGGACTGCAGAGGTGTGTTGACGACGAACGCCGCCCTGACATGAATCAGGCGATGAAAACGTCATCTTCAGACCAGAATGAATGCCGGAGTGGCACAATAAATGATAGCAAGAGATGTTTTTTTATCCGCAGCCGAAGACTGGCTCGCCCAAAAACAGGGAAGGATGCATGTATAGCAATAGTGTATTGGATAGAACTGCGTAAGCATTAAGAGGTCACCCGCCCGGCGGCGGGTGACCCCGATTTCCGTGTTATTCGAATTGATAAGCCACCGACAAGCCCACACCGTAATTACGCCCCGGCGCAGGTTCGTAATAACGCCCATTCGACTCGTTAACGATCACCGACCCCACATATTCGCGGTCAAACAGATTATCGATACGCCCGAAGAGATCCATCATCCAGTTGCCATAGCGAAATTTGTAGCCCGTATTCAGGTCCGCCACGGTATAAGACGGCGCTTTCGCGGTGTTTTCATCATCCGCCATCAAGTCGCTCATATACCGTACATCCGCACCGGCGTACCAGCCTTGATCCGGGATCCAGCCCAGCGAAGCGAAGCCCATATTTCGGGCAATACCCGGCATACGGTGACCGTTACAGTCGGCGTCATTGCACACCTCGCTACGATAGGTGGCATCAAGATAGGTCCATGCCACTTTAGCCCGCCAGTTTCCGGCAAACTGCTGATCCAGAGACAGCTCAGCACCCTGGCGACGGGTTTTCCCGGCGTTTTTATAGGTCGTGCGACCTCCGCTGCTGGTATCGGTGACGATTTCATTATCCGTATCAGTACGGAACAGCGCCGCCGTCAGTAAACCATTACCGATACGGGTTTTACTGCCGACTTCTACCGTATCGTTAGTCGACGGCTTCAGCGCAAAGTTGAGTCCGCTCTGGTCATCGGAACGGTAGGAGAGTTCATTAATGGTCGGTGTTTCAAATCCACGTCCGGCGGCGACATACACATTCCAGGCATCGGTGACGGCATATTTCAGCGACCCTGCCGGGAGCCATTTATGGTAATTCGCCTCGCCGCTGTCATCGCCGTTCCGCGCAGTGATGTAATGATCGTTGGAGTCAAACCACACGGAGCTGTACCGAACGCCAGCTTCTAACGCCAGCTTTTCGGTTAACTGCCAGCCGGTTTGCAGATAGGGGTCAACGTTCCACATCAGATTGCGCTCGTCACGGCGCAGATTGCCTTCACGACCGTAGAGAGGCGTCGTGCCGCTCATCACAAAGTTTTCATAGCCTTTGCGCTGTTCGGTCATGGTTTCGTAATTCAGCCCACCGGTAAACGTCACCGGGACACCCAGCTCACCGCGATGCGTCCAGCGTGTATCGATCCCCTGATAGTGACGTGTCAGGTCGATCACACCCCCGGCATGCTGCGCATTCAGTTGTGGTGCCCGGGGAATGGACTGATATTGCGTGGTTTCACGCTCTCCGGCATACATCATCACGCTCAGGTCATCGTGTGCACTGAGCTGGCGTTCATAGCGTAAACCCGCCTGGGTTTGTTTAATGGTTTTGCGTGTGTCGTACTGTTCGGCGCGTGGAGACTGGCGCGGATTGTTTCGCCACTCGGATTGGGTTAAGCCTCCCGCATCGTTGGCGTTGATATCCACGCTGTTAAAAATCAGGCTCAGTTTGCTGGCATCATCAATGCGTACGCCCAGTTTGGCATTCGCCAGATTTTTACGTGCACCGCTGCGATCGCGATAACCGTGCGTCACAAAACGGGTACTGGAGACAGTGTAATCCACATCCCCGGCATGGGTGCCATCACCCATCGCGCCGGTGGCTTTCACTCCATAGCGCCAACTGGCGTCGCTACCGTAATAACTGCTGGCTTCAATCGTCGCCGGTTCCCTTCCGGTTTGCGTGGTGACATTCACCACACCACCAGACGCGTTACCGTAAAGCGCCGAGAACGGGCCGCGCAGTACATCAATACTTTCCACGCTGTTGAGGTCAATATTCGATGTCTGCCCCTGGCCATCCGGCATGGTGGCGGGGATGCCGTCAACATACATGCGGATACCGCGCACGCCATAGGTTGAGCGGGAGCCAAACCCGCGAATCGACAATTGCAGGTCCTGTGCATAGTTTTGGCGATTCTGTACCTGCAAACCGGGGACACTGCCCAGTGACTCAGACAAATTGACCCGTGGCGTGGCCTGGCGAATATCATCGCCCTGAACAACGCTCACAGCAGCAGGCGTATCCAGTTCAGAAACGGTGTGGGGTGTGGCGCTGACAATCAGGGTTTGTTCATCGGCAAAAGCCGAAGGGGGCACCAGAGCCGGGAGCAGCAAGGCCGGCAAAGTGAGCCTGGTGGTGGAAAAAATAGTCATGGCGGAACCGGTTATAAAACGAACTAATAGGAAAATACGGCAATATGTTAAATCGCATGTTAATCATTTGAAAACATTAAGCGCACATTACGTTAATAATAAGCGTAGTGAGTAAACCGCGATAACGCCTGTTCAAAAATTATGACTCCACATTACTGTCATTAATGATTACTATTCTCACTTATAACAATAAGCGAGGCTGTGGCGTCGCACACTGGAAGCGTGTGAAAAATAACAATCGTGTTAATCAAAGGGAGTCGTCATGTCTTTACGTCATTTATGCTCGCCGCGTTTGCGGCATTCCCTGGTCCTCGGCTCACTACTGCTGGCGGCGTCATTCACCACACAGGCAGCAGAAGAGATGCTGCGCAAAGCCGTAGGCAAAGGGGCGTATGAAATGGCCTTTAGCCAGCAGGAAAATGCGCTCTGGCTGGCAACGGCACAAAGCCGAAAAACCGATAAAGGCGGGGTGGTGTACCGCCTCGACCCAGCAACGCTGGCGATCACACAGTCCATTCACAGCGACCTGAAACCGTTTGGCGCGGCGATCAACACCCGCACGCAAACCCTGTGGTTTGGCAATACTACCGATGGCACGATCACAGCGATCGATGCCAAAAGCGGCATCATAAAAGGACGTGTGGTGCTGGATGCACGCAAACGCTCTGAAACCGTGCGTCCGTTGCAGCCGCGCGAGTTGGCGGTCGATGAGAACACCAACACGGTGTATATCACCGGGGTCGGGAAAGAGAGTGCAATCTGGGTCGTGGATGGCGAAACGCTGAAACTGAAAACCACCATTACGCAGACCGGCACCTACAGCACCGGGCTGGCGATCGACGCGGCAGCAAAACGCCTCTATACCACCAACGGTGACGGTGAACTGATCACTGTCGATACCGGCAAAAACAGCATCATCGCACGTAAAAAACTTCAGGATGACGGTAAAGAACACTTTTATTTGAACCTGAGCCTCGACACAGCGGGCCACCGTGCCTTTGTGACCGATTCCAAAGCGGCGGAAATTCTGGTGGTTGATACCCGCAATGGTAACGTGTTACAGAAAGTCGCCGTGCCAGAATCACTGGCGGTGCTGTTTAACCCGACGCGTAATGAAGCTTATGTTACCCACCGCGAAGCCGGGAAAGTCAGCGTTATCGACGGCAAAACCTACAAGGTTGTCAAAACCTTCGACACACCGACTCACCCCAACAGTCTGGCACTCTCTGCAGACGGCAAGACGCTGTTTGTCAGTGTGAAACAGGCCTCCAGCCGTGAAAAAGAAGCCACCGAGCCGGATGATGTGATCCGCATTGCGCTGTAATCTCGCCATCGCTTAAGCTCCCTACGGGGAGCTTTTTTATGACTGACGGAAGAGTAAAGCGATGCGTAATTGCCTGGTTATCGTGATGGGCCTGCTACTGACGCTGGGTGCGTTGGGTGTTTACCGCTTAACGGACTTCACGCTGCCGACGGATGCGCAGCAACATACCTTGCAGGTGGATTATCAACAGAGCCGGCTTGAAGGAACGTTAATTGTTCCGCACGGCGTGGTTTCACCGCCAGTGGTATTGCTGGTGCATGGCGATGGGGCACAGGATCGCTGGTCGGACGGCGGCTATCTGCCGCTTGTGCGCTATCTTGTCTCTCAGGGTATTGCGGTGTTTTCCTGGGACAAGCCAGGCGTGGGAGCAAGTCAGGGAAACTGGCTGGCGCAAACCATGGATGATCGCGCGCACGAAGCTGCCTTTATGCTGCAACAGCTTAAACAGATGCCGGAACTGGCCGCGAGTCGCGTTGGCTTCCTCGGCTTTTCCCAGGCGGGTTGGGTTGTTCCCGACGCCAGCGCCTTCGCGAAGGCGGATTTTGCCATACTGGTTGGCGCAGCGATCAACTGGCGCGATCAGGGGAGCTATTATCTGCGCCAGCGACTCAGCCGGGAAGGCATGTCAGAACAAAACATCCGTGAGGCCGTGGCCCGTGATAGCATTGATTTCGCGACACAGTTTACCCCGCAAGCGGCGTTACGCCCGTGCCAGGTGAGCTGTAACCGGGATGATTTTGAGCGCCGTAATGCCTTTGCTGATGCCAGGGGTGCCATTGCCCGCATGCACACGCCGGTGATGATCCTGATGGGCAAGGACGACAGGAATGTTGACCCACAGGAAACACTCGCGGTATGGGCGGCGGACTTACCGGCCAATACTGTGCGCTGCATCAAACCGGTTGCTGGCGCAACGCACGGCTTACTGAGAAGTCGCTGGTTTGATTATCAACTGCCTTCCCAATGGCCACTCTGGAAGCAGGGGGTGTTTCTGTTATCCGGTCAGTACGCCTGGGCACCGGGCGCGCTAAGCGGGATAACGGGCTGGATACACACCGGCACGTGCATACAGTAAAGCGCGCAGACATAAAAAAAGCCTGCGCGGGGCGCAGGCTTGTTCACAATAGGGAGGGGTTACGAGCGTGACGCTTCTTCTACCAGCGGCGCTTTTGTTTCTTCATTCGGCGCAACCGGCGCAGTGCTGTGGATAGCCTGCACGCGTTTACGTACGCCAAACCAGCCAGCAACCAGCAGAACGGCGATCAGCGGGATCGAGCCGATGGTATAAGTCCCATTCGGGTAGTCGAACGCCATCAGCACCAATACGCTGAACAGGAACAGCAGGGTCAGCCATGACGTGAACGGCGCGCCCGGCATTTTGAAACTCACATCCGCCGCTTTACCTTCTTTGATGGCTTTACGCAGACGCATCTGGCAAATCACGATAAACGCCCATGATGCGATAATGCCCAGCGATGCCACGTTCAGAACGATTTCAAAGACCTGCGACGGCACCAAATAGTTCAGGAACACCCCAACAACGTAGACACCAATGGTGACCAGAATCCCGGCGTAAGGCACGTGATGACGGCTCATTTTCGCCATGAATTTCGGTGCGGAGCCACCCATCGACATCGAGCGCAGGATACGGCCAGTAGAGTAGAGACCCGAGTTCAGACTGGAGAGCGCAGCGGTCAGCACCACCATGTTCATGATGTCGCCGATGTACGGCACACCCAGTTTGGAGAAGAAGGTGACAAACGGACTCTGACCTGCCTGATAGGCATTCCACGGCAGCAGCAATACCAGCAGCACCACAGAACCGACGTAGAACAGACCGATACGCCAGATCACGCTGTTAATGGCTTTGGGCACCATCGTCTGCGGATCTTTACATTCGCCCGCCGCGGTACCGACCAGTTCAATGGAGGCAAAGGCGAAGACCACGCCCTGAACCAGTACCAGCGCAGGCAGCAGTCCGTGCGGGAAGAAACCGCCATTGTCGGTAATCAAATGGAAGCCGGTTGTGCCGCCGTCCAGCGGTTTACCGGTGCCGAGGAAAATCGTACCGACAACGAGGAATACCACAATCGCCAGCACTTTGATCAACGCAAACCAGAACTCCATTTCGGCGAACCATTTCACGCCGATCATGTTCATGGTGCCGACGATCGCCAGCGCGCCCAGTGCAAATACCCATTGCGGGACATCACCAAATGCGCCCCAGTAGTGCATATACAGCGCCACAGCGGTGATATCCACGATACCGGTCATCGCCCAGTTCACGAAGTACATCCAGCCGGCAACAAACGCGGCTTTTTCACCCAGAAATTCGCGGGCATACGAGACAAAACTGCCGCTGGAAGGACGGTGCAACACCAGTTCGCCCAGTGCACGCAGAATAAAGAAAGAGAAGATACCGCAAACCAAATAGACGATAGCCAGCGATGGCCCCGCCATTTGCAGTCGGGCGCCTGCGCCCAGAAATAAACCGGTACCGATTGCGCCGCCAATGGCGATCATCTGTACCTGACGGTTACCCATAGCCCGGCTGTAGCCCTCTTCGTGAGAGTTAAGCCAGCGTCGTTTTGCCGCGTGATGATCGGCAGCGTGGTTGTGATCTTTTTTCATTGTTTACCTGTTCACCTGTCTGAACCTTGCTGAGTTCCTCAACCCTCGGGATGGCTAACCAAACGATTGCCCCGTCGGGTAAACGCCCTGTCTTTCCAGTCATTCTGCGTATGGATAAGACAAAACATGGCGCAGCATCGTAACCGCAATCGATTACTGACGCAAAACATACACACCAGAAAGACGGCGAGTATTAGTGGAAATTGTGAGGTCACCGGTATCAGGTAGTGTAACTGATTCATAATGGCGAAAAATGCAACAGAAATAACCGTGAGCGGCCAAACGGATTTTAACAAATCAGAACAATCGTCTTCTTTGAACCCTAAGCCTTAACACTCACCACAGCGCCTGCATGCCCTTACTTTGCTAATTTTTTGCTTATTTAATGTAAATTAATTGTTTCACAGCGAATTCAGCGCGTCCTAATAATAAAAGCCTCTTTTCTAACGTGAGTGCGCTGCATGTCTTATCGTCTGAGTCTGCTGGATAAAAGTCCCATTGCGGAACATGAAACCGCGCAGGACGCCCTGAATCGTACGCTACAACTGGCTCAGCGTGCGGAAAAATGGGGCTATCACCGTTTCTGGATAGCCGAACATCACAACACCGCGCAACTGGCCAGCCCGTCTCCTGAGCTGGTTATCGCCTGGATCCTCGGTCAGACCCAACGTATTCGCGTCGGCTCCGGTGGCGTGATGCTGCAACACTACAGCCCGTACAAGGTCGCGGAAAACTTTAATCTGCTGGCAACCCTTGCGCCAGGACGGGTCGATCTCGGCGTCGGCAAAGCACCGGGCGGATTACCGCTCTCCACCCGCGCATTGCAACAGGGTGTGCACAGCGAGGAGAAGGGCAGTTTTGCCGATCAACTGGCGCAACTGGATAACTGGTTATCGCTGGCGAAAGAGGAAAGTGGAGAAGACACGGTACTGGCCACGCCGTTGCCTGCGCAGCGTGCTGCGGGTTTCTTGCTCGGTGCCAGCCTCGAAAGCGCCGAACTGGCGGCCCGGCTGGACTGGAACTTTGTTTTCGCAGCACATTTGAATGGCGATAAAACGCTTCTTCGTGACGTTGTCACGCAATGGCAACAACACAGCCAGCGCGATACCTTCGTTGCGGTGCAGGTGATTGTCGCCGCGACGCAAGCGCAGGCCGATGCACTGGCGCAGCAAGTGGAAGTCTGGGGTGTGGAGTTAGCCAATGGTCAACGGGTTAGCGTCGCCAGTGAAGCGCAAGGGCATGCTTTCGCTCGTCAGGCAGGCAGCCCGGTAGTACGTATTGCGCGCCGGGAACCGTCACTGATTGCCGGAACGCCGCAAACGGTGCTGGCCGGGCTGGACACGCTGCATCAGCACTATGGCATCCATGAATTTATTATCGACACCCCCATCGCTGAAGGGACGGCGCGAATCCGTTCATTACAGTTGCTGGCGGAGGCGTTCGCTGAAGCGCATACCCCTCAGGAGGTGGCAGGATGAGTTTTGCCGGACAACTGATCAACTGGCGGCGCGAGCTGCACCAACATCCAGAACTCTCATTACAGGAGTTTGAAACCACCCGCCGTATTCGCCACTGGCTGGAGAGCGCCGGATTACGTCTGCTTCCACTGACGCTGCCGACCGGCGTGGTGGCCGAAGTGGGCAGCGGAGAAAAGGTGGTAGCGCTGCGGGCGGATATCGACGCCTTGCCCATTGACGAAGCCGTCGATGTGCCTTTTGCGTCGCGTAACCCCGGCGTGATGCACGCCTGCGGACATGACGTTCACACCAGTGTGATGCTCGGCGCAGCACTGCTGCTGAAAGAGAAAGAGCCACAACTGGCAGGTCGCGTGCGTATTCTGTTTCAGCCGGCGGAAGAGAATTTCGGCGGTGCGAAACGGTTGATCCAGGCTGGTGCGCTGGATGAGGTGAACGCCATTTTCGGCATGCACAATGAACCAGGATTGCCGGTGGGCACCTTTGCCACACGTAGTGGGGCCTTTTATGCCAATGTGGATCGCTTTTCGCTGAAGGTCACCGGTAAAGGTGCGCATGCCGCGCGTCCACACGAGGGCAACGATGCGATCCTGCTCGCCAGTCAGTTAGTGGTCGCGCTGCAAAGTATCGCCAGCCGCAATATCAACACGCTGGAGTCGGTGGTATTGAGCGTCACCCGCATTCAGGGCGGTAACACCTGGAACGTGTTGCCGGAAGCGGTGGAGCTGGAAGGGACGCTGAGGACGCACCAGATTACCGTACGCGACCAGGTAAAACGCCGCGTTAACGACATTGCCGCCGGACTGGCGCAAGCGTTCGATGCGGAGATTGCGGTCCGTTGGTTTGAGGGACCCGCCGCGCTGGTGAACCATGATCGATGGGCCACCTTTGCCCGCGATGTTGCCGACTGGCACGGGTATCGCACCGAAGAGGCCGACCTGCATATGGGCGGCGAAGACTTTGCAGTCTACTTACACCATATTCCCGGCGCGTTTGTCAGCATCGGCAGCAACAGCGAATACGGCTTGCATCATCCGGCGTTTAATCCCGATGAGCAGCTCATTGAAGGCGCTGCGCGTTATTTCGCGCTGCTGGCGGAAAAAGCCTTACTCCAACACTGATGTGAATGTCTTTATCCAGGGCTCCGGCCCCGGGTCACCTGTTGCCTGAAAAGGAGGATGGATTATGTCTACAGAACGACAATTGCGGCTCGGCACAATATTACAGGGCGCATCAGGAAATATGTCCGCATGGCGTCACCCGGCGGCAGTCGCGGACGCCAGTATTAATTTTGACTTTGTGCTGGAAACTGCGCGCATTGCTGAACAGGGTAAATTCGATTTTTTATTCGTCGCCGACGGCTTATATATTAATGAAAAATCGATCCCGCATTTTTTAAATCGTTTTGAGCCTATCACCGTATTATCCGCACTGGCCAGCGTGACTCATCACCTTGGACTCGTGGGTACGCTCTCCACGTCATACAGCGAACCGTTTACCGTTGCCCGGCAGTTTGCCAGCCTCGATCACCTCAGCAAGGGGCGTGCGGGCTGGAATGTGGTGACCTCACCACTGGAAGGGTCCGCGAAGAACTTTTCCCGTGCACAACATCCCGATCACGCCCTGCGCTATCGCATTGCCGATGAATATCTGGAGGTGGTGAAAGGGTTATGGAATTCATGGGAAGAGGACGCGTTTATCCGTGATAAAGCCAGTGGGCAATTTTTTGATCCTGCTAAATTACATACGCTCAACCATCACGGTGATTTCTTTCAGGTGGCCGGGCCATTAAATATTGGCCGCACGCCGCAAGGGCGACCGATTATATTCCAGGCCGGTGCCTCAGACGATGGCAAAAAGCTCGCAGCGCATCACGCCGACGCCATTTTTACCCATCAGGAAACGCTGGAAGAGGCAAAAGCGTTTTATCGCGATGTGAAAACGCAACTGGAACAGTATGGCCGTCGCCACGATGAGCTGCATATTTTCCAGGGCGTCAGCGTGATCGTTGGTGACAGTGAAGAGGATGCGGAGCAGCAGTATCAAACCACGGCGGCGTTGGTCTCCATCGATGATGCGCTTAACTATCTGGGGCGTTATTTTGAGCACCATGACTTCAGCCAGTACCCGCTCGATGAGCCCTTCCCGGATATAGGCGATTTAGGGCAAAACAGTTTTCGCAGCACCACCGACGAGATCAAACGCAACGCCCGCGAGCGCCATTTGACGCTGCGCCAGGTGGCGCTGGAAAGCGCATCGCCGCGCCCGCGCTTTTCCGGTACGCCACAGCAGGTCGCCGATGGCTTACAGCAGTGGTTTGAAAACTATGCCGCCGACGGTTTCATCATCCAGGGCGGGACGCCAGACACTTTCCCGCGTTTTGTCGACAACGTTGTTCCCCTGTTGCAGGCGCGCGGTCTGTTTCGCACGCAATACCCCGGCACCACACTGCGTGAAAGCTTAGGCTTGCCGCTGCCGGTGAATCCCTTCTCACAACAATAAAAGATGAGTTAACGCTATGCAGAAAACATCGCTATTGCTGGTCATGATGCTGGCGCTTACGCCGCTGGCCTGGGCAAAGGACGTCACTATCAACGGCACGGGCGTCAGCCTGGAGGCCAATAAAACGCCGATTACGACGGCAAAAAATGCAGACGCCATCGCACAACTGCCCAAGGATTACCACTTTGTCACACCGGGCAAACTGACCGTTGCCGTCGCGGCGCTGAACTCTCCGCCGCTGACCGTGTTTGCCGATGACAACAAAACCCTGCTCGGTAGCGAGGTGGACATCGCCCGCCTGGTGGCGAACAGCCTGGGACTGGAGCTGAATGTGGTGCCGACCTCGTGGGAAGACTGGCCGCTGGGTGTCACTTCCGGCAAGTACGATGCGGCAATCAGCAATATTACCGTTACCAAAGAGCGTAAAGCGAAGTTCGATTTCGCCACCTACCGCAAAGATTCGCTTGGCTTCTACGTCAAATCCACCAGTGCGATCAAACACATTGAGCACGCGGAAGACATCGCTGGATTGCGCATTATTGTGGGCTCCGGCACCAACCAGGAGGCGATCCTGCTGGCGTGGAATGCCGAAAACCTGAAAAAAGGGTTGCAGCCGTTTACGCCGGTGTACACCAAAGATGATGCGGCCCAAACCCTCGCGCTGCAATCCGGTCGCGCCGACGCGTACTTTGGACCGAACGTGATCGGTGCCTGGAAAGCGGCATTGACCGGCAATACCAGGCTGGTTGGCAGCGTGGACGGTGGCTGGCCGAAAGCGGCGCATATTGCGGTGACGCTGCGTAAAGGCAGTGGCCTGGTTGAACCCGTGCAAACCGCGCTCAATGGCGCTATCAAAAACGGGGACTACGACAAGGTACTCAATCGCTGGGGCGAAGGGGTGGAGCGTATTCCGGCGTCGGAGATCAATCCGGCTGGACTGGGCGATTAAGGAGACGGCAATGCGCGAACAATTCCGCGACGTTTCGCCAGAAGCGCAGGAGCTACAACCCATTTTAGCCGGGCTGTTTGGCGAATACGCCGCACGTTACGGTGACTACTTTTCCCGCGATGCAGAAGTGGAACGGACCGAATGGTATTTAGCGCCAAAGGGGCTGTTTATTGTGCTGGAGCGCAACGGCGAAATCATCGCCACCGGGGCTTATAAACCGTTTGATGCACAGACGGCAGAAATCAAACGTATCTGGACCAAACCCACACTGCGTAAACAGGGGCTGGCGGCACGCGTGGTGCAGGAGCTCGAACGTCGGGCGCAACGTGCGGGCTACCGCCAGATCTACCTGACCACGGGCTTTCGCCAGCCGGAAGCGGTACGTCTCTACCTGAGTCAGGGGTATCAGGCGCAGTTTGACCTGAACCGCGATCCGGAAGAGTTCAGTCAGCCGCCATTTGATGGTCGGCTGCGTTTTACCAAAGCGCTGCTGGCAGAAAAATTGAGTAAAACCGCCTGAGGAGCGACCATGAAAAGTCCAGAAACCGTGAAAGTGGTGCCGGCACGCTATCCGCTCCGCACCGTCGGCGCGTTTGTCGCCCTGTTCGTGCTGGCCACCCTGGTGCAGTCGGTGGCCTTTAACCCGCGCTGGGAATGGGCGGTCTTCGCCCGCTGGTTTTTCGACCCGGTGATCCTGGAAGGATTAGGGCAAACACTGCTGTTAACCCTGTTGGGTACAGTGCTGAGCGTGATGTTCGGCGGTCTGCTGGCACTGGCCCGACTCTCCGCATCCTGGCTGTTAAGCAGCCTTGCGTGGAGCTATATTTGGCTGTTCCGCTCGCTGCCACTGATCGTGGTGTTGATCATTTTGTATAACTTTTCCTATCTCTACGACACGCTGTCGCTGGGCATCCCGTTTACCGGCATTACGTGGGCGCGTTATGACACCATTAATGTGCTGGGGCAATTTTCTACGGCGGTGATCGGGCTAACGCTGGTGCAGAGCGCGTATACCGCCGAAATTATTCGCGGCGGTTTTCTCGGCGTCGACCACGGGCAGTATGAAGCCGCCGCTGCGCTGGGGCTCCCTGCCTGGCGGCGCACACTGCGCATCATTCTACCGCAGGCGCTGCGCACCATTTTGCCCTCCGGCTTTAACGAAATCATCAGTCTCGCCAAAGGCACAGCGATGGTGTACGTGCTGGCGATGCCGGAACTGTTCTACACCATTCAGATGATCTACAACCGCACCCAGGACGTGATCCCACTGCTGATGGTCGGCGCCGTCTGGTATCTGGTGATCACCAGTGTCTTGTCCGCGATTCAGCACCTGGTAGAACGCTGGCTGGCCCGCAGCGAACGGCGTTCGGCCATCAACCCGTCGCGCGTTCGTATTCATTCAGCCGCCACTGCGCGTATACCGCAACCACAGGAGCCTGCGCATGCCAACCTCTCTTAATGGCCATATCTCAATTACCGGCGTCAGCAAATACTTCGGTCGCCATAAAGCGCTGGATGAGGTTTCACTGGAGATCCCCCCAGGTTCGGTGACAGTGATCCTCGGGCCATCCGGGTCGGGGAAGTCCACCTTATTGCGCGCCATTAACCACCTGGAGCGCGTTGACGAAGGCTTTATCCGGATCGACGGCGACTACATTGGCTACCGCCAGCAAGGGGACAAACTGTATGAACTGAAAGAGAAGGAGATCCTGCGCCAGCGCGTCAACGTCGGCTATGTATTCCAGAACTTCAATTTATTTCCCCATTTAACGGTACTGGAAAATCTGATTGAAGCCCCCATCGCCCATAAAAAGCTGAGCCGCAAAGCCGCCATTGAACAGGCTTACGAACTGCTGGATGTGGTGGGGTTACGCCATAAAGCGGATGCCTGGTCGCGCCACCTTTCAGGTGGACAACAGCAACGTATTGCCATTGCCCGTGCGCTGTCATTGCGCCCGCGCGTAATGCTGTTTGATGAACCCACATCAGCGCTGGATCCGGAACTGGTGGGCGAAGTGCTGGATGTGATCAAGAAGCTGGCGCGCGCCGGTTCAACCCTGGTGGTGGTCACGCATGAAATTGGTTTTGCCCGCGAAGTGGCCGACCAGGTGGTGTTTATGGTCGATGGCAAAATTGTCGAGCAGGGCAGCAGCGACGAGGTGCTGAACCATCCACAACATCTGCGTACCCGGCAGTTTTTATCCCGGGTTTTGTAAGGAGCAACGATGAAACAAGGATTACTGTCACTGCTGTTGATCACCACAGGTAGTTTCGCCGCCGGGCAGATTGATTTACAGGCCAATGAACAGCCAATAAGCGTGCAGCGAGATGAGGCAGCCATCGCCAAAATCCCGGCCAGTTACAGGTTTGTCGAACCCGGAACATTAACCGTGGCGATCTCTGCGCTTAATTCACCACCGCTGGCGCTGCTCGCCAGTGATAACCGCACGCGTATCGGCAGCGATCCGGATATTGCTCGGTTGCTGGCGCAAAGCCTCGGCTTAAAACTCAACCTGGTGCCCACCGCCTGGGAAGACTGGCCGTTAGGCATCACCTCCGGTCGTTATGATGTGGCGCTGGTGAATATTGCGGTCACAGAAGCACGCAAACAGAAGTTTGACTTCGCCACCTATCGTGCTGATTCGCTGGCGTTTTCGGTAAAGTCCTCCAGCGCTATCCCGGCCATTCGTTCGGCGCAGGATCTCGCCGGACGCAAGGTGATTGTGGGATCGGGAACGAATCAGGAACGCATTCTGCTGCGCTGGAATGAAGAGAACCGCGTTGCCGGTCGGCCCCCGGCGCAGCCGATTTACCTGACAGATGACGCCTCCGGTAATCTCTATATTCAGTCCGGGCGCGCGGATGTGGTGTTTGGTCCACAGTCCGTGGCAGCGTACAAAGCGGCGCTAAACGGCACCACCAAAGTGGTTGGTCTGGGGCCGAAAAAAGCCTGGGTCGCCACCACCACCAAAAAAGGCAACGGGCTGGTTTACGCCTTGCAGGCCGCGCTGGATGGCGCTATTGCGCGGGGGGAATATCAACAGGTGCTGGCGCGCTGGGGGGAGCAGGGGGAAGGGGTCGAACGTTCTCTGGTTAACCCGCCGGGGATCACTTACGACGAATAAAAAACGCTGTTCCGCCGGGAGTACAACGCGCGGAACAGCGAGGCGTAGGAGAACGCCAGGATAACACTCAGGCTGCGGAAGGCGTCAGGGTGATACGCGCCAGCGAGCCGACAATAAACAGGTAAGAGAACAGGCCAATCAATCCCATTGAGCCAACATAGAGAATGGCGTAATCAAAGGAGTGGGTGTTGGCGAGGATCACGCCAATCACCAGCGGGGTGATAATGCTCGCCAGGTTACCGCACATGTTGAACACACCACCGGCAATCCCCAATACCTCTTTGGGCGACGTGTCGCTCAGTACGCACCAGCCGAGGTTGCCGAACCCTTTAGCGAAGAACGCCATACTCATGGCGGCAATCACCACCACTTCAGAGCTGGTGTAGTTTGCCATAACAATCACGCAGGAGAGCAGCATGCCGCAAATCACCGGGAACTTGCGCGCGGTCGTCAGGCTGTAGCCGCGTGTTAACAGCCAGTCGGAGAACACACCGCCCAGTAGCCCGCCAACAAAGCCTGCGATCGCCGGGATACTGGCAACGAAACCGACTTTCAGAATCGACATACCTTTGGCCTGGTATAAATAGGTTGGAAACCAGGTCAGAAAAAACCAGGTGATGGAGGTGACACAGAACTGGCCAATATAAACGCCGATCATCATGCGGTTAATACAGACGCTTTTTATCTGCGCCAGGCTGATTTTAGCCGGCCCTTTTTTATTGCCTAGTGTTGGTTCGCCGCCACCTTCACGAATATAATCAATCTCTTGTTGGTTGATCGCCTTATGGGATAGCGGGTCGCGGACTTTTACCAGCCAGAATATACCCAGAATCACTCCAATAGCGCCAATATAATAGAACACATAATGCCAGCTCAGATTATGCAAAATAAGTGTCATTAAGGGTGTGATAATACCCAGTGAAATATATTGCGCCGCCTGGTAGACCGCCGTTACAAAACCGCGCTCTTTGTTCGGAAACCACTGCACGCTAAGACGACTGTTGGCCGGAAAGGCCGGAGCTTCAATAGCGCCCATCATCAGGCGCAGCACCACCAGTACGATAAGCGGGCTGGCATAAAGATAAATCGTGCCCTGAAACATCGTGACTACCGACCAGCCAATTAATGCGCAGCCATAAACCAGTCTGGATCCATATTTATCCAGCAGCCAGCCGCCGGGAATTTGCATAATCACGTAGGAAATCCCGAAAACCGAAAAAGCGAGTCCTAATGCTTCCGGATCAAAACCTAACTCTTTACTCATGATAGGGGCAACCACTGAAAGGGTGGCGCGGTCGGCATAATTAAATACGGTAGCAAGAAATAAAAAAATAAGGATGCTGTAACGCACATGAGTGCGTTTAATTATTGTATTCATCACAACTCCTCGCAACAGGGTTGAATGTTAGTGTAGGGAACAAAAAAGACGGGAGAGATATCCCGCCTGAGGTGAATACTTAGGGACGTTTGCCAAATTCACAGCTTTGTTGCGTCCAGGCGCGTGCCTGATCGCTGAGGGTAAAGCCCAGACCATGGCGATCGGACACGTACATGCGACCATCGCGCAGTTCGAGTTGCTCGTTGAACAAGGGATTCAACCATTCGAAATGCTCCAACCATGGCTCCAGCGGGTAAGCTGCTGACAAATGCAGGTGCACTTCCATGGCAAAGTGCGGTGCCAGTTTGCGGCCATGTTTTGCGGCTAAATCCATGATTTTCAGGAACGGCGAGATCCCGCCAACGCGGGGCGCATCCGGCTGCACAAAATCGCTGGCATTACCGAGGATCAGCTGTTCATGCTCGCGGAAACTGGTCAGCATTTCCCCGGTAGCAATCGGCGTATCGAGCGCAGCGGCAAGCTGCGCGTGTCCTTCGACATCATAGGCATCCAGCGGCTCTTCAATCCAGATCAGGTTGAATTTCTCCATCTGGCGGCCCATGCGGATAGCCGTTTCGCGGTCCCATTGCTGGTTGGCGTCTACCATCAGCGGGAAGTCATCCCCCAGCGCTTCGCGCACGGCAGTCAGACGGCGGATATCTTCTTTGGTGTCCGGCTGGCCGACCTTAATTTTGATCCCGCCAATGCCGTTTTCCCGCGAGATGATGACATTTTTCAGTACCTGATCTAGTGGGGTATGCAGGAAGCCGCCGGAGGTGTTGTAGCACTGTACCGAGTCGCGATGCGCACCCAGCAGTTTCGCCAGCGGCAGGCCTGCGCGCTTGGCTTTCATATCCCACAGCGCAATGTCGAGAGGGGAGATAGCCTGTACCGCCATGCCGCTACGTCCAACAGACGCGCCAGCCCACAGCAGTTTGGTATAAATCTTATCGATATCGTTAGGATCTTCCCCCAGCAGATTGTCGGCGATCTCTTTGGCATGTGCATAAATGCCCTGGCCTCCCGCACGTTTGGAATAACTGAAACCGACGCCTTCAAATCCATCGCGACTACGGATTTCCGCGATGATGATCGCCACTTCGGTAAGGGGTTTCTGGCGGCCGGTCAGCACTTTTGCATCGCTCACCGGGGTGGCAAGCGGCAGGAAGGCGAGGGAGAGTTTTACCCATTCGATGCGGTCGCCGGTTTCGGCGGCGGTTTTTACCCCTGCGGCTTTGGCATAGGTTACGGCATCAGAATTCGCACTTACGGTCATGATTAGCTCCTGAGGACAGTATAAATGTTTGCGCTAACATTTTTAAATCCGACGAAATGTAATGACCAGAGTTTCGTGCTGATTATGTACAAGAGATCACAAATCGATGCGGGAGAAGGGCAATTATTGGTAATGCGATCACATTTATCATCTTGCATTCAACGGTCAAGGGCAAAAATGATAGCGATAACATTTAAAGGATAAAACAGTGCATAACGCACTGATTTATGAGGGGAGAGCGGCAATGAAAGGAGAACGCGGTATAATACAAAAACAGAGGCGAATAACGCCGAATGCCGTTTAATTCTTTGTGAGTGACCATGTCGAAAACATCCCGTCCCGTACCGCCGCGTGCACCAACGCTTGAAGACGTCGCCCGTTCGGCGGGGCTCTCTTCAATGACCGTAAGTAGGGCGCTTAACACGCCGCAACTGGTGCGACCGAAAACCGTGGAAAAGGTGCTCGCCGCCGTCAAAGCCACCGGCTATATCCCGAACGCATTGGCGGGCGGGTTGGCGTCCCGGCGCAGTAAACTGGTGGCGGTGGTAGTACCGCAAATCAACAACAACATGTTTGTGGATACCATCCAGGCCATTAGCGATGAACTGGCGGTACGTGGTTATCACATGTTGTTATGCGTGGCGGGTTACACGCAACAGACGGAAGCGGAACTGGTGGCGGCGCTGTTGTCCCGTCGCCCGGATGGCATTGTGCTGACCGGTATTCACCACGCTACCGAACTGAAAAAAGTGATCCTCAATGCCAGTGTGCCGGTGGTGGAAATTTGGGATTTAACCCCGACGCCGCTGGATATGTTGGTCGGTTTCTCCCATGAGAAAGTGGGGCAGGCCACGGCGGACTATCTTCTGCGCAAGGGTTACCGCCGACCGGGACTGTTGTGGACAGTGGATAGACGTGCCGCCCAGCGTAAAAGTGGGCTGTGTGACGTGCTGGCGCGTCATGGTATTACAGATCCTGTTGCTGTCGATGTGGCACTGCCTGCTCGTTTTACCTCCGGGCGCGAGGGGCTGTCGCAACTGCTGGCCCGTGGCGAGTGTGATGTGATTGTCTGTAGCTCGGATACGTTGGCGCAGGGAGCAATTATTGAAGCGCAATCCCGTGGCATGCGGGTACCGCAGGACCTGGCGGTGATCGGTTTCGGCGATCTGGATTTCGCCGCCGGGAATCAGCCCGCCATCACCACCGTGAGTGTGGATCGGCAAATTATCGGCCAGCGCGCAGCGACAATGCTGGCAGACCGTATTGAAGGCAGCGAAGTTGACGAGCAAATTGTCGACATCGGTTTCCATTTTGTTGAGCGCGACTCCGCGTAACGGTAAGAAAATCAATGTAATGGGCACCCGCAACAGCGGTAACGCCAGGCTGACGAGTCGCATCGCCAGCCTGTTGAATCTTTCCGGGTTTGCCTCACCTTGTCACAACAGGCAGACGAATTTCTCATCACTCTGTCCTAAGCTTAGGGTTCCTCCTTTCAGGCGCAGGAGCCTTTATGATCACAGTGTATGGTGTTCCCGGTTGGGGATCGGCGATCAGCGAACTCATGCTCACGCTGGCTGACATCCCCTATCAGTTCACAAATGTTGACGGTTTTGATCAACCTGGTCCGCAGCGGCAGACGTTGCAGACGCTGAATCCACTATGTCAGGTGCCAACCCTACAACTGGACGACGGCAGCGTGATGACGGAGTCCGCTGCGGTGGCGTTGATGATCCTCGATAAGCGACCCGACTTAGCCCCCGCAGCCGGTACGCCTGAGCGCCAGCAATTCTGGCGACTGCTGGTGTGGCTGGTTGCCAATGTTTACCCGACCTTTACGTACGCTGACTACCCGGAACGCTGGGCGCAAGACGCACCGGAGCAACTGCGCGAAAGCTGCATACGCTACCGGAAGTCGCTGTATCTCTGGCTGGAGAGCCAACTTAAGGCAACGCCGTACGCCTTTGGCGAACAGCTCACACTGCTGGATATTTACCTGTGTGTGATGCGAACCTGGGGGCCGCGACATTCGTGGTTTAAGGAGAATACGCCGAAGCTCAGCGCGATTGCGGATGCGGTAAATACATTGCCGGAACTGCAAACAGTGTTGCGCAGTAACAACATCATTTGATCATCCGCGTCAGGCGGCTGTGCTACTGTAACGGTCTCGAAAAATAAGGAGTTTGCTATGCCGCATGTTGATATCAAATGTTTTCCCCGCGAACTGAATGATGAGCAAAAAGCCGCGCTGGCGGAGGATATCGCCGGGGTGATTATTCGCCATCTGAACAGCAAAGAGAGTTCCATCAGCGTCGCCCTGAATCAGGTCGCACCGGACGACTGGAAAACGCAGGTCTGGGATACGGATATCGCCCCGCAGATGGCGCAATTGATCAAAAAACCCGGCTACGATATGTAAATCCGCCGCGGCCCAACCACTGGAAAAATGATGCCATCGCTATGGGTGCACAAGCTGGGTGTTTCAATAATAGTGAAACCCCGTTTTGTGCAGTAGTTCGGGTTTCCCGCACGGGGTAAATGATAAACAGGCATTTTCGCTATGGAGATGCCTATGTCGTATAAACCTCAGTTACTTGCCATCACCTTGCTGCTGACCTCGCAGGTGGCGCTCGCCGCGCAAACCACATTCCCTGTCTGGCCATCCGGTGATGCGCCCGGCGCGAAAAACAGCCCGGTCAGCTTTACCTTAACCGAACGTAGCAAAGATCCGGCGTTGCCGGATCGCGCTGTCAGCGGAATCCGCGCTCCACAAGTCACCGTTTACCTGCCGAAAAACCCCAACGGCGTTGCGTTGCTGGTAACGCCCGGCGGATCGTATAAACGCGTGGTGCTGGACAAAGAAGGCAGCGACTTAGCCCAACCCTTTAACGACCGGGGCTATACCTTGTTTGTGATGACATACAGGATGCCGGAAGACGGGCATGCGGAAGGGGCTAATGCACCGCTGGCCGATGCGCAAAGAGCGTTGCGAACCCTGAGAGCGCGCGCGGGCGAATGGAAGATAAACCCGCAGCACATTGGCGTAATGGGCTTTTCCGCCGGTGGACATGTCGCCGCCAGCCTCGAAACCCGTTACGACGAAGCCGTTTATCCGCCTGTGGATGCCATTGATCGGCAAAGCGCACGCCCGGACTTTGTCGTGCTGGGCTATCCGGTGATTTCCATGGACGCAGCGATTGCCCATGCGGGATCGCGTAAGGCACTGATTGGCGATACACCGACAGCCGAACAGATTAAGCATTACTCGCCGGAGCTGAATGTTACGGCGCAAACGCCGCCGACCTTTTTACTGCATGCGGTCGACGATCCTTCCGTGCCAGTCGCGAACTCGCTGGTGATGTTTAACGCCCTGCATGCGCACAACGTGCAGACCGAGCTGCATCTGTTCAGCCACGGTCAGCACGGTTTTGGCATTCGCGGTGTGAAGAACCAGCCCGCCGCGCTCTGGCCGGAACTGGCAATGAACTGGATAGCTGCGCTAACGGAGAAGTAGGGAAATCATTCACCCACGGTGATACGCTTGCCGCTGGTGACGAACGTGCCGCCGCCAAGATGATGAATCGTATTGAGCTTGTCATCATCAAACTGCCAGCGCCCGTTAACAAAGGCGCGATCATCCGCCGCCGCAGAGACCACTTCGCCAAACAGTGTGTCGTATTTTTCCTGCGCGGCGGTGGGCGGCAGCAAACGGCACTCCATCCACGCCAGACATTTTTCTTCAATCACTGGCAGACCGAGCACCGGCCCGGCAAACGCAGGGATGCCGTAGCAGTTAAATTTATCTTCGTCACGCCCGGTCACGCTGCCAACGGCATAACTCCAGTTTGTCGCCGCGACACCCGGCACCACAATGCCAAACATGCCGCTACGTTCAATCAGCTCACGTGACCAGGCGCTTTTGTCTACCACAATGGCGATTCGCGGCGGCGAGAATTCCACTGGCATTGACCATGCCGCTGCCATCACGTTGCGGCGGTCGATCTGCTCATCTCGACTGGTAATTAAAATGGTCGGGCCGTGGTTAAGCAAACGGCTGGCATGCTCCAGCGCCACGGGGCGAAAATGACTCATCTCGGTTACTCCGTTCGGTGGTTATCAGCATTGCGGGCGACAACAATTTGCCCGCGCCCTTGTTCTTTGGCGAGATAGAGCGCCAGATCCGCTGCCCGCACCAGGTTATCCGCCCTGGCATGACGCGGCCAGGTAGCCAACCCAATGGAAACCGAAACCGGGCCAATATCCTGCGATTCGTACAGCATCAGGTGGTTCAACACCGTATCGAGCAGCGTTTGTGCAACGCTCATGGCCTGCGACTCATTGGTATCCGGCAGGATCAGCAGGAACTCTTCACCTCCGTAACGGAAGGCGAGCCCTTTGTCATCCAGCACATCGGTAATCAAACGTGAGAGTTCGCGCAAAACCTTATCTCCCGCTTCATGTCCGTGCAGGTCATTGAGTCTCTTGAAGTAATCAACATCCACCATCAGGCAACTCAACATTGTGCCTTCAACCATTGCCTGATCGATCATACTGCGTAGCGTCTCATCCAGACTGTGGCGGTTCCGCAACCCGGTCAGCGAGTCGAAAGTCGCTTTTTCGGTGAGTGTATCGCGCAGGATCTGGTTGGCTAATGCCAGCGCCAGCGTTTCCGCTAACAATTCCAGATAGATATACGGCGGCTCTTTATCCGGCGTGTAGTTATCGAAAGTCAGTAGACCAATGCTCTTATTCTGCGCGTTCAGCGGTACACAAATCGCTCGTGGTGCAATCTCCGGCGAAATATGTTCGCAGGGCATATCCACCGCGTCTTTACTGGGGCTGTGCAATTGCCCGCGTTTCAGTGCCCAGCAACTGTCAGGTGAAAATGCCGGATCCTCGCCCGGCGGCAGCCCCCAGCGCGCGGCACATTTCATGCGCCCGGTGCGTTTATCGAGTAGATACAAACGACCGCCCATATTCGGAATGATTTGCGGTGCGAAACGGCTGACGACTTTGATGATCGCGCTGTGGGAGTCGCAGCCCTGCAAGCGCTGCGTCATGCGCGCCAGTAGCGTCCGCGTTCCCCATTCCGCATCGCGCTCCTGCTCCAGACGCTGGCGGGCCAGACCGTTTTCACGAAATACGCGAATCGCCTGCGCCATATCGCCAATTTCATCCACCTGCGCCAGGACTGGCGCTTCCACGGCGTAATCCTGCGTCGCCAGGCGGTTAACCACATCGCTTAAGGTGACCACCGGGCGCAGAATGCGATGTTTGATAATAAAACCGAGCACAAAGAGAAACAGCACCGCCGTCAGACCAACCATGATTTCCGACAATGTTCGCAAACGTAACGAACGTTCAGTGGCTTCGTTAATGACCGTCTGGGTGCGTTGATCGGCGAGGCTGCGGAAATGGGCGAAACGGTACTCCGTTTCCGAAAGACGCTCTTCATAGTTCGCGCTAAACAGCAAATCCATCGCCTCACTGACTTTACCGGCCTCCATATTGGCAATGGCGATACGTTGTTCATCTTCAAGCTGATCCAGTGTCGCAATACCATCTCGCAATATCAGGATCTCTGCATCAGATGCGCCGTTATCGTGAAGCGCGATCAGGTGGTTCTCCAGCGCCACATCCTGCTCTTCGCGGGTTTTCCAGCTCTGTATCGCTTCAGGTTGCTTTTTTATCACCGCTTCACGCGCCAGGTCGGTGAGGGCGTACGCTTCTTTTTCCAGATCATCGGTGAGGGAGTCGAAAACACGGTTTTGTGCCACCGCGGCGCGCTCAGCGCGCTCCGCATTGGACGCCAGAAATAACGCCACGCCCGATGTCAGCGTTAAGACCACCGTGGCGACATAAGCAAAATTAGTGATCGTTGCGATACGCACGCGATATTGCCTTTTAAAAGGTAAAGAGAGGTATGCCTATCATTTTAGCCATCCTGTTAAAAATCAATGCGCAATATTCACGTCATTTATTCGTCATATTCCCTGCCTATAGTCAGCCGAATCAAATCCCAAAGAGGATACCAGTATGTTTGCTCCCCTGACTTGTGCGCAGGTGGATGCGTCCTGTGAGCTGCGGTTCATGGGTCAGTCACGGCTTCCTGCTGCGGGAGCCTGCTGATGGATGCATTCACGGATATCCGCCTTAAAGGTGTCTCCTACGCTTTTGGCACACACACCGTTCTCCATCATATCGACTTACATATTCAACCCGGTAGCGTCGTTGCGTTGCTAGGGCCTTCCGGTTGCGGCAAAAGCACGCTGCTGCGTTTGCTGGCGGGGCTGGCTGAACCCGCATTCGGTGAGATCTGGTTTGGCGATCGCCTGATGGCAAAAGCGGGTTGGTCGTTACCGCCTGAAGCGCGTGACATTGGCATGGTCTTTCAGGATTACGCGCTGTGGCCGCATATGAGCGTAGCGCAAAACGTCGCCTTTCCGTTGAAGATGCGCAATGTTCCGCGTGCCGAGCGTGAGCAACGCGTCATGCAGGCACTGGAAAGAGTCGGGTTGACGGCATTCGCCGGACGTAAACCCGCAGGGTTGTCCGGCGGGCAACAGCAGCGCGTCGCACTGGCGCGCGCCATTGTCGCCGAACCCCGTGTGTTGCTGTTTGATGAGCCGCTCTCCAATCTCGACAGCGCACTGCGCGAGTCTTTATGCCATGAGATGGCGCAATTGCTGCGTCAAATCGGCACCACTGCCGTCTATGTCACCCACGATCGTCGGGAAGCGGAATGGCTTGCCGACCGCATTGTGCATCTCGCCGCTGGCACTGTTGAATCTGAATGCACCGTTACATCATCCTCAGGGGAAATGGCATGAAAACCATACTGTCTGTCAAAAAAGGAGTCGCTTTAGCCATGGTGTTGTCGTCCATGATCATGTCCAGTGCGCATGCGCTGACCGTCTATACCGCCGGTCCTGGGTCGCTGGCAAAAAGCCTTGCCAACGGTTTTGAGCAGAAGACCGGCGTGAAGGTCAATATCTTCCAGGCCACCACCGGCAAAGTCATGGCGAGACTGGAAGCAGAACAAGCCAATCCACAGGCGGATATTTTGATCTCTGCCTCCTGGGACACTGCAGAAGATCTGCATAACCGGGGCTGGTTGCTGCCGTTTAGCAGTGCGAACGCCGCGAAAGTGCCGGAGACGCTAAAAAGCACGGACTACATTGCGCAAGGGGTTTCCGCGCTGGGCATTGTATGGAACAGCAAAAGCGGCACTCCGGAACCGAAAGAGTGGCAGGATCTGACCACCGCAGATTTTAAAGATAAAGTCACCACGCCGGATCCAGCGCTCTCTGGCGCGTCGCTGGATCTGCTGATTGGCCTGCAAAACGGCATGGGTGAGAAAGCCTGGCAGTTGTTCGATGCCCTGAAACAAAACGGCATGGTGGTAAGCGGCCCAAATGCCCAGGCCGTCACACCCGTGATGCAAGGCGCGAAAGCGGCAGTGTTTGGCGCAGTAGATTACGTCACCTACGGCAATATTGCGCAGGGTGAATCGCTGAAAGTGATCTTCCCGGCCAGCGGCACGGTAATTGCGCCGCGCCCGATGATGATCCTCAAAACCACGCAGCATGCCGATGACGCCAAAGCATTCGTGGACTATGTGCTGTCGCCGGAGGGACAGAAAATGGTTGCCGATGCCTGGCTAATGCCTGCCCGTACCGATGTTGAAGCAAAACGCCCGCTGTTCACCGAACTGAAGGTGCTACCGACGCAAAGTGGCGGCGCCAGCGAACGCGGTGAAGTCCTGAAGCGCTTTAATACGCTGTTTGCGCAGTAATGCCATTCTCATTTCAGCGGGGGTAACCCCGCTTTCAGGATTGCCGCTGTGAACCAGAAGATAATTGCGCGAGTGACGATGGCGCTGCTGGCGCTGTTGGTGGCGCTACCGTTACTGTTTATTGTGTTGCAGGCTGTTTTCCCCCATTTCAGCGCCGGGACATTCAACGATGCGTTCGCCGGGGTGCCTGCGCTGCTGGCGGAACCGCAACTGCCCGCCATGTTCAGCGGTACGCTGCGTATTGCCACCGGTGTTGCGCTACTCAGCATGTTGATTGGCCTGCCGCTCGGCATCGTGCGGGGGTTATTCGATGTGCCGTGGCCAAAATTATGGGATCTGCTGTTTTTAATCCCGTTCCTCACGCCGCCCTATATTGCCGCCTTGTCATGGATGCTGATCCTGCAAACGCAGGGGTATCTGATGCAGCTTACCGGTCTCGACCTGAATAATCTGCTGTTCAGCAAAAGCGGGATTGTGCTGGTAATGACGCTGAATATTTTCCCGGTGGTCTATTTCGCTGTATCACGCAGCCTGCTCGCCAGCGGGCAACGCCTGGCACAAGTGGCGCGTGTCCACGGTGCGACGTCCTGGCGGGCGTTTTGCCATATCACATTGCCACTCTTGTCTCCCGCACTGGCTGCCGGGATGCTGCTGGCGTTTACCCTTGCAGTAGAGGAGTACGGCGTTCCCGCCGCGCTGGGGACACGTGCCGGCGTGGTGATGCTGACAGTGGGAATTGAAGAGAAGCTGGCCGACTGGCCCATCGACATGCCAGGCGCCGCGCTGCTTTCCGTTGTACTGATCGCCATTGCCCTGGGCGGATGGTGGCTGCAACGCAAACTCACCGGCAGCAGCGACGTTACCAGCGTCTCGGGTAAACCCACTGAAAACGTGGGCGCACGGCTCGGTCTGGCAAGCATACCGGTTGTCATTCTCATGGCGCTGGTCGGTTTTATTGCAGTGGTGTTGCCTGGATTGTCGATGGCCATTACCGCATTCAGTTCAACACTCTCGGGCGGCGTGTCGCTCGCTAATTTGACGATGAAACATTTTGCCGCGCTGTTTGCTGAACGGGGCGATGCACTTTGGGCGCTTGGCACCAGTCTGTCGCTGGCGCTGGCGGCGGCGCTGCTCACCGGTTTTCTGGGGTTGTGCATTGCCTGGCTGGTGGTATTACAGAAGGTAAAAGGGCGCGCCATCATCGATGCGCTTTCGCTGATGCCTGCGGCGTTGCCAGGGGTTGTGGTCGGGGTGGGGTTAATCCTGATGTGGAACCGTGCATTCTGGCCGGTTTCGCCTTACAACACGTGGGCGATTTTGCTGCTCTCCTATTGCTGCCTGCTGCTGCCCTGGCCGGTGCGCTATATCAGTAGCGCTATGCGTCAACTTGGCGGCAATCTTGAGCCCGCCGCGCGGGTACACGGTGCCAGCGCCTTTCAGGCACTGCGTCTGATTGTGCTCCCATTGATCTTTCCGGCCATGCTGGCAGCCATGTTAATGGTGTTCGCCATTGCCTCTCGCGAACTGGTCACCTCACTGTTGCTGGCCCCCGCCGGAACACAAACGGTCGCCGTGTTTATCTGGCGGCAGTTTGAGCAGGGATCGGTGGGTCAGGGGATGGCCATGGCGACACTGACGTTGATCGCCGGATTGCTGTTAATGCTCACGGCGCTGAGCCTGTTGCAACGCAGCACAAAGCGATAAATGCAGGGCACAAAATCGCCGGTACAGGGAAAAAAATGCGTTATAACAAAGGGACATCTTTCGCAAGGAGCCTGTATGACCCCTTTTTTGACCGCTTATCTGGCCCGTATTGGCTGGAACGCTTCTCTGGATGTGTCGCTGGAGACACTGCGGGCGCTGCATCTGCATCACAACAGCGCGATTCCCTTTGAAAACCTTGATGTGGTCCTACCGCGTGAAATCGAACTCAGCGATGAGGCTGTCTTCCAAAAACTGGTGGTGGCCCGCCGTGGCGGCTACTGTTTTGAACAAAATGGATTATTTGAACGCGCGCTGAACGAGGTGGGCTTCGAGGTGCGCAGTTTGCTGGGGAGGGTGGTGATCGCCAACCCGTCGCAGATGCCGCCGCGCACCCACCGCATTTTGTTGGTTCAACTTGCGGGAGAGCCGTGGATCGCCGATGTGGGCTTTGGCGGTCAAACTCTGACCGCGCCGATCAGGCTGCAAGCTGATATTGAGCAGATCACTCCGCATGGCGTGTACCGTTTACAGCGCGCCGGAGACGACTGGGTGTTGCAGTTCCGTCACCATCAACGCTGGCAGTCGATGTATCAGTTTGAAATGGGGCGGCAATATCAGGCGGATTTTGTGATGGGTAATTTTCACTCCGCCCACTGGCCGGCGTCGCATTTTCGCCATCATCTGCTGATGTGCCGCCATTTGCCGGACGGGGAGAAACTGACGCTCACCAACTTCCACTTTACCCACTGGCGGCAGGGGCAGGTGCAGGAAGAAAAGGTGCTGGCCGACGTGGCTGCACTGTATGAAACCCTGCAAACCCGTTTTGGTCTGGGAGTGAATGACGCGCAGCATGGTTTTAGTCTGCAAGAGCTGGAGACGGTGATGTCGCGTTTCGAACTGCACGGTGTACAGGCTTAGCACAGTTCTTTTGTGATCATAACCGCCAGATGGCGATTGAAGGCTGCTTCATCGACATCTGGCATCCCCAGCATACAAATGCCATCCATCCCACAGACAAAGGCAATGAGCCGCCATGCGATATCGTGCGCCGCATCGCCGCCGGTAAACTCGCCTGCGGCACGGCCTTTGTCGATCAGCTCCACGACTTTGTCACACCACATTTCCATGGTCAGCAGATATGCGCCTTTGATTTCCGGCTCTTTACCAGCCAGCACCAGCGCTTCACGCCACAGTCGCACGTAAGGCTCCAGTCCACCGTCATCGCTGCCGAGCATGGAATGCAATTGATCGCGCCACGGTGCAGTCGCAGGGACCACTTCCACATTGAGCAATGCGTCGATCAGCCGGATAAACGCCTGCGCTTTAAGTTCATTCGACGAGGCGAAATGGTGATGAACCTGGCCCGTCGCCACAGCAGCTTCCTGGGCGATACGCCGTACCGTCATGGCGGCGAACCCATCCGCCAGCGCCACACGCATGGCGGCCTGTAAGATCACCTCCCGGCGATCATCACGGTGTAAGTAACGCATAAAAACTCCCCTCAACAGAGACGAAACCGAGTGTAACAAAAAGCTGGACATGCGTTCAACTTTACGTAGGATCGGCATTCTGGACGCCTGTCCAGGATTGATAAAACGTGGAGTGTTGTATGTTTCGTCAGTGGTTAACGTTGGTCATTATCGTGTTGGTGTACATCCCGGTCGCCATCGATGCGACGGTATTGCACGTCGCTGCGCCGACGCTCAGCAGCGCACTGAACGCCAGCGGTAATGAACTGTTATGGATAATTGATATTTACTCGCTGGTGATGGCGGGCATGGTGCTGCCAATGGGCGCACTGGGTGACAGAATCGGTTTTAAACGCCTGCTGCTGATGGGCAGCGGCCTGTTCGGTACGGCTTCGTTGCTGGCGGCTTTCGCAACCAGCGCCAGCTGGCTTATCGCCACACGCTCACTGCTGGCAATAGGGGCGGCGATGATCGTACCGGCAACGCTTGCCGGTATCCGCACGACGTTCTCGCAGGCGCGTCACCGTAATACTGCGCTGGGTGTGTGGGCGGCGGTAGGTTCCGGCGGAGCCGCGTTCGGTCCTTTAGTCGGGGGCATGCTGCTGGAGCATTTTTATTGGGGTTCCGTATTCCTGATTAACGTGCCGATCGTGCTTATGGTGATGGCGCTGACTGCCCGCCTGGTACCGCGCCAGCAGGGGCGTAAAGAACAGCCGTTAAACCTGAACCAGGCGCTGGGGCTGATTGTGGCAATCCTGCTGCTGGTCTGGAGCGCCAAAAGCGCCATGAAAGGGGCATTGCCGCTGTGGATTATCACCAGCACGTTGCTGGTCGGTGGCCTGTTGCTGGCGACGTTTGTCCGTCTGCAGTTAGCGGCAAAAACACCGATGATCGATATGCGTCTGTTTACCCACCCGGTGATTTTAAGCGGCGTTGTGATGGCGATGACGGCGATGATCACACTGGTCGGTTTTGAGCTGTTGATGGCACAGGAACTGCAATTTGTGCACGGCTTTACGCCGTTTGCTGCCGGGGTGTTTATGCTGCCGGTGATGCTGGCCAGTGGGTTTAGCGGGCCAATTGCAGGCTTTCTGGTGTCCAGCCTGGGTTTACGGCGGGTCGCGACGGGTGGAATGGCGTTAAGCGCATGCAGTTTTCTTGGCTTGTCGGTCACCCATTTCTCCACGCAGCCATGGCAGGCCGGAATATTGATGGCGTTGCTGGGATTCAGCGCCGCCAGCGCATTACTGGCGTCAACCTCGGCTATCATGGCCGCAGCGCCAAAAGAGAAAGCGGCGGCGGCGGGCGCGATTGAAACCATGTCCTACGAACTGGGGGCCGGGCTCGGGATTGCGGTGTTTGGCCTGATTTTAAGCCGCAGCTTTGCCCATTCTATCCAGTTGCCGTCGGGGTTGAGCAGTCACGAAGTGACACAGGCGTCCTCCTCGATTGGTGAGGCGTTCCGCCTGGCGCAGGAGAGCAATACGGGTCTGGCGCAGGAGATTATCGCTGCCGCAAAAACGGCGTTTATCAGTTCTCACAGCGTGGCGCTGAGTACAGCAGGTGTGTTGTTGATCGTGCTGGCGGTGGGGATCTGGTTCAGTCTGGCAAAAGCGGAACAGCCGTCACGATAAGGACGCAGGGCTTCACCTGCGCCCGCAGACGCCGGGTTAAGCCACCTGCCGGGTCGACCACCAACAGAGCAACGACCCGGCGCACACCATCACCGCGCCTTGCCAGAATGAGAAGGAGAGCGGGGCGCTTAAAACAAACGCCGCCAGAGCCGAAGAGAACACTGGTGTAAAATACGACGCCGCCGCCAATACAGTCACGTTGCCGTGCAATATGCCAATATTCCATGACGCATAACCAAAACCGAGCGCGATACCGGTCATCACTAATTTCACCACCACCGGCAGTGTAAAGAGCATGGCGGGTTGCGGCGTGAGGGCAAATTTTACCCACAGGGTTGCTGCCGTCAGTAAAACAAACAGCGTAATGCCATTCGCCCCTTTGGCGTATTTGGTGGTTACCGTACAGTAAATTGCCCAAATAAATGCCCCGGCGAAAGCCAGCGCGTAACTGAGCGGGTTGGAAATAATATTGCGTTGGATATCGGCAATATTCAGACCGTTATTACCGCCTAATACCCAGCACACACCCACTAATGCCAGTAATAAACCGGGGACAACCCACAGCGTGGATTTTTGCCCGTTAAATAATATCGCGCAGAGAATCGTCAGGCTCGGCCATAAATAATTCACCATCCCCACTTCTATCGCCTGCTGGCGCGTATTCGCATACCCCAGCGAGAGTGCCAGGCACAACTCATAGCTGACAAATAGAACGCTACCGGCAATAAGATAATGGTGGGGAATAGCGCGCAGGCGGGGAAAACCCACCGTAAAGATTAACAACAAGCCACTGATGCTGTAGATCATGGCCGCGCCGCCCACCGGGCCGAGTCCTTCGCTGACTGCCCGAATAAACCCGACCATCGTGCTCCATAATAATACCGCCAGTAAACCAATTAGCGTTGCGCGTTTTTTCGTCATCGCTGCACTTATATTGTCCGTAACAAAACCTCACCTTATAACACAGTTACTTGTTGCCGGGCGAATGACGTAATCCTTAAGGATAAGAAAAACCCCACAGCGGCGACTATTAGGTATCAGCCCCCGGCGGTTATTGATTTATCGCAATTACCACACCGTGTGGAATGTTTAGTTTCCCGCCCGAAGTCGAAAACCAATAATGAGGAAAGCAATGGACGTCAGCCGCAGACAATTTTTCCGCATCTGCGCGGGCGGTATGGCAGGAACCACAGTTGCCGCATTGGGGTTTGCCCCGAAAATGGCGCTGGCTCAAACGCGAAATTATAAATTGCTTCGCGCAAAAGAGACCCGAAATTCCTGCACATACTGCTCCGTGGGTTGTGGGCTCGTCATGTATAGCCTGGGAGATGGCGCAAAAAACGCCAAAGAGACCATTTACCACATTGAAGGGGATGCCGATCATCCGGTCAGCCGGGGCGCATTGTGCCCGAAAGGCGCTGGCTTGCTGGATTACGTACACAGCGAAAACCGCCTGCGTTACCCGGAATACCGCGCACCCGGCTCGAATAAATGGCAGCGCATCTCCTGGGATGACGCCTTCAGCCGTATTGCCCGTCTGATGAAAGACGATCGCGATGCGCATTTTATGGAAACCAACGCCACAGGGGTGACAGTCAATCGCTGGCTCTCTACGGGTATGCTTTGCGCATCAGCGGCAAGCAATGAAACCGGTATGCTGACACAAAAATTTGTGCGCGCCCTCGGCATGCTGGCGGTAGATAACCAGGCGCGTGTCTGACACGGACCAACGGTAGCAAGTCTTGCTCCAACATTTGGTCGCGGTGCGATGACCAACCACTGGGTTGATATCAAAAATGCCAACGTGGTGATGGTGATGGGCGGTAACGCCGCTGAAGCCCACCCGGTCGGTTTCCGCTGGGCAATGGAAGCCAAAAATAACAATGATGCCACGCTAATTGTGGTCGATCCGCGCTTTACGCGTACTGCATCGGTGGCTGATATTTACGCGCCAATCCGCTCCGGGACGGATATCACCTTCCTCTCCGGTGTGCTGCGCTACCTGATCGAACATA
Organism: Kosakonia sp. WA-90; assembly: GCF_039871955.1. NCBI lineage: Bacteria > Pseudomonadati > Pseudomonadota > Gammaproteobacteria > Enterobacterales > Enterobacteriaceae > Kosakonia > Kosakonia sp. WA-90. The sequence continues at coordinate 182,805 of NZ_JBDPLJ010000001.1, forward strand.
ACAAGATTAACGCCGAATACGTCAAACATTACACCAACGCCAGCCTGCTGGTACGGGATGACTTTGCCTTTGAAGAGGGTTTATTCAGCGGTTACGACGCGCAGAAACGCCAGTATGACAAGTCATCATGGAACTATCAGTTTGATGAAAACGGCTACGCCAAACGCGATGACACCCTCAGCCACCCGCGCTGTGTGTGGAACCTGCTGAAACACCATGTCTCACGCTATACCCCGGAAACCGTCGAGAACATTTGCGGCACGCCGCAAGCGGACTTCCTGAAAGTGTGTAACGTGCTGGCCTCAACCAGCGCAGCCGATCGCACCACCACCTTCCTCTATGCCTTAGGCTGGACGCAACACACCGTTGGCGCGCAGAACATCCGCACCATGGCGATGATCCAGTTACTGCTGGGCAATATGGGCATGGCTGGCGGCGGGGTGAATGCATTGCGCGGGCACTCGAATATTCAGGGGTTAACGGACCTCGGTCTGCTGTCGACCAGCCTGCCAGGTTACCTGACGCTGCCGTCGGAAAAACAGACGGATTTGCAGCAATACCTGAGCGCGAATACGCCGAAAGCGATGCTGCCGGATCAGGTGAACTACTGGAGCAACTACCCGAAATTCTTTGTCAGTCTGATGAAGTCGTTCTACGGCGATGCCGCGCAGAAAGAGAATAACTGGGGCTTCGACTGGTTGCCGAAGTGGGATCAGTCTTACGACGTCATCAAGTATTTCCACATGATGGCGAAGGGGGAAGTCACTGGCTACATCTGCCAGGGCTTTAACCCGGTAGCCTCGTTCCCGGACAAAAACAACGTCGTCAGCACCCTGAGCAAGCTCAAATATATGGTGGTGATCGACCCGCTGGTGACGGAAACCTCCACCTTCTGGCAGAACCACGGTGAGATGAACGATGTCGATCCGGCGATGATTGCCACGGAAGTGTTCCGTTTGCCGTCGACCTGTTTTGCCGAAGAGGATGGCTCTATTGCTAACTCCGGACGCTGGTTGCAGTGGCACTGGAAAGGTCAGGATGCGCCGGGAGAAGCATTGAATGACGGTGAAATTCTGGCCGGGATTTTCCACCGCCTGCGTGATATGTACCGTATGGAAGGCGGAAAAGGTGCGGAACCGCTGCTGAAAATGTCATGGAACTACAGCCAGCCCCACAATCCACACTCGGAAGAGGTGGCGAAAGAGAACAACGGCTATGCGCTGGCGGATCTGTACGATCCCAACGGTCAGTTGCTGGCGAAAAAAGGGCAACTGCTGAACAGTTTCGCACTGCTGCGCGATGATGGCACTACGTCTTCGTCCTGCTGGATCTACAGCGGTAGCTGGACTGAACAGGGCAATCAGATGGCGAATCGCGATAACGCCGATCCGTCGGGGCTGGGCAATACGCTGGGCTGGGCGTGGGCATGGCCAATGAACCGCCGTGTGCTGTACAACCGCGCCTCCGCCGATCCGCAAGGGAAACCCTGGGATGCGAAACGGATGTTGATCCAGTGGAACGGCACGAAATGGCACGGTAACGATATTCCGGACTTTTCTACCGCGCCGCCAGGCAGCAATACCGGGCCGTTTATCATGCAGCAGGAAGGGTTGGGCCGCCTGTTTGCGCTTGATAAGCTGGCGGAAGGGCCCTTCCCGGAACACTACGAACCGGTCGAAACCCCGATTGGCACGAACCCGTTACACCCGAATGTGGTCTCCAGCCCGGTAGTTCGGTTGTACGCGGAAGATGCGAAACGAATGGGGAAAAAAGATCGCTTCCCGTATGTCGGCACCACCTATCGCCTGACCGAACACTTCCATACCTGGACCAAACATGCGCGTCTGAACGCCATCGCCCAACCGCAGCAGTTCGTTGAAATCAGCGAAACGTTGGCAGCGGCAAAAGGCATTGCTAATGGCGATCGGGTAACGGTGAGCAGCCAGCGTGGGTTTATCCGCGCGGTGGCAGTCGTCACGCGGCGTCTGCGTACGTTGCAGGTTCACGGTCAGCCTGTGGAAACTATCGGCATCCCGCTGCACTGGGGCTTTGAAGGCGTGGCGCAGAAGGGGTATATCGCCAACACCCTGACGCCAAACGTCGGTGATGCGAACTCGCAAACACCGGAATATAAGGCGTTTTTAGTGAATATCGAGAAGGCGTAAGGGGCGAGTATGACAATGGAAACTCAGGACATTATCAAACGCTCCGCAACCAACCCGGTGACGCCGCCCCCACGGGCGCGCGATCACAAAGCGGAAATCGCCAAGCTGATCGACGTCTCCACCTGCGTAGGCTGCAAAGCCTGCCAGGTGGCCTGCTCGGAGTGGAACGATATCCGCGATGAGGTGGGGCACTGCGTCGGGGTTTACGATAACCCCGCCGATCTCAGCGCCAAATCCTGGACGGTGATGCGTTTTAGCGAAACCGAACAGAATGGCAAGCTGGAGTGGTTAATCCGCAAAGACGGTTGTATGCACTGTGCGGATCCCGGCTGCCTGAAGGCATGCCCGTCCGCCGGGGCGATCATTCAGTACGCGAATGGCATTGTCGACTTCCAGCAGGAGAACTGCATCGGTTGCGGTTATTGCATCGCTGGCTGTCCGTTTAATGTCCCGCGCCTCAATAAAGAGGATAACCGGGTCTATAAATGCACGCTGTGCGTCGATCGCGTCAGTGTGGGTCAGGAGCCAGCCTGTGTGAAAACCTGCCCGACAGGTGCCATTCATTTTGGCACCAAAGAGGAGATGCTGGAGTTGGGGCAACAGCGGGTTGAGAAGCTGAAAGCGCGGGGTTACGACAACGCAGGGCTGTATAACCCGCAGGGGGTCGGCGGTACGCATGTGATGTATGTGCTGCATCATGCCGATCAGCCTCAGCTTTATCACAATCTGCCGAAAGATCCGCATATCGATACGGCGGTCGGGCTGTGGAAAGGGGTGTTAAAACCGCTCTCTGCCGCCGGCTTTATCGCCACCTTCGCCGGGCTGATTTATCACTACGTCGGCATCGGGCCGAACAAAGAAGTGGATGACGACGAGGAGTCCCCCCATGAGTAAGTCGAAAATGATTGTGCGCACAAAGTTTATTGACCGCGCCTGTCACTGGACGGTGGTTATCTGCTTTTTCCTTGTCGCCTTGTCCGGGATTTCGTTCTTCTTCCCGACGCTGCAATGGCTGACAGAAACGTTCGGTACACCGCAGATGGGACGTATTCTGCACCCGTTCTTTGGTGTGGTGGTGTTCATGGCGCTGATGTGTATGTTTGTGCGTTTTGTTCATCACAACATCCCGGACAAGCAGGATCTGCCGTGGCTGAAAAACATCGTCGAGGTGTTAAAAGGCAATGAGCACAAAGTGGCGAAAGTCGGGAAATACAACGCCGGGCAGAAGATGATGTTCTGGACCATCATGAGCATGATGACCGTGCTGCTGGTCACGGGCGTCATCATCTGGCGACCTTACTTTGCGCACTATTTTCCCATTCAGGTGATCCGCTACAGTCTGCTGCTGCACGCCACCTCGGCCATTATTTTAATCCATGCCATCCTGATCCATATGTATATGGCGTTCTGGGTGAAAGGCTCCATTAAAGGCATGGTGGAAGGTAAGGTCAGCCGCCGTTGGGCGCAAAAACATCATCCGCGCTGGTACCGTGAGGTCGAGCGAATGGAAGCCAAAAAAGAGAGCACGGAAGGCATTAACTAACTGAAAAACTGCGCCAGCACCTCGTCTGGCGCAGACGGCTTAGAGAAGGGGTTTATTAAGCAACGTTAAGCGATATACATGCGTTTGCCGCTCAAAAAAACCAAATTTATGGTACAGCGCGTGGGCCTCTTCACGCTCAGAACGAGAGGTCAGTTCGATATAGCGCGCAGCATAAATGCAGGCAAAGGAGAGGGCGGAGCGCAGCAACGCCGTCGCGATGCCACGGCGTCGGAATTCGCTGCCGACAATCACATCTTCGATCATGCATTTCTTGCCAGAGAGCAGTGTCGCACAGACTAAGGTCAACATACCGGCGGGAACGCCATCATCCCAGGCCACAAACAGATGCACCGAGTCAGACGCAAACACGCGTTGAAAGTCTTCCACGCTTAGCGTTGGTGCGTGGGGGGAAAGCTCTGCCAGCAGCCGGGTTAAATCGGTTGCCAGCGTATCGGTAATGGATGACAGTCGTTCAACGCGAAGCGTATGCATGGCTTTCCTGCTCCAGGAAGAGGGAACTCTTTGAGCATAGCCTGGTTTATGCCGGCGCGGCAGTCTGCCGTTACGTTTATTACCGTTCGCACGCCATTCGATATCCGACAGATCAAAAGCGACCGAATCCATGGATTAATGTGCCAGCCGGGACATTTCAACTGGTCTGCCCGGAGCGGATGGTCAATAATGCGAGTCGCAATCTTTTAACAAGTGGTCCGTAGTATGAAAAAAACGGTTTTTTCGTTGGCACTTGCGACCTTTGGTTTAGGCATGGCGGAGTTCGGCATCATGGGCGTCCTCACCGAACTTGCCAGGGATGTCGGTATCTCTATTCCTTCTGCCGGGTACTTAATCTCCGGTTACGCCGTGGGCGTGGTCATTGGCGCGCCGATTATGGCGCTGTTCTCCAGCCGCTTTTCGCTCAAAAAGGTGATGCTGTTTCTGGTCGCGTTGTGCGTCCTTGGTAATGCTATTTTCACCTTTTCCAACTCCTACACGATGTTACTGATTGGCCGGTTAATCTCCGGGTTTCCCCACGGTGCGATTTTTGGCGTCGGCGCGATAATCCTCTCCAAAATTGCGCCGCCGGGCAAAGTGACCATGGCGGTGGCGGGGATGATCGCGGGCATGACCGTCGCCAACCTGGTGGGGATCCCGCTGGGTACCTGGTTGGGGCATGAATTTAGCTGGCGTTACACATTTATGCTGATTGTGTTATTCGATGCAGCAGTGATTGTTTCGGTGATTTTCTGGGTGCCGGACCTGCACGATACTGCGCCAACCCACCTGCGTGAGCAGTTTCATTTTTTGCGAAAAACGGAACCGTGGCTGATTTTTGCCGCCACCATGCTCGGTAATGCCGGGGTGTTTGCCTGGTTCAGCTACGTCAAACCGTTTATGGTGACTATCGCTGGCTTTTCCCCCACCGCAGTGACGTTGATCATGATGCTGATGGGGCTGGGTATGGTGCTGGGCAATATGTTCAGCGGCAGACTATCGGTAAGATTCAGCCCGCTGCGCATTGCGGTTGTGACCGAACTGATTGTGGTGCTGGCAATGCTGGCGCTGTTTGTGCTGGGTGAACATAAGCAGGCGTCGCTGGCAATGGGGTTTGTATGCTGCGCCGGGTTGTTTGCCGTTTCCGCGCCGCTGCAAATTATGCTGCTGCAAAATGCGAAGGGCGGTGAAATGCTCGGCGCAGCAGGCGGGCAGATGGCGTTCAACCTCGGCAATGCCCTCGGCGCCTGGTTCGGCGGGCTGATCATTGCGTTTGGCTTTACCTACAGCTACCTCACACTCCCTGCTGCGCTGTTGTCACTGGCCGCAATGGCGGCCTTGATGATGTACGGGCGTCGTAAAGCCGCGCGCCAGTTGGAACCGGTGGCAGAGTAAACCCGCGTCTTCTCCGGCCTGCAACGCGGGTGATGAAAACCCTTGCAGGCCGGGTCTCGCTGACCCCCATTATGGCAAATAGGGTTCTCCGAGCGTCAGCATCAGGCGGTTAGCCCAGGCAAAAAACGCCGCCGACTGGATCAGATCCAGCTGTTGCAAGGTATCCAGCCCCTGCGCATCCAGTGTCGCCAGATGGGCCGCCGTTAACGCCGGCGGTGTCACCGATAACGCCGCAGCACTCTCAATTTCAGCACCCCAGCGCGCCGATTGCCCCTCGCTTAACGTTTTCCCCGGCGGTACGGCCAGCAACGCTTCTACGGCATTGTCATCCTTCGACAATTGGCTGGTTTTACGCGCATGGACAGAAGCACAATAGATACAACCGTTAATCTTGCTGGCGACCGTCGCGGCCAGTTCACGCTCTGCACGCGGCAGACCACCTGGGGTGTAAAAAATGCCTTTATCCGTTAACGTGCGCTGTTCCAGCACCGGTAAGTTACGCCCTAACAAGCGAAAATAGTCCGAATCGGTATGACCGAACTTTGCCAGAATTGCCTGTTCGTCCGGCGTAAATTCCGCCAGCGGTTTCGCTGCAATCCACGGCTCCCAGCCAAGCTCTTGCTGGGTAAAAGCCACCGGTGCGACTTTGCCACTCTGGGTACGCGGTGCGGTATGCCATACACCTGCGGCTACCGTGCTCTCGCTGGCAGCAACCGGTTTTCCATTCAGCAACCGTAACCCCACCAACAACCGGCTCTGAAAACTGACAAACGCGATCAGTTGCGCCAGCGTGACGATGCTCTGTTTATTCCAGCCAGCGCTCGCCAGCGATTTCAGTGCATCCGGTGTGGCTTTTACCGGAGAGAAGGTGAGCAAGCGGGCAAAATCCAGCGCCGGGGAAAGTCGGGGGGATGTGGGGTCGGCCAGACCAAAACTGGCGTAATGCGCCGCCAGATCGTTGGCGTTGTGCCATTTCGCCACTTTCGCCGCCACAATAAAGCGCTCATCGGCCGGGAAGTCGGCGTTTTCCGCACTAAACAGGGCATCGTAGCTACCCTGTGCGTGAAGCGTCGCGGCATCACGGGTATCGCGGGCGCTGGCCAGTGTGGAACCGGGGGCGATCTCCGCCAGTTCAGCCAGAATATCCTGACGTAAAGCCATCGTGACTCCTTATAAAATATGTGGGGCGACATGCCCGGCAATCAGTTCGATAGAGCGTAATGTGTCCTGATGCGACGGTTCCACAGAGTGAACCTGGAAGGAGATATCGGTTGCGCGCGCCAGAATGCTGTCGTTTTTCAGGGAGGCAACCACCGTTGACGGATCGCCGATATGCGCATCGAACTGGCGAATATAATCCGTGACACTGTCACCAATAACCTCATAACCCGCCGCACGGTGCTGCTGCGCCTGGCGGGTTAACCCCGGTGTTGCTACCTGCAGCGCATATTCCGTGCTGTCGGCAACAAATGCAGTGCGCGAGGCGAGAATGCGCGGCGCAACACCTGCCGGAAGGGCGTCAAGGTAGGCATCAACCATCGGGTTTTGCAGCGCATCCAGTGTCAGTGAAAGAGCGTCTGCCGGTCGCGGCTGCGTGCGGGAGAGCATTAATCCGTGCCCCGCCTGTCCGGCGCGGATTGCCCCCTCAACGGAAAATGTGGCGATCCATACACGCTCCGCCAGTTGCGGTGCCGGTGGGTAAAGATGATTATCGGGATGGGTCAGTAAATCACCGCGCCAGGCACTCTGGATCAGATGCAGATATTCAGCAAACACGCTTGCTCGCTGGTCAATCGTCAGGCCAAACGGCAGAAACGAGGTCGGCGTACCGCCGGAGCCAAAACCGACTTCCAGTCGCCCGCCGGCCAGCAAATCCAGTACGGCCGCATCTTCCGCCACGCGCAACGGGTTTTCCAGCGGCAGGGTGATGATCGCCGTACCTAAACGGATGCTCTGCGTATGCGCAGCGACATGCGCCAGAAATACCAACGGTGAAGGCAAACCGCCTTCATGCTCATGAAAGTGGTGCTGCGCAATCCACGCACTGTCAAACCCCTGGCGCTCAGCATGGCGGATCTGCTCTGTCGCCAGTCGGTAGCGCTCCTTAGGCGGCGCATCATCCAGTAAACGGGTAAAAAATCCCAGGCGTTTTCGCGTCATGCGAACTCCTCCGTGGCAGGTGAAAAATGGGGAATGGCATTAATCAATTCCCGGGTGTAGTTGTCCTGAGGCGCGGCGAAGAGACTTTCTACCGTTCCGTGTTCGACAACACGGCCATTGCGTAGCACTGTCACGCTGTGCCCAATGCGGCGAACCGTCGCCAGGTCATGTGTAATAAACAGATAGGTCAGCCCGAGTTGCTGCTGTAATTGCTGGAGCAGGGCAAGGATCTGTGCCTGTACGGTCACATCAAGCGCCGAGGTGGCTTCATCCAGCACCAGAATGCCTGGTTCGAGGATGAGGGCGCGGGCAATCGCAACGCGCTGCCGCTGTCCACCTGAGAGTTCATGAGCATAGCGACTTAACAGTTCCGGCGACAACGCAACGCGCCGGGCCACGGTTTCCACCCGGCGTTTACGCTCAGCCTTATCGACAGGCTCGAAATTCTTCAGCGGCTCTTCAATGATGTCGAACAGCGTCTGGCGCGGATCCAGCGACGCAAACGGGTTCTGATAAACAAACTGAATTTTGCGGCGTAACTGGCGGCGGGCCTCCTGGCTCAGGTGCGTGGCATCAATGCCATCAATCATCACGCTACCGCTGTCGGCCTGTTCAAATCCCAGCAGAATACGCGCCAGTGTGGTTTTGCCGGATCCAGACTCACCCACCAGCGCATGCGTACTGCCGCGACGGACATCGAAACTGACGCAGTCGAGCGCCTGCAACGCGTGGCCTTTACCCAGTGAAAACTGCTTACTGATCTCCCGCACACGAATAGCCGCCAACGCCAGTGGCTGACCGGATACTGGCGCAATTGTCAGCGCATGGCCCTGAAGATCGCTCAGTAACTGGCGGGTATACGCCTGTTGCGGCGCGCGAATAATATCCGCCGTTGCGCCTTGCTCCTGAATTTCTCCGTGCCTGAAGACCAGTAAACGGTCGGCTCGCTCAGCCGCCAGTGCCAAATCGTGCGTCACAAACAGCACCGCCGTACCGGACTCGCGCCGCAGCCTGTCCAGCAGATCGAGGATCCTTTTTTGCACCGTGACATCGAGTGCGCTGGTGGGTTCATCGGCAATGATCAAGTCCGGTTGCAGCGCAATCGCGATAGCAATTAACACCCGTTGTTTCATGCCGCCGGAGAGTTGATGCGGAAACTGTTTCATCCGCTGTTCCGGGTGGCTCAACCCCACTTTAGTGAGCAATGCCAGCACCTGTTCATCACGTTCACGGGCGCTGATTTTGCTGTGCAGCGTGAGGATTTCTCCCACCTGTGCGCCGATGGTTTTAACCGGGTTAAGCGAATTGCCCGGATCCTGCGGAACAAGGCTGATGCGAGCACCGCGCAGACTATCCAGTCGCCTGGCTGACCACTGGCTTATCGCCTCACCATTAAGCAGGATCGTTCCACTGTCGCGACGGGCATTGTCGGCCAGCAGCCCCATAATCGCCTGCGCGGTAGTGGTTTTTCCTGAGCCGGATTCCCCGACAAACGCCAGCATTTCGCCGCGCTTGAGCGTAAAACTGACGTGATGAACCACCTCTCGCCATTCACGCCCGGTACGGTAACTGAGCGTCAAATCTTCTACGGTAAGCACCGTCATGGACGACCTCCGCTAAGCTGGCGGCTGATGCGGTTCGCCGCCAGCACGACCAAAATAACCACGACGCCGGGGAACGTGGTCAGCCACCAGGCTGTGGATAAATAGTTACGCCCTTCGGCAATCAGCAATCCCCATTCCGGGGTGGGCGGCGGCGTGCCGTAGCCGAGGAAACTGAGGGTGGAGAGGGCGAGGATCGCCTGGCCGAATTGCAGCGTGGCAAAGGCCAGTACTGCGGTCAGCGAGTTCGGTAAAATATGCCGCCACAGCACAGCCAGGAATGTACCGCCACTGCCTCTGGCGGCTTCAACGTAATCGGTATGGCGAATACGCACCACTTCCCCACGCGCCAGACGGGCAAAACTGGCAACCGACGCCACCCCAACCGCAATCGCAGCATTCACCGTGCCGAACCCCAGGAGAATGATCACCGTAAGTGACAACAACAGCGACGGAATAGAGAGCAGCACATCCACCAGGCGCATCAGTAGCGACTCGGTGCGCCCACCAACAGCCCCCGCCATGACGCCCAGCAAGGTGCCGGCCAACAATCCCATTGCCACGGCGGCCAACGCAGCAGAAAGGGAGTGCGACGCACCAAAAATAATCCGGGTATAGAGATCGCGCCCAAGTTGATCGGTGCCCAGCCAGTGGTTGGCCTGGGGTGCCAGCCGTTGTGCACCGGCAATCCCTTCAACGGGACTGTAATGCGTGAGCAGCCCCGGAAAAAACGCCGCCGTCACCGCCAGCACTATTATTAGCCAGGCCAGCCATAAGCCGGGCTGCCAGCGAAATACAGGAAATACCTCTACCCGCTTACGGGCGGCAGCTGCGTAGTCAACCAGACTCATAAGGCACCTCCGGTCACCGTTTTCAGCCGTGGGTCAAACCACGGCATAAGGAGATCAACAAGCAGGTTAATCAGCACAAACCCAAGCGCAGAGATCATCACCACGGCCTGTAAAACTGCGATATCCTGGTTATTCACCGCCTGCTGGGTCAGTTGCCCCAGCCCGCCGCGACCAAATACCGTTTCGGTGATCAACGCGCCCGCAATTAACTCACCCAACAGTAAACCGGCAACGTTCAGCACCGGCAGTAACGCGTTACCGGTCACATGCCGCCACAGTACGCCGGTTTCGCTTAAACCTTTCGCCCGCGCCACTGCCACAAACGGCTGCGCGGCAACCTGGTCGAGGCTGCGCATCAGGATCTGCGCCAGCGGTGCGGAGATCGGAATAGCGACCGTGATAATCGGCAGAATCACCCCTTGCAGCGGCGACGGGTTGATAACCGGAACCCACCGCAACTGGAAGGAGAACACCTGAATCAGCGCGATACCGAGCCAGAAGGTTGGCAGCGAGATAAACAGTACTGGCAACGCCTGAATCCCGTTGCTTATGCCACGCAGGAACGGCAGTCGCGAGGCAAATGCCAGGGCAAAGGCCAGCACCACGGCAAGCGCAAATGCGGGAAGGGCGAGGCTCAGTGTTTCGGGCAGATTACTGCGAATCAGTTCGCTCACTGCTACGCCAGCCTGGACCGAATAGCCAAAATCGCCGCGCAACATCGCGAACAGTGTGTGCACATATTGCTGCCACAGCGGGCTATCCGCGCCATAGGCAAGGCGCATCTCCTCGATTTGCGCCGGGCTGAGCCCCAGATCCGGATTTTGAAATTTAATCAGTACCGCGTCGCCCGGCAGCACCTGAAGCAGTACGAAGGAGAGCGTAAAAGCTGCCCACAGTACCAGTAGCCCAAGCCCTGCACGACGCAACAGATAGTGGCTCATCGCTCGCCCCCTTAGTGTTTCGCAATCCACGCGCCGTAAAACGATGGACGCCCCACGGCTTCAAAGTTGACGTTTTTCACCCAGGGCGCGCCAGCAAAGACCTGCGGCTCTTCGAAAATAGGGATCACATAGGCATTTTCCAGCAGATAGCGCTGCGCATCGCCAGTCAGTTGCAGACGTTTTTGTGGGTCAACTTCGGCGGAAATATTCACCAGCAAGGCGTTGAGTTTGTCGTCGCGAAAGCTTTTTACCTTGTCGCTGGATCCGCCCTGTTGCAGCAGCGCGTCGCGGTTGGCGGGGTAGAACATACTTTTCACCACATCCGGATCGGCACGGCCGACTTCCGAAACGGTAAGCGGCGTTTTCAGCGGGTCAAGGTTATCGAGCGTGCGGCTGCCTGCATCACCGGCTTTGACCGTCAGCGCCACGCCGACCTGACGCCATTGCTGCGCCACCAGTTGCAGTACCTCTTTGTTTTGTGGCTGCGGCAGTGACTCATAAATGGTCAACGCCAGCGGTTGACCCTCTTTGGTGCGGATCCCGTTCGCTGCAGTTTTCCAGCCTGCGTCATCAAGTAACTGCCGGGCTTTGACCGGGTCAAATTTCAGTGCATCGCTAAGGTTGACGTAACCCGCAGCAGTGTGGGCAATAACCGAAGTGGCTTGCGGGTAATTGGCAGAGAAGAGGGTGTCGACGACCTGTTTCGCATTTGTCGCATGGAGTAAGGCCTGGCGCACGCGTAGATCGGCAACCAGCGGATTATCCGGGCGGAAACTGATGCTGTCGTTGACGCCACGGGTTGGTGGCGCATAGATGGCAAAGCCTTGTTCCGTGGCCTGTTTTTCATCATAGGCCTGTACCTGACGAATAAAACCGGCCTGTCCCGCCAGCAACGCGCCAATGCGCACGCTGTCTTCCGGCGTAACGATGAATTTAATACCATCCAGATTGGCCGGGCCTTGCTGGGCACTGTTTTTTGGTCCCCACTGATACGCTTTACGCGCCTGTAGCGTCACTTCACGCCCCAGTTTCTCGTCCGTCACCACAAACGGCCCGGAGCCGATAATATGTCGCGCATCACCCAGCTCATCGAAGTTGCGCTGCAACGTGCTGAGAGAAACCAGCCCTGACCCGATTGTCGCAGTGCCTTGCAGGAACCCCGGCGACGGTTTTTTAAAGTAGAATTTCACCGTCTGCGCATCAATCACTTCACTGTGATCGTAATTATTAATGACTTCCGATACCGGCAAGCGCTGCGCTTTGTTGCCGAGTCCGTAAGTGTCGAAGTTCTTCGCCACAGCAGCCGCATCAAGCGGAGTGCCATCTGAAAAGGTGACACCAGGGCGAATTTTAAAGGTGTATTCCGTTTTGTCGGCGTTGGTGGTCCAGCTTTCAGCAATCCACGGTTCCACCTGCAACGTTTGCGGGTTCTGCCAGGTCAGCTTGTCAGTGATCTGGTTGAGGATGCCGCCGTTAGGGTAAAACCCGCCTGCCGGGGGATACAAATTGGTGTGCGCTTGCTGTTCAAGGTAAATCAGGGTACCGCCTTTAACCGGCGTTTCCGCCGCAAAGGCCTGAACCGAACTGACGGTAATCAGCGCCGTCAGCAGCGGTAAACGAAAAGCGATGTGCATGGTGAATTCCTTTGTTATCTATTGTCTTAGCCTCGAAAGCATCTTCCGGTGTGGCTGATAACAAGGGAACAAAGGAATTGAGATAAGCATTTCAGAAAAGAGCAAAACGCGCGGCAGGCCTGTATATCAGGCCTGAGAACGCGTCAACGCAGCCAGGGCGTGACCGTCAGTCCGACCAGCAGACCTTCAGGGCCAAGCAACCGCGTCACGCTTTGCCCCCACGGCTCCAGGCGGTTTGCCACCAGTAACTGATACCCTTTTTTCATCAGTATATCGGTAGCCGAAGTCAGATCGTCGACTTCGAACTCAATCCAGCCTTGCGGAACCGGATGTGTATCCGGCCATACCGAAGTACCGAAACAGGAGGCTGCCGCCTGGTCCAGTGGCCACAGAGCAAAGTGCTTTGCCCCCGTCAGCGCATCGTGCTCGGCGACCAGGTAGTCGCTGTTGCCTTCCATCGGTTTCAATGGCAAGCCAAGGGTTTGCTGATAAAAGTCCTGACTGTCGCTCACGCGTTGGGGGATGGGGCCGAACCCGGCGATAAACAGCACGTCAAGCCCGGGAATAGACGTTGTCATAAAGCACCTCCATTGGGTAAAAAAGGGGGCGCAGGCCCCACTCCTGGATACAATATCCGGTAATTCATCGCGTAAAGCAATCACCCGGTCGCGTCTGAAAAGAGTGCATTCCAGCCTGTTTTTCGGGCGAATCATCAACGCGTCGCTGTCATGCTGCTGTCATCATTTGTCGCCAAATTGTTGCTTTCTCTCAACAAAAGAGTGATTAACAATGCATCTGGTGAAAAATATCCTCGCAGCCAGCCTTTTTCTCTCCGCGTATGCACAGGCTGACAATATTCTTGCGTTCCCGCAGCCGCAAAATACCCCGGACGAGTTTTACGCGGTGACCGAAATCCCGGCGGGCAGCATGATCAAATATGAAACCGACGCGAAAACCGGTTTTATCGTCGTTGACCGTTTTCAGTCCATGCCGGTGGCTTACCCGGCGAACTACGGTTCGCTCACGCAGTCACTGGCAGGTGATGGCGATCCGCTGGATGTGATTTTTTACACCCGTGCGCCACTGGCCCCCGGTACGCTGATTAAACTGCGTCCCATCGGCGTGCTGAAAATGGTGGATGGCGGCGAGACCGACGACAAAATCGTGGCGGTTCCGGCCAGTAAAATCGACCCGACTTATGACGATATTAAAACCGTTACCGACCTGCCCAAAATTGAGCAGGATCGACTGGAAGCCTTCTTCCGCGTCTATAAACAGTTGCCTGACGGTCGCAAAAAAGTGGAGCTGAGTGGCTTTAACGACGCCGCCACGGCAAAGCAGGAGATCAAAGGGGCATGGGATGCCTGGAAGGCGAAAAACCCGCAAAAATAAACGACCCAGAGATGGCCCGCACGGGGCCATCCTGTCGCCAGTTTACTGGCGTACATACATCGGGTAGGTGAAGAGCAATAAATGGCAGATATTCAGCGCGAAATGAAACAGTACTGCCACCCAGAGACGCCCGCTCCACATCCAGGCAAGACCGTAAATTACCCCGGCCAGGCTGGCAAAAATCACCAGCAACATACCGCCTGCGACATGTACGCTACCAAAGATAAGCGCCTGTATCACCAGCGCAACAACCGGGTGCATAAGCCCTGCTAACCGCTGTTGCAAATAGCCGCGAAACAGCGCTTCTTCCGCCAGAGAGACAAAGAACAGATTGGCCAGGGCGAATGGCAATAACCACTGGGGCCAGTGAGGTTCAATTTTTAACCCGCCCAACAGGACAGCCAGCAACAACAAGGCCGGAACGGAAAGAAGCAATACCAGCCATTGCCATAGCGGGCGGTGCGTTGGGATTTCACGGACGAATAGCGTTCTGGTACAGATCAGCAGAACAAACGGCGTTAACGCTTTATCAACATTAAAATAGAGCGTGAAGGGGGCGCTTTGCGGCCCCGCTTTAACCAAATCCAGTACCTTTGGATTGTGAAAACCGGGCATAAGATGGAGCGTCAGCGCAACGGCCAGCACCACCAGCAGACACTCAAGAGTCCGCTGTATCGCAGGGCGTTGCGGGAGAGTGAACCCCGTCATACTGATCGCCGCCAGCAGAATAATGATCCCGGCAGCCCAGAGTTCGATAACACCAAGCCAGCCCGCCCACACGGTGGCGGCAAGCAATAACCCAACGGCGATTTTTTTGTTAAATGACAGAGTCAATAAAGCAAGTGCAAGTAGTATCCACATACTCATCCCGGATGTGTTAATGAGAAAAACGCCTGGGGAGAATAAACCAGGCCGTGCAACGTTGTACGGCCTGGTTTAGATTACGTCAATTGCCTGTTAATACGTGTTATCTCCTCACGCCATTGCGCCTGTAGTTGCGGTTTCTGGTGTTTCGGTTTGCGGGCCAGATCCTCTGCCAGGCGCGTTTCCAGCTCAATAAGCCGTGCCAGCAGGGTATCCTGATCGTCCGCGACCTCCGTCACGGTGTGTTGCGACCGGGCAGTTGCATTGAGGGTGCCAGCGCTTTCCCGCAATCGCTCATACACGGCTTGCACATCATGCCACTCCTGCAACTCACCGTTTTCCACCAGCCAGAAACGGTTACAGCTTGCGCTGATCAACTGACGATCGTGGCTCACCAGCAGCACACCACCGCTGAACTGTTGCAGCGTGTGCGCCAGCGCTTCTTTACCGGCCATATCCAGATGGTTGGTGGGTTCATCCAGCAACAGCAGGTTAAACCGTGCCAGCGACAGGCCAACAAACAACAACCGCGAACGCTCACCGCCGCTCAGCGTCGCAACGCGCTGCCCATGACGCGCCCATGCAAAACCGGCGCTGATCAGCGCCATTTTGCGATCCTCCGGCGCAGGGGCGAAGGGTTCCAAAGCCTCAAACAGCGTGGCCTCATCCGGCAACTGGTGCAGCGTCTGATCGTAGTAACCGGCCTGCAAACGTGGGTGCAGGCGCAACGTCGCTGGATTTTGCTGGCGGTACGCCTGCCAGATTAACCGCAGCAGCGAGGATTTCCCGCAGCCATTACGCCCGACAATGGCGACCCGATCGCCGCTCTTCAGACGGGCGAGGGGAACGTGAAACAACGCCGGTAAACCCACCGCGGGCGCAACCGGCAACTGTTCCATTTCCAGCAGACGATCCGCCGGTAACGCCTCACCATGCAGCGCAAGCGTCCACCGGCTTCCGGCGGTCAGTTCCGTCTGACTCTCTTTCAGGCGTTCAACCTGTTTTTCCATCTGTTTGGCTTTGCGCGACAGGTCTTCATTGTCATAAACCCGCCCCCATGTCGCCAGCCGTTTGGCGCTGGCGGTAACGCGATCGATCTCCTTTTGCTCCGCTTTATGCCGCAGTGCGTCACTCTCATCCCGATCCTCCAGCGCAAGACGCGCCGCACTACAGGGTAATGCGAAGCAATGCAGCGTATGGTCACGCAGGATCCAGGTGCCGTTGGTCACTGCATCCAGCAGAGAAGCATCGTGTGAGACCATGACAAAACTGCCGGACCAGTTTTGTAAAAACTGCTCCAGCCATAGCAACGTAGGCAGATCAAGGTGGTTACCGGGCTCGTCCAGCAGGAGAAGATCCGGTTCGCGGATTAACGCCCGCGCCAACAACAAGCGGGTATGCTGACCACCGCTCAGCGTCGCCGCTGTCAGGGCAATCTCCTGCGGGCTCAGTCCCATACTGGCCAGTAACGCTTCGCCTCGCCAGCGCTGGCTCTCCCGTTCCGTTTCAGAGATCTGAGCCAGTACCGCCTCCAACAGCGTGACAGGCAGTAACTCAGCGGGGAGATGTTGTTCCACGCGGGCTAACAGACAGTGGTGCGCCACCGTCACAGTACCGGAAAGGGGGGACAGCGAACCGTCCAGTACCTTCAACAGCGTGCTTTTACCGCAGCCATTGTCACCAATAAGGCCAAGGCGATCGCCTTTTTTCAGGGTAAAGGAGAGTTCGGAGAATAACGGACCGAAAGCCGTTTCAACACGGATTGATTGTGCAGATAGTAAAGTGCTCATTGCTTACTCAAGAGTTACAGGCATGTGTATGCCTCGTCAAACATCGCTGACGATAACCCGGTAAGCCCAAGGGAAGGGGATTGTGTCTTCGCTCAAGCAGAAGTTATCGCAGCACGATACCGATAACGCTTGAGCAGGTGCGATCACCAAGAGTATGTGAAACATAAAACAGTTCACAATACAGCATAATTAGCCTCCTTTTATATTCAGTAAGTTGATGGGTGAAAGGAGTGTAGCGGGGAAATAAATGATTTGCCAGCGTCGCCGGTACGTACCGCGTGCAAAAGCCGCCATCACAGCCATCCGCAGATGGCTGTGAAGAGGCAACTGGCGCTAAACGCACCGTCAAACCTGGGTCATTCCGCCATCCACACAGATCTCTGCCCCTGCAATGTAGCTGCTCTCATCGCTCGCCAGAAAGAGCGCTGCGTTGGCCACTTCATCGGGTTTGCCCATTCTGTGTAGCGGGATATTACGGGTTAACGCGTCGCGAACCTCATCAGTGACAGCCGCCATCATTTCGGTGTCAATTGGACCCGGCGCAACAACGTTAATGCGGATACCGCGGCTGGAGAGTTCACGTGTCCAGGTCCGGGCAAATGAACGCAGCGCCGCTTTACTGGCGCCGTAAACACCGTATCCCTCCGTGCCGATCGTATCGGCTATCGAACCGATAAGCACCACGCTCGCACCGGGCTGCAACAGCGGCAGCGCGGCCTGCAAGGCAAACACAGGCGAACGAACATTCAGACCAAATATCTGGTCAAAATGCGCTTCGCTGATTTCCCCGAGGGTGGCGTATTCCGACATTCCGGCATTAATCACCAGTACATCAATGCGACCCGCTTGCGCCTTAACCGTTGCCATAATGCGGGCCAGTTCGCTTTGTTGACTCACATCCGCGCGCATCGGCATGGAAACGCCTGACAGGGTGCGACTGGCTGCCTGGAGCTCCTCATCACGCCGTGAAGTAAACCAGGTTGTTGCCCCTTCACGGGTGAAACGCTGGCTGATTGCCAGGCCAATGCCTTTTGCACCGCCAAGCACCACAGCCACTTTATTGTCTAATCTGCCCATCTGTTCTCTCCGGTTTGAGTGGAAAACAGATGATATAAATTTTATACTTAATATCAATTACGCACTTTGTTTATATCTGATATCGCGGAGTATATCGCTATGGAGAAAATTGACTGTAACAGCCTGAACAATGTGGGAAAAACCCGCTGGGTACTGGAACACATCACCAATAAATGGTCGATTATGATCCTCACAGTACTCTGCACCGAACCTGCCCGCTTTAATGAAATCCGCCGTCGGCTGGATGGCATTACCCACAAAGCGCTGGCGGATGCGCTAAAACGGTTGGAGCGCAATGGACTGGTGCGCCGTGAAGTACTGCCGACTTCGCCGGTGGGCGTGGAGTACAGCATCACACCGCTGGCGCAGACGCTACAACAACCGTTTATGGCACTGAATGATTGGGCACTGGAGTACGGTCCGGCACTGGAGCGAGCGCAGGCGGCCTACGATCTTGTCCATGCCAATGAAGAAACAACAACGGATTAGGTGATCAGCGCGGGCACACCCGGAGCACAGCGACTCCGGGTGGAAAACAGGCGGTTAGATCGAGGTACGGCGATAGCTGCGGTACTTCGGCTCCCAGAAGTTATCATTAATGGCTTGTTCCAGCGCTTCGGCAGAGGTTTTCACCGCCAGGCCTTGTTGCTGTGCCATTTTGCCGACGGCAAACGCAATAGCGCGCGACACTTTCTGAATATCTTTCAGCTCCGGCAACACCAGCCCTTCGCCATTAAGCAGCAACGGCGAGTATTCTGCCAGCGTTTCACTTGCCGCCATCAGCATTTCATCGGTAATGCGTGACGCCCCTGCGGAGATCACCCCCAGACCAATGCCAGGGAAGATATAGGCGTTGTTGCACTGTGCAATTGGGTAGGTTTTCTCTTTCCACTGCACCGGCGCAAACGGGCTACCGGTTGCGACCAACGCCATACCGTCAGTCCAACTGATGATGTCCTGCGGCGTCGCTTCCACACGGGAGGTCGGGTTAGAGAGCGGCATAATAATCGGGCGCGGGCAGTGTTTGTGCATTTCACGGATGATCTCTTCCGTGAACAGCCCGGTCTGACCGGAAACGCCAATCAAAATGTCCGGTTTCACATTGCGCACCACATCCAGCAGGGAGATGGCTTCGCTCTGGGTTTCGCGATCCCAGTTTTGCAGATTTTCACGTTTCTGCACCAGCTTGCTCTGGAACGGCAGCAAGTTTGGCATTTCGTCGGTCAGCAGACCAAAGCGATCCACCATATAGACTTTCTGGCGTGCATCCGCTTCGCTCAGACCTTCGCGCTGGGTCTGCGCAATAATCTGCTCGGCAATCCCGCAGCCAGCGGAACCCGCGCCGAGGAAGACGATTTTCTGCTGGCTCAACTGGCTGCCCGCTGCGCGACTGGCGGCAATCAGTGTCCCGACAGTCACGGCTGCGGTTCCCTGAATATCATCGTTAAACGAGCAGATTTCGTTGCGGTAGCGATTCAACAGCGGCATGGCGTTTTTCTGCGCAAAATCTTCAAATTGCAGCAGCACATCCGGCCAGCGTTGTTTGACCGCCTGGATAAATTCATCGACAAACGCGTAGTACTCATCCCCCGTAATACGTGGGTGGCGCGAGCCCATATACAGCGGATCGTTAATCAGTTGCTGGTTGTTGGTACCAACGTCCAGCACCACCGGCAGGGTATACGCCGGGCTGATCCCGCCGCAGGAGGTATAAAGCGAGAGCTTACCGATTGGAATGCCCATTCCGCCAATCCCCTGGTCGCCCAGGCCAAGGATGCGCTCGCCGTCGGTGACAACAATCACTTTGATATTGTGGTTGGGGACGTTTTGCAGAATGTCGTCCATGTTGCCGCGATTCTGCCAGGAGATAAACACGCCGCGCGCGCGACGGTAAATGTCCGAAAAACGTTCACAAGCCCAACCGACCGTTGGGGTATAGATCACCGGCATCATCTCTTCGAGATGGTTATCCACCAGGCGATAGAAAAGGGTTTCGTTCGTGTCCTGGATGTTACGCAGGTAAATGTGCTTATCAATATCGGTTTTAAAACCCTGATATTGTAGCCAGGCACGTTCCGCCTGTTCTTCAATCGTTTCAACCACTTCGGGCAACAGACCCAGCAGGTTGAAGCTGCTGCGCTCTTCCATGCTGAAGGCGCTGCCTTTGTTCAGCAGGGGAAACTCCAGCAACACGGGGCCGGCATAGGGGATATACAACGATCGGTTTTTATTATGTTTGGCATTCATCTTACTGCTCCTTTATCAACGATCACTCCGCGTGGCATAGCGTAGCGGGTGGGTACTGCGGCGGGCGCAAGTATAAAGCATCAATACGGTAAATACTTCCTATTCGCGGCATTCGTTGATTGAATTTTTATCAAGCAGAAGAGAAAACAAAACGCCACTCCGAATGGAGTGGCGAGGGTGGAAAACATTAGCCAGCGCGGCGATGACGCCCGGAACGATGGACCACCACCGTTTCTTCGTGGTTGTCTTTGGTCACCACTTTGCGGGTATTAGACACTTTGTAATCCAGTCCCATGATATGACGTGCCTGACGGTTCGATTTCATGCTTACTCCTTAATCCAGTTCAATGTTTCAAGGACAAGCCCGGTAAACTGCGCCGGGCGAAATACAATCTCATCATTGCGCGGTATAAAAAACATACCGGACTGTCATCCTCGGACATCGTGACGCAAAGCGCAAGCGATTGACGACTTTTAAGAACAGTCTCTTATTATTCGTGGCGCAGGTCATAGAATTGAACAATAAACGAACTTGATCACTTGACTGATCAAGTGAACCAAACCTATTTTTGATGGGCATCTTCCATTTGCTTTCAGAGGGTTGCCCGATGGGTTTTATTCGTACGTTGCATGGAGATATTGCCCCCGCCCAGCTGGGTGTGACCTACAGTCACGATCATATCTACTGCATTCCGCCGTATTGGGCAGAGCGTAACGATGAGGATCTGCTGCTGGATTCAGCGGAAGCCTCGGAAAGGGAGCTGGCGGATTTTCGCGCCGCTGGCGGGCACTCTTTCTATGACGCCACCGCGCCGGATTATGGCAGACAGGTCGAGGTTGTTGCCAGAATCGCACAGCGTCAGCACGTACAGATCATCGCTACCGCCGGGTTTAACAAAGGCTTCCTCTGGAGCTGCAAACGCCCTGGTCACAACGACACGTTTGCACAGTGGATTGAACACTCGCCGTTGGACGCACTGGTGGAGCACGTTGTCCGCGAAGTGACGGACGGCATCGATGGCAGCCAGTACCGGGCTGGCGTGGTGAAATGCGGCACCGGCTATAACATGATTTCGCCACTTGAACGCAAAACGCTGGAAGTGATCGTTCGCGCGCAGCAAATTACCGGCGCGCCGATGCACAGCCATACGGAAATGGGCACTATGGCGCTGGAACAGACGCAGGTGTTTAAAACGCTTGGTCTTGATATGTCCCGTTTGTGCTTTGCACATATGGACCGAAACCCCGATCCCTGGTTACATCGTCAAATCGCCAACACCGGGGCGTACCTCTCTTTTGACGGTATTACCAGGATAAAATATCACCCTGAGCATATTCGTACACAGGCCATCCTCGAACTGTGTAAAAGGGGATATCAAAAACAGATCCTGATCGGTGGCGATTTCGCCCGTAAAAGCATGAGCGCCCACTATGGAAAAGGGGGGCTGGGATTGAAGTTTATCCTGGCGGACTGGCGGCCAAGGTTTATAGAAGAAGCGCATGAAGCCGGTTTTGACGGCGAGGCACTGCTGCATGATTTTTTCATTGCTAATCCGGCCCGTTATTTTACCTTCAGCCAGGACAGCCAATGAAGCTGCAAATGCTGAACGAATCGCAGGCCAGTGCGGCGCTGCGCCGGGCGCAGATAGCCTTACTGCCATTGGGCGCGGTAGAACCGCACGGCGATCATCTGCCGTTGGCAACGGACAATCTGCTGGCAGAGCGTTTTTGCGAACGACTCGATGCAGCCCTTGGCGAAGCATCCGTAATGCTGCCAGTGCTACCGTTTAGCCAGGTCTGGTCGTTACAGGGTCACGCTGGTGCGGTGGATATTGGTAACGATTTACTGAGTCAGCTTTTACAGGCGCTGGCGCGCAATATGGCAGGCTATGGCATTCCGGCGCTGGCGGTCATTAATGCGCATTACGGTAATTTTGACGCCATAAAAAGCGCGGCCAGGGCCTTGAAAAAAGAGGGCATTACGCTACTCAGCTACACCTGGGCGGGTATGAATGATTGCGTGCATCGTCTACGGGAATCGAAAGAGGCCAAAGCCGGATATATGCATGCCGATGAGATTGAAACCTCCCTGATGCTGGAACTGGCTCCGGAAGCGGTGCAGATGGCGCAGGCAAGGGCGCACTATCCTGAGTTCCCCCCTAATTTCGCCTGGCAACAGATGCACTGGACGGAGTTTTCCGACTATGCGGTGCTGGGCGATCCGCGTTGCGCCACGGCAGAAAAAGGGGCAGCGCTTGTCCAGCAGGCACTGGACACCACGCTCCACTCTCTTCGTCACTATCTTGCGCAGGTATCCCGATGATTGCACGCCAGGCCATACAACTGGACCATCCCGCAAACACGCCGGAGCAGGCGATTCTGGCAGCAGGCAACGCGCTGCTGGCAAGCGATGCGTGCACTGAACGTTATGTCCAGGCGATGGTGGACAATTTTCATCAATTCGGCCCCTATTTTGTGATAGCGCCAGGTCTGGCAATGCCCCATGCACGGCCAGAACAGGGCGCGCTGACGCCGCAAATCAGTTTTATCCGCCTGCGCCAGCCTGTGGCGTTTGGACACAGTGATAACGATCCCGTCTCGCTGGTGCTGGGGTTATCCGCAACTGGCCAGGATCAGCATATTCAACTTATCCAGCAACTGGTGACATTGCTCAGCAATGAGCATACGTACCACACTTTTCTGCACAGCACGGACGCAGAAGCGATTTTCTCCTGTTTTACGCACAAGAATTAATCACGGAATCACGCACTTCGAGGGCTGATAATGAAAATTCTGACGGTTTGCGGTTTAGGCATGGGCTCCAGCCTGATTTTAAAAATGAACGTCGAAACGGTATTACAAAAAAACGGTATTCAGGCGTCTGTCGAACACATGGATGTCTCTTCCGCCTCTTCGGCGCAGGCCGACCTGGTGATCACCAATAGTGAACTGGTGGACAACCTGCGCCAGCTTTCCTGTCCGGTGGTGGTGGTGAATAACTACATTGATACACAGGAAATCACCCGCGCCTTAGCACAGGCGGGCGTACTGAAAGAGGGTGCCTGATCATGAGTGAATTTATCGATGTGCTGCACTGGATAACCGTCAATATTTTCGGCGAAGCCTCCATTCTTATTGGTTTGATCGTCCTTCTCGGGCTGGTGTTACAGAAAAAACCGTTGGCGGATATCGTCTCCGGCACGCTGAAAGGCATTCTCGGTTTTCTGATTATTGGCGCAGGCGCAGGCATTATTGTCTCCGCCTTGCTGATTTTTCAGCCCATCTGGACCGAAGTGTTCGGTCTCAGCTCAATGAACCTGACGGACATTATGGGGCAGGTGAAATTCAGCGAACGCTACGGCAGCAGCGTAACCATTGCGATTGCAGCGGGTTTTGCCATTAACCTGCTGCTGGCGCGGCTCACCCCGTTCAAATATATCTACCTGACCGGCCATATGATGTTCTGGACGACGATGATCTTTGCCGGGATCATGGTCAACACCAACCCGAACATCTCCGCGGTGCAGTTAACGCTGATGCTGTCGGTGATCATGGGACTGTACTGGACGCTACAACCGGCGATGGTGCAACCGTGGGTGCGAAAAATCACCGGCAACGACAATGTCGCCCTCGGCCATACATCGGCCTCCGTCGCACTGCTGGGTGCGGTGTTCGGCACGCTCTTCGCTGCCAACAAAATTAACGCTGAAGATATTCAGGTACCGAAAAAGCTCGGTTTCCTGCGCGACTCCAACGTGGTCACCGCGTTAACCATGACGCTGTTGTTCTTTGTGGGCACCTTTATTCTGCAAATCAAAGCCACGCCGAAAGCGGCCGAAATCCTCTCCCAGTCAGGGGGGCTCAGTTTTTATATCTACGCCCTGAAACAGTCGCTGATCTTCACCGGCGGCATTGCTGTGGTCTTACTTGGGGTGAGGATGTTTATTGGCGAGATGGTGCCAGCGTTTAACGGCATTGGTTCACGGCTGGTGCCCGGCGCGAAACCGGCGCTTGATTGCCCGATTTTATTCAACTTTGCACCCAACGCGGTGGTGCTTGGCTTCGTTGGTGCCTTTATCGGTTCACTGTTGTGGCTAACGGTGATTGGTCGCTCCACGGGGTATGTGTTTATTCCCAGCATGATTGTTATTTTCTTCCATGCAGGCACGGCGGGGGTGTTTGGCAATATCACCGGCGGCTATAAAGGCGCGCTGCTGGCGGGGTTTGTCACCTCGACTGTGGTAGCGTGGGGGCAATACTTCTGCGTCAGCTTCTTTATCAACGACACCATTCCGGATACCGCGTTGTGGGCGGGTGATAGCGACATGTTTATGCTGGCACCGCTGATCAGCGCGTTAACCCGTTTGCTGACCTTCTGAGGATCTGCGATGAGCGACGCGTTGAACCACTACTATGCACAAATCCACCAGAAATTGCGGGAGCTGGAGCAGCAACGCGACGTGATTGACCGGGCGGCAGAGATGATGTTCGACACCGTGTGCAACCAGCGCAATCTGTTTGTCTTTGGCGCCAGCCATGCCGGGATCCTGGCGGAGGAGATGAGCTACCGTGCCGGTGGGCTGGCGATCGTTAACCCGCTCTTTAACCCGGCGCTGATGCTTAACGTACGACCATTAACATTGACCAGCGCCGTGGAAAATGTTGAAGGGTTAGGGCGCGTTCTGGTGGAGAGCTCACCGCTACAGGCCGGCGATACGCTGCTTATCCACTCCGTATCGGGGCGCAACGCCATTACTCTGGATGTGGCGATTTGCGCCCGCGAGCGCGGGGTGAATGTAGTGGCGATCACCAGCCTGGATACCGCTGCGAAAGTGACCTCACGCCACTCCAGCGGCAAACTGCTGGCCACGGTGGCAGATGTGACCATTGATAATCTCTGCGAATACGGCGATGCCGCTGTCACCCTACCGGGAATGGCGCAGCGTGTCGCACCGTTGTCCACTATCATGGGGGCAACCATTGCCAACAGCCTGGTGCTGCGCTTATGCGAACGGATGCTGGAAATCGGCCTTACGCCGCCAGTACTGGCCAGTGCAAACATAGACGGTAATCAACAGATAAATCGGGATATACTGGAAAAATACAGGAGCCGGATACACTACCTCTGAAGCGGAGTTGAAGTATGTTTGAGTCTGACGGACTCCCACTTTACCTGAAGATCAAAGAGATTATTCTGCAACGGATTATCTCGTTTACCTATGATGACAGACTGCCCGGCGAACTGCTGCTGGCGGAAGAGTTTCAGGTGGCACGCGGTACGATCAAACAGGCCATCGATGCGCTGGTCAGCATCGGGATGGTGTACCGCGAGCAGGGAAAAGGCACCTTTATTAACCGTGATGCGCTGCTCAAACACTACACCGACCTGCCGGATACGCTGGTCTCGTTTGTTGATCCGCAGCCCGTGCATCTGGAGGTTATTTCTCTCTTTCCTTCCATGGCAGACAGCGTGGTAGCCGAGAAAATGGGGCTAAGCCTTGGCCATCAGGTCGTGCGACTTGAACGGGTAATGATGCAAAACACGCAGGTCGTCGGGCATGTAATCAGCTGGCTCAACGGCCGGATTTATACCGATATCAGCCATATTGATGGCGCGCGTTCGCTGCACGGGCAATTACGCGAAACCTTTGGCTATGCGCCGACACGCGCCCATGAACAATACATGCCGGTGGTGAGCGACAACGCGCTGGCTAAACAGCTCAACGTGGCGGTGGGCAGCCCGCTATTACGCATCGAGCGAATTGCCAGTAACCTGGATGATGTGGTGTTTGAATACAGCGTCAGCCATGTGAAAGGGGCGTCGCTATCCCTGCGAGTCGCAACCAGTCAGAGTGCGGGGAATGCGCAATGGAGTTGCGCTGTTTCCTGGTAACAGATCGTCACAAGACCCACGCGGTTACGCCTGAAATGAAAAGGCCTGAGTCCGCTCACATCACGTACCCAGGCCATAAACGCCGCTCAATGTGACTGCCCGGTTTGACAGGGCAGTCCATGTTTTCTGCTTTTACCGGATATTAGTGGATAAGCCCCTGAACACGGGTAATGGCGTTGTCATACACCGTATTGGCTTTTTCATTACGGGCTGCCTGGTAATATCTCAGCGCTTGCTGATAATCACCCGCCGTTTCGTAAATTTTGCCGATGTTATAATTTGCCCCGGCACGAACCGTTGGCGCACCTGTGCCGCTGGCTAATGCCAGCGCTTTACGGTTGGCCCACAGTGCTTCCGCCGTGCGACCGGCTTTCTGATACACCAGCCCCAGGTTGCCGTATGCCTTGCCGTTATCCGCCCACGCGTTGACGGCCGCGGTGAACTGCGCGATCGCCTGATCGTAATCATTTTGCTGGTAAGCCGCTTCTCCCAACAGATTGAAATTACGCGACGCGCTCATATCCTGTTGTGACCAACCCGCATTGTGCGACGCGGTCCAGGCGTCTGCCAACGCAGGCGAGAGGAGCGTGCCGATGTTCGCGGAGTCGGTCGTCACCCCTTCAATTTTGTTGATATCGACAAAGTCGCCCGATGGGGTGATTTTAAATACCGTCCACAGATTCCCGGTCTGATGCTGCGGAACATAATAGGTTCTCACCAGCGATTCGCCGACGTAGACAAACACTTTCGCCTGGCTTTCGGACAAGCGTGTCGTGCCCGGATTTAAGCGATCGGTAAAGTCATGGATAGCGTAGACATAGGACTGACCATTCTGCCGTGCTGTCAGGGTGATGGTTTCAGGACCATAACTGTCTGTATCGTCAACATCCAGATTGCCGTTATCACCCTCTTGATGGTCGAAATAAATATGGTTGCCCGGATAAACGATGTGCGAATCCAGATCCTCAGGCTGCGCTCCCCAGGTTAAGACCACACGCATACTGTCCAGCCCGCTCAGTACCGGGCTTAACGCATACGACATGCCGTTACAGGGGCATTTCACCACCAGATTTGAATAACCGTTTTTTTTGACAATCAACAGCGTGTCGCTGGTATCGGGCAACGCGCTCTCCAGTACGGCCTGTCCCTGTGCGTTCGTCGTCGCCTTGATCGCGCTTTCACCGTTTCGTTGCAGCATAAGCTGTGCATCGGGGATTTTCGCGTCTTTGACCACGGCGCTCAGAATTTCAACCTGGGTTGTGCTGGCAGAACCATAGCCAGACAACAGAAAAAGCGGTACAAGCAGCCATGACTTCATATTACTCTTCATTTAATCCCTTAATATCCTGGCAAATTTATGCCCTGTTACGTTGTCATCATCTCCCCGTCCGGTTATCGGCGACCGGAGGAGGAGGTAAAAAGCTGGCGAACAGTCATACCGCATTCTGCTCACTCAGCCAATTTGAACTATTCGCGCGGATTATACTTACCGCAACACCATGAACAAAATGCATTTTTACGAACCCTGCGTGTGGCAGTGCGCGGTTAATCATGCCCGTCGTGTTTCGCCGCGAACAGATGCGTCATATCCCCGCCCATTCGGGTATTTTGTAGCGGTCTGAGCGCCGTGATGCGCTGGTTTAACGCTGTATCACACCGCTGAAGCTGGCACCAGGCCTCCAGCCAGGCCAGGTTGGTTGTGTGCTGTAAAAAAGCGCGATCCTGCGTTACCCCGGTTTGCTGTGCATAGGGGGCGGGGTCATCCAGCGAAGCAATGATTTTCGCGCCCAGCCGTTGTAATGCCTGGTTGTTTTCTGCCGTCACATCCACACCGTTCGCCCGCGCAAACAGGGCGATCATCACCAACGGCTGTATCGCGTAATTATGATAGGAAAAGGCCCGCTGTCGGCGGCGTAATTCATTGGGTAAAAATCCCTGTGCATCCACTTGCTGCATAGCGGTGCGGTAAATCGCCAGTGACGAGTCAAACAGATCCTGACGTTGGGTGACCACCGCAGTTGACATCAGTGCCCAGGCAGCCCAGTAGCTGTGGTTATTGACTTTATCCAGCGGCAGATCGCGCCATTCACTGGCAGTTAACGTAGCCAACTGGCTCAACCAGCGCGTGACGGTTTCCTGCTGCGCAGCATAAGCGGCAAGCGGGTGCGCCGGTGAGAAAACCAGTTGTAACCACGCCGAGGAGAAACTTGCCAGTGCCCATTTGCGCAGAGACTTGCCGGTATGATTCGCCGCTGCACCGGTTAATGCACCTGCGTTAGCCCACGCGCTAAGTGTGTTAACAACACAGGCGACATAACGCGGATCGCCGCTGCGTGCCCAGGCGATCACCTGCTTACTGACCAGACTCTCCATGGCAGTAATGTTTTGGGTTTGATCACGAAACGCAGCTTCAGCCTGCGGGTTAAGCGTGGCACGGGCGCTGTCGGAGCCTTCGTATTTACTGCGGAAATCGAGCGTGCCGGTAAACGGCGTGGGAACGGCAGGGCAGTTGACCGTTTTTGCTGCATCAACCCGATGCGCGGGCGGCTGCATAAAACCGGAAGGGGGGTGTAAACTGTCGGCAGCATGGGCCGCCACCGACAGGACGAACGACAAAAGAAACATCAGGACTGCTTTGCAGGAAACCATGCTGCGCCTCTTTTCCGCAACGGAGTCCGTGACTATAGCAGGGATCAGTTACCGCCAAAAACATGTACCGCGCGATGCAGACGGGCGGCGCGTTCAGAGAGATCTTCAGCGGCGCTGGTCACCTGTTCCACCATCCCGGTGTTGTTGTGCGTCATTGTGCCGATGCGGGAAACCGACTGGTTAATCAACTCCAGTGCCTGCGTTTGTTCATGCGTAGCAACGCCAATCTCTTTGATCATGGTCGACATATTAATCACGCTGTCAATCATGGCTGTCAGGTGCGTTTCCGTCTTCTCAACCATTTCCACGCCGCTTTTCACATTCGCCACGTTATGCTCGATCAACGACTGAATTTCCCGCGCGGCGGAAGCGGAGTGCTGCGCCAGATTGCGCACTTCGGCGGCCACGACGGCAAAACCGCGACCGGATTCCCCCGCACGCGCCGCTTCTACTGCCGCGTTCAGTGCCAGGATATTGGTCTGGAAGGCAATACTGTCAATCACACCAATGATGTCGACGATTTTATTGTTGTCCGCAGAGACAGCCTGCATCATGGCGATGGTTTTCTTCATCACGTCGCCGCTATTCATGGCACTGGCGCTGGTTTCATCGGCACGGGCCATCGCATCGGACGCCGTTTCCGCCGTTTGCCGCACCGCGCTGGCGATCTCTTCCACCGCCGCCGCAGTTTGATGCAAGTCAGCGGAGGTTTCTTCTGTGCGTTTTTGCAAGGACTCGCCTTCGCTGGTAATGCGCCCGCTAATGGTACGAATACCGTTAATCTGTGCGGAAACATCCCCAACCAGCGAGCTGAGATTTAACCCGGATTGGTTAACCAGTCGCATCAACAAACCAATTTCATCCACGCGGTTAAAATGCCGGTAGTCGGCTTTACGCCCGGAAACCACTTTCTGCATTTGCGACAAAACTATTTTCAGCGGGCGAGATATTTGGCTCTGCAAAAAAACGGAAAGCAGTCCGAGGATAATAATTGACGCGCCCGCTTTGGTTGCAGCATTCAAGTCCGTATATTGTAATGCGACCAGAAGAGCAGCCGTAATTATGGTGCCGAAATTGATACGTTTTGAAACATTGATGCGCTGAAAAAGAGATAAAAAAGAAAATAAACCACGGCGTACCACCAGCCCTTTATAGAAACGATACCCTTTAAGTTTATTCTCATTAACTTGCTGATAGAGTGCCGAACTGGCATCCACTTCTGCACGTTCAGGAATATTACGCACAGAGATATAACCGGTTAACTGCCCCTGCTGATAAATAGGGGTAACGTTGGCACGAACCCAGTAGTGGTCGCCGTTCTGGCGACGGTTCTTCACCATCCCGGTCCAGCTGTCGCCCTGTTGAATAGTAAACCACATATCGCCAAATGCCGCAGGGGGCATATCCGGGTGGCGAATAATATTATGTGCCGCCCCCATTAATTGATCTTCATTAAATCCGCTGGCGTCAATAAATGCCGTATTGGCATAAGTAATATGGCTGTGCGTATCGGTTGTCGACAGCAACGTCGTACCGTCGTTAAGCAAAAACTCTTTTTGTGTAACGTGAGTGTTACGCTTCATGAAAAAAACTCCACGATGGACCGCAATCAATGAGTTTTGCTGACGCGGTAATACGTGTGATTAATTTACCGGCCAGTGACTGTTGTTCGTTATTACCTGTGCATTTTCTACGAACTTATCGGCAACGGAAAGTAGCAACATTAAATATTTTTTTAGTCATGCTTACGCCTTAACTTTTAAATATTGTTATGATTTTGCGACAAAAAAAAGACTGATTAAAATCTTCGGCGAGATAAGTAAATCCTTAAGCTAAATTATCAGCCAGACATCCGATAAAGCATGAAAAATAATCGCAGAACAAACAGAAATGTTAACAGAAAAAATAGCTGTATTTACATTAAAACACTATTTCAAAGCCCACAGTGCCGTGCAACTTGCTGCTCAGTAATACAGCAATACTTAAATCGTATGACAACAGAGCGGATAAAGACATGATAATTTACAGGGTTAATAAGAAGGGTATCGCTTATTTTTACGGCGGTCACCGGCGGCGGAATATCCGCCGCCGGGAGATTAATGGCTGAGGATTTGATCGAGGAACTGGCGGGTACGCGGATGCGCCGGTTGTGTAAAGAACGTTTCTGGCGCAGCAGACTCGACAATGCGACCCTCCGCCATCAGGATCACATTGTCCGCCACGGTACGCGCAAAACCCATCTCGTGCGTCACCACAATCATGGTCATGCCGCTCTCCGCCAGATCAAGCATCACATCCAGCACCTCTTTGATCATTTCCGGATCGAGCGCCGAGGTCGGCTCATCAAACAGCATGATTTCCGGCTGCATACACAGGGCGCGGGCAATCGCCACACGCTGCTGTTGCCCACCAGACAATTGCAGTGGAAACTTATGCGCCTGGTTGGCTATGTGCACCTTTTCCAGATAGTGCATCGCCAGTTCTGTCGCCTGCGTTCGCGTCATCTTGCGCACCAGCGTCGGCCCGATAATCAGGTTATCCAGCACGCTTAAATGCGGGAACAGATTAAACTGCTGGAACAGCATGCCAATGCTCAAACGGATCCGGCTGATGTTGCGCACGTTGTCATTCATTTCGATGCCGTTCACCAGAATCTGCCCCTTCTGATGCTCTTCAAGACGGTTAATACAACGGATAAGCGTCGATTTACCGGAACCGGACGGGCCGCAGATCACCACACGTTCGCCTTTTTTCACGCTCAGCGACACCTCGTCCAGCACCTGGAATTTCCCGTACCATTTGCTGACCGATTTCATCTCAATTATCGCATCGCGCGATGTTATGTCCTGCATCAGGAGACTCCTTCAGGGTTACGGCGGGCATCAATACGTCCTTCCACCCACACCGCATAGCGAGAGAGCAAAAAGCCGAATAATAAATACAACGAGGCAATAAACACATATGACTCGATATAGTAGCGACGCCACTGCGGATCCTGCATCACCGCGCTGGTGGCCGTCAGCACATCAAACAGACCAATAATGATCACAAACGAGGTATTTTTCATCGCGGCGATAATATGGTTGGTCACGGCGGGCAGGCAGATACGCAAAGCCTGCGGCAGAATGATTTTGGTGGTGGTGTGCCAGTAACCGAGGTTCAGCACTGCCGCCGCTTCATACTGACCACGAGGGACCGATTGCAAACCGCCGCGGATCACTTCCGCCTGGTAACAGGCAAAGAACAACGCAATACCAATGATAATGCGCAGCAGTTTATTGACTTCCATATCCGCCGGTAAAAACAGCGGAAAAACATTCACCGCCACAAACAGGATGGTGATCAGCGGCACGCCGCGCAGACCTTCAATAAATACCACCGACAAGCCGCGCAAGAAGGGCAACGGTGAGCGCCGCCCAAGTGCCAGCATCACAGAGACGGGCATACCAATAATCACCGTGCCGGAAAAAAGCAGCAGCGTCAGCGGCAGGCCGCCCCAGTCCGCAGAGGGCACCGGTTTCAGACCGAATACGCCACCGCTCATCAGTGCCGACATTGTCGCCAGCGCGATGAGCCACAACGGCCATAACAGGCGCGAATGCCAGCAGGCGGGGGAAAGCGACACGCCAACAGTAATAAACCACACCAGCATTGCCAGCGCCGCACGCCACTGTTCATCATAGGGATACAGGCCGAACAGAATAGGGCGATACTTCTCGCCAATTACCGCCCAGCATGCGCCAGTCGCCGCCCGACATTGCTCCACATTACCGCTCAGCCCGACAGCGTTAATGACGCCCCAGCGCAGCAATGATGTTCCCACCATCAGGATCACTGTCAGCAGCAGAAGTGTCAGTACCGTTTGCAAAATGCTGCTGAAAAGATGACGTCGCAGCCAGAAAAGCACAGGGTTTTGCATCACGGTTCCTTAGCGCTCTTTAATGGCGACGTAACGGTTAAACAGGTTCATCAACAGGGACGTCGCGCCGCTGATAATCAGATATACCCCCATCATAATGGCGATCGCTTCCAGCGCCTGACCGGTCTGGTTCATTAGCGTATTACTGATATTCGCCAGCTCCGGGTATCCCACCACAACGGCGATGGAGCTGTTTTTCGCCAGGCTGACATACTGGCTGGCCAGCGGCGGCACCATCACCCGCATCGCCTGCGGAAGGATCACATGGCGCATCACATGCCACGGGGAAA
The DNA here is from genome assembly GCF_039871955.1 of Kosakonia sp. WA-90. Taxonomy (NCBI): domain Bacteria; kingdom Pseudomonadati; phylum Pseudomonadota; class Gammaproteobacteria; order Enterobacterales; family Enterobacteriaceae; genus Kosakonia; species Kosakonia sp. WA-90. Next base: position 215,708 of record NZ_JBDPLJ010000001.1, read on the forward strand.
AGGAGAGTGCCCGCGCCGCCTCAAGCTGCCCTTTGGGCACCGATTGAATACCCGCGCGAACGATTTCGGCAATAAACGCCGACGAGTAAAGGGCAATACCCAACAGCAGCGCAGTAAATTCCGGGCTGATGGTAAAACCACCTTTAAAGTTGAAACCGCGGAGTTCCGGGCGATTCAGTTCGTGCGGCGCACCAGCAAGCACCCACACCAGCAACGGCAGGCCGATAATCAGCGCAGCCCGCAGACGAGCCACCGGCACCATTTTGCCGTGGTGCTCACGCCAGCGACGCGCGACGCGTGCAAGCAGCACGCTCATGACACAGGCCGCCAGCAGCGCGATAAAGGCCCATCCCCAACCGCTGTGTGCCGCCGGGACGGCAAAGGTCAACCCACGGTTGGTTAAAAAGCCCATGCCGGGCAGAATGATCGCCTCACGCGGCGAGGGCAGGTTACGGATCACCACCGACCAAAAGATCACCTGCAAAATAACCGGTACGTTTCGCAACAGCTCTACGTAGCCGACACATACTTTCATCAGCAACCAGTTTTTCGACACCCGCCCGATGCCAACAATAAAACCGAGCACGGTGGCAAGCACAATGCCACACACGGTGACGTACAGAGTATTGAGTAACCCCACGGCCAGCGCGCGGGTGTAGCTGTCGCGTGGCGTGTAGTCGATAAGTTTCTCGCCAATAGCAAATTGCGCACGCTGATGCAGGAAGCCAAAGCCGGTGGCAATACGCTGCGCGCGCAGGTTATCCACCACATTGCTGTAAAGCCAGTAGCTAAACCCTAAAAGCAGCGCTGCCAGCAAAAACTGGTAGCACCAGCTACGCACGGTTTTGCTGCCAAAAAAGGTGAAAAGGCGAAACACGGTGGACTGCCGGGTCGTGTCAGACGCAAGGGCAAGCGCACCGGAGTTGTCAGTCTGTTTCATCATTAAACATCAAGGTTATTACGGGAGTGGAGAAAGGTCACCCCACCGTCTGGGGTGACCCGGCGATTAACGGATCGGCAGACCGTAAAGCAAACCACCTTTGGTCCACAGATTGTTTAAATCGCGATCCAGCGGTTCAGTGCTCTGCGGGCCGAAATGACGGTTGTAAATGTCGCCATAGTTGCCCACCTGTTTGACAATGTTGTACACCCATTTATCATCCAGACCGAGTTTCTGCCCAAAGCCGCCAGTCACGCCAAGCAGGCCCTGTACATCCGGGTCGGTGGATTTCAGTTCAGCGTCGACGTTGCTCTGGTTGACGTTCATCTCTTCGGCGTTAAACGTGGCGTAAACAACCCATTTCACAATGTCAAACCACTGGTCATCGCCTTTGCGCACCGCCATGGCCAGTGGCTCTTTCGAGTAGATGCCCGGCAGGATGATATGGTCGTCCGGTTTTTCCGCATCAAAAGTTTTGATGCCCGGCAACGCGACTTTGTCACGGGCAATCACATCGCAACGCCCGGCAAGGTAAGCCGCAACATATTCTTTATTATTCTCGATCACCACCGGCGTGTAGTGCAGGTTACGCGACGAGAAAATCTGCGCCACATTCTGCTCGGTGCTGCTGCCCGGCGTGATGCACACCGTTGCGCCGTCAAGATCTTCTACCTTTTTCACGCCGCTGTTGGCACGCACCATAAAACCAGTGCCGGTGTAGAAGTTAGGCGGAGCGAAGTTCAGCCCCAGCGACACATCGCGCGTCAGTGAAGCGGTAACATTACGTGATAACACATCGACTTCGCCTGACTGGATCGCCGCAAAACGCTGGGCGGTAGAGAGCGGGGTGAAGCGCACTTTGGATGCATCGCCAAATACCGCCGCCGCCAGTGCGCGGCAGAAGTCCACATCCAGACCTTCCCATTGGCCTTTGCTGTCAATCGAAGCAAAACCGTGGCGGGCAGGGTGAACGCCGCACACCAGTTCGCCGCGCGCTTTAATTTTCTTCAGCGTGTCGCCATTTGTGACGGGCGCATTTTCTGCTTGCGCAGGGAAAATAAAACTCCCCAGCGTCAGCAACAATACCGACGCCGCAAGGTGGGTTTTCTTCAGCATGGCTATTCCTTTTTAAAGGGTTGTTGTCAGATTAACTAACTGTATTTATTTATTTTTAAATAACACATCCGTTTGTATACCTATGTTCTTCACCTATAACGCATTTGGCAAAGAACGAATTCAGTAAAGCATATATGCCAAAGAAGTAAGGAATTATTTCACCCATCCTTCTATACCCTGCCACAGCAGTTGCGCACTAAGCAGGATCATCGTCACACGAAACAGCACGCGGAACAGTTTTTCGGGCAAATTATCCAGCACCCGGGTCCCCAGCCAGGTACCGAGCGCGCCGCTGATAATCATCGCCGCCAGCACCGGCAACCAGTTGGCCCAGGCAAACCCCATCAACCCAAAGGCCAGGATCTTCAACCCGTGCTGCAACACCATACAGGTGGCATGGGTGGCGATCAGCGGCTGGCGTTTCAGTCCTTGCGAACTGATAAGACCGGCGACCATTGGCCCAGTGGCACCCACAATCATCGTGCCAAGGCTGCTGAGTCCGCCGCCGATGATAAAGAACGGGCGACTCAATGGTTTTTGCTCCCCGCGTTTACGCAGCACCGACCAGAGAATAAACATCCCCAACGCAATACGGGCAAGACTGTCCGGAATGATTGCGGCCACCGGTGCGCCCACGGCAATACCTACCGCGCTGCCGAGCAGAAACCACAACACCAGCGGCCACACTACGTGCATACGCTGGATCAGCGTACGGCTCAGGTTCGAGCCCATTTGCACCATGCCGTGAACCGGCATCAGACTGCTGACCGGCATGCCCAGCCCCATGACCGCCAGCAGGGCCGTGCCACCACCGAGCCCCATTGCCGCCGTCAGCGCCGAGGTAAGAAAACTGCAAAACACCATTACGCCTGCAAACAGGGGCGATATTTCAGGGGGGATCCAGGTGATGGTCATTCGGGCATCCGGTTAGCGGTAATCATCCTGCAACAGGCGCTGATACAGCGCCTGCGCACCTTCCGCAGACAATACGCGACTGGCGCAGTCGAGGAATTTCTGTTCAATCAGGTTGTCAGGCAACGGAATTGCCGGGCTGGATCCCCGCGCCCCCGCCACACGCTGGCTGAATTGTCGACCATCGGTGGTGGTCAGTGTCACAAACGCGCTATGTGTGATCTCTTCGCTGTGTTTCTCCAGCGTGACCTTGTGCATCAGGGCTTGCGTTGTCGGGTCGAAGAAGCGCGTATCGTCAATAAAATCATCCAGCGTCAGCGTGCCGGTGACAAACGCGCGCGCCACGCAATAATGCAGACTGAACTTCCCGGCGAGCGGGTTTTCCGGCAGGGGAATATTGATGTGCGGAAAACGAATCGGGTGAACCTTGATATCAATGCGTTCAATCGCCTCCGGTGAAAGCCCGGTCTCTTCGCGCAGCGCCAGGATGCCATCCAGCGGCGACAAAATCGCATAGCAGCAGGGGAAGTATTTGTAGTTGTTGCTTTTCACCGTATCAAGAATAAAGGGGGTGGCTTCCCAGCGTTCCGTTAGCGGCAGGGGATCGACATTTGCCTCGCCGTTATAAACGTGAAAATACCCCTGATGATGTTCAAACGCCGTCGCGCCAGCGCTGAATCCCTCTTTCGCCAGTTTGCACGCCATCACGGCACTGCGTGCTGCCTGGCCCACGGCTAACGCTTTGGTTTCGCTACCGAAGTTCGACTTGATCCCCGATGCCAGCGACGCCGTCATCGCCAGCGCAGTGGCCGTTTGTTGTTGATTGAGATCCAGCAATACTGCACAAGCGGCGACACCGGCGAAAACACCCACGGTGGTGGTCGGGTGCCAGCCGTGACGATACTGGAACGGGCTAACCGCTTTTCCCATGCGCACGGCAGTTTCATAACCCGTGATATACGCGCGCAACAGTGCTTCGCCATGGCGACCCTGTTCATCTGCCAGCGCCAGCAGCGCAGGCAGTACGGCCACAGAAATATGCCCGTGCAACCAGGAGTTGGAATCATCAAAATCAAGCAAGTGTGAGGAAACGCCGTTTAACAGGGCGGCATCCAGCGCGTTCAGTTTCAGGTCAGTGCCGAAGACGCGGCTGTTGCCGCTTGCGGCAGACGGCACAATGACGGACCGCAGTTTACTGGCGCCATCCTGTACGCCGCCAGCCAGCGTAACGCCGAGAGTATCAATAATGGCGGTACGCGCATTGCTGTATGCAGCCTGCGGAAACGCCTGCCGGGAGAACGCCAGTAAATTACCGGCAAGTTGTCGGGCAATGGTCATCTAACAGAGTTCCTGTGCAAAAAAAGAATCAGCGATCGCCCGCAAGCAGTTCCGTCATGCGGGCCAGTGAGCCTGGGCGCTCGAAATGGCAGGCCGCATCGTAGAGATCTGCGCTACGCACCGCACCGAGAACCGGAATAGTGAGGGCGTCAAACTTGGCGCGTAACTCTTCATCGCTCAGTGGGTTTTGCGCGTGGCCGCGATAGACATCAGTATGGGCGTGAAGCACCTCGCCGTCATCCAGCCAGACATCGATAAAAGCCGAACTGGCGGACTGACCGTCAACGGCTTCTACCTGCAGCAAAGGCAGCAGGGCGCGCGGTTGCGGATCGTCCACGGTTGCCTGCGTGAAATCGGTGTCCGTCAAATTGTAACCACTTAAAGCAAGGGTAATACAATGAGGGATACTGAATTTGCTCTCCAGCGGAGTACGCGGTTCCATAATCCCGGCATTGACCATCCCCATTGGGTGCACTTTGGCGCTAATACGGGTAATTTTCCGCCCTTGCAGTTGCGGGTAAATTTTTCGCGCAGTTTCAATCGACGCATGTGTGCCGCGGCAGCTGGCGTAAAGCTTGTAACCGTTGGTCAGCAGTTCCCAACTCTCGCCAAAGTCCAGCGGCGGTATTTCCGCGCTGCCATCCTGAATAAAGATTTTGACCCAACCGTCCGCTTCATAAAAATGGTGCGCGCCAACGAAGTTTTCTGCCGCCAGTTGCGCCGCCATAATGCCATCCATCGCTGCTTTACCGGCATGGAAAGGCTTGCCGTGCGTCCCGGAGGATTTTTGCAGCCCCCCCATCATGGTCGCTGCAGCCCCAAGTGCATTGCGAATCTGCTCTTCAGAAAGTTGTAAAATAGCGGCAGCAACCGCCGCTGCACCGGCTCGTCCAACTACCGACGTGGGGTGGAATCCCCGGCGTTGTAGATTGCGTCCGACGCCGGGTACCCAACCGCCGCCCAGTTTTGCCATCACTTCAAAGCCGGTAATAAACGCGAGCAGCACTCTCTCTTCTTCGACCGGATACGCCTGCGCCATCGCCAGCGCGGTAGACCAGCACGGTCCGCCCGGGTGTCCGGCACCGGCAGGGTGTGTATCGTCGTAATCCGCCGCATGTGCCATGGTGGCATTCACCAGCGCGGCAAGAGCAGGAGTTGTCGTTCCCGAAAGGAACATGCGCGCATCACCAACGGCGTTCCAGTTTTTTGCCACCTGGCGAACCGCGGTTACGGCATCGTCATTAACCGCGCCAATCGCTACGCCGAGATAATCAATCAGGGCGCGTTTTGCTTCATGTCGAACGGCGGGGGGAATAGTGAGTTGATGAGCCTGGTGAATAAACTGGCTGAGCTGTTCTCCACGGGTTAATGCAGCGTCTCTTTTTTTAGTCATCGTGAAACAAAGATCCCTGGTGTTGACCTATAAATATAAAAGCAGAAACTCTCTTTGTGTTTATTTGAATTCATTTGTATACAATGAATGTAAAATAAACATAGCAGCCATTCCGTAAACGTCAAAAGATGTTTTTTAGATAAGCAAAGAATAAAAAAAGCATAGACGTCACCTATCCTGTGGCAAGATGTCCGACGGCAGGGTGCCAGCCTTTATCAGGGTCATCACACAGACAAACGGAGCTTAAACGTGAAATCGACGGGTCGCGACACAGGCTTAACGCCTTTTGAAATCTTGCTTTCCGCCATTGAAGCGGGGGATCTGCAACCAGGGGAACGTTTGCAGGAAACACGACTGGCAGAACAGTTTGGTATTAGCCGTACACCTATCCGTGAAGCCCTTCACCGGCTGGAGACACTCGGGCTTGCCGAGCCTGGCCCGCAGCGTGGGTTGATCATTGCCCACATCGGTTATGAGCGGCTGCGCCAGCTGTTTGACGTTCGCGAAGGTCTGGAGCGTCTGGCGATGGATCTGGCGGTCACAGCCGCCTCCAGCGAAGAGATTGCACTGTTGCAGGAGATGGTGGATATCGAAGCCACACTGACCGACAGTAAAGCACTGCACGATCATAACCGTATGTTCCACCGTCAGATTTATCGCGCAACGCACAACCCCTATCTGAATGAAATGCTGGATAACTTGCGTATTCACCTGTCGCTGTTGCGCAACACCACCTACGAATTGCCGGAGCGTACTCTTGAAGCCAAACGTGAACACCAGGCCATTGTCGATGCGCTGACCCGTCGCGACCGCGCAGCGGCCCAGGATGCTGCCAGTCAGCATATTCGCAATGGCTATCGCGCACGGCTCACTATTTTAAGCCAACGAGAACGCTAAAAGAATGGCCCTTAATTGGCCGACGAGATTTTAACATTCTTGCTAGACTGGCGTGATGGCAGCATCTATGTAGATTTTGTGTGGGCATTTTGAGGGCAGCATTTCGTGTTAGCGACTTTGATTTACCGTAGCCGACTGAATCGAACATTAGATCCCTCTCAACTGACTAACCTTGTCGAGCGAGCAAGCCTGCGTAATTCACAATTGCAGGTAACGGGCATCTTACTGTTCGACGGCGATCATTTTTTGCAGGTTCTTGAAGGACCGCTGGCGTCTGTCAACGCTGTTTTTGAACGAATCAAACGGGATCATCGCCACGGTAATGTGGTGGAGCTCTTACGTGATTTTGCACCTCGTCGTCGCTTTGTCGATCGCGGCATGACGCTGTTTGATTTACGCGTAATGAAGCCGGCAGCAGCACTGCGCGCTATTCTGCGGTTTGGCACGTTGCGCTACCAGTTGGCCAGTATCGACCGGGTATACAAATTTATCCGTAATTTTATCGCTTCGCAGAATAACAATGATCGGGTACGCAGTACGTCGCCGGAGCACTGGTGCTTTGTCTGTAAGACGCCGCCGTTCACGCACACCAACGCGCCGGTCTTCACCGAACAACCCTGCCAGTTTGCCTTTCAGCCCATCATCGAGCCACTGCGCGGGAATATTTCCTCTATCGAAGCGTTGATCCGCGGCCCAAACGGCGGCAGTCCGCTGGAGTATTTCTCCAGCATCCCGTCGGACAAACTGCATGAAGCCGATCTGGCGTCCAAAGCCTGGGCGCTGGCGATGGCCAGCCGTATGGGGATCGGCAATCATAAGGTGGCGATAAACCTGTTACCCATGTCGCTGGTCAAAATCCCCGGTGCAGTGGATATTTTGCTCAGTCATATTACGCGTAACAATCTCAATCCCGGGCAGATTATCGTTGAGGTAACGGAAGACGAAGTGATCTCGGGGTATGAAGAGTTTACCTGGGCTATTCGCCAGCTTCGCGCCGCCGGTATTGGCCTCGCCATTGATGACTTCGGTTCCGGTTTCGCCGGGCTATCGCTACTGGCGAAGTTCCAGCCGGACAAACTGAAAATCGACCGCACGATCGTGACCGATATCCATCTGCATGGCCCGAAACAGGCGATTGTCAAAGCCATCATTGATTGCTGTGCAGAACTGCAAATCACGGTGGTAGCAGAAGGGGTCGAAAAAGTGGAAGAGTGGTGCTGGCTGGAGGCAGTCGGCATTGAACGTTTCCAGGGCTTCCTGTTCGCCCGCCCGGTGCTCAATGGTATCTCGCCCATTAACTGGCCGCACAGAATCTCACGCTAAACAACGTTATATGCCCGTGTTGCCCGCTCTGACTTCCCCTGTGTAAAAGCAGGGGCCAACTCCCGCTTAACGCCTGTTCGGTGCGAATGACGCGCTTATTTGGCTTATAAATCATCGTGCTTCTATGCTTAACAGAATAACAGTGGATGTGGCTTTGGAGGGATAATGAAATTCAGGAAAAATGTTGCGCGTGCACTCGCGCTCAACTCATCTCTTGGCCGCAGTATCACTTTTTTTATGGCAGGGCTGCTGTTAGCTGGCATTGTCACCTGTGTCTGGACGCTGACGCGATCGTGGGACAAGACCGTGCAGGACGCGGAGCGTAGCGCCATTAATCTCTCTGTCTCGCAGTCACGCCAGGCAGAAGACACTTTTTTGCAGGCGGAGCTGGTCCTGCGTGAAGTGCGCCGCAATATTCCGCAGGAAGGGCTGGCGTCGATCACCATTCCTCCCTTTAACACCTATCTGGCCGAACTGAAAGATCGGGTTCCGCAGTTGCATGGCGTGATGGTTTTTGACGCGCAGGGGATAATGCTGGCCACATCGCTCGACAAACGCCCGCTGATGACTAACTACAGCGATCGTGAATACTTTATTTATCATCGCCGCAACAATCACGGCAGTCTGCACATTGGACATGTGATCCGCAGCCGCTCCACCGGGGACATGGTGATCCCGGTATCGTTACGTATCAACGATGCGGCAGGCGGTTTTGAGGGCGTATTGCTGGCCACGGTAAAAGTGGAGTATTTCCGCCATTTCTATGGCTATTTCGAGCTTCAGGATCGCGACCTGCTGGCGTTATTAACCACTGACGGCACGACCTTATATGTGCGCCCGTATGGTGATGAGACCATCAACCAAAACCTCTCCTCCAGCCCCTTGTTCACCCGCGAATTGTCGCAAAAAGATCGCGGCCACGGCACCTGGGTGTCCACGCTGGATAACATAGAGCGTATTTATGGTTTTGCCCGCTCGGAGCGCTACCCGCTGGTGGTTGCCGCAGGTTACGATAAATCCGCCTTGTGGAATAGCTGGTTACGCGGCAGCCTGCCGGATATCGTTTTAAACGCCATGCTGCTGCTCGGCACGCTGCTTATGGGCGCGATCATTTTCCGCCAGGTCCGGCTTAACGTACGAAATCAGACGCAACTGACGACGCTGCGGGATGAGCTGACCAGCATTAACCACACGCTGCAACTGATGGCGCTGGCCGATGGTCTGACCGGGCTTGCCAACCGCCGCCAGTTCGATCTGTTCTTGTCGCAGAGCCTCAAAAACTCAGCGCAAACGCAAAAACCGGTGTCACTCATCATGATCGATATCGACTACTTCAAACGCTATAACGATTTTTACGGCCACGTTGCCGGAGATAACTGTTTACGGCTGGTGGGCGATATTCTGCAAAAACTGCAACTGAACAAGAACGACCTGATTGCCCGTTATGGCGGTGAAGAGTTTGCCATCATCCTGCCGGATACCGGGCCAGAAGCAGCGCTGTTTGTTGCACGACGCGCCGTCAGTATGGTAAGAGGGGCGAAAATCCCGCACTCACAGGCAGGCGGGCAGCACGCAGTAGTAACCATTAGCGCAGGGTGTTACAGCGTGATTGCCGATGCTGATTTTGATGACGCCATTCGCCTGAAGGAGGGCGCAGATAAAGCACTTTATCAGGCGAAGATAGAAGGGCGTGACCGTGCGATGGCGACCAGCGATAGCTAAACCGTCAGATCGCGGGTCAGATAGTGGCGCTGCATTCCCGGTTGCGGGAAGTCCGGCAGCGTCATTTTCAGCACATACCCTAATTTTTGATAAAACGGCAAGGCCTGAAAACTGAACGTATCCACCAGCGCATGGCGGCACCCCATCGCCAGCGCCTCTTTCGCCGTACGCTGCATCAGCTCACGTCCCAGTCCGGAACCACGCCGATCTTCATGCACCCACACATAGTGAATATTCAGCCATTCGCCTTCCTGTCGGGCAATCACACCACCTTGCATCACATCGTGCTCATCACGTGAATAGACCGCCAGATGCCCCCACAAACTGACATCAATAAACTGCTTATTGTAACGTCTTAGCCCCGTGAACAGTTCTTCCTGATCCTGCGCAGTGATGTCGTGCTTCACAATCAAACCCATGCGATTTTCCTTTAAAACGTTAAGTCCCGACATCGTAATAAAAAAAAGCCCGATAACGCTACGACTATCGGGCCTTCGGCAGGCGACATACATCAACAGGCTTACAGTTTCTTCAGAAACGCCAGCAAATCATCGTTTAACTGGTCCTGGTGGGTTACCGCAAAACCGTGCGGACCGTTGTCATACACTTTCAGCTCCGCCCCGGCGATCAACTCAGCCGACAGTTTGCCCGTTGCTTCAAACGGCACGATCTGGTCATTGCTGCCATGAATCACCAGAGTGGGCACATCCACTTTCGCCACATCCGGACGGAAGTCGGTTTCAGAAAAGGCAGTGACGCAGTCCAGCGTGCCTTTTAGCGATGCCAGCAGGGCAATATTCAGCGTTTGCGTCAGCACGCCCTCAGAAACCTTCTGCCCGGCGTTCAGACCGTAAAACGGGGTGGCAAAATCACTGATAAACTGTGCGCGATCTTTACGCAAACCCGCCTGGATACCGTCAAATACGCTTTTGTCCACACCCTGCGGATGATCGGCAGTTTTACCGAAAATCGGCGTCACCGCCCCCAGCAACACCAGGCCCGCAACGCGTGCGCTACCGTAACGGCCGATATAACGGGTCACATCGCCGCCGCCCATTGAGAAGCCCACCAGGGTTACCTCATTGAGATCAAGCGTCGTGATCAGATCGTTAATGTCCGATGCGAAGGTATCGTAGTTATAGCCGTTCCACGGTTGATCGGAACGCCCAAAACCACGGCGGTCAAACGCAATAACACGGTAACCACGCTCGGCGAGGAAATTGAGCTGGCTGTCCCACATATCACCATCCAGCGGCCAACCATGGCTGAACAGCACCGGCTTACCCGTCCCCCAGTCTTTGTAATAAATCTGAGTACCATCCTGCGTCTTAAATGTGCTCATCTGCTTACCTCATCGTTAAGTAGTGGGTGATTGCCATAAACTTACCGCTCACCGGGCGCTATCAGATACCGCATAACCGGCGAGACGCCGCCCCGGTGGAACGCCAGCACGCGCTCCTGAATCAAACGGTCATTGACCGTATGACGCTCATGCTGGCGCAAATGCTCAATCCACGATCCCATCAACCAGGTTTCCACGAACACCCCAGGCTGACGGATATCCTCGTACACTGCCCACCCCATCGCGCCAGTGCGTCGCCGCACACGCCGCATCTCCTGGATGGCCAGCATAAAGTGTTGTGCTTCCTGCGGTTCAATCTGGTATTCACAACTCACCAGCACCGGCCCGCGTTCATGAGCCACGGTCATCTCAACTAAGCCGTCCGGCGGCCCGATAAGATCGAGATTCAGTGCGGCATCTTTTTCCAGCCGCCAGCGTAAAACTGTAGCAGCCCCCAGCAACATTCCCACTGTCGCCGCACACAGCGACCATGAAATGCCATACGCCGAGGCCAGTTTTCCCCAAAGGGCGCTGCCCAGCGTCATCGAACCGAAAAATACCGTCAGATAGACCGCCAGCGCCCGTGCTTTCACCCAACGCGCCGCGCTCCGCTGCGCGCCAACGTTAAGCGTCGACAGCACAGCTATCCATGCAAACCCGGTGAAAAACTCAAACAGATTCAGCAGCCAGAAATGACGGACAAACGCCAGCGCCAGCATGGTCAGGGCAAACAGTAAACTGGCCGATACCATCATCTGATCGGCATTCAGTCGCTTACGCAGCGTCGGCAGCACCACGGCACCGCAAATCGCTCCCAGACCAATGCAGGCGAGCATAATGCCGTAACCGCCTGGCCCGAGCCCCAGTTCACGGCGTGCCACCAGCGGCAGCATTGCCCACCCGGCGCTACCAAAGAGGAAAAAAGCCACGGTGCGCGCCAGTACGTTGCGCAGCACTGGCGCCGCATGCACATAGCGTAGTCCGCCACGGATAGCGGTAAAGAAGTGCTCAGGCGGCAGGCGTTGCAGTGTCGTTTGTGGTTTCCAGCGGTGCAGCACATAGCCGACGCCCAGCACGGACAGGGCGTTGAGCATAAACACCATCCATGGCCCGGCAAACGAGAGGATCAAACCGCCTAACGCGGGGCCGATGGCGCGACTGATATTGATCCCCAACGAGTTGAGGGCAATCGCCGGGCTGAGCTCCTGTTTTTCCACCAGATCCGGCACGATGGCCTGAAAAGCAGGGGAACTGAGCGCCGCGCCGGTGCTGAGCAAAAACGTGGCAGCCAGCAACACTTCCGGTGTGACATTGCCGGTAAATGACAGCAGCGCCAGCCCTGCGGCGGCACAGAACGTCCACACCTGCGAAAAAAGCAGGATTTTGCGACGCTCGACAATATCCGCGAGCACCCCGGCAGGCAGGACAAACAGGAACATCGGCAGACTGCTGGCCGCCTGTACCAGTGCCACCGCCAGCGGATCCGCACTCAACGAGAGCATCGTCCAGTTCACGCCAATATCGCTCATCCATGAGCCGATATTGGACACCACCGTCGCAATCCATAGCATGCGAAACACGCGCTGACGCAGCGGTTGCCAGGCCGATCCAGAGGGTTCTCCCGCAGAAGGTGGTGACACTGTCACTGCTGCATGCAGTTCGTTTTGTTGCGTCATGCAAGGGCTCCTCTGGCAGGCAGGGTGACGCGCCAGCGACCCGGCCCGGTCAGCAACAGGGTGGTAAAGATAATCAGCAACAGCCAGCCGAATTGCCCCTCCGCCAGCGACCAGTCCGCATGCACCACCAGCATCGCCACCAGTAAAACGACGATGATCGGCACACATGCCAGACGCGCCCAGAGACCGGCGATGATAAACAGCGGGCAGACAACCTCGGCAAAAATGGCCGGTAACAGGCTCATCCACGGGCCGAAACCGAACGGATCCTCGATGTGCGCCAGTTCGTCGGTAAAATGGACGATTTTCGGCAGACCGTGTACATACAGCAGCAGCAGACTGCCCGTCAGGCGCAGGAATAACAGCCCCATATCAATACGGGGCGCAGAGACCGGAAATGTTGATGTTTTCATGATGTCAGAACGCAAAGCAGCTACAGCCAAGGGCACCCCAGAACGCGTTCTCATCCGCTACCGGCACGGCGGAGCCGCGGGCGATATCATGCTGATGAACGTGAACCCCACACGGCCCGGAACAGTGGTGCATCCCCGCAGCCTGACCCACACGCGCCGTCTGTGGCGGTGCGCTGCGATAATGCCCGGGCACGTTCACCACAGGAGACCACTCCGGCAGTACCGGGATCGCCGGTGGTGCTAACGGTGCAAAACGACCTGCGGCATACACAATCTCACCGCCCACCACCGTCAGTACCGACTCAATGCCTTTGATCTCTTCTTCCGGCACGCGGAAATAGTCTTTACTCAGCACCACCAGGTCTGCCAGTTGACCGGCTTTGATCTGACCTTTTTTCCCCTGTTCGCTGGAGAACCAGGCACTGCCTTGCGTCCACAGCAACAGGGCGGTATCACGATCGAGTCGCGCACTGCTTTCGTACATCTGCATACCGCCGACGGTACGCCCGGAGACCAGCCAGTAGAGTGCCGTCCACGGGTTATAGCTGGCGACACGAGTGGCATCGGTTCCCAGACCAACCGGCAACCCCGCTTCCAGCATGCGCGCTACCGGTGGCGTATGTTTCGTGGCTTGCTGACCGTAGCGCTCGGCGAAATACTCGCCCTGAAACGCCATCCGGTGCTGTACAGCAATGCCGCCGCCCAGCGCTTTGACACGCTCAATATTGGCTTCGGTAATGGTTTCCGCATGGTCGAAGAACCAGTGCAGACCATCAAAGGGGATCTCGCGATTCACTTTTTCGAACACATCCAGCATGCGGCTGATGGACTCGTTATAGGTGGCGTGCAGGCGGAACGGCCAACGGTGTTCGACCAGGTGGCGTACCACGCGCTCCAGTTCCTCTTCCATACCTGCTGCCAGATCCGGGCGCGGTTCAAGGAAGTCCTCAAAATCTGCTGCGGAGAACACCAGCATTTCACCTGCGCCATTATGGCGGAAGAAATCGCTGCCCTGACCGGGCGTCAGCATGTCGGTCCATTTTTCAAAGTCTTCCAGCTCATGCCCCGGACGCTGGGTAAACAGGTTATAGGCAATGCGCACCGTCATCTGTTTTTTGGCGTGCAGTTCGGCAATCACCTCATAATCTTCCGGGTAGTTCTGGAAACCGCCGCCTGCGTCGATAGCGCTGGTCAGGCCGAGGCGGTTCAGTTCGCGCATAAACTGGCGCGTGGAATTGACCTGCTGCTCCAGCGGCAATTTCGGGCCTTTCGCCAGCGTGGCGTAGAGGATCATCGCGTTCGGGCGGGCGATCAACATGCCGGTAGGGTTGCCGTTACGGTCACGCTGGATCTCGCCGCCGGGTGGGTTAGGGGTATCGCGTGTGTAACCGACCACCTTTAGCGCGGCGCGGTTAAGCAGGGCGCGATCGTAGAGATGAAGGATAAAAACCGGGGTGTCCGGTGCAGCCTCGTTGATTTCATCCAGCGTCGGCATGCGTCGCTCGGCAAACTGAAACTCTGTCCAGCCGCCCACCACGCGCACCCACTGCGGCGAGGGGGTACGCAGCGCCTGTTCTTTCAGCATACGCAGCGCATCCGCCAGTGAAGGCACGCCTTCCCAGCGCAGTTCCAGGTTGTAGTTCAGCCCGCCGCGAATCAGGTGCAAGTGGGAGTCATTAAGACCCGGGATCGCGGTCTGACCCTGCAAATCGATAACCTTGGTGCGCTCGCCCTGCCAGGCCATCACCTCTGCGGCAGTGCCGACGTTGACAAACTTTCCGTCACGGATGGCAACCGCGTCGGCAAACGGGTTTTCGCGATCGACCGTGTGAAACTGGCCATTAAGCAATATCAGTTCTGCGTGTGTGAGCGAATCCATCATTCCTCCAGTCTGAGTCGGCGCATAGCGGCCGGTAAGCATTGGGAGGGATTATGGCGACGGGAATAAAGCGCAGGATAGTTGTACCAAAGTATAGGTATACCAAAGGATAGTTATACGATCAGATAATGGTTTTGCCGGGGCGGGGTACCTACCATGCAGCCAACGATAGCGATGACCCGTCGTTTGCTGTCTGAACATAGCGTTCTTCACTTTAACCTCTATGGGTACTGATATGACAACCTCGAAGCTTGAAGTCCTGACCCCGGCTAACTGTCAGTTAATCTTTATCGATCACCAGCCGCAGATGGCGTTCGGCGTGCAGTCCATTGACCGCCAGGTGCTGAAAAACAATACCGTCGCGCTGGCGAAAGCCGCGAAGGTCTTCAATATCCCGACAATCATTACCACCGTGGAAACCGAAAGCTTCTCCGGCAACACCTATCCTGAACTGCTGGATGTGTTCCCGGAGCAGGATATTCTGGAACGCACCTCAATGAACTCCTGGGACGACCAGAAGGTGCGCGAAGCGCTGGCTGCTAACGGCAAACGCAAAGTGGTGGTTTCCGGTCTGTGGACAGAAGTGTGCAACAACACCTTCTCGCTGTGCGCCATGCTGGAAGGCGACTACGAAATCTATATGGTGGCCGACGCTTCTGGCGGCACCTCAAAAGAGGCACATGACTACGCCATGCAGCGCATGATTCAGGCGGGCGTGATCCCGGTGACCTGGCAGCAGGTGATGCTGGAGTGGCAGCGCGACTGGGCGCACCGCGAAACCTACGACGCGGTCATGGCGATTGTAAAAGAGCACTCTGGCGCGTATGGCATGGGCGTTGATTACGCCTACACCATGGTGCACAAAGCGCCATCCAGAGCCAAAGCCGGTCACCGCACGCTGGCACCGGTTCCGGCGCGTTAAGCGCCTCGCTGACCGGTACCGACCGGTCAGCACACTTCCTTCATTTATCCCCGGCAGGAGAAAGCCATGAATATCGGCCTGATATCGTTCGCCACCGGCGTGCTGATCGGCGTGATCTACGCGCTGCTGAAAGTACGCTCTCCCGCGCCGCCCGCCATTGCACTGGTCGGTTTGCTTGGCATGTTGCTGGGCGAACAGCTGATGACCACCCTGATAACACACTCAAGCGCAGGGTAAGCCTATGAAATCCTGGATTGTCTCACTCCTTGTCGGTGTTCTGGCAGGGGGGATTTATGCTTTACTAAAGGTTCACTCGCCCGCACCGCCGGTGGTCGCGCTGTTCGGCTTGTTTGGCATGCTGGTGGGGGAACAACTGGTTCCGGCCATTCGCAGGCTGATCGCCCGCGAACCGTTAACCCTGGCGTGGTTTCGCCATGAGTGCGTGCCCAAAATCAGCGGCGCGCCGCAGCCTGAACGTTCAGACTCGCCGCCGCATTAGCGATGCCCGATGCCCGAGGATAACGAATGACGCTTACACAGCGTGTTGCCATTGTTGATGATGAACCCTCCGTGCGCAGCGGTTTGAGCAATTTGCTGCAATCCGATGGCTACGCCACGCTGACATTCGCTTCCGCCGAGGCATTTCTTAACGACATCCCGGCGCGCAACGACACTGCGCTGGTGATTGTCGACATAAAACTCAAAGGTATGAGCGGGGCGGCGCTGTTCGAGGCATTGCAGCAAAGCCCGACACCGCCACCGGTGATTTTTATCTCCGGTCATGATGATGAGACCTGGCCGCGATATGCGGGACGCGCGGGTGCCGTTGCTTTTTTGCGCAAACCCATCGATATCGATATCCTGCTGGAACATATTCAGCGCGTGCTGACGCCGGGCGAGGATAAACCATGAGCGGGAATGATCGGCTGCACCAGCAACCCACGGAGGACGAATCAGAAGAGAGTCAGCCGTTTACGCTTCAGGATGACGCCATCTACACGCCGCTGGCGCAGGAGGGATGCATTGTCTGGATGAACGTGCGCCAGCCCCGGGCAGATGAGACATTTATTCTTGCCACTGCCGTGAGCGACGAGACGGAACCCCGCGCCAGCCAGCTACTGAAAAATGAATTTGCCCTACGCCCGTACCTCGACAGCCGCTGGGCGGTCAAACCCATCGCCAGTGCGCAATACCATGGCCGTTATGCACTGGTGTATCCCGCTTTCCCGTTTAAGCCGTTAAGTCGCCTGGCAACCCAGCCAGTAGCCTCTGTTGCCGACTGGCTGGCGCTGGCGCTACAGCTTTGCGGACCGCTGCGCCAGATGCACCAACGCCACCTGATCCACGGCGATATTAAACCCGGTAACTTTTTTCTTGACGACGACGGCTGCCGGTTAGGCGGCTTCGGTCTGACCACGAGTACTGCGGGTGAACTGGCCCAGAGCTGGTTGCCGCTTTCCGGCGGAACGCTGGCTTATATGTCGCCGGAGCACACCACCCGCACGCACCGCGCGGTGGACAGCCGCAGCGATCTCTACAGTCTCGGCATTGTCTTTTATGCGCTGCTAACCGGCGCGCTGCCCTTTGATCTCAGTGAAGGCGGGCAGGCGGAGTGGACATTGCACCATATCGCCTCTGAGCCCTCGCCGCCGCATACCGTACGCGATGGCGTTCCAGAGATGTTGTCGCTGATTGTATTGAAGTTACTCGCCAAATCGCCGGAAAAACGCTACCAAAGTGTCGACGGGCTGATTGCCGACCTGCGCCGTTGCCAGGCAACGCTCACGGCTGATCACGACATCGCGTTGTTTACGCCCGGTTTACAGGATCGCTCCCCGGCGTTGCATTTCGCCGACACGCTGTACCGTGAACATCCGCAGGCGGGGGAGCTGGTCGCCGCACTGGAAGAGGTGAATCAGCGCGGCGCACAAATGCTGGCGATCATTAGCGGCCCATCGGGCATGGGAAAATCCTCACTGATGGCGTCGGCGCTAAAGGCATTTCAGTGTCGTCCCACGTTGATTGCGCTCGGTAAAGCTGAACAGTCATCACAAGTTGTGCCGCTGGGCGTACTGACAGCGGCGTTTCGCTCACTGGCGCTGCATTTGCTGGGGTTACCGGCGGAAGAGGTGGCACAATGGCGATCGCGGCTCTCCCGGGCGCTCCACGGTTACGAAGCCCTCGCGGCCAGCCTGGCACCGGAACTCGGTTTACTGATAGGCAGCCCGCCGGGATCGTATGTGGACACCTTCTCACTGGATTCCCGCGCACGTTTCAACCATATGGTACTGAGTCTGGTGAATGTGTTTGCCACGCCAGGCCGTCCGCTGGTGCTGCTGATCGACAATCTGCACTGGCTTGATGAGACCAGTTTGCAGTTACTGGAATACCTGTTGCAAAACAGCAGCGGGTTACCGCTGTTGCTGGTGGTCTCACACCGGGATTTGCCATCGTTACAGGACAAAAGTTTTGAGTCTGCGTTAACCCGACTGCGCCATGCCGCCCGACAAACGGTGGAAAGCGTGCCGCAGCCGCTCTCCGGCAAAGCGGTCTCGCGCTGGCTGGCGACCATCTTTCAGACACGTCCGGCGGCCACGACGGAACTTGCGAAATTGATTCATGAAAAAACAGGGGGTAATCCGCTGTTTGTCCATGAGTTTTTTAAGCGCATTGTCGAAGACGGGTTGGTCAGCCATAGCCCTTATCAGGGGAAATGGCAGTACGATCTCGAGGCTATCCGTGCCCGGCATTACAGTGAAAACGTGATAGGGCTGGTGCTACAACAACTGGCGTATATACCGGAAGAAACCCGCCTGTTGCTGGGCAGCATGGCCTGTCTGGGCGCGACCGGGGAATTATCGCTGATTGGCCAGATCATCGGGATTTCACCCACCGAAGTACGCTACCGACTGCACCCGGCCGTGTCGGTTCAGTTGATTACCCTCGGCGCGGAAGAGTATGCGTTCCCCCATGAACGCATTCAGGAGGCTGCCGTCGCGTTGCTGGATCCGACAGCACGCAGTCAGTTGCATCTGACTGCTGCCACACTGTTGGCAGAGAGATCACTGTTGGCGTCCGGGAATGATGTGTTATTCCGCGCCATTCACCATATAACAGCGGCCATTGACAGTATTCAGCCACCGCCGCAACGGCGGATGTTCAGTGAGCTGAGTGAACTCGCCGCACGCCGGGCAAAACGCACCGGCGATTACAGCTCAGCACTGGGGTATTTACACACCGCGCGTCTTCTCAGCACCGACAGCACGGCGCGGTTTGCCCTCGATCTGCAACAGGCGGAGTGCGAGTTTCTGCTGGGGCATCTCGCCACCGCCCGCAGTCTGTGTGAGAAGCTACTGGCGGCGCCTGGTGAACTGGCGGAAAAAGCGCTGGCGGCAAATCTGCTGGCGGAAGTGCATATCCGCCAGTCCAGTTATCCACTGGCGCTGGAGACCACGCTGTGCTGGCTGTCGGTATTCGGTATTCACCTGAACCGCTGGCCTGATGCAGAAGAGTGCGACGATGCCTGGCAGAGTATGCATGCGCGGGTCGGGGAACAGCCTGCCAGTCTGTTTATGGCGTTGCCGCGCATGAACCACCGCGAAACCGATGCGTTAATGAACCTGCTGGCGAGTGCCAGCCTGTACGCCAGTTTTATCTGCCCGCGACTGCATTTTTTGCTGCTCTGCCAGATGCTGCAATTGACGCTGGAGCGCGGTCTGACGGGGGCTTCCACTTCCGCACTGGCGTGGTTTGGTGTCCTGATTGGCGAGCGTTATGGTGAGTATTCACTGGGACTGAAATACGGCACCCTGGCGCACGATCTGGTGACGCGACACGCTTTACACGACTACGCCGCCAAAACATTGCTGCCGCTGGGTCGGATCAGCGTCTGGACACAGCCCTTATCACGCAGCGTGGAGTATGCAAAAGCCTGTTTCCGCGCAGCCGTGGCGAATGGCGATCTCACCATTGCCTGTTTTGCCACCTTCCGCCAGGTGAGCAATAGCCTGAGTCGCGGTGATCACCTCGACAGCGTCTTGAGCACCATTGAGCGTGGGCTGTCGTTCGTGCGGGAAACCCGTTATCAGGATATGGATACGGTTCTTGAGTTACAACGTCACTTCGTTGAATTTATGCGACAACCAGAAGGTGTGTTTAGCGGTAAAGCGATGCTTCCCCCCTCGTTACTGCCGCCGTCACCGCCCGCAACCATGCAGTTCTGGTTCTGGCTCTATCGCGGGATGGCACACTTCGCTGCCGGCGAGTATGCCCAGGCCGAGCAGGCGCTGCTCGAAGCGGCGAAACATGCCTGGTCCGCACCAGGGCATATCAATCTCCTGGATCTCCATCTGTACAGCGCATTGTCGCTGTCAATGCAACTGACGCCGGATACCTTTTCAGCCGAACACCGTCTGCGCCTGAACACGCACTACAACAAAATAGCCCTCTGGGCACGGGTGAATCCCGGCACGTTCAGCGATAAAGAAGCGCTGTTATATGCCGAGATTGTGCGTCTCGATGGCATGAACAGCATCGCACTGGCACAGTACGAAAAAGCCATCAAGCTCTCGCGCGAAGCGGGGTTTGACCCCAGCAATGCGCTCGCTCATGAGCTGGCCGGGCGTTTCGCGCTGGCCAGCGGTTACCACACCGCGGCAGACGCGCACTTCCGTGGCGCGATAACCGCCTGGGCCCGGGTCGGGGCGCGGGCGAAAGTCCGCCAGCTTGAGCAGGAACATCCGCATCTGGTGGCACCAGCAGAAAGCACGCCTTATGACACCATTGCCTTTGCGCAGAATGAAGAGATTCGCGATCTGCAAAGCATTATTAATGCCTCCCGTGCGCTGTCGGAAGAGATTAACCTGGAGCGGTTAATGCACATTCTGCTGACCATGCTGCTGGAACGCGCGGGCGCGCAGCGGGGATTGCTGATCCGCGTACTCAACGACAATATCCCGGAAATCGAAGCCAGCGCACACACCAGCAACGACGGCGTGCGCGTCCGGGTGATGAAAGAGGTGCCGATGGCGACCGATATGCCGTTGTCGGTGCTGGCCGCAGTGATCCGCACCGGGCAGGAGATCCGTACCGGCAGGCCGGAAGAGTACAGCCCGTTCAGTCAGGATCCTTATCTGCTGACTTCCGGCGCGGCAGTGATGTGCGTGCCGATGTTCAAGCAGGCGCGGCTGGTGGGGGTGTTATATCTGGAAAATCGCCTGATGCCGGAGGTGTTTACCGCGGAACACTCCCGCGTGGTCAATCTGCTGGGCGCGCATGCCGCCGTTTCGCTGGAAACTGCGCGTTTGTATGCCGAACTGCTGGAAGAGAACGTTCAGCGCCGTCGGGTAGAGAAAGAGTTGCGTGCCAGCCAGACGTCGCTGATGCTCGGCGAGCAAATCAGTCATACCGGGACGTGGCGCTGGGAGCTGGAACAGGATCTGATGCATATGTCTGAAGAGTATGCTCGCATCCTCGGTCTGCCGGAGAAACAAAAACTGATTTCGATGGCGGAGTTTCTCACTTTTGTGCACCCGGACGATCATCCGCATATCAGCGAACTGGTCACCCGCAGTGTGGCGGATGGCCTGACGATGCAGGCGGAGTTCCGTATTATCCGCGCGGACGGTGAGTGTCGGTACATTCTGGGTATCGGCGATCCGGTGGGTGCGGGTGACGCGGTGTATGAGTATTTCGGCACCATCACCGACATTACCGCGCAGCGGCAAAACGAGGACGCCGTGCGCGTTGCACAGGCGGAACTGGCGCGGGTTTCACGCGCTACCACGGTCGGGCAACTGACGTCCTCCATTGCCCATGAAATCAACCAGCCGCTGATGTCAATTGTCGCCAATGCGGGCGCCAGCCTGCGCTGGCTGAATCGCGACCCGATTCCGGTAGAGAATGTGCGCGCCGGGCTGACGGAGATCATCAGTGAAGGTCAACGCGCAGGCGAGGTGATCCGCAGTCTGCAATCCCTGACGCGGCGGCAGGCCCCTGTCCTGGAACGCGTCGATTTACACGTGTTGATCCGCCATATTATGACCCTGTCGCGCAGCGAACTGGAGCGCAGGCGTATTACCGTTGAATACATTCTACAGGCGGGTGGCAGCGTCGTTTATGGCGACAGCGTGCAGATCCAGCAGGTGTTGCTGAACCTGGTGATGAACGCTGTTGAAGCGATGAGCGATGTGGATTCACGCCCCCGGATCTTGACGCTGGATACGCAAAACCCACAGCCGAGGACCATCCGTTGCCAGATTGCCGACACCGGGAGCGGAATGGATGCGGATGTGCAGGCGCGGCTGTTTGAATCGTTCTATACGACCAAACCGCAGGGAATGGGGATGGGGTTAACCATCAGCCATGCGATCATTGAACGTCATCAGGGCAAACTTTACGCTCAGGCAAGGCAACCTTTCGGCAGCCTGTTTACCTTCGAATTGCCCGTGGCGGGGGATTAGCGGCTACGGGATTTGGCAATCTGCAATGTGCCCGCAGCGTGAACCAAATCGGCGAGAGAGCGGGCCTGCATTTTCTCCATTACCCGGCGGCGATGCACTTTGACGGTGATTTCACTCACACCAAGCTCAGCGGCGATCTGCTTATTCAGCAGGCCGCTAATGGCCAGCTCAAACACTTCCTGCTCACGCGGTGTCAGCGAGAGGTGGCGCTGCCGGAGAGCAAAGAGCTCCTGTTGTTGTGCAAATTCTTTCTCCGCCACGTTCAGCGCCTCGGCTACCGCAGACAATAGCCGTTCCGGCTCCACCGGCTTGGTCAAAAATTCCCGCGCGCCGGCTTTCATCGCCCGTACCGTCAGCGGAATTGTGCCATACCCGGTGAGAAAGATTATGGGCAGATCGCGCCCGCGATCTTTCAGTACGCCCGCCACGTCAAAACCGTCGACAACCGGCATATTCAGATCGAGGATCAGGCATGAAGGCACAGAGGGGGCGGAAACCAGAGGATCGGCAAAAAAGGACTCGGCGGAAGGAAAATCGACAGCGGGGTAACCCTCCGACGCCAGCAACCGGACAAGCGATTGCCTGACAGCATGATCATCATCGACAACATAAACGATAGATTCCATTATCGACCTCTGTATAGGTTGGAATGCGAATAAAGCCCCCTGTCCAGGATGAGGGGATACTGTTAACACAAAAACTAACCTGATGAAATATCTTCCTTTTCTCTCAATAGCCGTGCGCTTTTTGCCTTAGTTCAGGTACACCGGGCACCGAGCGGGAGTGACCCACCAGTCACGTCTGGCTTTCGAATGAAATTTACCTTAAAAGGGTGAATGTTGCATGAAATTTAATTAATCATTTCTTATTTGTTATTTTGCTAACCCTTTTCTGGCCGACAAGGTTGACCGTTTTTAGTGGAAAAAATCAGAAGAGTTGCAGGTTGGAAGCAGAACGGTTGATGATAAAACAGGGATAGCAGGGTGAAAGGTAAAAAATGGCGACGCCAGGAGAATAATGATGACCGGAATCAAAACGCTGACCACCACGGAAATTTACCGCAATAAATGGATGCGTCTGCGTGAAGACCGGATCCTGCGGGCTGATGGCAACGAAGGGATCTACTCGGTGGTTGAGAAAGCCGATTTTGTGGTGATTATCGCCAGAGAGGGCGACTCACTTTATGTTGTGGAGCAGTTCCGCTATCCGCTGAAGCGGCAGACGATCGAGCTGCCGCAAGGTGCCTGGGAGTGCAATCCTGATGCCGATCCCGGCGAGGTTGCCGCCGGGGAGTTACGGGAAGAAACCGGGCTGGTGGCAGGGACAATGCGCCGGGTTGGTTACCAGAAACTGGCTCAGGGATACTCAAGCCAGGGCTACCATATTTTCCTCGCAGACGATCTGCGCTATGACCAGCCGTCGCTGGATCCGGAAGAGGTTGGGCTGACCGCCCGCAAAATGCCCATCCGTGAGTTTGAAGCGCTGATCCGCGATGGCCTTATTAGCGATGCCACATCAGTAGCGGCTTTTCTGCTGGCTAAACTCAAAGGGATGATTGACTGATCATCCCTCAAAATATCAGTGAGTTACCCGGATTTAACCTGGACAAAACGAATGCGACTCAGGCTGAAAAAAAGAGCGAGCAGCGTCGCTGCGGTGGCGAGCCATAGCCCCAGGCGAATGGCGTAAGCATCCTGAACTGGCGCGCCTGGTCGTGAGCAGACGGCAAAAATCACGCCGACAAGGGCTGCGCCAAGACACTGGCCGAAGGTGCGCATGATCGCCAGGATACCGGAAGCGTAACCACTCTGTTCCCGTGGGGCATTGGCCATGATTTCACGGTTATTTGGGCTTTGAAAACAGCCAAAACCGATACCACAGACCAGCCCACGCCAGCTGATATCCCACATCTGCGCCTGATTGGGCAGCAGGGCCAGCAGCATCAGCCCGATGGCGAATACGCATAAACCCACCGTCGAGATGACCGCTGGCGCATAATGATCTGCCAGCCGCCCGGCATGCGGTGCAATGAGGATGATCCCGAGCGGCCAGGTCGTGAACAGCAATGCGGCGGTAAACGCACTGTAGCCATACACGTTCTGGAACAAAAAAGGCAGTGCGACAAAGGTGATCCCCTGGCTGATAAACGATGCCAGGGAGGTCAGCGCCGCCAGGGAAAAGCGTGGTGCAGCAAACAAGGTCAGTGGCAGAAGTGGGTGTGACGCGCGCTGTTGACGGCGGATAAACGCCAGCCCGGCAAACACGGCGATAGCGGCATACGCCACAGCATCGTGTAGCGCATCCGGCCGCGAAAAGGCGTCTGCCGCCATGATCACCGCCCCCAGCATGACAGCGGACATTACCGCGCCCGCCACATCAAAAGGTCCAGCCGTGAGGCGCGGTTTACCGGGGAGCACACGCAGCGTCAACATGATGGCGATGAACCCCAGCGGGATATTTATCGCGAATAGCCATTGCCAGCCCACCGTCGCCAGTAACGCACCACCTGCCACCGGCGAAAGCGCTGTCGCTGTGGCAATCAACAATGCGTTCATGCCGAGAATGCGCCCCAGCAGCCGGGTGGGGAAGACAGAACGCAAGATTGCAGGGGCAATGCTCAGTGTCGCCGCACCGCCCATTCCCTGCAAAACGCGCAGAGTCACCAGCATCTCCAGCGACGTGGACATTGCACACCCCAGCGAGGCCAGCGTAAACAGCCCCAGACCGGCAGCAAACAGCGCGCGAAAGCCTGTTCTCACCGCCAGGGCCGCAAAGATTGCCAGCGTCATGGCGGTGGAGAGCAAATATGCGTTAACCACCCACACCGCATTGCCCGCCGTCACATTAAGCAGCCGGGCTATCTGTGGCAGGGCAATATTGACCATCGCGCCATCAAAGACCGCCATGGTGGTGCTCGTCATCACTGCGATCATCGCCAGCGCGCGTTGACGCCCCGGTAAGCCTTCATCGCCAGGTTTATCGGTAAATAACTCCATCTTGACCTCTCTGAATTTGTGCTTGCGATAACCTTAAATGCGCGCAAGATAAGGCGGAAGACGCAGCAGTTGCATTAATACCATGCAGCAAACGCCACATATGATAATGACCCATGAGAAACAAACCGTTATGAGCGAACCCGACCTCAATTTGCTGTTTGCACTGGATGTTCTGCTCGCTGAGCGAAGCGTTGCATCCGCCGCGCATCGCCTGGGGCTGAGCGCTTCGGCCATGAGCCGTACCTTAAGCCGTTTGCGTGAGACGACCGGCGACCCGTTACTGGTGCGGGCAGGGCGCAACATGGTGCTCACGCCTTACGCGGAAGGGATCCGTGAGCGGACACAAAATGCGGTGTTTGAAGCGCGATCGGTATTGCGTCCGGCGTTACCCGGCATGAATGTGGCGCATCTGGAACAGATATTTACGCTGCGCGCCAACGACGGCTTTGTGGAAGCCTTCGGCCCGGCGCTGATTGCGGAAGCGGCCGCCATCGCACCGGGTGTGCTACTGCGCTTTCTGCCAAAAGCGGAAAAGAGTGACAGACCGCTGCGCGAAGGGCTGGTCGATCTGGAAATTGGCGTACTGGGAGAGATGGGGCCGGAAATCCGCGTCCAGGCGTTATTTCGGGATCGGTTTGTGGGAGTTGTGCGTAAATCGCACCCGCTGGCACAGCTTAAGTCCGTCACCCCCCAAGCGTATGTGGACTGGGGTCATGTTGTCGCGTCACGGCGTGGTTTGCTGAGTGGCCCGGTGGATGACGGACTGGCAGAACACGGATTAACGCGCAACATTGCTGCCGTCGTACCGGGCTTTCCTGCTGCGCTGGCCGTCGCGCGCTCAAGCGATCTGGTGGCGTTGATCCCGGCTTCATTCCTGATTAGCCCGGCGACAGAAGATATCTTTCATGTGTTCGAGCTGCCGGTAAAAACCCACCGGATCACGGTATCACAGTTGTGGCATCCGCGTTCGGAAGTGGATCCGGCGCAGCGCTGGTTGCGCCAGTTTGTGCGCGAGGTATGCCAGCGATTAATGCCGGAATAAGCGTTATCCCTGTTTTCGCGTAACGCTCTGCCGCTCTTTTTGTTGCGCACGTTTGAGCTGCCCGCGCCATAAATGGTTATGCAGGCAGTACGCCGTAGTGCGGTAAAACATCATGCTGTTGAGGCATATAAAAGCGCAACCACTGAATATCACTGCCAGCACCGCGGTAACGAGATGGGTAGTATGGATCGCTATTCCTGTCAGCCCGGGAAAAATGGCCGCGATGAAATTTATCAGCGTGCCCAATGCGGTCAGTGAAATAAAGATGAGAAAAAATCGAAACGCGCGCAGATAACCCTTGGCGGTAAACAGCGCCGCAGCATAGAGGAGCAGGATATATACTATTGCCGCAGGCAAGATCCCGGCAAATAGTTTAAATTCCGGCCAGCCAAACCAGCGAAATAGCGCCATCCATAACGGAACCTGCCACATCATATAACTGAACAGCGTCAGGAGGGTGCAGCCGGACAGTGGCAGCGCCATCGTCTGCAAACCTACCGGCCCGCCGGCTCTGTCCAGCAGACGATCCCGCAAAGAATCGAGTTTATCCTCATTGTGAGCCTGCTTTTTCTTGTCGACTATCATGCTGAGCACGAGGCTTCTTTTGATATGTTTCATCATTGCGGTAGGGGTTACGTCCTGTGATAGTGAATAAATCAGTGCAAATAAACCTGCGCCATTTTACCGTGTTCGGGACACGCTTTTTACGCTTTTCAATAGTAACTTCCCCACCGTTTTTAGGGATCGGAGAAATACAACGGTGGCCTTCATTGCAGCAGAAACAACGTTAAGAATAATCTGAATAGAGCCTGTTTTTATATTTCCCCAACAGATACTTTTATCACTGAATTAACAGATACGCGTATTATCAGCGCAACGGCTAAATGAGTGTGTTCGTTACTTTTTTCAAGAATAAATGGAGTGAAAAATGGGACTACCCGTATCCGGGCTGGCATCAACCTATTCAGATTTCTTTATTAATAAAATGACGGCGAGCGGAGATATTTACACACACGCAGGCTTTACCGCTGCGTTATTGCCGCGTGAAAGGTGGCGTGAGGTTCCGCTTGGGACCAAACTCAAGCTGACGTATCAAGGACGTTCCGTTATCGTCAAGGTAAACGATCGGGGCGCTGGTGATGGCTCAATGGCGCGCGTTCTCGACCTGAGCCGCGCTGCCTACGCCAGTCTGACCGGAATACCGCTTAGCGCAATCACGGATAAAACAGCGGGTATCATCAACCTGCAATCGATTGTTATTGTGCCGCCAAATTCAGCACTGGGACCTGTATCAAAATGAATAAAAAGAATACGTTACGTCTTGCAGGTGCACTCGCCAGCCAGCTGATATTTTCTTGCCCGGCGGCGGAAAACATCCCGGATGCGGTAAATCAGTTGATGGCGTCACCTGTGCGTAATCTCAGCCAGGCAGACAACGATGCAGAGGGCACGGCGCGTTGGGTTGCCTGGGAAGAGGGCACGCCGGATGCCCGCACTTCACATTTGGCGCTGTTTGAAAAACAGAATAACGGCAACATTCAGCCTGTATGGTCAACGGCATGGCCGGACGCCTGGGCTCCGTCACTGTTAGTGCTCCAGGAGTGGCGCTGGCACAATCAGCCGCTGCTTGCTGTCACGGTGCAATTCGGTGCTGCGGCTGAACAAATCGATATTTACGGGCTGAATGAAAATAACCGCCCGCAGCGCCTGACAGGAAAAACCGCCGCCAGCATCAGTTGGAAGGTTAATACAGCCGGGCAACGGTTACTGGTTGTGTATGAGGCGAAACCGACAGTGCTGAAAGCAACCTGTTACGGCTGGCAGGATAACAAACTGGCGGTGAAATCCTGCGACGACTAATGCAATAAAGGGGAGGGTGCATAATGCGGCTGGCTTCTTATAACGTTGAGAACTTGTTTGATCGTGCGAAAGCCATGAATCAGAGTGATTGGGCCGAGGGCAAACCGATTCTGGAGAAGTTTGCCGCGTTAAATGCACTGCTTGGAGAGTTAACGTATACCGCCGAAATAAAGAAAAAAATGGTGGTCTTGATGAACGATCTGGGATTGAGGAAGTCCGATACCGGCCCGTTCGTTATTCTGCGTCGTAACCGTGGAAAACTGTTAACCCGCCCCCAGGATGGCGGTGAAATCAGCATTACCGCTGAAGGCCGTGCAGACTGGGTTGGTTCGCTGGAACTGCGATCCGCCCCCGTAGATGAAACCGCCATGCTCCTTACCGCGCAGGTCATGATCGATCTGCGCGCCGATATTTTGGCCGTTGTGGAGGCAGAAAGCCGACCCGCGTTACAGGCATTCAACAGCGAAATTCTGCCAGCGCGCAAAGGCACGCCTTTCGAACATGTGATGGTTATCGACGGTAACGATGAGCGTGGCATTGACGTCGGTTTGATGACCGCCAACGCCTTTCCGATCGATACCATTCGCAGCCATGTTGATGATAAAGACCGCGCAGGCGCCCCCATTTTCTCCCGCGACTGCCCGGAATTTGCCATTCCCTTAAGCAACGGCGAAACGCTGCTTGTATTAGTTAATCATCTGAAAAGTAAAGGTTATGGCAGTAAAGGGAGTTCTGATGCCCGCCGTAAAGCACAGGCAGAACGGGTGAAGGCGATTTATCAGCAGCGGGTAAAAGAAGGTGAAACGTTTATCGCCATTATGGGGGATTTTAACGACACGCCAGACAGCCAGACGCTGGCACCGTTGCTTAAAGAAACGGATTTGCGTGACATCTTTACCCATGAAAAATTTGATAAGGGCGGTTACCCCGGCACCTGGGGAAGTTGTACCGCCAGCAACAAGATCGACTATATTTTGTTGTCGCCCGCCTTGTGGGAAAAAGTGAAACAGGGCGGCGTATACCGCAAAGGAATGTGGCCTGGTGTGCGTCCAGCAAAGTGGGAAACCTATGCTGAACTGAAAAAACCGGTCAACGCCGGCTCCGATCATGCCGCTGTTTGGGTTGAGCTGGATATCTGACAGATTAACAGAAGCCAGGCTAATCCCTGGCTTCTGTGTTCGCGGGCGTTTCCGTTACAACCTGGTATGGTTGCCCGGTGCATTGCGTCAGCCGCGTATTGCGCATGCCCGACAGGTCTTATTGCAACGGTTGGGCATTGAGAGAAACACCGGGCCTGGCTCTAAGGCAATATCACGACCAGCACAATCATGACCGTAAACAGCCGGATTCCATCTGAATGCATGTGAGTACGCATAATGTATATTATGTTAAATAGCATGAAGTAATGAACGGCACCGTTATTGGGCATTGATTCTCGCTCAATCAGCACGTTATCGGGTTTGCCTCTCCTGCCGTTCTTGCCTTTCCGTGTTCGGTACACGTTCTGCAAGGCAATCTCTATGGACAATGGATTCTGGTCTTACTGTGACCGGCGGCGTCCCTTCCGCCTGGATCGCAATCAACATATCAATGCCCGCGTTAGGATGCAGAACGCAATACCCATTCAATCGTATCTTTAAGCGGCCCGGTAATTTGCCCCTGATCAAACCGTTGATAAGCATCATTCAGGAGATTGATATTGATATCCCAATTAATTCCAATCGTCTGATTAACACCAGGGCCAACACTCAGGTTTGTTTTCCCATTTGAAAATATATGAATATGGGGATATTTTGTCGCATCAGGAGGATTTCCGATAAAAGTCCCCTTATCGTTATCCGCTTTAACACAGCCATTTTGTTTTGCCGCCTTTGCAAAATCAGCAGTGCTTATATCCTCATCGGGTTTGCACATAATTCACCTTTACGATTTAAAAATGAAGATGCCCGAAGACAGAATATTACTGTTATCACTTCTGCCTTTCGGACATGGATTAACAGCAAGACGCATAAAAAATACTGCCTCTATTTAACAACTCGGATTAACAGTCCATGTTCCATCGATGTTATACGAGACATCAAAGGTGGTTTCACCCCCTGTGGCATCACATAACGCCGCGGTCAATGATGAACTGGTGAAATTCATCACGGTCCCGGCCTGATATGACCCGGTTTGAATGTAATATTTAAGGATCGGCTGACAGTCCAGATTCTGGTTGGGAAGCACAGTGGTAAAGTTAGATAACACCACCGAACCATCCGCCAGCTGTACCGCCGATCCCGCGTTGATATTTGTTAGATTCGGGTTAAATACCGGCGAAACAATGCGGAATGACCCTGCCTGCGCAGTGGTGTCAGCCACCGGAGCGCTGAGTCCAAATGGGCTCAACGAAAGCGTTGTTGAGTTATTTTGCGCATTGCTGGTTGTCGCTGGTGTCAGATCGACTGCACGAATAGCAGATAAAAATCCAGATTGTTGCCCTACCACCGGCGGGGTATTACTTTGCTGAGCGCCAGCATAAAACTGCATATTAATCAGAAAAGTATAAGTACTACTGCTGGAAGAATAAGGTGCCAGAGAAATATTCTGGATACTATTTGAATACACATGACTTCCGCCGATATATACAGCGGGCTCCTGGAAAAAGAAAAAATCCAGCAGGGTGTTACTCTGATTTGTCAGATTAAATCTAATTAAAGTACTCATGATGTAATTCCTTATTGCTTAGGTAGTGTAATTTACAAATATCTTGAATATTATATATAAAATATATTTTATTTTTTTTATTCCATAGGCTTACCCCCTTATTATGAAAAGGATATATCTTTGCTAAGTTAAAAATAAAATACGAGCGGCTATTTTGCAGTCAATTTAAATTAATAGTCACATTAGAATACAACACAAACTAATTTCCAGATCGTTACGATCAATTGTGCTAATGGGTAATGTATACCCACACCGAGACAGGCCTCCCCTGCCCCGCATGTAAGACCGGAACTTCACAGATTTTATGAAGATAAGAGATTTTGCTCTGGCAGAATAAAATCCAGAACCGATGTGGAGGCTACCACTTGTTATGGATCCCAAGGATCCATTAAATATTTATGACATGCGTAGTGTCACCGTCAAAAAAGCGCACTACGTTATCGAACGCAGCCCTGAAATAGAGTGCGTAACTCTCCTTTTCCACATAGCCTAAATGCGGTGTGCACAACACGTTGGGCAGCTTTAAAAAAGGGTTATTGGGATCGTAAATGGGTTCATGCTCATAGACATCGAGGGCCGCGAAGCCGGGTCGCCCTTGAATCAACGCATCATAAAGCGCACCTTCGCGGACAAGTTCAGCACGGCTGGTATTCACAAATAAGGCATCAGTTTTCATCAATGACAAATCCGCCGGGGTAATGTTGCCCTCGGTCTCCGCCACCAACCGCTGATGAACAGTTAGCACATCGCAGGAAGCAAAAAATTGCTCCCGGCTAACGGGTACGTGTAATCCGGCAGATCGGGCCTCTTCCTGCGCGCGTTTGCTCCCCCACACCTGGACGTTCATACCAAATGCCGTTGCATAGGTAGCAACACGTTTGCCAATTTTTCCGTAGCCCAGAATACCCAGCGTCTGGTTATTCACCGCACTGCCAATATCTGTTTGCCAGCGACCGGCTGCCATGGCGTTTACGGATGGGATTAATTTTCTTCGCGATGCCATGATCAACAACCAGGTCAATTCTGCCGGTGCAATCGGTGACCCCGAGCCCTCAACAATCGCAACCCCCGCTTGTGTGCAGGCGGTAATATCAACATTCCGCGCCAGCTTACCAGTCTGGCTGATCACTTTGAGGTTAGGTGCACGACGCAGAAATGCCGCATCAACCACGGTTCTTTCACGGATCAGGATTAATGCTTCGGCATCCGCTAATTGCTTCTCCGTTTGCGGATCTTTACTCATGTCACCCAACGCAACGCAGTGAAACCGCGCATTCTGGTGTAAAAAATCGAGATGCGCGGTTGCAAATTGATAGTCATCGGGTATTAAAATAGTAATAGCCATCGGGTAAAGATTCTCCTTAAATGTAGGGATAATCAATGTCATCAATTATCGTGCGACAAATAAGGATTTAATTCAATACAAATTAACCAAATACCTCACCTTACCTGCAGTAATAACGCAGAAAGGTGAGGTTAAAAATATGACTTATCGTGCATGAGCTTATTTATTTAACCCCAGAATGGCTATGGTGTTGGTGCATATACTGTTTTCACGTCATGACCATAATCATACTGCTGAAGTGGCGTCCAACCATCAGGCTGAAGATGATAGTCTCCTACGATGACCACGAAATATGTTTGAGATTTCGTCTCCGAAAAACTATTCACAAAGAAGTTAATATTCTCTGCTTGCCCGTCCTGTCTTTTCTTCGAGGTTGGCCCGCCCGCAGCATCAAAACCGTATGCCTTGTAACTGTCATGCCATACGGCATTGAGCGTTGTTGCATCTTTACCGTCGGGTTTATCTTCGAGGATAGTATCCAAATCCTCCGCAGTTATCCCATTTTTAGCGTCAAATGGCACCTCCAGCAGCAGGACAAATGGCGCTTTACCTATGCTTTTCGAAACCGATTCCCAGCCGGTGGTTATCCATCCATCGGTATCATGATCATCGCCTATAAAAAATATTGTCTTTCCCATTATCTTTTCCTTATTTACCTATTACCGACGAGACCTTTAATTTCTCAATAAAGGTCATTTATTTCAGATTGCTTTCTGAAATTCTCAAGTAAAAATTGCTGTCACGACCTGGGAAAATTGCAGAAAAATAATATTCTCCTGAATTAACACACAGGATACGGATAAAGACTTTTGGCAGGTCGGGTATAACACTCATGATAAAAATTAGACTGCCAACTTAAAAATCTCAATTTCATTGCTGATCTTTTTTGTAAAGATCAATTAATCCACGGGCATAGGAAATAATGGAATTATTATTCTTGCTACAGAATATATCAGGAATAAACGGCATAAAAAAAGCCGACAACATCGCTATTGTCGGCTTTGATCATTTACTGGAGCGATCAGGCGTGCAATTGCATCCCGCACGCGGTCACACTTGCCAGCAGAACTTTTACGTCTTCCAGGCAAACCGTCGGGTTCAGCAAGGTCAGTTTCAGGCAAGTGACGCCATCCGCTTCCGTGACACCCACGTTTGCACTGCCTGACGCCAGCAGCGCATCACCGATACGTTGATTCAGTAACGCAACAGCAGAAATATCGAGGTTTTCCGGGCGGAAACGGAACAGAACACTGGCCAGTTGCGGCTGCATAACCAGTTCCAGCAGCGGCTGTTCAGCCACGAACTGCGCAACCTGCTGCGCCAGCGTCACACCGTTATCAATGATTTCGGCATACTGCTTTTTACCCAGTGCTTCGAGACCCATCCACAATTTCAGGGCATCAAAACGACGCGTTGTTTGCAGTGACTTAGACACCAGGTTCGGTACGCCGTGCTCTTCGTCAAAGTCAGAGTTCAGGTACGCGGCCTGGTAGCGCATCAGTTGGTAATGACGGGCATCTTTCAGCAAGAAAGCGCCACAGCTGATGGTCTGGAAGAACTGTTTGTGGAAGTCCAGGGTGACGGAATCCGCTAACTCAAGACCATTCAGGAAGTGACGATACTTCTCAGAGAGCAGTAACGCCCCACCCCATGCTGCATCAACATGCAACCAGATCTGGTGTTCGGCCGCCAGTGCAGCGATCTGCGCTAATGGGTCAATCGCACCTGCGTCTGTGGTCCCGGCGGTAGCAACAATTGCCATCACCTGCTCACCGTTGGCTTTCGCCTCCGCCAGCTTCGCCGCCAGATCGTTAACATCCATGCGCGAGAATGCATCGGTTTTCACCAGCGTAACGGACTGATAACCCAGCCCCATCAGCGCCATGTTCTTCTGCACCGAGAAGTGCGCATGTTCAGAACAGAGTACTTTGATTTTGCTGAGATTACCGGTCAGACCGTTCTGCTGAACCGAGTGCCCCTGGCGCGCAAAAAACGCATCGCGCGCCAGCATCAGCCCCATCAGGTTGCTCTGCGTACCACCGCTGGTGAAGACCCCGGCATCGCCCGCCTGATATCCGACCTGCTCACGCAGCCATTCAATCAGTTTGATCTCA
The DNA here is from genome assembly GCF_039871955.1 of Kosakonia sp. WA-90. NCBI lineage: Bacteria > Pseudomonadati > Pseudomonadota > Gammaproteobacteria > Enterobacterales > Enterobacteriaceae > Kosakonia > Kosakonia sp. WA-90. Next base: position 250,105 of record NZ_JBDPLJ010000001.1, read on the forward strand.
ATGATCGTAGCTGAAGGACTTTGATCCCATGAATCCATGCTCTGGTTGGTGGCGTTGATCAACACTTCCGCCGCCTGGCTGATCACCAGGCTCGGACAGTGCAGGTGCGCCACGCATTGCGGATGGTGAACAGACAGGCTGTCTTTGAGGAAATACTCAACGGCGCGCTCAATGGCGGCCTGGTTACCCAGGCCCTCAGAGGTAAACGCTAAATTGATACGCTCACGCAGTTGCTCAACGCTCTTGCCCTGATACATCTCAGGTTGTTGCAACCACTGAACCACCGCTTTGGTGCTTTGCTCAATGGCGTCCTGATAGGCGGCAATACTCTGCGCAGAACCGGACAGAATCGGATTTAAATCAGACATGCACTCTCCGATTAAACAGGCTTAACGCCAGCGCCCAGCAGTGCGCTTTCAAATTTATCGAGGAACACTTCCAGCTCTGCATTGGTGATCAGCAGGGATGGCAGCAGACGCAGTACGCAACCGTTACGGCCACCGCGTTCCAGAATCAGGCCCGCTTCGAAGCATTTTTTCTGCAACAGTGCAGAAAGTTCGCCATCAGCCGGGTAGCAACCCAAGTGATCCTTCGCTTCGTTCGGTTTAACGATCTCAATACCAATCATTAAACCCAGACCGCGCACGTGACCAATCACCGGGAAACGTTTTTGCAGTTCCGCCAGTTTGCCTTTCAGCCACTCGCCCTGAATGGCGACTTTATCGGCAATGCACTCTTCTTTCAGGATTTTCAGCGTGGTCAGACCGGTAGCCATCGCCAGCTGGTTGCCACGGAACGTACCGGTGTGGTGACCCGGGGCCCAGGCATCGAACTGTTTTTTGATACCGAGGACAGCCAGCGGTAAACCACCACCAACGGCTTTGGACATCACGATGATGTCCGGCTCAATGCCTGCGTGCTCAAAGGCAAACAGTTTACCAGTACGCGCGAAACCAGCCTGCACTTCGTCGAGGATCAGCATAATGCCGTGCTCTTGCGTCACCTTACGGATACGCTGCAGCCACTCAGCCGGTGCCGGGTTCACACCGCCTTCGCCCTGCACTGCTTCAAGGATCACTGCCGCCGGTTTACGTACACCGCTTTCAACGTCGTTGATCAGGTTTTCGAAGTAGTAAGTTAATGCTTTAACGCCAGCTTCGCCGCCAATGCCCAGCGGGCAACGGTACTGATGCGGATAAGGCATAAACTGCACTTCCGGCATCATGCCGTTTACTGCTTCTTTCGGCGACAGGTTGCCGGTAACGGAAAGCGCGCCGTGCGTCATCCCGTGATAGCCACCAGAGAAGCTGATCACGCCAGAACGGCCTGTCACTTTCTTCGCCAGCTTCAGCGCTGCTTCAACAGCGTCCGCACCGGACGGACCGGTAAACTGCAGGCAGTACTCTTTGCCCTGACCCGGCAACAAGGACAGCAGATAAGAGGAGAACTCATCTTTCAGTGGGGTAGTCAGATCGAGCGTATGTAACGGTAAGCCACTGGTAATGACACTTTGAATGCTTTGAAGCACCTCAGGATGATTATGACCAAGCGCCAGAGTCCCTGCGCCCGCCAGGCAGTCAAGATACTGCTTATTCTCAACATCGGTGATCCAGACGCCCTGCGCTTTGGCTATAGCCAGCGGCAGCTTGCGTGGATAGCTCCTGACGTTAGATTCAAACTCAGCTTGTCTTGCTAAAAAGGTTTCATTGCTCTGCGGTAATGAATTAGCACTCAAAGTATCAATACGGACTTTATCCGTCATCATATCACTCCTACAACCGGGAGTATGTTTAACACCGGGTTGAATAAAAGGTTTAAGGGGGGCCTACAAAAAACGCGGCTAATATATGTTGTTTTAGCAGCGGACTCAATATTTTATTTTTATAAAATCCTTCACAAAATTTGCGTTTAAAATCAACAAATAACAACAATAACGATCACCTGAAATATTTTTTTTCATTGGTTACAGGCAAATCGTAAGGAAAATATCGATTCAGCGGGTTAAATCACTTACTATGCCCCGCGGTAAATTCTCCGCACGGTGAAACAAAAGGAAACAAACAATTTAAGTTAAGCCACTCATACGCATCATCCCGGTAACTTGTCACAGGCCAGACAGGTTATTGACAACAGGAGCCAGGCTCCTGGGTTGTAATCAGAAATGTTCGCGGGCGGACATTTCATAAGGCGTAAGTTGCTGTATCAATGGGGTTTCCCATCCAAACAGTCAACTACCCTTATGCCGAAATGAAAATTTTCATGCCATTAATTGATGGCGCCCTGATATGAGATTGTTATGACACGCATTTATCCACACATCGTCGTTGCCAAATTTGGCGGCACCAGCGTAGCCGACTTTGACGCGATGAACCGCAGTGCCGCCATTATTCTTGCCGATCACCATGTCCGTCTGGTTGTGTTATCTGCTTCTGCAGGTGTGACCAACCTGTTAGTCGAGCTTGCCGCAGGCCTCGAAAGCCGCGACCGCCAGGATAAAATTGACACCCTGCGCGCTATCCAGCACAACATTATTTCTCGCCTGAAACAGCCTGAGGCTATCGGCCAGGAAATCGATCACCTCCTTGAGAACATTAGCCGCCTTGCGGAAACGGCCGCGAGCGCGCCGTCCGCTGCACTCAGTGATGCGCTGGTGAGCCATGGGGAGCTGATGTCTTCTCTGCTGTTTGTTGAGGTCCTGCGTGAACGCGGTGTTGAAACAGAGTGGTTCGACGCACGCAAAGTCATCCGCACCAATGATCATTTCGGCTGCGCCGAACCGGTGATTAGTGCTATTGCGGAACTGGCAGAGAAGCAGTTGCGCCCGCGCCTTGAACAGGCATTAATCATCACTCAAGGGTTTATTGGCAGTGATGCGGCAGGACACACGACGACACTGGGCCGTGGCGGCAGCGATTACACCGCATCGTTACTTGGTGAAGCCTTGCAGGCGAACCGTGTGGATATCTGGACCGACGTTGCAGGGATCTATACCACTGACCCGAGAATTGTTCCTCAGGCGCAGCGTATCGATGAAATTTCATTTTCCGAAGCCAGCGAAATGGCGACATTTGGCGCCAAAGTTCTGCACCCGGCAACCTTACTGCCGGCAATGCGTAAGAACATCCCGGTGTTTGTCGGTTCCAGCAAAGACCCATCCGCAGGAGGAACCCGCGTCTGCTGCAATGCTGAGAATCCGCCGCATTATCGTGCCCTTGCCGTTCGCCGCAAGCAGACACTGTTGAAATTACACAGCGTAAATGCACAACCTGCCCACGCTTTTTTGGCCGACATGTTTGCGATTTTATCGCGCCATCATGTGGCGATGGATTTAGTGACCACCTCCGAGACGAGTATCGCACTGATCCTGAACGCAACCGGCGCCACATCCGGCGAAGCAGACACGCTAACCACCTCGTTGCTGACTGAACTGTCATCCCATTGCCGCGTCGAAGTGGAAGCCGACCTGGCATTAGTCACCCTGATTGGCAACGCGCTCTCGCGCGCCGCAGGGATCTGTCAGCAGGTCTTCGCCGGCATGGAAAACCACCCGGTGCGGATGATTTGTCATGGCGCGTCCAGCCACAATCTCTGTTTCCTGCTTCCGGCAGACTCCGCAGACAGTGCGATAAAGACGCTGCACCGCAGTCTGTTTGAATAACACCCCACGGCAACGGGCGGGTTGATTAACCGCCCGTTGCCGGGCCTTCTGCTTTCTTGTAACCTTCCGGCGATAAGCCTGTTATCACAATCTGACATGACCGGACTCCACATGGCAGCTCACGCTTCAAAAGATCCTTTGCATGGCATTACGCTTGAAATGCAAGTCAATGCGCTGGTGGCCCGTTTCGGCTGGCTCGCCTTGAGTAAACGGATCAATATCAATTGCTTTAAGAACGAACCCAGCGTTAAATCCAGTTTGAAGTTTTTGCGTCGGACTCCCTGGGCACGCGCCGAAGTTGAAGCGCTGTATCTTGAATCCCTGGAAGATATCGTCCCTGAAAAAGCGGATGAGCCCACCTTTAACCCGTGGGCCAACAGTCGCATAAAGAAGAGTTAATACTCAGATGTTGCTACAAAAATCAGGCGTACTGATTGCCACCGCGCTGTTACTGGCCAGTTGCGCTTCCCGTCCTCCCAAGTCGCTCATTACCCCGCTTCCTCCGGTGGCAAAACAACCGCTACCGACCCAAACGAAAAAAAGCCACGAAACGGTACGCGGCGTCTGGTTGACGACCGTGTCGCGTCTCGACTGGCCACCATTAACCTCGGTTAATGGCAGCAGCGCTTCCGTGCGCATCCGCCAGCAGCAGGACGCCCTGCGACAGAAGCTGGACAAACTGAAAGCGCTTGGCATCAACACGGTGTTCTTCCAGGTCAAACCGGATGGTACTGCCTTGTGGCCCTCAAAAATCTTGCCCTGGTCAGATATGCTGACCGGCAGTATTGGCGCAGACCCCGGTTACGATCCACTGCAATTCATGCTGGACGAAGCCCACAAACGCGGCATGAAAGTGCATGCGTGGTTTAACCCTTATCGTGTGTCGGTGAACACCAAACCAAGCACCATCGCCGAACTCAACCGCACATTGCCGCTGCACCCCGCCAGCGTTTTTGTTTTGCACCGTGACTGGATCCGCACGGCGGGCGATCGCTTAGTACTCGATCCTGGCATACCGGAGGCGCGAGATTGGATCACCAGTATCGTGGCCGAAGTGGTGTCGCATTATCCGGTAGACGGTGTGCAGTTCGATGACTATTTCTATACAGAAACCCCGGGATCTCCCCTGAATGACAATGACACCTTCAGGAAATATGGTCAGGGATTTGCCTCAAAAGCGGACTGGCGACGGAACAATACGCAGCAGTTAATTGAGCAGGTTTCGCGCACCATCAAACAACTAAACCCCAATGTCGAATTTGGTGTGAGTCCTGCTGGCGTATGGCGCAACCGCTCGTTCGACCCGGCCGGTTCAGATACACGAGGCGCCGCCGCGTACGACGAATCGTTTGCCGATACGCGCCGCTGGGTGCAACTGGGCCTGCTGGATTATATTGCTCCACAGTTGTACTGGCCTTTCTCGCGTGATGCCGCCCGTTATGACGTGCTGGCAAAATGGTGGGCAGAGGTGGTGAAACCGACCAACACGCGTCTTTATATCGGCGTGGCGCTGTATAAAGTCGGCGAACCATCGGCAAAAGAGCCTGACTGGACGGTACAAGGTGGCGTGCCGGAGCTGAAAAAACAGCTCGATTTGAACGAAACCGTGCCGCAAATTAACGGCACGATCCTGTTCCGGGAAGATTTTCTTAATCAGCCGCAAACCCAGCAAGCCGTCAATTACATCAAAAGCCGCTGGGGGGGTTAAGGTGTTAATTAGATTAGCTTTCCATTAGTTCATCATAGAGATTACGTAGCCGTGTTCGCAAATAGAGCACGGCTTTATGTTTGCGGGATAACAGTGTCTGGACGCTAACACCGGTCTCTTCTGCCAGCGCTTTATAGCTGTAGCCCTGCAATTCCGTTTGTTCAAAGACATCCCGCTGTTCCGGTGTTAACTCTCCCAACGCTGTGTTCAACTCTGCCCATAACACGGTTTTGAGGTACTCCTCTTCCGGCGTTTGCGCCACGCCAAACAGGGTTTCCGCAATTTCATCTTCCGGAAAATCGTTCTCCTCGTCGTCACTCAAAAAACCGGATAACGGAAGCTCACGTTTTTTCCGCGCGCGATCGGTCATCTCGTTGCGCGCTGCACGGAACAGCCAGGCGGCAACGTTCTCCACCGGCTGTTCAACGTTGATTAATTGCAGGGTAATTTCCTGCAAAATATCTTCAGCATCATCACGCCCGGAGGTCCGTCCGCGGATGAACGCGCTCAGCCGCGCACGGCAGGCACTGAGCGCCGACATCAGCAACGACTCCCTCGCTATGCCGCTTTTCATCAGGTTCACTCAGCATCCGGCGTGTTGGGATTGGCGGTTTGGTTTTTTTCAGCCTCCTCTTCACGCCCGCGCCAGCCACAATGACCACGATGACCATGACGGCCAAATCCTTCATGACGGGCACGAATAAATTCTTCACGTTGTTCCGGCGTCATTTGCATCCAGCGTTCATGCATGCGACGGTGCCGGCCAAACATTCCCGGACGGAAACCCAGACCACCAAACAGAATGCGGCACAGCACCAGTAACCCGAGCGCCTGCCAGAAGCCTATCGTTTTCACGCCGACAATCGCCGGAAGAACGGCATTCCAGAGCGACATCACCACCAGGCCGAGAACGACCAGCAACACGACGCCAATCACCAGTGGTTTCGCAAATCGGTGACCGCCAAACCGGCGACCGCAATGATGCCCATGCATACCAAACTCTCTCATTGTGTGTTTACCTCATAACAGTAGCGAAAAATGACTTGTGATGAAGTAGACGAATGAGCCACGAAAATATTGCCGAAAAAAATAAAAAACATTCATGAAACGCTTCCCGTCCCTCCCAAATATTTATCCAACAGGTCTGCGGAAAAAGCGCTCAGGGTGAGGATATCCATGCAGCGTTCGGCAAACGCTTCCGCACTGTTGATCTCATCACTACATAACGCTCTGAACTGTTCCAGGGTGACATAGAGTCCGCTCTGATACTCAGGATATTCATCCAGAAATACCCGCTCATCAAAAACGCCATTAACGAAATCCGCGACGTTGTTAATCAGATCCGTAAACAGATCGGCTTCGCGCCGGGTTCTCGTCGTTTTCACACTTTTGTACAGCCCCAATAATCGATTCCAGAAATCATGGTTGCGACTGCTCTGGTTGATGATTTTGGTCCGTTCCGCAGGGGATAAATCGGCAGGAACATATGTTCTGAAGCGGTTAAAAACAGACGGGTTATTGTGTATTCTGGCACTGAAACGAAGCGGATATGCCACCACTTTTTTATCCAACAAATAGGCCAGTGCTTTGCCTGTGGGGACAAGACCAAATGCGCCATAGCAGGATTCCAGCTTAATTTCTCGTATGCTGCCCAGATTCAGCGGCGGGGTTTCCCGCAGCGCCAATCCTTTGATCACCTCCGACAGTTCGTACGCATCCATATAGTTAACGTTAGACGCTGCGCCATGAAGCCTCACCGTTAATATCGGACCGTCAGCAAAGAAGCGGGCATCCCGCCCCAGCAATGATGTCAGGCGCAGGTTAGTTAATGAGATGTCGCCCGCCTGCACGCCATATTTGCTGAAAAGCTCTTCCGGAAACTGACTCGCTTTCACCACCGCATTGTTACTGGTCAGCCGCGGATCCAAACGGGCGGGATTCACCATCATGAACTCCCCCTCTCCCAGGCTGTACATCAGGTGATGTGCGGAGAAAGAGTCAGCGCCAGAATCACCGAATATCACCAGCTTACCTTTTGGCAGGGCCCCCAGTGCCGTACTGTTGGGCACCTTTTGAGGCGTAACGAAAAATTGTTTTACCGAACGGTTGATCTCAGTACCCGCCTGCTGAGTCCCGGACTTAAACAGAGGCGTTAATATGGCTTGCAACGCCAGCGCCTGCTCTGGTGCCAGTTCACCTGACTGTCGTAAAAGGTCAGTAGATTTGGTGAGCACCGCCTGGGCATCAGCAACCGTCTCTGTTGCCTGCTCTGCCAGCGTTTTCAGCGTTAGGCTTTCTTCTCTGATAATCTCTTTCGGTTCCGCCGCAATAAGGTGTATATCACGAGTGTCACCGCCCCGGCGTCGAAAGGTGGTCCCAGTAAATTCACCCAACTGTTCGGCGGTGATGATCTGCTTACCCTCTCCTAACGCAGGATCAAGCACATTATTCTTCACCCCGGCAAACCGGCCATTACCCAGACTGACCATTATATGGACTGGCCTGGCCTCCATAGCCGATAAAGCAGGATCGGTCGCCGTAAAGAGCAGCACATCACCCTGCCGCACCCGCAACAGGCTTTCCATACTGTCAACAGTCTGCGTACGCGCAAACAGTGATTTCACATTCACAAACTCCGGTTCACCTGTCGCCTGTTTCAGCCCTTTACGTAAAGCATCCCCGGGCCCACGACTAAGAAGTTCTGCATTTTCCAGTAAATCAACGGCATAGTCCCAACTAACATCAGAGACAACGTCTGTCAGCCTGCTGCGCCTCGCGGCTTCTCGTACCGGATTGGAAAAACCGAGCCCTATCACCGGCATTTTTTTTTGTGTACCCGCGACTGTGTCGGCAACCTGGGTAGCAGGGTAATACCAGCTCGGCCGCAACAGTACTTTGGCATTCGGAATAAGCGAATTCGGGCCATAGAAAAAATACTTGCTGAACGGCCCGAAATCGGTAGTTGCCGCCGCACGGGTCGGGTAGTCGCCGTATTTAATCAAACTCCGACTGGTGAGATTGGCATATTTTTGCGCCCATAATGCTTCTGGTAAAATGATCGGTCCATTTAATTCAGCATATATGCCACCAAATTGAGCGGCAGTAATGTCGAAAACATAGTCACCGCCCTTTTCACCTCTACGCGCAACAATAACGTAATGATTTACCGGTTTTCTATCGGTTCCATGAATGAAAAATGCCATGGCACGGTAACGAATTTCTTCAAAACCATTCCTGGCAAGATAAGCGGCGACATAAGAAGAGACATATTCACATTTCTCTTTTGGGTAATTGATCGACTGTGATATTTCACCAACCTCTCTCATTTTTGTCAGATATTCTTGTGCATCAAATTCATTCCCACCATTCAAATTTTCCAGAACCTTTTCTTTTTTTAAATCTTCGCGCATCTGTTGGATTCCCATCACCACGTCATCACGGCTTGATGCTCGTTTTCCTCCACCACGCAAGCCTCCGTACGCAATGTTTATTTTCCATTTTCCATTTTCAAAAACAATAGGTTCACCGTAGGCGAAACGCCCCGGATTTTTCGGGTCGACTGTGCGCCATGTATAGGATGCATCATCCCAGCGTATCTGGTAGGTGTTGTCGTCTACACTAATGTAATATTCTTTATTCTGATTATTGATAGTGGAAGGAACATAAACCTCAGCATCTTTCACTTTACTTTTATACATTTTCCATATATCCACATCCGTGCGTGCGTATTTTTTATTAATCCCACGAGTCTGGGCAATCGGAACGTCCTCGGGCACCAGGACACGAAGATTTTTTGTTTTACTGATACGATGGATGGTGAAGCGGGTGATCTCTTTAATTGCTAATGGATCAATCATATCAATCAATGCCATCATGCTAATTTTTGTTATTTTTAAGGCACTAAATGCAGCGTCCTTCACCATTTCCTTAAGGACATACAGTTGCAGTGATTTACCAGCAAGACCGTTTTTTAATCCCTGCTGCAAAAAAGTGGAAATCCCTTTCATCCGGCTAATGACAGATGCTATCTGTACACCTGCACTGACGGCAATAAATACTACACCGATGGTATCAAGCAGTACGGATTCCATATCAACTTCGTATTCTTCATTTGTCGCGTAGTGGTAAATCTCACGATAAAAAGGAATCATAACAAAAGCGATTTTTTGCAATATGGATGGTGTATATAGCTCTCTTCTTTTAACCTCAGCAGAATTATTCAGCACCGCACGAATACTGGTATTTAGCAAAGAAATGACATTATTACCAGGCTGTGTGGCATTAATATTTCGATGATAAATAATGCCATAGTCACTATTTTCTGAAAACGGTGAAGGATACTCTATGCCGTTATCAGAATTGTACAGAAACGCTTTTATCAAATTTTTCTTAATGATCTCCCAGCGCTCTCTGAAAAGACCTATTCCCATTCCGCCATGTTGTTTAAGAAAAGTATTAGAGTACAGCTCAAGATATTCATCAAAGCTAAATTTTGCGTCAGGGTTTATTTTTGTTATTTCATTCAAAAAAACATTAGCATTCATCTGATTAGCGCTAAAAACCCGGCTAAACATGGCACCTGGAAATAGCGAAAAGAAGATCCAGCGATTGTCATGCAATTGGATAAAAAGCATTTCACCGGGCATGCGGTTAGCATCTGTATCGGTAACCTTCACTTCAAAACGTAATCTTTTTTTGGTTTTTTTGAGGAGATCGGCTAACGATACCCCAGAAAATAACAAAAGAGTTTTAGCCAGCTCACTGGCATCGTAAGTGCTGTATTTTTCTTTATAAACCCTGAATTGTTCATTATAATCTGATTGATTTTCAAAATACTCACTACTGAGTACACCTGAAAGTGAAGTATAACCTTCCGGTATTTTAGTAATCTCGGTTAAAGGATTAAGATGATAAACATCAGTATAGTAATCATCGACTATTTGGGTAATATCCTGACCTTGTAGATTACTGATTTTTTTGTTATTTTTTAAAAGCCAATAAAGAATTGGCGCAAGAAAAAAGGAGTCCTCTGTATTTTCATTAAACTGAAAGTTATTTTTATTTATTTTTTCTGCTTGCTCATTGACCCAAACGATATCTGTATAATCATTTGCCAGAGAATGTTTTTCAATACCAATGGCAGTTAAGCGATTCACCAGGGAATTGAAAATGCTTTGTTGTTCTGACATTCTGATCACTAAATCTCTGGCAATCCGTATCGTTTTCAACTCATGAAGTTCTTTCTCGCTGTATGCTTCTCTCTCTTTTACCAACATTTTGACTTCCTGGAGGGCAAGCGTAATAATTGCTTCTTCTGTAGCCAGCGACGTGCTGTTTTGATCTGTGGAGTGTCTCAGATTGGTACCGAGTGTATTTTTTGCCAGGATAACACCCTGATCATAACCCGAATATTTTTCACTATGCAATTGTATCTGCTTATCATATTGAGTGGTTTTCTCCCGGATGTTATCAGCAATTTTCTGGAGTTGTTTTTTTTCAGATTCTAATATTTTTATTTTTTCTTGTTCTTCCTTGGCGCGAGTGATTTCCTTATTACCGTCCGGTGCATTAAACTGTTCCTTAATGTTGCGCATATGAATCTGTCTTCGATTATCCGCTTCGGCTATTTTTCTGCTTACCTCTGCAATCTTAAGATCAACATTATAGCTCTCCAACAATTTTTTCTTTTTTTTAATATCCTGTACGACCAGGCGAGAATGCCAGGCAGCATAGATTTCTGTCGTATCGACAAGTCCGGTCGAGAAAGCATGATAGTAGGTATTCAGTAACGGCTCATTCCATTCATTTTTTTTCGCAGCAGGAAGCAACTGTTCTGTATAATGCATTTGTTGTTGCCTGCGTACCAGTTTATTTTTCAATATTAAAAGCTTACGCAGTTTTTCATTATCTGGTTCTGTATAAAGACGATAGAACTCCTGGTCAATAATCTGTAACAGTAATTGCAAAAGTGTATTCCAGCTAACATAATCATGCCCTGATAAGGCATGAAACAGAGCATGACGTATTTCTCTGGCAAGATCAGTATTAATCAATAAACTGCTAATCGCATCACTAATAACCTGTGGTGCTTCCACTGCAGTTTCCCCGGCGTATTCCCACATGCCTTTGTAATTATGAACAATCACATTAACCGTTTCGTCTTTTTTCTTAACAGAAATAACACCCACATTGCCGCCAAGGAAAACAAACGGCCACCAGGCTTTATTCAGAAAAATATAGAGATCGCCATTAGGCTGACGGTAAATACCCCCATCGCCCTCCAAAGAGGCCGGAAAACCCGCCGTGCGGGTATCATAATCCCAGAGCCTGGCCTCTTCTGTTAACCACGCCGACGCGGTGGTATTTTTAGGCCTTTTTCTGGTTCCGGTGGACGGCGTTTGATCCTTATCTCCCCACTGTTGGCTCTGACGGTCTTTAAAGATATTGACGGTTTTTGCCGTACTATCATTACGTTTTTCATAAATCGTTGCGTTGTCATATACCGTAGACGAAGCGGTTGTTTTGGTGAGTGTAACTGGCCAGAAATTAGTGGCCGCGTAAATAAACGTTTCACCGGATGCCGACTCGTAAATTCCCCGTTCTTTCTGGGTCTTAAAATCGCCCGATGAGGGTTGCATGGCATTACGTGGGTCAAACTCTTTTTCAATCCTCTCATCAATATCCCGCGAGACAACAGACACGCCGGGCATAACCATCGGCCTGATCGTGGTTGCCGTATCCCATGTATTTTCTTTGCGCAGGACATAAACGCATTTCGCACCTGTGATAATCACCCCTACGCTGTCGCTGACAAAGATAAACGGCCAGTATTTCCCCTGCAGACAGATATAAAATTTATCATCCTGATAAATTGCTCCCTCCTGACCCGTCGCCATTTCAATATACTGAAAAGTGTTACCCGTGCCCCAACTTCCGGCAAGCTGAATCAGTGATGAAGAGGCTGTCGTTAGTCCTGCTTTGTTCTTCACTTTAGGCGGTAACGTTGTTACTCCCTCTTGCGGTGATTCCTCCTGAGAGGAATCAAGAAACCATTTATGGGTGTCATGTTTATAAATAACTGGCAGCGAAACATTATCTGTATCAAGTAATGACGGTTTGGCATAAACCCGCGCGGTGATACCCGCCGGAGTATTCGAATAGATATCAATATAGCGGTAGCTGTCAGCAACGAACAGGAAGTCCAGTCCACGCAGGGTATAGATTGTTTCGTCCAGAAGATCCATTTTGTAATCAGCGACAGTACCGTCGGACTTACCCGCTGGCGGAAATGCCTCACGCACGGCCTTTTCCAGCGCAGCATCAACACGTGTGCTACGTGGTAACGGCGGCCATATTTTTTCCTCCGCTTCCGGCGCGGGTGTCGTACTCTCTTCCGCCAACAGTCTTCGCCCCACGGCCCGGCGGACCCGGTCATGTCTTTCCGGCTGCGGAAGGTCAATGACTATCTGGTAATCCCTCTGCGCCAGCACGGCCTGCAACGCTGTCAAATCCTCTTCGCTCAGAACGTCCTGCTCCGGGTTTCGCAACAGCCACTGTAAATACGCCGCACTGGAGATGGCCCCCAGCGCGGTCATACCCAGCGGTACGCGATAGCGCCTGCCCAGCGCGGCAGCACGCTGCCAGCGGCCCGGCGTTGTATCGGTGTTTTGGGGCTCGCCCATCTCCACCACGGTCTCTGTTACCGGCGGGTTCAGCAGACGTGCGGCGGCCTCATGCGACGGAGGTTGCGCTGGCGCAGCTTCCTGTGGCGCTGCGCGGTAAGAGGCTGGTGCCGGCTGATGGTAGCTGCGCCAGAACGCATACAATGTGCCCAGCCACCAGATCCCCAGTCCCACGCCTGTCGCGACTTTTGCCACCCGCTGTGTCTCTTCTGAAGCCAGCCAGTCCATGTCATCCTGGCCCAGGCGAATAATACCTCCGCTAATGTCCATACCGGCTACCGGGCTGCCGCCTGGCAGACCAGCGGCTGGACGGAGGTCAAGCCGCCAGCGTCCGTCTTCACGCAGCACGCGCGGCGATGCCCCACTGGCGTGTGTCTCTCCGGGTTTTATCAGTCGCAGCACGCCGTGTTCTGCATCCGGCTCCACGCGATACATGCGTCCCTGCTCGCGAATGAACATCTCGCCGCCGCTGAGCCAGATATCCCCCTCTTCCCGCATGCCTTCAGACGAGATACCCGCCATGCTCCAGCGCTCCGGCAGCCGCCGTGAGGTGAGCAGCCTTCTCCTGGCGTCGCCGGTCATTCCCTGCAGCAGGGTATCGCTTATCCATGCCTCAATGTTCTGCTCCAGTTGCCGGCGTACCTGCTGCAGCGCCGGGTGCTCGCTGGCAGCAAGGATATCGGCAACCGCGGCGCTCCATTCCAGCCACGAATTCCCCGTGGGCAGGGTCCGTTCACCCAGCTCTTCGCGGATCGCCGGCAGCAGTGGCAGTAACGGCAGCAAAGCGGAAAGCTGCGCCACGCCAGGCCAGAGCTGCCATTCCGGCTCCGATAACCGCGCCTGCAGATGTGCCACCTCTTGTTGTTGCGTGCGCACATCTCTGCTTTCGAGGATCTTTTTCACCGACCAGGCAAGCATCAGGTTAAGGTAGTTCTGGTACCAGGGTTTCAGTTCGGGATAGTGCACCGCACCAGCCAGTACCCAGCGCAGCGTATCATCCGGCGTGGTGAGATCGCGTTGTAGCTGGAACGCGTGAATGGTCTGCAGTGTGCGCATGGCCTCCGCCGCCGACGGCGGCATGACGCCGGTCAGACGGGCCACCAGGTCCATCACCAGCACATTGCCGGAGAGGTCTTCCTGCACAACCCGTAAAAAATTACCGAGCGTCGCGGCCCATGTCGGCGCCAGAAGGGTGCGCTGATACCAGTGCATACCGAGCCGGAACAGCGGCTCCAGCACCTGGCCACCGGGCATCCAGCGTAACCCCGCACTCACCGCCCCCGTCAGTACGCTACCGCGAAAAATACCGGCGATAAGATTTCCCAGCCGTTGGGCCACGGTCTGGTTCGGGTTAATTAGTTGCAGAAACAGACTGAACAACTCTGACGCCGCATCGCCACTCAGTTGCTCCCTCAGGGCGGTGAGATATGTTTCCAGTCCGGCCTGTGCCATCAGTTGTCGCAAATCCGGATTATGGATCTGTGTAAGCAGCCACTGTAATTGTTCATGGGTTGTGCCCTGCACCGGAAACGTACCCGCCTGCTGACTCAAGTGCAGTGCGCTGGTCAGTGCCTGACGGTATTCCTCCGGCAACCTGGGTAGCACGGTTTCGCGAAACAGCGGGTGCATTAACACACTCTGCAACCACCCCAGCATGGCCGCAGGCGTCGCCGGTTCTGGCCACGTCGGGAATGTGGCATCCTGCCACGGCGCAACGATGTGGCGGATTTGTGTCGCCAGTGTCCGCAATGGGGTTAAGAGTTCCGGCGCAATGGCATCACCCAGCGCCAGCACCTGCGCCAGATAATCCTCGAACGACAAGGAATGACCGCCAGAGAGCAGGCTGTTTAACGCCCCCACGATCAGCCTTCCCTGGTTGAGCAACGCGTCCAGGTGCTCACGGATAAGACCCGGCAACCATGCTGCCACCACTGGCGAGTTCACCAACGAACTCAGTGACTGCAACACCCGCTGCGTGCGTTCCAGCATAGAACTCTCACTGCCTTCCGGCTGTGCCAGCAGTGCAGCCACCTGCCGTTGCACAGCGCTGATAACCCCCACTGCCTCCTGCCATTCTGCGGGGAGGTAGGGTTGTTGACGCAGCAACAGCGCAGCAACCTGCTGCATTTTTTCTGTTACGGATCCCGCGCTGGCATTGATCTGCTGTGTCTCTTCCCAGAGCGTTTCTGCCATCTGCCAGTAACCTGATGCGGTGATAATTGCCGCAATATTCACACGCAGTTGCGCTGCAAAGGGCAATGAATGCAGTAAGTCGGAGCCGAGCATGTCATGCACCGACTGCAACCTCTGTGGCAGTGTTCCCTGAGAAACACGCCGGGCATGTTGCAAAATAAACAGCAAGTCCTGTACCGCCTTAACCCCACCCTCCGGGAAAATATCGCTATAGCGCGTCATGAGCGTGGCGAGTTCGCCCCTGTCTGCCACGTCGTTCTGTTCCTGATAAAACGCGACGAAGCGCAGCACAAATTGGGCGCTTTCACGTACTTGCTCACGAATGCCGGGGGGAAGCAATGTCTCATGTTGCAGCATCGCCTCGGCGGCCTGGCGCAGCAGTTCCTCCCAGTCAAGACTCTGTGTGTCCAGACGTACCAGGCCCTGCCAGGCTTCAGCGGCCCTGGCGTAACTGTCGAGGAGTTCATCGAAGGTATTACGGGCAATATTTGCCGTCATCTGCCATAACATTCCGCGAAAGGCGCTACCGGCACTGCGCGTGGCAGGAAGATCATCCTCCTCCGGGTGCCACTGCGGCGATGCCATGTCCCGGACGGCATCAGACACATGTTCAGCAGTTACTGATTGGGAGACACGGGCATATGCAGGCACGACGCCTCCTGTTATTGAATTGAAACAGCACGCTAATGTTTTAAGAATAAATAACTGGGTGACAATTGATACCAACGAACGGACAAAATCAGATATTTCATCTGAGAATTGATAATAGGTAACACCGCTAGCCCGGAAGATAAAAATAATGAAAAGCGTAACTTAATAAATTAAATAACAACGTTCTTATAATTACTTATTTTATTAATTTTAATGCAGGGGAATATTGAGTGTGTTTTATAAAAATGAATAATAAAACACCCTGTACCGTGATGAAAAAACGCGCTAAGGAGACGATCCCAGGCGATAAAGCAAACATGCAAACAAAATATCATTTATAATGCCTGCGGTTTCAATACAGGTTCCATTTCCTCAGGAGTAAGGTGATGAAAAAATCACCCCTAAATCTGCCCGCCGGTTATTTCGGTATCGTGCTGGGTATTATCGGACTGGGTTTTTCCTGGCGCTTTGCCGCCACAATCTGGCCTGTCAGTATCATCCCCGCCACCACGCTTATCCTCCTCGCCATCGTGATCTGGGCGGTACTGATGACGGCCTTTCTTGTCCGGTTAGTGCGCCATCGTCACACCCTGCTGGAAGAGATAACCCATCCACTGAAAAGCAGCTTTGTGAGCCTGGCCCCGGCAACGTCTATGCTGGTGGCCATCGGCATAGTTCCGTGGAATTATCCCCTCGCCTTCGCGCTTTTTATCGTGGCCGTGACGGTGCAGCTCGCCTACTCCGCCTGGCAAACTGCCGTGTTGTGGCGCGGTAAACACCCGAAAGAAGCCACCACACCGGGCCTCTATTTGCCCACTGTCGCCAATAATTTTATCAGCGCCATGGCTTGCGGTGCGCTGGGCTTCAACGATGTTGGGATCCTGTTTCTTGGCGCGGGGTTGTTTTCCTGGCTGAGCCTGGAACCTGCTATTTTGAGCCGGATGCGCAACCTGGATGAGATGCCCCCGGCTGTCCGTACGTCGCTGGGTATTCAGATGGCTCCAGCCTTTGTCGCCTGTAGCGCCTGGTTAAGCGTCAACGGTGGCGAGGCGGATGTCTTCGCCAAACTGTTGTTCGGCTATGGCCTGTTGCAAATGCTGTTTATGATCCGCCTGCTTCCCTGGTACAGTGCACAGACATTTAACCCGTCATTCTGGAGCTTCTCGTTCGGCGTCGCGTCGCTGGCCACCACCGCCATTAAGATTGGTCATGCCGCACCCGGCGGTGCGCTTTACTGGATGGCGTTCCCACTGTTTATCGGCGCCAACCTGGTGATCGCGTTATTGATGGTGAAAACCTTTCTTTTGCTGATTCGCGGAAAGTTACTAGTTCGGGGATAAGAAGAGCGCGCCAGGCTTGTTCCACCCAGCGCGCGTTTATTAAGGGCGCCGGAACAGCGCAAGGCTGCGCCCTTCCAGTTCAAAATCGTGCTCGCCGGTGATGACGAACCCGTGTTTTTCCGTATCCGCCGTGGATAACTCCAGCACCCAGCCCCCTTCACCGATCTGTGGAATGCAAAACGGCACCGTCCCTTCAAAGGGATTAAAGAGCATCAGCACATCGTGCCAGATACCCGGCGTCGTTTGCAGGTCCGGGCGGCTGATATAGACACCCAGCGTCGAGCCTTCATCCCACTGTTCGGGAAGCTGTTCACCGCCGCCTGCGTTGTACCACTGTATAACCATACCATCGCGCCAGTTTTCACGGCGCAGTAGCGGTTGCGATGCGCGCAGCGCAATCACCTGCCGGGTAAATTCCAGCAGCAGCTCGCCGTTCCCTTGCTGGGCATCCCAGTGGATCCAGGAAATTTCGCTATCCTGACAGTAGCCGTTATTGTTCCCCTGCTGGCTGCGACCAAACTCATCCCCGGCCAGCAGCATCGGTGTCCCGTGGGAAAAGAACAACGTTGCCAGGAAGTTGCGTTTTTGCTGCTCACGCACAGCATTGATGCCGTCATCCTCCGTTACCCCTTCTGCACCGTAGTTGTACGAACGGTTGTCATTGTGCCCGTCCTTATTCTCCTCACCGTTGGCCTCATTATGTTTTTCGTTGTATGACACCAGGTCGTTTAACGTAAAACCATCATGCGCAGTAATGAAGTTGACACTCGCCCACGGGCGACGTCCGCGCTGATCGTATAAATCACCGGAGCCCAGCAAACGAGCGGCGAAATCCGTCGATACATTGTCGCCTTTCCAGTATTCCCGCAACGTGTCACGGTATTTGTCATTCCACTCCGCCCAGCCCGGCGGGAAGCCCCCCACCTGGTAACCGCCCGGACCAATATCCCAGGGCTCACCGATCAGCTTCAGTTTCGACAACAGCGGATCCTGCGTCATGGCATCAAAAAAGCCGCCGCGCTGGTCAAACCCTTCCGGCTCACGCCCAAGGATCGTGCCCAGATCAAAACGAAAGCCGTCGATATGCATTGATTCAGCCCAGTAACGCAGCGAATCCATGACCATTTGCAACACTCTGGGGTGAGACGTATTGACCGTGTTACCCGTACCGGTGTCATTAATGTAATAACGGTGTTGATCGGGCAGCGTACGGTAATAGGAGAAGTTGTCGATGCCTTTAAAGGAGAGCGTTGGCCCCAGTTCATTACCTTCTGCCGTATGGTTGTAAACCACGTCGAGGATCACTTCGATACCCGCGTCATGAAATGCCCGCACCATATCGCGTACCCCCTGAATACCCCGCGGTCCGTAATAACGCGTCGCCGGGGCGAAGAAACCGAGCGTGTTATAACCCCAGAAGTTGCGCAGACCTTTGTCCAGTAAATGCTGATCATCCGGAAACCAGTGCACCGGCAACAACTCGACAGCGGTAATGCCAAGGCTTTTGATGTAATCCACCGATGCCGGATGCCCCATACCTTCGAAGGTGCCGCGAAGCTCCGCTGGCAGTAAGGGATTTAGCTGTGTAAACCCTTTGACATGGGTCTCGTATATCACAGTCTGCGGCCAGGCAATGGCGGGTCGAGCCTGATCCTGCCAGTCAAAAGCAAAGGGATCGATAACCCGACAGCGGGGCGTAAACGGCGCGCTGTCTTGCGTATCAAATGTGAGGTCTTTATCTTCATGCCCCAGTTCGTAGGCATAATGTGCAGCATTCCACTGAATGTCGCCGACAATCTCACGGGCATAGGGGTCAATCAACAATTTGTGCGGGTTAAAGCGATGCCCATTTTCCGGGTCGAACGGACCATGCACCCGGTAGCCGTAAAGCGCGCCAGGTTGCAAGCCAGGAACATAGCCGTGCCAGATCTCATGGGTATTTTCCGGGAGATCCAGCCGGGCTATCTCAGTCTTACCGCTGGGATCATACAAACAGAGTTCCACACGTTGCGCATGCGCTGAAAACAGGGCGAAATTGACGCCCTCGCCGTCGAAGTTTGCACCGAGTTGTTGGCCATGCCCTGCCGTGATGTAAAAGCGTTTACCATCAGACATAGATTCCTCTTTATCGCCTGTAAACTCTCACCTGAGATAACGAGTGCGACTTGCACTCTTTTCTTTTATGCACTTACCAGCACGGCGAACGTAAACCCGCCGACCGATCGCAGTGTCACGCTGTTGGTCAAAAAAATCGCTTCACCGCTGAGAATGTCCCGATACTGCCGGTTCGCCAGTTGTGGGGGTAACACAATGCTGGCACCCGCCAGGCTGCCGTCCAGCGCGCCAAAAAGCAGACGCGGCGCCAGGACGATCAACGCCTGCTGGTTTTCAACACGGGCGAACGCGATCAGATTGTCGGACTGCTCACCTGAAACGGTGAGCGGCAGATAATCGCCACGGCGGAACAGCCGTGGCATCTGCTGGCGTAAATGCAGCAGCCGATAGATAAAAAACTGCTTCAGTTGGCCGCTCGACCAGCTTTCCTGTGAATGAGGGTCGGCCTGCTCTTCGGCCATCAACAACTGTTCCAGTTCTGCGTAATCCGGCATCAGCCGGTTATCCGGATCCACCAGACTGAAATTGAGCGCTTCACTGCCCTGGTAGATATCCGGCACACCGGGCGCGGTTAACTTAATCACGGTTTGCGTCAGACTATTCACCAGCCCGGCACGAATAAACGGCTGGAGTGAGGTGACAAAGTCCTGCAAAAACGCACGGTTGTCCGGTGACAACAAGTGGCGTGCATAGTCGAGTACCGCCTGCTCATAAGCATCGTTTGTCTCGATCCAGTCGGTACGCTGTTTCGCTTCACGTAGCGCTTTCTCAACAAATGTCGCAAACCGCTCTTCCAGTGCCTGTAAACCTGCGGCGTCATCGGCTTGCAGATCAACCGGCCAGACGCCCGCCAGCGCCTGATAAATCATCCACGCCACCGCCGGGCGCGGCGCGGGGCCGTCGTCAAGTTGCACCACGTTCGCCTGATTCATCTGTCGCCAGCGCGCCACACACTCAGCCCAGTATTCGGGGGCTTCCGTCAGCGTATAGAGCCGCGCCCTGGCATCCTCCCCGCGTTTTGTGTCGTGCGTCGAGGTCGCAGAGAGCGCATCCGGTTGCTGCGCGAGCCGGGTCTTCATCTCCGCATGGAAACGCGCCAGTGAGAAAGTGCGCGGCAAGGGCTCCGCCCCCACCTCGTTGAGCGCCAGATCCATGTTCTGGCGAAAAAACAGCGTATCTTCGACAGATTTGGCCATCAGCGGCCCGGTCAGTTGTTGAAAACGGGTGCGAAAACGCGTCGCCTCACTCGCCACGCTTTCCGCCACGCGGCCCGCTAAAACAGCGGCGAGAAAGTCGAGAGCCTGCGGATCCACTGCATGCGGACCGCGCTGAATGTTGTCCATCATCTTATGGAGCAGCGCCGCGTCTGCTGCGGGCAGACCTTGCGCCGTGCCATACGTGCGATAGACAGGAAATGCGATCAGTAATTCGCGAAGCGCCTGGCGCACCGCGCTCTCTGGCAGCGGCGGGGCTTCGCGACGTCCCATCGCCAGGGCAAGCGACAGCAGCGCAGTGAATTCTCCGTTGAAATTGCGGTCCACCATCAGCAGCTTTGCCGCACGCAGTTCTGACCGCATATCCACTGTTCGACCGAGCTGTGCATGCCAGGCATCGCGTAACCGATCAATATTCGCATCGTCTACCAACACATCCGACAGCGCAGCAATAAACTCATAGCCGGTGGTGCCGGAAACCGGCCAGTCGCCAGGGAGCTGTTCACCCTTGCCGAGGATTTTTTCCACGGTCAGATAACAGTCCGGGCCAACATGCTGGCGTAACCGCGTCAGATAACCTTGCGGATCCGCCAGCCCGTCAATGTGGTCGATGCGTAAACCGTCCACCGCGCCACTACGCACCAGTTCAAGGATCAGCACATGGGTATCGGCAAACACCGTCTCATCTTCCACGCGCACGCCGACCAGCCCGGTGATTTCAAAAAAGCGGCGATAAGAGAGCGAATTGGGCGCATCTCGCCAGCTCATCAAACGCCAGGGCTGGCGGTCATGCAATGCGGCGAGCTGCGCCTTGTCGCGCAGCCCCAGAATGGCGTGCGCTTCGCCCTGCCAGCTTCCTGCCACCAGCGGATAAAAATTGTCGTAGTAAACCAGCGCAGGCTGCCCGGTTACTGGATCGGCCTGCACCGACAACTCACCGTTTTCCAGTACCGTGTCGAAATCATCGCCCAGAAAAGGCAGCGTCAGCCGCTGCGACCAGTCGATATCGAAATGGTGGGCATACGCGCTCTTTTCGCCCCGGGCAATGACGTCGCGCCACCAGGCATTGTCCAGCGAAGCTGCCATATGGTTGGGCACAATATCCAGAATCAGTCCCATTCCCGCGGCTTTTAAGGCGCTGACCATGCGGTCAAACCCTTCACGCCCGCCAAGTGTCGGATCGAGTTCATTTGCATCCGTCACATCATAACCGTGCGTTGAACCGGGTGTGGCGGTAAATACCGGAGAGGCGTAGAGATGGCTGATGCCCAGCCGCTTCAGATACGGAATCAACGCGGTTGCCCCCCCGAACGTCATGCCATTGCGAAACTGCAAACGGTAGGTCGCGGTCGGTATATTCACAGGTGGTCTCCCTGATCCAGACGAACAATGAAGGCATCCGGCGGCAGATCATCGTGCTCAGCAGGCCAGGCGGCCAGCGTGTTACCGGGTAAATGCGGCAGTGGCTGCGGTGTCGCACCCACATTGAACGCCAGCGATAATGTGCCCTGGGGCAAACGCCAACAGACGGCCACAAAACCCGGCGCGGTCGCTAACACCTCGCCACAGTGGCCTTGTGCACGGCTCAGCAACGGCACCACATGTTTTTGCCGCAACGCCAGCCAGTCACGGGTTTGTGTTAACCACCTCTGCGCGGCCTGCTGCTCTAATGCTCCCCAGTCAAGCTGCGAGCGGGTAAACGTCTCGACGGCGTTTGGGTCGGGAACCGTTTCTCCATCGTGCCCGGCATGGCCTTTAAATTCCTGTGCTCGCCCTTCCCGTACAGCATGCGCCAGATCGCCCTGAAAATCGGTAAAAAACAGAAAAGGATGCGTCTCGCCATACTCTTCGCCCATAAACAACAGCGGGATGTGTGGTGAAAACAGCAGTGCGGCGAGCAGGACGCGCGCACGTGCCACACCCGCGAGGGTAATCAGCCTTTCCCCCTGGGCGCGGTTGCCCGTCTGATCATGGTTCTGCATAAAATCGACAAACGCCACGGGCGGCTGGGCACGGCTATCCACACCGCGCGGTTTTCCCGTCGACGGCGCGATGTCACCCTGAAAGGCAAATCCCTCGCTCAGCGCACGCGCCAGCCAGTTTTGCGGTTTGTCGGCAAAATCCTGGTAATAGGCGTGCGTTTCGCCCGTCGCAAGAACGTGGGCGGCATTGTGCACATCATCGTTCCATTCGGCGGTAAACAGTGGCACCGCCCCGTCTGGCGCGCGCGGGTGCAGCGCGATGATATTGCGGCTATCTTCGGTGGTCAGGTGGACAGGACGGTCAGTGATTTCCTCGCGAATGCGGCGGGCGATCTCCACCAGCACGGGCGGTTGCGCACTGTCCTCAATCTGATCGATAGCATCAAACCGCAACCCGTCGAGATGGAACTCGTTGAGCCAGTAAAGGGGAACATCAACGATATAACGCCGCACTGCGTCAACGTCATAGGCGATCCCCGCCCCCCAAGGGGTGTGGCGCTCCTGATGGAAAAAGTCCGGCGACAACAGAGGTAAATAATTCCCTTCGGGTCCGAAATGATTGAGCACAATATCCAGCACCACCGACAGACCGTAACCGTGAGCGGCATCGATAAAGGCTTTGAAATCATCCGGCGTGCCGTAGGCCGCATGCGGCGCATACAGCAACACACCGTCATACCCCCAACCACGGTTACCGCCAAACTGGGCAACCGGCATCACTTCAATCAGGGTGATGCCAAGCTGTGCAAGGTACGGCAGTTTTTCCATCGCTGCACGAAATGTTCCCTGTGGTGTAAACGTCCCTATATGCAGTTCGTAAATTACCGTCTCTTCCCACGGACGGCCCGCCCAGTGTGGGTGTTGCCAGCGGTAACGAGTGGGGTCGATGACGACAGAGGGGCCGTTAACCCCGGAGGATTGCGCGCGGGAAGCGGGATCGGGGATCGCCATCCCATCAGCAAGCACAAACTGGTACGCCGTACCCGGCGGCACATTAGCGACAGTGATATCAAACCAGCCATCGTCATGCCGCTGCATGTCCCGATCGCCGGTGGGTAGCCGCAGGGCAACGCGCTGCTGCCCGGTTGCCCATACGCGAAAATGCACGCTACCATCGGCAACGTACTCTGCACCCCAACCTTTGCGAAACGCTATCGACGCCATGCAATTACCTCTCCACGTGCCATGAAGAACAATCATAGACGATAATTTGCAAGGCCTGAGGCAAGCCCCCCGACGACACCGGGCGGAAAGTGCGTTACTGCTGCTGTTTTTCTTCCATGATTTCCACTTCACAATACCTGCGTGGACGGTGTTTTTTCGCCCAACGGCGACTGACGTTGCCTGCCATCATCCCGTTGATTGAGGTTTTCACCCACAGTTGCGAAATCATGCCAAAAATAATCCTGTTATTTCACGCCTCTTTTACGTTAACGCGTGGGTGAGGATATGTATGCGGCTTAACCATTATCCATGGCGTGTTATTTTTTGCGGGTCATTCGGGGGAGAATATTATTTAACGTCAGGTAGCGGCAGAGGTTATCCTCTGCCGATTTATTAATGCGTTGCAGTAAATATTGCCGTGCCGATTCGGGCAATGGCGTCATTACTTTGCGCCATCGTTGCGTTGGTTTCCGTTATATAAATGGATACGATCTGGGGTTTATTTTTTTGCGGCCAGACGATGCTGATAATGGAACGCGAACCATTGGCACCGGCGCCGGTTTTATCGCCAATATCCCAGCCTGCTGGCAACACCGAACGCAACAGCGGATTAGCCACTTTATCGTCGCGCATCCACTGCACCAGTTGCGCGCGGGAGCGCGGCGTTAACACATCACCCAGCGCCAATTTTTGCAGGGTCTTGCTCACAGCAAGTGGCGTGGTGGTATCGCGTAAATCGCCCGGAATGGCGCTATTCAGCTCAGGTTCATAGCGATCCAGTCGCGTGACACTGTCACCCGAAAAGGCAATAAACTGCGTTATCGCCGCCGGCCCCCCGAGCTTTTTCGTCACCTGGTTGGCCGCCGTGTTGTCACTTTCACTGACGGCCGCGCTGCACAGTTGTTGCCAGCTCATGGTCGCTGGCGCAACGAATTTGCTGGTGACAGGCGAATACTCCACCAGTTCGCTTTGGCTGAACTGCGTGGTGTCATTCAGCGACAATTCACCTTTGTCGGCTTTACTCAACAACGCTCCGCACAGCAGCGCTTTATAGGTGCTGTTCAGCGGAAAGCGTTCATTACCGCGATAACTCACCGTTTCTCCGCTGGCGATATCCACCACGGCAATACCAATACGCGCGCCTAAATGCGCTTCCTGCAAGCGGGCAACTGCTGTCAACGTCGCGTTATCAATGGTGGCGGCATTTGCGGCGCAGACGCCGGAAAGCAGCAGAGAGCAGAGGGATTTCTTCGGGAAAAACATAGGTATAATCCTTTACAGTGTTTAACGTTAGCGACCGGCATAACAGAGTGCAAAGCATGTACAACACCGCAATAGTGTACCGAAATTTTGGCGACCCATTGGTGCGTTTACAAAGTGAAAAGCGCGAAACGGGGCCACTGGCGGCAGAGAATATGCGTGTCAAAATGACGTTTGCCCCGGTGAATGCCTCGGATTTGATCCCGGTAACGGGCGCGTACCGCCACCGCATCACCCTGCCTGCGGTCGCAGGCTATGAAGGCGTGGGCGTGGTGACTCAGGCGCCCGCCACTGCTGCACATCTGGTGGGAAGACGGGTGTTGCCTTTACGCGGCGAAGGAACATGGCAGCACTATGTTGATTGCCCGGCGGCCTTCGCCATTCCCGTGCCGGAGGAGATTGACGATACACTTGCCGCCAGAGCCTATATCAACCCGCTGGCGGCATTATTGATGCTGCAACACTACCCGCCCGTCGGCAGGCATGTCATCGTCACGGCAGCAGGGTCGGACTGCGCGGGTTTTCTCGCGCAATGGGCCTTACAGCAAGGCGCACTGAGCGTGACCGGTATTTATCGCTCGGCGATCCATGCCGACAGACTCGCGGCCAGCGGCATCAAACCCCTGTTGGAAACCGAAAGCGCGGCCATTGCGCAGGCGGCCGGTAATGCGGAAAGGGTGTATGACGCCACCGGCGGCGCGCTGGCACAACATCTGTTGGACACCATGCCGCATAGCGGGCAATTTATCAGCTACGGCCTGCTTTCCGGACAGCCATTCTCTCTTCGCCAGCATTTGCCTGTGGTGCACTGGTTTCATGTTCGTCATTATCTCAAGACCCTGCCCGCCGCAAAGTGGCAGGAGACATTCCGCATGCTCTGGGCGTACCTGCGCCGCAGCCGCATCAGTGATGCAGAACGGTTCGATCTGCACCAGTGGCAGGCGGCCGTGCGGTTCTACCAGACACCAGGCAGAACCGCCAAACCGCTGCTGGAGATGCGCTAATCCCGATCGGCAGAACAGGCAACTTCACGCTGGCGTTCAATCTCCTGTAGCCGTGCGGAAAGCGACGCCGTCAGGTGGTGGTAAGCGATGCTGCCAAGCGGCACCCTGAACGGTGGCTGTGGCATTTCCACCACCTTGATCAAGGCATCAACCGTGCGTTCAGCGTCACCTTTAATGTCAAACGCACCGCTGGCAATCGCCCGTCGCACTTCACCAGCCGGTGTTTCATCGTAGACGGCCAGCGGGGTTGCATGATCCAGCCCCTGACCAAACCCGGTCGCCGTCGGGCCGGGTTCCGCAATCACAATATCGATGCCAAAAGGTTTCACTTCCTGCGCAACCGACTCCATAAACCCTTCAATACCCCATTTGCTGGCGTGATAAAGGCTGAAATTCGGGTAGGCCACCTGCCCGCCTTCCGAGGAGATCTGAACAATCCGCCCGCCGTTCTGCGCCCGCAACCACGGCAGCACCGCGCGCACCAGTTGAATCGATCCGGTCATATTGGTGGCAATCTGCCGTTCGATTTGCGCATCACTTATCTCTTCCGCCGCGCCAAACAGGCCATAACCGGCGTTGCTCACCACATAATCGATACGGCCACAGGCGGTAAAGGCGACCGTCAGTGCATCGCGCATCGCAGGGGTGTCCGTCATATCAAAACAGCATACGATTAATCGTTCCCCATAGTGTGCATACAGTTCGTCCAGCGACGCTGGGCGGCGAACACACGCCACAACCTTGTCACCCCGCGCTAACAGCTTACGCGTCATCAACAATCCAAGACCGGAGGAGGCCCCGGTAATCAGCCAGTTTTTCATCACATACCTCGTCGTCAACTCAACGTCTGTTAGCGTAAGTCGTCGCCAGTGCTATGATAAGTCACAACAATGCGCATGATATGGTGAGACATTTTCAACAATGAAACCGCCCGCTCTGAGTGATTTAAACGCCTTTGTGCTGGTTGCCCGGCATCGTAGTTTTCAGCGTGCCGCCAATGAACTGGGAGTTTCCCGTTCCGCGCTCAGTCACGCGATGCGTTCACTGGAAAGCCAGCTAAACGCCCGACTACTGCACCGCACCACCCGCAGCGTCTCGCTCACACAGCATGGCGCGGCGCTGTTGCAACGGTTACAACCGCTGTTGAACGAACTGGACGACGTACTCGATGCCACGCGTCTTGGTGCGCAGACGCTGAGCGGAACGTTGCGGATCAATGCCAACGAAGGCGGCGCACGTTGGTTGTTGCAGCATGTCGTGGAAGGATTTCTGCATACGCATCCGCATGTGACGCTGGATCTGGTCACCGAAGGCCGGTTGGTGGACATTGTGGCAGAAGGGTTCGATGCGGGGGTGCGCCTGGCAGAATCTGTGCCCCAGGATATGATTGCTGCGCCGTTTGGTGGCCCGATCCGTTTTATCGCTATTGCCTCGCCGGGCTATCTCAGCCAGGCCGGAACGCCGCAAACACCGCAGGATCTGCATCAGCACCGCTGCATTTGCCAGCGCCTTCCTGGCGGCAAGCGCTACCGCTGGGAATTGATGGACCATCACAAACCGCTGTTAGTGGATGTGCCCGGAAATCTGTGTCTCGATAACAGTGCGCTGATGGTTGAAGCGGCGGTAAAAGGCCTCGGCATTGCGTTTGTACCGGAGCCTTACGCCCGCCAGGCCATTGCGCAGGGAGACGCCGTGTTGGTGCTGGAGTCCTGGTGCCCGCCCATTGAAGGGCTGTGCCTTTACTACTCCAGCCACCGCCAGATCCCGGCGACGTTGCAGGCGTTTATTACAGCCATCCGCGAAACAGAGCAAAAACCATAACCGCCAAGAGAAGATTCAGCCCGGCACTGACGCAGAACCAGCCTGTGTTTCTTTTCGCCGAACGTTGCAAGGTGTCGGTACGCGCAGCATTCTCAGCCAGTGTTGCGATGATGTCGGTTAACGTTTTCGCCGTTTGCTCGGTGGACATTCGTTGCTGCTCATCTTGCTGAACAACGGCAAGTTTCAGTTGTTCAATCGCGTCAAGCAATAGCGCAGCCTCGCTGGCGCTGGCCTGTTGCCCCCTGGCTATAGCCTGACTGATTCTGTCAACGTGAGGAACAAGCCTGCCCGTCATAGTGTCAGGTAGCGCGTTGGTGTTTTGCTTAATGCCCTGGATTTCCTGAAGAAGGTCGTCCTGACGCTGTACGTTGTTCTCTTCCTGTTCCCTTTGCAGATCTGAATGCTTTTTGCTGAGTTTTTTCAGCAACTCAGCAGCATTGAACCCGATATTATCGTTGATCTCTTGTGTAATTTTACCCGCATGCGCCGTCAATTCCCGCGTCAGCATTTGCAGAAAAAGATCCTGCACCAGTTCATCAACAAGCAGTTCTTCTTCCCTCACCGCGCCGCCATGAGAACTCATTCACCCTCTCCTAACATTTTGATGTAGCGATAATCTTTTTCCAGCATTTTGGCAGCCAGTATCAGAGCGACCCGTTCATCACGCGAAGCCTGCGCCTGAGTAAATTGCGCTTTAAGCTGTTGCGCGCGTTCTGTTTTTGCCATTTCAATCACTTCCTTAAACCGCCTGCTCGACGTCAACTGGCTTACACACAAGGCGTGCTGTGCTGCGTATTCATCCGTAAGCGTGTCGATTTGGCACTGCAGGCGTTCAACCTCTTTGCGCCAGTATTCAATGATCCGGTTAAGACGGTGCTCAGCACGTTGCAGACGTCTTACTCGCCGCAAAATGCCCTGCTCATAATGCTCTGTGGCGACCATGATGTGTTTCTGCGCCGATGTCATAAGAATGCCAATGTCAGACCTGATAGCCTCACTCACTCTGGTTTTATCTTTAGCGTAATTTTCCTTACTCCAGTATCTGTTCAAATAATAGCCAGCTAGCTGACTGTGCAGACGATCGATGTTATCGGTGCGAAATAACCCCGGCTGAATATCCGTTGTCAGGGCATTATCTATTGCCCACTTACGCCAGGCATCGCGCAAATGCTCACTGGTCTGCTCAAGGCATGTTTTTAAAACATCCACCGTTTGATCCGACTTATCGGGAATAATCGGTATGGTGGGAAAAGAGAAATCCGTAAAACGCGAGGACAGGGTTTCTGTTTGCAGGCCAGATCGCAATCTTTCCTGGATCTTAGTCAGGCGATCATTGGCAGCTTTTATCTGCCCTAGTTTTCGTTCCTGGCTGGCATCCAGTGCACATTTATCCGCATAAAAGATCCCTTGCAGGTGCTCCATTTGCTTCCCAAGAAAATAAGGAAGCGTAAAGCCAGAGCGTAAACGCGCAAGCGGGTTTGTCGCCTGCGTCAGTTGCGCCTGTAATTCAGCTAAAAAATCGTCGCGCAGTTGCCTGCACAATTGGGCGTATCCCGCGTCCCCTTTTTGAATATGTAGCCAGGAGTGACCACATTCCACCGGGAATAGCTGTGTTTTAAATGCATCCGGAAGCATCACATCGAGGGTATTAATTTGCTGGAGTAAGTAATTGCGGATATCCAGCGGGGTTTTCAATTCACCCTTTTGTAGCAACGCGTGTACTGACGCATTGGAATAGCTGCGCGTCAGCATAATTTTGTAACGATGAGGTTGCCATAGCCAGTCTCGCGCCACATCGTGCTCCTGGGCTTCGGGTTTCAGAAACCCCAGCGAATCCACCGTTCCGGCCAACAAAATGACATCAGCAGAACTGAGATACTGACCCATTAATACGCTAACATATTCACGCTCAACCTCGTTTGCAGCGTGAATACCTGGCAGGTCGCGAATAATATACTGCGTTGCTTGCGTGTTATTCGTTGGGAAAAAACGGGCCGGAATAAAAATATCAATACTGGAAAAATGGCCGTGAGAATGCTCCATCTGCTGGCGTATTTCGCTAAATACAGCCGTGGCTTGTTCGTCAGAGTAACGCTGCAGTCCGTGGGCAAGATGGCTAAAATACCAGCTATCATCTTCAGCAATACGATAGCGATAGGTACAGGCAGTTGCGCTATTTCCCAACGTCTGCCCGCCACGAAGAATTCGGCTAACTTCCTCAAAACAGGACTCTTTAACACCTAACAGTGTCAGAATGAGCGAAGTTTTTCCTACCTGTGTTGGCCCATACACAATGATCGACACCTGCCGGGCGACTTCACCGCGGGTCTGAATAAGGCGATCGGCGTCGCACTGGCGCAGAAAAGTGGCATAACACTTTTCTGCCCAGTGATAACGCTCCGCGTTGAGATCATGCCAGAATTTGTTGGAAATGGGCTTCATAACGTCTGGCATCTTTTTGCACGGCGGACAGTTTTTTTATCGCGAGAATAATTTCGCTTTTTTGACTTAACACGTCGACTGCGCCAAAGCGCCGGTTGAGGTTGAACTCAATCACATTGCGCATTCCGGCCATAATATCCCGATACTGGCCGATAACAGACTCTATATGGCTAAATGCCAGTTCATCCAACATCCGTTTAATAAAATAGATCTGCGCCCGGTCGCTGTCGCGAATGATACCGGTTAACTGATACGCACCATAGGCAACAGATGCCACCACCGCCGCTTTGCCTAACAGAGCAATCGCCGCCGCCCCGCCCGGCGCGTTCGGATTGTATTCACCATTAAGGCTGCCATCTGCCGCATCCAGGCCAATCAACGCGCCCAACGCGGTACGAATGGGGTAATAATTTTCCCCCTTGACAAACAGTGCATCGAAAATTTGTTTTGGCAACACTTCTTCCGCCAGCGCAGTCTGGCCTGGCACTGAGATATCCATTGCTGAACCCGCGCGGGCGAACTCCATCACCAGAGCAGGCAGCACTTTCATCGTCTGCCCAAGCGCAGGCGGTGTACCTGCCTCTTCACCCTTTTGAGGTTTGTATAACAATGCTCTCAGCGTCTCTTCAACCTGCTGTCGATCGTCATTGGTCCGCAACGAGGCAGGATGTTTTTCAATCACTGATTGTTCGCTGTGGGTATAGCCCATTTTGTCAGCAATCCTGCTTGTTGCCGTCATCAGCGAGGTGTGATTATCATTCTCTGGCAACAGTCCCTGCGCTACCAGCGTTTCACGGTTAACCGTATCAAACACCAAAAAGTTGCGATCGCTGAGGCTCAGATTATTGTAACTGCGCTTCCAGGCATCCAGCACCCGCTCTTTTCGTTCGCGTTCTATTTGCATCCCTTCAAACATAAAACGCCGGCCAAGGGTTTTAAGGTTGTTCCGTAACCCTTCTTCTTTCTGCTGATAGTCAAGCTCACAGTACCTAAAAACGGCCTCTTTATGCGCCGACAATTGTTTTTCCAGGTGACGACGCAGCGTCTTCTCATACTTATCGACACAGTTGTCAAACGCCTCAAGGGTCTCCTCGACAGACTGTTCGCCATCATCCATTTTGCTGTGCAAGACTTTCAGGAGGTCAATAATGTCCCCCACATCGTTATGGAAAATATCCATAATGCGTTCAAGCGCAGCCGCTTCAGACGCGGCGCTATTCAACAGGTTGTTTCTGATAGCCTCACGCAGCGGGTCAATCCATCTCTCGCGGTTACCTATGCCGATAGTCACGATATTGCTGCTATCAGCCCGTTCCGGGTTGAACAACTTCGCCGCCGTAGCGCGAACTTCTTCACACTGATCTTCGGTAAGCGCTTCGGTTCGGGAAATCGCTACGACCGGGGAACGACCAGCGAAGTTGCCTTGCAAATCTTTTTGCACCATATTCTGGTTGCTATTCGCCAGAATTGTCTGATCGGTTACCACGATCACACCCCGCGCGTTAAGCAGGACATGGCGCATCATGTTCTGCCACCGGTGGTTGCGCTGGTTGGTAATTTCATAGCCCGGTAACAGTACCCAGCTTAATTCGTCATCAATAAAGGAATCCTGCGTGCTGATGCGTAATTTGGGATAAAGAATACGCCACCCTTCCTGCGGTTCTTTACTGGTCAGCCCATTCCAGTCCTGAAGCAATGCCACAAATTCTGCGTCATCCTTGCAGGCAACATTGCGATCAATTTCACCCGTTTTGTAATTAACACAGACATAAAACGCAGCTTGCTCACCCGATTTAAGCTCACGGCTTTGTTCAATAAACAGGG
Source organism: Kosakonia sp. WA-90 (assembly GCF_039871955.1). Lineage (NCBI taxonomy): Bacteria > Pseudomonadati > Pseudomonadota > Gammaproteobacteria > Enterobacterales > Enterobacteriaceae > Kosakonia > Kosakonia sp. WA-90. The sequence continues at coordinate 282,163 of NZ_JBDPLJ010000001.1, forward strand.
GGATTTGTTCACCACGACCGGGATTCGGTTTTAACCAACGCTCACTTATGCCAAGTGTCTCTTTTGCCAGCGTGGTTTTCCCTGCACCCTGAGTGCCAGCTATTGCGTACATTGACTCATTATTTAATACGATCGTCAGTTCAACCTGGCGCAATGTAGCAATAATTTTATTGATATTTTCGTTATCATCGCCTTGCTTAATGCAGATTTCGAGAGTCGACCGCAAAGCATCCCGCAAAGTCCTTAGTGTTTGAATATTGATGGACATGAAAAATGATCCCTTATTATTTATTTGTGACCACAGGTTGTCAGAGCATTAAATCAGCCTCTGCTTTGATAGTATCGGACGTGAGTGACAAACCATGACAGGGCAGCGGGTTATTTAACTGCTATTTATCACTCCGCAGAAAATGCATCAGCTTACATGACTGATCCGCACAATACAGCTATCCGTATCAGTCATCAATTCCGAGCAATTTTTAGTCTTCCCCCTCCCAGTAATCCACACCTTCGCCGTTAAAATCCACCCGGCGGAAGGTGTCGCGCCCGTCAACCCGGGCGCGGGCGAGAAATTTATCCGCATCGGGGTACTCGCAGATTTCCGGGCTTTCCAGGGTACTGATAGAGAGGTAACGCAGAAGCTGATCGGACGTATTAATAATCTGATGCGGCCAGTTTTTACCCGGCGGAATGCAGATAACGTCGCCCTCTTTAATGGCGCGTAACTCATCGCCAATGCGCAAGGTGCCGCTACCGTTGAGCACGATAAACATCTCCTCCTGCGCATGGTGTAAATGGAACGGGCAGGCGCGTTTACCCGGCGGCAAAATATCTATTGATGCGCCAAGCTTAGTGGCAGCGGTGCCGTTGGTCAGCGATCCCCCGCGCGACTCGTACAACGGCGGGCGGACAAAGGTCTCCATCTCAATCTCGTTGAAATTGCGGATAACAAAGGGTGGCAGCGTTTTGTCATTCATAGAGGATTCCTGAAAAAAGCGTTCCCTTCAGTATTGAAACACCCCATTCTGCCTGTCAATGTTCTCCGCCAGCATCGCATCGTAGAGGTTGGTCGCCGGATGGCAGCAATGCCATCCGGCAAGCGGTCTATTCCCCCGCCCGTCGCTGGTACTGCGCAAAGCGCAGCTTCGCATCCTGTTCGGTTTGCTCAAACAGTTGCCCGGCAAGCTCAGGCGATGTCCGCGCCAGCGCGGCATAGCGTACTTCGCCCATCAGGAACTCACGGAAATCCTCTTCCGGCTCTTCAGAGTCGAGCATAAACGGATTCTTGCCCTTTGCTGCCAGTTGCGGATTGTAACGCCATAAGTGCCAGTAACCGGACTCCACCGCCCGTTTGGCTTCACGCATGCTGCACCCCATCCCGGCTTTCAGTCCATGATTAATGCAGGCGGCATACGCGATCACCAGCGACGGCCCGGGCCAGGCTTCCGCTTCGGCAAGCGCCCGTAAGGTTTGCGCTTTATCCGCTCCCATCGCGATCTGTGCGACATACACATTGCCGTAGCTCACCGCCATCATGCCAAGATCCTTTTTACGTGTGCGTTTGCCTTCTGCAGCAAATTTGGCAATCGCCGCCACCGGCGTCGACTTCGAGGACTGACCGCCGGTATTGGAGTAAACCTCGGTATCAAACACCAGAATATTCACATCCTCGCCTGACGCGAGTACATGATCCAGCCCACCAAACCCAATGTCATACGCCCACCCGTCACCGCCGAGGATCCACTGGGAACGGCGGGTAAAATAGTCGCGGTTTTGATACAGACGGTTAAGCAAAACATCCTCGCCTTTTTCCTGCGCCAGCAGCGCGCTCAGTTGCTCGCTACGCTCGCGACTGCCCTCCGCACTCTCTTTATGCTCCAGCCACGCGCGTAACGCCTGTTGCAACGCGGAACTGACCGGCGCGACCAGCGCTGCGGTCACGTCGCTGGCGATTTGCTCACGTATCGCCCGCCCACCGAGCATCATCCCTAAGCCAAATTCAGCATTATCTTCAAACAACGAGTTAGCCCAGGCGGGCCCCTGACCTTTGTGGTTGGTGGTCCACGGGATCGATGGCGCACTGGCGCCCCAGATGGAAGAACAGCCGGTGGCATTGGCAATCATCATCCGATCGCCAAACAACTGCGTGATCAGCCGGGCATACGGCGTCTCGCCGCAACCAGCGCACGCGCCGGAGAACTCCAGCAGCGGCGTTTCAAATTGGCTGCCTTTAACCGTGGTTTTGTTAAACGGATTGGCTTTTGGCGACAGTCCCAGCGCATGATCCCAGATAGCCGCCATATGCCGCTGGCTCTCCAGCGGCTGCATACTCAGCGCTTTGCCCTTCGCCGGGCAGATATCCGCGCAGTTGCCGCAGCCGGAGCAATCCAGCGGTGAAATCGCCAGATGGTATTCATACCCTTTCGCCCCCTGCGCTGGCTTACTCAGCAGCGCCGTCGGTGCGGATTCGCGTTCGTCCGTATCGAGCAAGGCGGGGCGCACGGCGGCATGCGGGCAGATAAACGCGCACTGATTACACTGCGTACAGCCCTCCGGTTGCCAGACCGGCACTTGCAGGGCGATGCCGCGTTTTTCCCAGGCGGCGGTGCCGGTTGGAAAGGTGCCATCTTCCATGCCGATAAACGCGCTGACCGGCAGTGTGTCGCCATTCTGCCGGTTCATCGGCTCAAGGATGTCGCGGATGAAATCCGGCAGCAGCCGGGTATCCGCAGGCCGTTCCTCCTCCAGCGTTGCCCAACGTTCCGGCACCATCACTTCGTGAATCGCTTCCATCCCCAGATCGATGGCGGCGTTGTTCATCTCAACGATCTTTTGCCCTTTACGCCCGTACGATTTTTCTACCGCCTGTTTTAAATACTGTGAGGCGGTTTGCGGGTCGATAATGCCCGCCAGCTTAAAAAATGCCGACTGCATCAGCATATTGAAACGCCCACCCAGCCCCAGTTTGCGCGCGATATCCACCGCATTCAGGGTGTAAAAACGGATGCCCTGGCGGGCAATATAACGCTTCATGTTGTTGGGCAGGTTCGCCTCCAGATCCTCGCCGAACCAGGTGCAGTTCAGCAGAAAGGTTCCTCCGGGGTTTAACCCCTCCAGCAGATCATATTTATCGACATAGGATTGCTGTGAACAGGCGATAAAATCAGCCTTGTGGATCAGATACGGCGAGGTGATGGGACGCTCGCCAAAGCGCAAATGGGAGACGGTAATGCCGCCGGATTTTTTCGAATCGTAAGCAAAATAGGCCTGCGCATACATCGGCGTGTTATCGCCAATAATTTTGATGGCGCTTTTGTTGGCACTGACCGTGCCGTCTGAGCCCAGTCCCCAGAATTTACAGGCGGTGATCCCTTCGCGGGAGACCTGTACATCCTGCATGGGCAACGGCAATGAGGTGTGAGTGACGTCGTCGAAAATCCCCACCGTAAAGCCATCCTTCGGTAACGGTTTTTTCAGGTTTTCAAATACCGCCACAATATGTCCCGGCAACACATCTTTGCCCCCCAGCGCATAACGCCCCCCCACAATCAGCGGCGCGTTGTCGTGGTGGTAAAAGGCGTTTTTTACATCCAGACATAAGGGTTCGGCCTGCGCACCCGGCTCTTTTGTGCGATCGAGCACAGCAATACGCTTCACGCTCTGCGGGATACTGGCAAAAAAGTGCGCCAGTGAAAACGGGCGAAACAGATGGACCGTCACCAGCCCGACTTTCTCCCCGCTATCGATCAGCGCATCCACCACTTCGGAAACGGTGTCACACACCGACCCCATAGCAATGATGATTTGTTCCGCGTCTTCCGCGCCGTAATAATCAAACAGGTGATATTCGCGCCCGGTGATAGCGGCGATCTCCGCCATATAACCTTCAACAATATCCGGCAACGCAGCATAGTAGCGGTTGGCCGCTTCGCGCTCCTGAAAATAGATATCGGGGTTCTGTGCCGTACCGCGGATCACCGGGTGATCGGGGTTAAGGGCGTTGCGGCGAAAACGGTCCAGCGCGTCGGTATCCAGCAGTGGGGCCAGCTCGTCATACTCCAGAACGTCAATTTTCTGGATCTCATGGGAGGTGCGAAAACCGTCAAAGAAGTTGATAAACGGCACGCGACCTTTAATGGCCGCCAGATGGGCCACCGCCGAAAGATCCATCACCTGCTGCACATTGCTCTCTACCAACATGGCGCAGCCCGTCTGGCGAACGGCCATCACATCCTGGTGGTCACCAAAAATGTTCAGCGAATTGGCCGCCAATGCCCGGGCGCTCACATGAAACACCCCCGGCAACAGCTCTCCGGCGATTTTATACAGATTGGGGATCATCAACAGCAGCCCCTGCGAGGCGGTATAGGTGCTGGTCAGCGCCCCGGCCTGTAACGCACCGTGCACCGCCCCGGCAGCACCAGCTTCGGACTGCATCTCCATTAACCGCACCGGCTGACCAAACAGGTTTTTCTTACCGGCGGCGGCCCACTCATCCACGTATTCCGCCATTGGCGTGGAGGGGGTGATGGGGTAAATCGCCGCGACATCAGTAAAGGCATAGGCGATCCATGCCGCCGCCGCGTTGCCATCCATTGTTTTCATCTTTCCGGACATTGCTCGTTCCTCGAATGTGAGAGGCCTGGTCCGTGGGCTATTGCACAGCCTGTGCCAGCTCATTTATTCGTGGAAATACAAGCGATTACTAAGCATCTCACAAAAAACATTGCATGGAATAAGACAGTGAAAGCGACATCCTGTTGAACAGCCGACAAAGTGTCGTGCACCAGGCACACGCCGCCGCCGACAAACACGATTGTCCGGTTTCATACAAATGGTCTGGTGATTGTTTACTCTTTGCCCTTCCCGCTCAGGCAGCGAAAATATAAAAACCAATATAATCAATTAATTAATAAATATGGCATGGCTGGTATGTTCCCTGCACAAGGGTATGTGGCAAACACACAACCCACAGGAGAAACACCATGACCATGCGTCAATGTGCGATTTACGGTAAAGGCGGTATTGGTAAATCCACCACCACACAAAACCTCGTTGCGGCCCTCGCCGAGATGGGCAAAAAAGTGATGATCGTTGGCTGCGATCCGAAAGCCGACTCCACCCGTTTGATCCTTCACGCCAAAGCACAAAACACCATTATGGAGATGGCGGCGGAAGTCGGCTCCGTGGAAGACCTGGAGCTGGAAGACGTGCTGCAAATCGGTTACGGCGGTGTGCGCTGCGCGGAATCCGGCGGCCCGGAGCCAGGCGTGGGCTGCGCGGGGCGCGGGGTGATCACCGCCATCAACTTCCTTGAAGAAGAAGGCGCGTATGTTCCCGACCTCGATTTCGTGTTTTACGACGTGCTCGGTGACGTGGTGTGCGGTGGTTTCGCCATGCCGATCCGTGAAAACAAAGCGCAGGAGATCTATATCGTCTGCTCCGGCGAAATGATGGCGATGTACGCTGCCAATAACATCTCCAAAGGCATTGTTAAATATGCCAAATCCGGCAAGGTGCGCCTCGGCGGGCTGATTTGTAACTCCCGTCAGACCGACCGCGAAGACGAGCTGATCATCGCACTGGCGGAAAAACTCGGCACGCAAATGATCCACTTCGTGCCGCGCGACAACATCGTGCAGCGCGCCGAAATCCGTCGTATGACGGTGATCGAGTATGACCCTACCTGCAAACAGGCGAATGAATACCGCACGCTGGCCAGCAAGATCGTCAACAACACCAAAATGGTGGTACCGACCCCCTGCACCATGGACGAGCTGGAAGCACTGCTGATGGAGTTCGGCATTATGGATGTGGAAGACACCAGCATCATCGGTAAAACCGCCGCCGAAGAGAACGCGGCCTGAGGCCTCCTGATCGAAGGAATAGCACAATGAGCAATGCAACAGGCGAACGTAATCTGGACATCATCCAGGAGGTGCTGGAGGTTTTTCCGGAGAAGACGCGCAAAGAACGCAGAAAGCACATGATGGTCACCGATCCGGAGCAGGAAAGCGTCGGTAAGTGCATCATCTCTAACCGTAAGTCACAGCCCGGCGTAATGACCGTGCGCGGCTGTTCTTACGCCGGTTCTAAAGGGGTGGTGTTTGGGCCGATCAAAGATATGGCCCACATCTCACACGGCCCGATCGGCTGCGGTCAGTACTCCCGCGCCGGTCGGCGTAACTACTACACCGGGGTCAGCGGCGTGGACAGCTTCGGCACGCTGAATTTCACCTCTGATTTTCAGGAGCGCGACATCGTGTTTGGCGGCGACAAAAAACTGACCAAACTGATTGAAGAGATGGAAATGCTGTTCCCGCTGACCAAAGGCATCTCGATCCAGTCGGAATGCCCGGTGGGCCTGATCGGTGACGATATTGAAGCCGTTGCCAACGCCAGCCGTAAAGTGCTGAACAAACCGGTGATCCCGGTGCGCTGCGAAGGGTTTCGCGGTGTGTCGCAGTCTCTCGGGCACCATATTGCCAATGACGTGATCCGCGACTGGGTACTGGATAACCGCGAGGGTAAACCGTTCGAATCCACCCCATACGATGTCGCAATCATCGGTGATTACAACATCGGCGGCGATGCCTGGGCATCACGTATTCTGCTCGAAGAGATGGGATTACGGGTGGTGGCGCAGTGGTCCGGCGACGGCACGCTGGTGGAGATGGAAAATACCCCCTTCGTGAAGCTCAATCTCGTGCACTGCTACCGCTCCATGAACTACATCTCTCGTCATATGGAGGAAAAACACGGTATTCCGTGGATGGAGTACAACTTTTTTGGCCCGACCAAAATCGCCGAGTCACTGCGGAAAATCGCCGATCAGTTTGATGACACCATTCGCGCCAATGCTGAAACGGTGATCGCCCGCTATCAGGCACAAAATGACGCCATCATCGCCAAATACCGGCCGCGTCTTGAGGGGCGCAAAGTGCTGCTCTATATGGGCGGTTTACGTCCGCGTCATGTGATAGGCGCTTATGAAGATCTGGGGATGGAGATCATCGCCGCAGGCTACGAGTTCGCTCATAACGACGATTACGATCGCACCCTGCCGGAGCTGAAAGAAGGCACGCTGCTGTTTGATGACGCCAGCAGTTATGAGCTGGAAGCGTTCGTTAAGGCCCTGAAGCCGGATCTGATCGGCTCCGGCATCAAAGAGAAGTACATCTTCCAGAAAATGGGCGTGCCATTTCGCCAGATGCACTCCTGGGATTACTCCGGCCCGTACCACGGCTATGACGGTTTCGCCATTTTTGCCCGTGATATGGATATGACGCTCAACAATCCCGCCTGGGGTCAGTTGACCGCGCCGTGGCTGAAATCCGCCTGACTTTTATCCTGCTATCCCGTCTGTTCACCGATTTGTGGCGCGGGAGGAGAACACCATGAGCCAAACTGTTGAGAAAATCCATAACTGCCATCCGCTGTTCGAACAGGATGCCTACCAAACGTTGTTTAGCGGTAAACGGGGAATGGAAGAAGCGCACTCGCCGGAGCGGGTGCAGGAAGTGTTCCAGTGGACGACCACACCGGAATACGAAGCACTGAACTTTAAACGCGAAGCGCTGACCATCGATCCCGCCAAAGCCTGCCAGCCGCTAGGCGCGGTACTCTGTTCGCTGGGATTCGCCAATACCCTGCCCTATGTGCACGGTTCTCAGGGGTGCGTAGCTTATTTCCGCACCTATTTTAACCGTCACTTTAAAGAGCCGGTGGCCTGCGTATCGGACTCCATGACCGAAGATGCCGCCGTGTTCGGCGGTAATAATAACCTCAATATCGGCCTGCAAAACGCCAGTGCACTGTACAAACCGGAGATCATCGCCGTCTCCACTACCTGTATGGCGGAAGTGATCGGCGACGATTTACAGGCCTTTATTGCCAACGCCAAAAAAGACGGTTTTCTTGATGCCGCCATTCCGGTGCCATACGCCCACACACCGAGCTTTATCGGTAGCCATATTACTGGCTGGGACAATATGTTCGAGGGTTTTGCCCGCGCCTTCACCGCCGATTATCAGGGGCAGCCAGGTAAGCTGCCGCGCCTCAATCTGGTGACCGGTTTTGAAACCTATCTGGGTAATTTTCGCGTGTTGAAACGCATGATGGAACAGATGGACGTGCCCTGTAGCCTGCTGTCGGATCCTTCAGAGGTGCTGGATACCCCGGCGGATGGCCATTACCACATGTATTCCGGCGGTACTACGCAACAGGAGATGCGCGAGGCACCCGATGCTATCGACACACTGCTGCTGCAACCCTGGCAACTGGTGAAAACCAAAAAAGTGGTGCAGGAGATGTGGAACCAGCCAGCGACAGAGGTCACGACACCGATTGGCCTGGCGGGCACCGATGCGCTGCTGATGACCATCAGCCAGCTTACCGGCAAGCCGATTGCCGATGCGCTGACGCTGGAGCGTGGCCGCCTGGTGGATATGATGCTCGACTCCCATACCTGGCTGCACGGCAAGAAATTCGGTCTGTTTGGCGACCCGGATTTTGTGATGGGGCTGACCCGCTTCCTGCTGGAACTGGGTTGCGAACCGACGGTGATCCTCTGTCATAACGGCAGTAAACGCTGGCAGAAAGCGATGAAGAAAATGCTCGACGACTCACCGTATGGTCAACAGAGCGAGGTCTTTATCAACTGCGATTTGTGGCATTTCCGTTCGCTGATGTTCACCCGCCAGCCGGATTTTATGATTGGCAACTCCTATGGCAAGTTCATTCAGCGCGACACCCTCGCTAAAGGCGAACAGTTTGAAGTACCGCTGATCCGCCTGGGCTTCCCGTTGTTTGACCGCCATCATCTGCACCGCCAGACGACCTGGGGCTACGAAGGCGCGATGAGCATCCTGACGACGCTGGTTAACGCGGTGCTGGAGAAAGTGGACAAAGAGACCATCAAGCTTGGCAAAACCGACTACAGCTTCGATCTTATCCGTTAACCATCACAGCCCCGTCACTGACGGGGCTCAGGGAGGCACTATGCCAGTCATTATCATTCGCCAGCGTGGCAACGATCTCTACTGCTATATCGCCAAACAGGATCTGGAAGCGCGGGTTCTGCACATCGAACATGACACCGCCCAACGCTGGGGTGGCGTGCTTTCTCTGGAGGGCGGACGCCGTTATTACGTGAATGAGCAGCCAGGTCGCCCTGCGTTTCCGATCAGTTTGCGCGCCACTCGCGATGCGCGGGTGTAAGGAGGTGTTCCATGTTTGACAACGACAGACTTTTCTGGCGGATGCTGGCGCTGTTTCAGTCTTTGCCGGAGCTACAACCCGCGCAGATTGTCGCCTGGCTGACCGACGAGCGCGACGAGACATTAACCACGGATTATCTGGCGTCGCTGAATACGCAGCAACTGGAGGCGCGATTCCCCTATGCACATGCACTGATGTCCAGAGGGCGCTGGAGCCGGGTAAGAGCCTGTCTGCGCGGTGAATTACCAGCGCATCTTACTGTGCAAGCGCCACACGCGCGGCGTCCGCAGTTAATTGCCGCTTTTTGTTCGCAGGATGGCCTGACGATCAACGGTCATTTTGGTCAGGGCCGCCTGTTCTTTATCTATGCTTTTGATGATCAGGGGTACTGGCTGCATGATTTACGTCGCTACCCCGGCAGTCAGGAAGATAAAGAGCCGAATGAGAGCCGCGCCCGCTTACTGGAGGATTGCCACCTGCTGTTCTGTGAAGCGATTGGTGGCCCGGCTGCGGCGCGCCTGATCCGCCATAATATTCACCCCATGAAAGTCTCACCGGGTTTTACCCTTCTCTCGCAGTGCGAGGCGCTCAAAACGCTGCTTGCCGGACGGCTGCCCCCCTGGCTGGCTAAACGACTGGAGCGCGATAACCCTCTGGAAGCGCGCGTGTTTTGACGCCTTCTCATCCCCCGTTCGCGGGGGATTTTTTTGACGTAGGCATTACGTCAATTGTTCGTTTTGTCGCAAAGCCAACATAAATTTTCCCTTACAAATCAATCACTCGCTTCTGGCCTGCGATTTGCAACACCACCGGTAACCCAATCCATACATGAGGTGACTATGAAGGGGAATGAGATTCTCGCACTGCTTGATGAGCCCGCCTGCGAACACAACCATAAACAAAAAACCGGCTGTAGCGCCCCCAAACCCGGCGCCACCGCTGGCGGCTGTGCCTTTGATGGCGCGCAGATCACCTTGTTGCCGCTGTCCGATGTGGCACATCTGGTGCACGGCCCGATCGGCTGTACCGGCAGTTCCTGGGACAATCGCGGCAGCCTGAGCTCCGGTCCGGCTATCAACCGACTGGGCTTTACCACCGACCTTAACGAGCAGGATGTGATCATGGGGCGCGGTGAGCGCCGCCTGTTTCATGCGGTGCGCCATATCGTCAACCGTTACCACCCGGCAGCAGTCTTTGTCTACAACACCTGCGTCCCGGCCATGGAGGGCGACGATATTGATGCCGTCTGCCAGGCGGCGGCAACCGCCACGGGCGTGCCGGTGATCGCCGTGGATGCGGCGGGTTTTTATGGCAGTAAAAATCTCGGCAATCGCCTGGCCGGTGAGGTGATGGTGAAGCAGGTGATCGGCAGTCGCGAGCCGTCGCCCTGGCCGGACGATACCCCCTTTTCCCCGGCGCACCGCCACGATATCGGGCTGATTGGCGAGTTCAACATTGCCGGGGAGTTCTGGCATATCCAGCCGTTGCTTGATGAGCTGGGGATCCGTGTACTGGGGAGTCTTTCCGGCGACGGACGATTTACCGACATTCAGACCCTGCACCGGGCGCAGGTCAATATGCTGGTCTGCTCGCGAGCGCTGATTAACGTTGCCCGCGCGCTGGAACAACGTTATGGCATACCGTGGTTTGAGGGCAGTTTCTACGGCGTGCGCGCCACCTCTGATGCTTTACGCCAGTTAGCCGCCCTGACCGGTGATGAGGATCTGATCGCACGAACGGCAGCGTTAATCTCCCGCGAAGAGCAGCACGCCGAACGGGCTCTGGCCCCGCTGCGCGAGCGGTTACGCGGTCGCAAAGCACTGCTGTACACCGGTGGTGTGAAGTCCTGGTCGGTGGTCTCCGCGTTACAGGATTTGGGGATGACCGTGGTCGCCACCGGCACCCGCAAATCAACCGAAGAGGATCGGCAACGCATCCGTGAACTGATGGGTGACGAGGCCATCATGCTCGATGAGGGCAACGCCCGTACGCTGCTGGATGTGGTGTACCGCTACCAGGCGGACATGATGATCGCCGGTGGACGCAATATGTACACCGCCTACAAAGCGCGGTTGCCGTTTCTGGATATTAACCAGGAGCGTGAGCATGCCTTCGCCGGCTATCGCGGCATCGTCACGCTGGCCGAACAACTCTGTCAGACCCTGGAAAGCCCGGTCTGGCCGCAAACCCACGCTCGCGCGCCGTGGCAATAAGGAGTCGATAATGGCCGAAATCATGCGTAATAAAAAACCACTGGCGGTCAGCCCCATAAAAAGCGGTCAGCCGTTGGGGGCGATCCTTGCCAGTATGGGGTTTGAACAGACCATTCCACTGGTGCACGGCGCTCAGGGGTGCAGCGCTTTCGCAAAAGTCTTTTTTATCCAGCATTTTCACGATCCGATCCCCTTACAATCAACGGCGATGGACCCCACCTCCACCATTATGGGCGCGGATGAAAACATTTTGACCGCGCTGAACCTCCTCTGCCAGCGCAATACCCCCAAAGCCATTGTGCTGCTCAGCACCGGACTTTCGGAGGCCCAGGGCAGCGACATTTCGCGCGTGGTCCGGCAGTTCCGCGATGCGTTCCCGCGTCATAAAGGCGTGGCGATCCTCACCGTCAATACACCGGATTTTTACGGCACGCTGGAGAACGGCTACAGCGCGGTGCTGGAAAGCGTGATTGAGCAGTGGGTGGCGGAAAAACCCCTGCCAGGTCTGCGTAATCGCCGCGTTAACTTGCTGCTCAGCCATTTATTGACTCCGGGAGACGTGGAACTGCTGCGCAGCTATGTGGAAGCGTTCGGGTTACAGCCGATCATGGTGCCGGATATCTCGCTGTCACTGGATGGTCATCTGGCGAATGGTGACTTCTCGCCAGTCACCCAGGGCGGTGCGTCTCTGCGCATGATCGAGCAGATGGGGCTGAGCCTGTGCACCTTTGCCATCGGCGTCTCCCTCTCCCGTGCAGCCACGCTGCTGGCGCAGCGCAGTCGCGGCGAAGTAATTGCCCTGCCGCATCTGATGACGCTTGGCGACTGCGATCAGTTTATTCACCATCTGCAACGCCTTTCCGGGCGCGACGTTCCGGCCTGGATTGAACGCCAGCGCGGGCAATTACAGGATGCGATGATCGATTGTCATATGTGGTTACAGGGGGCCCGCATGGCGCTGGCGGCGGAAGGCGATCTGCTGGCGGCATGGTGTGATTTCGCCCGCAGTCAGGGCATGGTTCCCGGCCCGGTTGTCGCACCAGTGAGTCAGCCGGGGTTGCAAAATCTGCCTGTCGATAGCGTAACCATTGGCGATCTGGAAGACCTGCAGGATCTGTTGTGCGCAACCCCGGCGGATCTACTGGTTGCCAACTCCCACGCGGCGGATCTGGCAGAGCAGTTCGCTATCACGCTGGTGCGCGCAGGTTTTCCCCTCTATGACCGGCTCGGCGAATTTCGCCGTGTGCGTCAGGGTTACGCGGGCATGCGCGATACCTTGTTCGAACTGGCGAACACCCTGCGCGAGCGCCATTCTCACCTGGCCACTTACCACTCCCCGTTGCGCCAGCACGTCAGCGAACCGCCCATCTCCGGAGGCAACTATGCACTATGTTAACCGCCAGTTCAGCACCATTTGCTCCGGCGTCTGGTCAATGAAAGTGGCCTTTGCCAGCTCCGACTATCACCATGTGGATCAGCACTTTGGCGCAACGCCGAGGCTGGTTATTTACGGTGTGAAGGAGAACGACGTGACGCTGTTGCGGGTAGTGGATTTTTCGGTGCTTGCCGGGCATCAGCAAGAGAAGATCGCCAGCCGGATCGCAGCGCTGGAGGATTGCGTCACGCTCTACTGTGTGGCGATTGGCGAAAGCGTCTTCCGCCAGTTGCTGCAAATCGGTGTGCGTGCCGTGCGCGTCCCGGCAGAGACCACTATTGAGGGGCTGTTGCAGGAAATTCAGCACTACTGGTATGACAAAGAGCAGCGTAAAAATACGCGTAACCGCAATCCACAGCGCTTCGCACAACTCTTGCAGGAGCACGACTGGCAGGATGATGAGGAGTGCTGACCGCCAACTGTGTCGTCTCTGTGACAAAACCAACATAAAACTGCGACACAGCTCGCAGTTTTATGACAGAAAAAAATCTTAACCCTCTGAAAATAGGTCACTTTACCTTCTGGTACTGCTTTTGCTTGGTACGTCTGACCCGCTGTTGATTGACGCGGTGAAATGCGCCCCGGCGCTTTCCGTCATACATCCTGGGAGCTGAGAGCATGTGGAATTACTCCGAGAAAGTGAAAGATCATTTTTTTAATCCCCGTAACGCCCGCGTGGTGGATAACGCCAACGCCGTTGGCGACGTGGGATCGTTAAGCTGCGGCGATGCGTTGCGGCTGATGTTACGAGTGGATCCGCAAAGTGAAACCATCCTTGAGGCCGGGTTCCAGACCTTTGGTTGTGGCAGCGCAATCGCCTCTTCGTCGGCGTTAACTGAGCTGATCATCGGCCGTACGCTGGCGCAGGCTGAACAGGTGACAAACCAGCAGATCGCCGATTATCTCGACGGTCTGCCGCCGCAAAAAATGCACTGTTCCGTGATGGGTCAGGAGGCGCTGCGTGCGGCGATTGCCCACTATCGCGGCGAAACCCTGGAAGACGACCATGAAGAAGGCGCGTTGATCTGCAAATGTTTTGGCGTCGACGAAGGCCAGATCCGCCGCGCGGTGTTAAGCAACGGGTTAACCACGCTTGAAGAGGTGATCAACTACACCAAAGCGGGCGGCGGCTGTACCGCGTGCCATGAAAAAATCGAACTGGCGCTGGCGGATATTCTGGCGCAGCACCCGCAGAGTGCCGCCCCCGTCGCAGAACAGAAAGATCCGCACTGGCAGGAAGTGGTGGATGCCATCACTGAACTGCGTCCACATATTCAGGCCGATGGCGGCGATATGACGCTGGTGAACGTTGCAGCGCATACCGTGACAGTCAGCCTCTCCGGCAGTTGCAGCGGTTGCATGATGACCGATATGACGCTGGCATGGCTGCAACAAAAACTGATGGAGCGTACTGGTTGTTATATGGACGTCGTAGCGGCCTGAAGCACCGCCGGTCAACAGAGGGGAAATCACCATGAAACAGGTTTATCTGGATAATAATGCCACCACCCGAATCGATCCGATGGTGCTGGAAGCGATGATGCCGTTCCTGACTGAACATTACGGTAACCCGTCATCCATTCACGATTTTGGCGCACCCTCCCGCGTCGCCCTTGAGCGGGCGCGCCAACAGGTGGCCGACCTGCTCGGTGCGGAACACGCCAGCGAGATTATTTTTACCTCCTGCGCCACCGAAGCGACCTCTACCGCACTGCATGCCGCTGTCGAACTGTTGCCGGAGCGACGGGAAATCATCACAACCGCGGTAGAGCACCCGGCAACCCTGGCGGTGTGCGAACACCTGGAGCGACAGGGCTACCTTATCCACCGCATTGCGGTGGATACCGATGGCGTACTGAATATGCAGCAATATCGCCAGGCGCTAAGCCCGCGCGTTGCGGTGGTCAGCGTTATGTGGGCCAATAATGAAACCGGCGTCCTGTTTCCGGTTGTGGAAATGGCAGCAATGGCGCACGACGTCGGCGCGTTGTTTCACTGCGACGCGGTACAGGTAGTGGGAAAAATACCGCTGGATATTGGTCGGACGGCCATTGATATGCTCTCCTGCTCAGCGCATAAAGTGCATGGTCCGAAAGGCGTCGGTTGTCTCTATTTACGCCGTGGTTCGCGTTTTCGTCCACTGCTGCGTGGCGGGCATCAGGAGCGGGGCCGCCGGGCGGGCACTGAAAATATCGCTGGCATTGTGGGGATGGGCGCGGCATGTGAACTGGCGCAGGTGCACCTGCCTGGAATGAACAGCATTGCCGCATTGCGCGATCGTCTTGAAAGCGAACTGGTCAGCCAGGTGCCTTCGGTAAGGGTGATGGGCGGTAATGCCCCGCGCGTTCCCGGCACCGTCAATCTGGCGTTTGAGTTTATCGAAGGCGAAGCGATTCTGTTGCTGCTCAACCAGGCCGGAATAGCGGCCTCCAGCGGCAGCGCCTGCACCTCCGGTTCACTGGAACCGTCGCATGTGATGCGCGCCATGCAGATTCCCTATACGGCCGCGCATGGCAGTATTCGTTTTTCGCTCTCCCGTTATACCCGTGAGAAAGAGATAGACTACGTCATTGATGCGTTACCGCCCATCATCGCCCGTCTGCGCGCGCTTTCTCCCTACTGGCAGGACGGCAAGCCACGTCCGGCTGAAGCCATTTTCACACCGGTTTACGGTTAAGGTGACGTCATGGCAAGCGTAGTGATAAACGATACGACGCTGCGGGACGGTGAACAGAGCCCGGGCGTGGCCTTTCGCGCCAGTGAGAAAGTGGCGCTGGCACAAGCGCTGTATGAAACCGGCATCACCGCACTGGAAGTTGGCACACCCGCGATGGGCGACGAGGAGCGCACGCGTATGCAGCTGGTGCGCCGCCACCTGCCCGCCGCCACGCTGATGGCCTGGTGCCGGATGAATCGCGACGAAATTCAGCAAAGCGCCGACCTGGGCATGGATTGGGTGGATATCTCCCTGCCCGCCTCTGACAAACTGCGACAGTACAAACTGCGTGAGCCGCTGCCACGCCTGCTGGAACGGCTGACCACGCTGATTGAGCAGGCAAAAACGCTGGGTTTGCAGGTCTGCATCGGCTGTGAAGACGCCTCCCGCGCGAGCGATCTCACCCTATTGACCATTGCCGATACCGCACAGCAGGCTGGCGCGCAGCGGCTGCGTTTTGCCGATACCCTCGGCATACTCGACCCGTTTACCACCGCCACCCGGATCGGTACGTTACGGCAACGCTGGGCAGGCGAGATTGAAATGCACGCGCACAACGATCTGGGGCTGGCCACCGCCAATACCCTGGCGGCGGTACGCGCCGGGGCGACCAGCGTCAATACCACCGTACTGGGGCTGGGCGAACGGGCAGGTAATGCAGCGCTGGAGACGGTCGCCCTCGGCTTACACCGCTGCCTGGATATCGACTGCGGGGTGCACTTCGCCCGCCTACCCGCCCTGTGCCAGCAAGTCGCCGATGCCGCTCTGCGCCCGATAGACGCCCAACAACCGTTGGTGGGCGCACAGGTGTTTACCCACGAGTCCGGTGTGCATGTCGCCGCGCTGCTGCGCGATCGTGACAGTTATCAGGCGATTGACCCGGCGCTGATGGGCCGTGAATACCGGCTGGTACTCGGCAAACACTCCGGACGCAAGGCCGTAGACGGCGTGTTCGCCCGAATGGGCTACCGGCTCGACGCCCTGCAAATCGAGCTGTTGCTCCCGGCAATCCGGCGCTTTGCCGAAAGCTGGAAACGCACGCCCAAAGATTATGAACTGGTCGCCATTTACGATGAGCTGTGCGGCAGCGCAGCGCAACAGGCCGCAGGGAGTTGAGTATGGAGTGGTTTTATCGCATCCCGGGCGTGGATGAACTCGACAGCGCCGAATCCTTTTTTGAATTTTTCTGCGTACCCTACGCATCACCGGCATTGCGCAGTTGTTGCCTGCGGGTACTGCGTGATTTTCACCAACGCCTGCGCGACCACGTGCCGCTGCGGAATTTACTGGAAGAGGATCCGCGCGCCCCCTGGCTTCTCGCCCGGCGTCTGCTGGCGGAGAGTTATCAGCACTGTACCGCGGAGCATAAGCAATGACTCAAAAATATGCCTTTGGCGAAGAGGTGCGCGTGACACGCGCGATCCGCAACGACGGCACTCTGTTCGGTTACCGGCGCGGCGACTTGCTGGTGCGCCGTGGCACTACCGGTTTTGTGCGCGAATGGGGAACATTTTTGATGGACCAGATCATCTACCAGATCCATTTTCTCGACAGCGACCTGATTGTCGGCTGTCGGGAAGAGGAGCTGCTCCCGGCCTGCGCACCGTGGCACGCCGGTCAGTTTCAGTATGGCGACCATATCGTGTGCCGCTGTGCGTTAGCCATCAACGGCGAGGTGGTGATTGCCGCTGGTGCGCAGGGGCAAATTGCGGCAACCGATCAGGGCGACAATGGTGAAAGTTACATTGTCACCTTTTCGACGCGTAGTTTCCAGGTGCCTGCCAGCGCCATGATATTGGTGGAGGAGTAATGAAAGAGCCAGCTTGGGCGCGTTTTGCCAGGCGACGTCTGGCGTTGTCGCGCTGGTGCTGTGAGCCGGACGCCCTTCCTGCCGCGCAGAAAGCGGCCTTCGAGGCAGCCTGGGTACGCCAGAAACGACTGGAAACGGCGGTGGTCGAGGCCGCGGGCGGAGAAAACATCCCGGACGCGGTGCTCAGCGCCGTCGCCGCCTCCCTTGCGCCTCAGCTTGATGAGACGCCCTTTTCCGCAGCGGATCGCCAGGCCGTGATCCGCCACCATGCGCTGATGGAGATGCAATTCACCCGCGTTGCCGCGTCAGCGCCCCAGCCCGATGACATCCAGGTGCTGGCCTGGTATCAGCAACATCAGGCGCAGTTTATGCGCCCGGAACAACGTTTAACCTCGCACTTGCTGGTAACGGTAGATAACGATGGCGAAACGGTGCGACGCCAGGTAGCGCATTTTCATCAGGAAATCGTTCGCACCCGCACGGCTTTCAGCCAGCTGGCGCAGCGCTATTCTCACTGCCCCAGCGCGCTGGAGGGCGGTCGGCTGGGCTGGATCAGCCGGGGATTACTCTACCCGGAGCTGGAACAGGCGCTGTTTGCGCTGAAAGAAAATGACGTTAGCGCCCCCATTGAAACCGCGCTGGGCTGGCATTTAGTATGGTGTGAGCACATCCGGGAACCCGCGCCGATGGCAAAAAACGAGGCACTGGCAAAAGCGCGGGAACACCTGTACAGCCTCCAGCAGCAACAATGGCAACGCCGCTGGCTGGCGACATTACTTAACGATGCATCGGCCTGATGCGTTTTTAGGTCATCAGGCCTGACACCCGATAGTGCGCGGTTACAGAATCGCCGGTTTGAGGCTTTCCAGCCAGGCATCTATCCGTTCGTCGGTGAGGTCATACTGATTGTCCTGATCGATAACCAGCCCCACGAATTTATCCGCCTCCAGCGCCTGGGAGGCGTTGAATGTATAACCTTCTTTCGGCCACAGACCAACCACCTGCGCCCCGCAATTTTTCAACGTGTCATACAGCGGGCGCATACCACTGACAAAATTATCCGGATAGCCGACCTGATCCCCCAGCCCGAATAACGCCACGGTTTTACCGCTCAGGCTGGTTCCGGCAAGCTGCGCCATAAATTCGCCCCAGGATTCGCTTTCACACCCCGCTTCCAGCCCTGGCAGTTGCCCGTCGCCCAACGTCGGCGTGCCGAGCACCAGAACCGGATAAGAGAGAAAGGTCGCCAGATCGGTGCGATTGATATTGACCGGCGAAGCCGCCGCCTCCCCCAGTTTTTGTTGGATAAGTTTGGCGATTTTGCGGGTCTTGCCGGTATCGGTGCCGAAAAAAATACCAATAGTAGCCATTGCATGCTCCTGTCAGGAAAAAGGGTTAATCCGCCATGAAAAGGCAGGAATCAGACAGGATATTGCGAAGGCTGTGCCAGGTTTACGGATGAGCAAAACCTGCACCAAACCGGGCGCGCACGCACCATCGTGATGCTTTTTTCGCCAGCACATTTCGTCCTCAGCGCCCGCCCGCAGGGCAACAACGCGATTAATGCCGTCGAATACCGATCTGGATCAATGTTAACGCCTGTTAATGCCGCAGAAGGTGCACTCTTTGCATGGTTAATGTGCGCCCGACCGCGTGCGGGCGAAAGTCGACAGGTGGCACAAATTGTCATAACTGCGACATAACCCACGTTGACCCCAGGAGTGCGTGATGACTCTGAATATGATGATGGATGCCACCGCGCCGGAAGAGATTGCCGGCGCGCTGACTCAACGGCATCCCGGCCTGTTTTTTACCATGGTCGAACAAGCGCCTGTGGCGATCTCACTGACCGATCCCCATGCACGGATCGTCTACGCTAACCCGGCGTTTTGCCGTCAGACCGGTTATGACCTTGAACAGTTGTTACAGCAAAATCCACGGCTGTTGTCGAGTAAGCAAACACCGCGGGAAATTTACCAGCAGATGTGGCAGACGCTACTGCAACGCCGGGCCTGGCGCGGACAACTGATTAACCGCCGCCAGGACGGTAGCCTTTATCTGGTGGAGATCGACATTACGCCGGTTATCAATCAGTTCGGTGTGCTGGAGCACTATCTGGCGATGCAGCGGGATATCAGCGCCAGCTATGCGCTGGAGCAGCGGCTGCGTAACCATATGACGCTCACGGAAGCGGTGCTGAACAATATTCCGGCGGCAGTCGTAGTGGTCGATGAATACGATCGTGTCGTGATGGACAACCTGGTCTATAAAACGTTTTGCGCCGACTGCGGCGGTAAAGAGTTACTCAGTGAACTGAATTTCTCCGCCCGCAAAGCAGAGCTGGCTACCAGTCAGGTATTGCCGGTCGTGATCCGTGGCGTGGTGCGCTGGTTGTCGGTCACCTGCTGGGCACTCCCCGGCGTTAGCGAAGAAGCCGGACGTTACTTTATTGATAGCGCGTTACCCCGCACGCTGGTGGTGATCACCGACGATACCCAACAGCAGCAGCAACGGGAACAGGGGCGTCTCGATCGTCTCAAGCAACAGATGACCACCGGCAAACTGCTGGCGGCAATTCGCGAGTCGCTGGATGCAGCGCTGATTCAGCTTAATTGCCCTATCAATATGCTGGCGGCCGCACGGCGTCTGAATGGCGATGATCACAATAATGTGGCGTTGGATGCAGCCTGGCGTGAAGGCGAAGAAGCGATGGCGCGTTTGCAACGTTGCCGCCCATCACTGGAGCTGGAAAGCGCTGCAGTCTGGCCGTTGCAGCCCTTTTTTGATGATCTGCGCGCCCTCTATCACACCCGTTTTGATGAGGGTAAAAACCTGCACATCGAGCTCGATTCACCGCAACTCGTCGGTTTTGGTCAGCGCACGCAACTGCTTGCCTGCCTGAGCCTGTGGCTCGACAGAACGCTGGATATTGCCGCCGGCCTGCGTGATTTCACCGCGCAAACGCAAATTTTTGCCCGTGAAGAAAATGGCTGGCTCTCCTTTTATATCAATGACAATGTGCCGCTGATCCAGGTGCGTTACACCCACTCTCCCGACGCATTAAATGCCCCGGGAAAAGGGATGGAGCTGCGCCTGATCCAGACGCTGGTGGCCCACCACCGCGGTGCGATAGAACTGACCTCACGCCCCGAAGGGGGCACCTGCCTGACCCTGCGTTTCCCGTTATTTCATTCACTGACCGGAGGCTCACAATGACCCAGCGAACCGAGTCGGGTAATCCCGTCTGGCGCTTCGACCTGTCCCAGCAGTTTACCGCGATGCAACGCATCAGCGTGGTCTTAAGCCGGGCAACAGAGATTGGTCAGACATTACAGGAAGTGCTGTGCGTGCTGCACAACGATGCGTTTATGCAACACGGGATGATCTGTCTGTACGACAATCAACAATCCATCCTCAGTATTGAAGCCTTGCAGGAAGCCGATCAGGAGTTGATTCCCGGCAGTTCGCTGATCCGCTATCGGCCCGGAGAAGGGCTGGTCGGTACGGTACTGTCGCAGGGGCAATCGTTGGTGCTTCCGCGCGTGGCTGACGATCAGCGTTTTCTCGATCGTCTGGGACTGTATGACTACAACCTGCCGTTTATCGCCGTGCCATTAATGGGGCTGCAATCACAACCGATGGGCGTGCTGGCCGCGCAGCCGATGGCGCGTTTCGAGGAGCGGTTGCCCGCCTGCACACGTTTTCTGGAAACGGTCGCCAATCTGGTGGCGCAAACGGTACGGCTGATGATGCGCCCCGTCGCCACCTCCCCACGCGCAACGGTGATAAATAATGAACGTCCGCGCGGCTGTGCGACGACACGCTCGTTTGGTTTTGAAAATATGGTCGGCAATAGCCCGGCGATGCGCCAGACCATGGAAATTATCCGCCAGGTTTCCCGCTGGGATACCACTGTGCTGGTGCGGGGAGAAAGCGGTACCGGCAAGGAGCTGATCGCCAATGCTATCCACCACAATTCGCCACGCGCCGGTGCGCCGTTTGTGAAATTTAACTGCGCTGCCCTGCCCGATACCCTGCTGGAAAGTGAGCTGTTCGGTCATGAAAAAGGGGCATTCACCGGTGCGGTGCGCCAGCGGAAAGGCCGCTTTGAACTGGCGGACGGCGGCACACTGTTTCTTGATGAGATTGGTGAAAGCAGCGCCTCGTTTCAGGCCAAGCTACTGCGGATTTTGCAGGAAGGCGAAATGGAGCGCGTCGGCGGTGACGAAACGCTACAGGTGAACGTTCGTATTATTGCGGCAACCAATCGCAATCTGGAAGAGGAAGTGCGGCTGGGGAATTTTCGGGAAGATCTCTACTACCGTCTCAATGTGATGCCTATCTCCCTGCCCCCGCTGCGCGAGCGACAGGAAGACATTGCCGATCTGGCACACTTTCTGGTGCGTAAAATCGCGCAAAACCAGAGCCGTACGCTGCGCATCAGCGATGGAGCCATCCGTCTGTTGATGAGCTACAACTGGCCCGGCAACGTGCGCGAACTGGAAAACTGCATTGAACGCTCGGCGGTGATGTCGGAAAGCGGTCTGATCGATCGCGACGTGATCATGTTTAATCACCGGGAAAATACGCCGAAGCAGCCCCCGCTCACTACATCGCGGGAGGATAGCTGGCTCGATCACTCACTGGATGAACGTCAGCGGTTGATTGCCGCGCTGGAAAAAGCCGGCTGGGTGCAGGCGAAAGCGGCGCGTTTACTGGGGATGACCCCGCGCCAGGTGGCGTACCGCATTCAAACCATGGATATCACCTTGCCAAGAATGTGAACCCCGGATTTGTGGCATTCGGCACAATGTCAGCCAAATGCCACAACATTCACAACACAACGCGGGCGCAGTGAAATTAAGTCTCTTTTTTTCAATAAGTTAAAAAGTCGGCACACGGTACAAGATTTGCAACTGGGGGTTATGACTCCGAAACGAAGGTATCCCCATGACTTCCTGCTCATCCACCGTTGGCAGTTCACGCTGCCGGGCCGTTCAGCCTGAACCGTTATCTGATGTTGTGGCTGGCAAAGTGGCGTTGCATCCCTGCTATTCGCGTAGCGGTCACCACCATTTTGCACGTATGCATCTGCCCGTCGCCCCTGCCTGTAATCTGCAATGTCATTACTGCAACCGTAAATTTGATTGCAGCAATGAGTCCCGGCCTGGGGTCTCTTCCTCGCTGCTGACGCCGGAACAGGCGGTCGCCAAAGTGCGCCACGTCGCAGCGGCTATTCCACAGTTATCGGTAGTGGGCATCGCCGGCCCTGGCGATCCACTGGCGAATATGAGCCGTACCTTTACGACCCTGGCGCTCATCCGGGAACACCTGCCAGATATGAAATTATGTCTATCTACCAATGGGTTAATGCTTCCGGATGCGGTAGATCGCCTGGTGGATGTGGGCGTCGATCATGTTACGGTGACCATTAATACTCTCGACCCGGAGATTGCCGCGCAGATCTATGCGTGGCTGTGGCTGGACGGTGAGCGTTACAGCGGGCGCGAAGCCGGTGAAATACTGATCGCCCGACAACTTGCCGGGGTACGTCGCCTGACGGAAAAAGGGGTGCTGGTAAAAATCAACTCGGTATTGATCCCCGGCATTAACGACCAGGCACTGGCGGACGTCAGCCGTGAACTGCGTGCCAGCGGTGCGTTTATTCATAATATTATGCCGTTGATTGCCCGCCCCGAACACGGCACGGTGTTTGGTCTGAAGGGTCAGCCGGAGCCGGATGCCGCGATGACAGCCCGCGTCCGGGAAGCGTGCGGCGAGGTGATGCCGCAAATGACCCACTGCCAGCAGTGCCGCGCCGATGCCATTGGTATGCTGGGGGAAGATCGTAGCCAGCAGTTTGCCCTGCTCCCCGTCGAGGCGTCGCCTCAACCCTGGTTGCCTACGCTCTATCGCCGCACGCAATTGCATGCCAGCATTCTGACCAAAGGCGATGCCGACGAAAAAGATGCCTGCCTGGTTGCCGTGGCGTCGACCCACGGTGAGGTAATCGACGCGCATTTTGGTCATGCGGATCGCTTTCGCATCTACAGTTTGTCGGCAGCGGGCGCGGTGCTGGTCAATGAGCGATTTACCCCGAAATATTGCAGCGGACACGATGAATGTGATCCGCAGGAAGGTGATGCGCTCTTTGCGTTACTGGCGGATGTGAAAGCGGTGTTTTGCGCACGCATCGGTTACGCGCCGTGGCAAAAGCTGGAAGCGCGCGGCATTCAGCCCTGTGTCGACGATGCCTGGCAACCGATCAATACTGCGCTACTGCGTTGGTGGCATCGCTGGCGTCAGCAGTGCGCGGCAAAACAGCCTGACCAGGGGGTGGCCTGATGTTGACACGCGACTGGCTACAGCGTTTGTTATGGCTTTATGCCCATGGCGAGGGCTGTTATCCGTTAAAGATGGGGCTTGATGCCGCGCAATGGGCAACACTGCAGGCTGATTTTTCGCCGCCAGCAGGGCAGATCCCCTCGGATTGTCTGCTGCGACAATCCGTGATGAGCGAACTAAACGCCACCCGAACGGAGGAGCGGCAGCAACTGGCGCAGTGGCTGGCGTGCTATATGGCGCCTGATGCGGCGCCGATGCATCTGATCATCGCCAGCGTGTCGCTGGCGTTTAATCATCTCTGGCAGGATCTGGGGCTACATTCACGCGAAGAGTTGCGGGAGTTGATGAGCGACTGCTTTCCGCGCCTTGTTGAGATGAATACCCAGAATATGCGCTGGAAAAAATTCTTCTATCGCCAGCGCTGTCTGCAAAGCGACGGCGAACTGGTCTGCCGCTCCCCCAGTTGTGATGCTTGCTGCGAACGCGCGTACTGTTTTGAACCTGCCTGAAGCCCTAAGGTAAACAGGCCCGGTGCCACTGGGTTCATCGGGTCTGAATATCTGTGCATCCCCACGCCACTGTCCTATTATTTAATAATAAAAGTAAAATATTTTGCCGCAATCACACGGTTCCAGTAGTCAGGGTGTTACTGTAGCCTATATATTTGGAAAACTTATACAAAAGTAACAGGTGTGTGAGGTAGCGAATGTATTCTTTTGTGGCCAGACAGGCGATATTTGATAAACAATTAAACACCGTCGGTTACGAGCTTCTCTTCAGGGACAGTATGGATAACCGTTTCCCGGATATCTCTGCGGAACAAGCCACCACGCAATTAATTGAAGAACAATTTCTTAGCGCCCCGGTCGGACGCAAAAGTGACAACAGCACGGTATATGTTAATTTCCCCTACCAACTGCTGGTGGAAGGCCTGGCGGAAACGTTGCCAAAAGATCGCGTAGTCATTGAAATACTTGAAGATGCTAAGCCGGATGGCAAGCTACTGGAAACGGTAAAACGCTTACATAACAGCGGATTTCGCATCGCACTGGATGATTTCGTGCCCGGTAACGCATGGGATTCATTTATGCCGTATGTCAACGTTATTAAATTTGATATAAGGAGTGGTTCGCGCGACGAAATAAGCCAGTTTATTCGTTCCAACCGTGATTCATTACGCCATACCGTTTTGCTGGCGGAAAAAGTGGAAACCTATGACGAATTCGAAAATTATAAAAAAATGGGCTTCAATTTGTTTCAGGGGTATTTTTTCAGCAAGCCGGTTGTCACTAAGCGAAATAAATTGGTGCAAAATCGGGCATTCGCACTGAAATTGATGCAGGAAGTGAACGTAGAATCACCTAATTTAAATAAAATTGAAGATCTGTTAAAACGCGACGTCTCGCTTTCCTTCAAGATTATGCGCTATGCGCAGAATATTCTCTATAACACACGCGGCATCAGCGGCTTTCGCAATCAATCATTACGCGACGTGGTGGTTTACCTTGGGATTAGCGAAATGCGCCGTTTTGTGTTGGTCGCTTGCCTGACTTCGTTTGAAGAGGTGAGCAACACCGAGATCTATTATCTCAGCCTCATTCGCGCAAAATTCTGCGAACTGCTGGCGGCGCGCACCTCAGCCAATAATGCCATTAATGATGCATTTATGGTCGGTTTATTCTCCTTGCTTGATGTCATCCTTGGACTGCCGCTTGACGAGTTGCTTGAGCAAATCACCGTCTCTCCGGAAGTGGCAAAAGCCCTGCAAAGCCACAGTGGTGAATTGTACCTTTATCTGCGTCTGGCGCGTCTCTATGAACAACGGATCTGGAAAGAAGCCAACGAGGTGGCGGCGCAATTAGGTTTGTCGAACGCCATGGTCAGCGAGCTGATGAACCAGGCGACAAAATGGGCGGATGAACTGCCGATTAGCACATCGCGTTAATTTTTATTTCTGTTACGTGCAATTCCGTAATAATCATCTTCAGTATTGAAATACACTGAAACATTATTTCAATTGCATTTTGTACAATTGCTTCACATTTTTAACACCCCTCCTTCCCCTTAATCAAAATTTATTTCCCGCCATGTGCCGTTGCACAAAAATCATAGCGTAATGTGATTAAGATCAGATAAAAAGATCAATATTTTCAGAAATATTGCCGTTATTAATAATTCCTTTCTTTATATAGCGTAGGATTATGAAAAAAATAGCGCAGGCAACTGTTCTGACCAAACTGCTCATCGGCTTCTCCATCCTGATTGTGATGATGTTGCTGTTGGGCGTTGTGTCTATTTATCAGCTCAACACCAGTAATCACCATATTGATAAATTCCGCGAAAACCGCATGCCTGGTGTTCGCTATTCCCTTGAAATGCGTGGCGTATTATCCGAAATGCGCTTGCAACAGATTCAGTACATCACCTCTACTACGCCGGAATCTCGCGAGCAGCATCGGGGAGAATTACTGCAAAACCAGGCCATATTCCTGAATGCAGAGCAGCAGTACGCCAAAGCCTCCGCCGATGCGCCGCAAGAGATGCGTGCCCTGTTTGCGACAGTGGTCGATAACTTTAAAAACTTTGTCGACGTTAACGCCAAAGTGATCGACGCAGTAAGCAGTGGCAATGCGGATGAAGCCTCCAAAATCAGCGGCGCTGTCTCCGCCAAATACCGTACCCAGTTAATGAAAGATCTGGCTACGCTGGTGGATATGGAACTGGCGCTGGGCGATAAAGCGGGCGATGCTTCGCAAGCAGGTTATAACCAGGCCTTATACCTGCTGAGTGGTTTACTGCTGCTGGCCCTGATTGCCACAGGTGTGATCGCCCTCTTTATCTCTCGCAATCTGGCGCGTCAGTTGGGCGGCGAACCGGCCTATGCGGTTTCGATCATGAAAGCGATTGCCGCCGGTAATCTGAGCGCGGATGTCACGCTACGCGATAACGACAGCCAAAGTTTGCTGGCGACCATTAAGTTTATGAACAGCAAACTGGCGGAGATCATTAACGGCATTATTAACGGCAGCGAATCTATCTCCCATGCCGCCAGTGAAATTGCCGAAGGCAACAACGATCTGTCGCAGCGTACCGAAGAACAAGCCGCATCGCTGGTGCAAACATCGTCGAACATGCAGCAAATCACGGAAAACGTGAAGAGCAACGCCGAAAACGCCCGTAAAGCCAGCGATCTGGCACGTGAGACATCACAAACGGCGGTTAAAGGCGGCAAAGAGGTGCATGACATGCTGAAACGCATGCATGAAATCTCCGATAGCTCGCAGAAAATTGTCGATATTATCTCGGTGATTGAAGGGATTGCCTTCCAGACCAATATCCTGGCGCTTAACGCCGCGGTTGAAGCTGCGCGCGCAGGCGAACAGGGTAAAGGCTTTGCGGTGGTCGCCGGCGAAGTGCGCAACCTGGCGCAGAAAAGCGCCGATGCGGCAAAAGAGATCAAGCAGTTGATTGAAGGAACGGTGGAGAAGATCACTGATGGTTCACGCTTTGCTGATACAGCCAGCCGCGCGATGGAAGATATCGTGACGTCGGTAAACAAGGTGACCGATATCGTGGCGGAAATTTCTGCCGCCTCAACGGAACAGCACCAGGGGATCAAGGAAATTAGCGTGGCAATTGAACAGATGGACCAGGTGACCCAACAGAACGCCACTCTGGTGGAACAAGCGGCTGTCGCCGCCCAGTCCATGACCGAGCAAAGCGAAATCCTCCGCGATTCCGTACGCTTCTTCCAGTTGGCGCGTTAATGCCGCACAGGCCCGATGATGCAGGATGCCATCGGGCCTGTTCTTCCGTTACATGACGAGGGTTTTCGGCTCCATAAACGCCGCTAATCCCCAGCGCCCCATTTCCCGCCCAATGCCTGAGTGTTTAAAACCACCGAACGGCGCACCGGCCTCATGCGCCAGCGTGTTCACCTGCACACGCCCGGCGTGAATTTGCGCCGCCACCTGCTGTGCACGTTCAACATCGCGACCCAGTACCAACGCACTTAATCCATAATCCGTGTCATTGGCGATCGCTACCGCATGCGCATCATCCTGATAACCGATCACCGATAACACCGGGCCAAAAATCTCTTCACGGGCAATGCGCATTGTGTTCTCCACATCCGTAAACAACGTCGGGCGGACAAACCACCCCTGCCCGCTATTTTCCGGCCGCCCTTCACCTCCCGCCAGTACTCGCGCCCCTTCCTGCTGCCCAAGGCGAATGTACGACTGCACACGCTGCCACTGTTTTTCACTGACCATCGGCCCGATATCGTTAGCCGGATCGTGCGGGTCGCCTGATTTTACCGCCACAACCGCCTGCGCCAACGCCGCTTCATACTCGGCCTTACGTGAATTCGGCACCAGAATACGCGTGCCAGCAATACAGGCCTGACCGCTGTTAATAAACCCCGCCTGTATCGCTAAAGGCACGGCGGTGGCGGGATCGGCATCATCCAGGATCAGGGTGGGCGATTTACCGCCCAGCTCCAAAGTAACCCGTTTAAAGGTGTCAGCGGCATTACGCAGGATCGCTTTGCCCGTCATGGTTGAGCCGGTGAACGAAATTTTTGCGATATCCGGGTGGCGGCTCATCACCTCGCCCACCACCTCGCCGCGCCCGGTGACAATATTAAACACGCCGGGCGGCAGTTCCGCCTGATGCAATGCGCGAGTCACCACCTGGGTTTGCCATGCGCTCATCTCGCTGGGTTTGATCACCGCCGTACACCCCGCCGCCAACGCGGCGGCAAGCTTGCCGCAGATAAATCCCGCATTGCTGTTCCACGGAGTGATAAGACCGGCCACCCCCAGCGGCGTCATCTCCACACGCGCGTGGCCAACCTGTGAGGTAAACACAAACTGCTGCAGATCGCTTATCACCTGATCGATAACCGCCACAGGGTAGCGTGCCATCCAGACTGCGCGGGCGGCAGGCGCGCCATACTCCTGCACAATGGCCTGCAATAACTCCTCTTCACACGCCGCTAATGCCTCACGCATGCGCGTCAGCGCCGCGACTCGCTCCCCGACACGGGTCTGCGACCAGGCTGGAAACGCGGCTTTTGCTGCGGCAATGGCGTTCAGCGCATCGGCTTCGTTTGCCAGACGCACCTGACCAGTGACGTCGCCAGTCGCCGGATTAAACAGGTCAAAACGTTCTGTGCCTTGCGGCGTCACCCATTCGCCGTTAATGGAAATATGTTCGACAGATTGCATGGAAACCTCCTTCTGTAACGTGTGTCCAGTGTGTCATAGCTTTATCGCGCCGATAATCCACGCTATGCTGCAAAGGTTGTTTCGATTTTCGGGATAATCTATGCATCGTTCAGGGTTGATTGAGCTGGAAGTGGTGATGGCGGTTATGCGCCAGGGCAGTTTCCGCGCCGCGGCCAGAGAACTGGGTATGTCGGCGACCGCCGTCAGTAATGCCATTGCCGGGCTGGAAAGCCGTCTGGATGTGCGGCTATTTCACCGTACTACCCGCAGCGTCGCGCTGACCGAGGCCGGGCAACGTTTTGTGGCACGAGTAGGCCCGGCCTTGCAGGAGATTCGTCATGCCACGGAAGAGATCCACAGCGTCGCTGACGAGCCGTCCGGCACGTTGCGCATTAATGTACCTCAGGCGGTAGGACAGCTTTTTCTTGATGATCTGTTGGTGCGTTTTCTTGCCCGTTATCCCTTGATGCGCCTCGAAATCGCCAGCGAAGCCCGGATGATCGATATCGTCGCCGAAGGGTATGATGCAGGCATTCGCCTGGCCGAGTCGATCCCGCAGGATATGATTGCCGTCCCCCTGACGCCGGATATTCACATGCGGGTTGTGGCCACGCCGGAATGGTTTGCTGCGCACGGTACACCGCAAACACCGGAGGATTTGTATCAGCATCAGGGGATTTGCATGCGCATGTCGCACGGTGGGATTTACCGTTGGGAGCTATCGCGCCATGGTCAGCATTACGCGATTGCCGTTCCCGCCCGGCTGGCGACAACCGACCTGTTTACCTCGATCGCGGCGGTGCGCGCCGGGCTGGGCGTAGGTTTCTTACCAGGGTTCTATATTGAAGACGATCTGCGTAGCGGTCGGCTGGTTAGCGTGCTGGATGCGTGGACACACCCCTTTAAGGGGCTGTGTCTGTATTATCCGGGACATCGCCATATCCCGCTGGGGCTGCAAGCGTTTATCGCCTTTATCCGCGAAGCGGTTTAATTACTCGAGATGCGCGCGATCCAGGCCGTAGGCTTTGTCCAGCGCACCGGGTAAGGTCTGTTGCAGCACCATTAACCGATTCCAGCTATTAATGATAGCGATAGCGAATGCAAGTTCAGCCACTTCCACCTCACTGAAATGCTCACGCACTTCACGGTACAGCTCATCACTGACACCCTGCTCCCCGAGGCGTGTCAACGCTTCGGTTAGTGCCAGCGCCGCCCGCTCTTTTGCGGTAAACAGCGGCGACTCACGCCAGACCGCAACATGGTAAAGACGCAACTCACGCTCGCCGTGCACTTTCGCCTGTTTGACATGCATATCGAGGCAGAAGGTACAGCCATTCAGTTGCGATGCGCGAACATCAACAAGATTTTTAATGGCGGTATCAAGGCTGCTGTTGTGCGATGCCTGGCTGGCATCACCCAGAGTTTTGATTAGCGAAGGTGCGGTCTGAAAGAGATTCACGCGGGTGCTCATAATCATTTACCTCATTTATTGATTCAACAGCCGCTATACTACCGACTTATGGCATACTAAAAAGACGCAAAATGTGAAAATCAAGGTAGGACATGAAACCCGGTTACAAAACCATTTACGAGCAGTATCGCCACAGCATCACCAGCGGATTGCTGAAACCGGGTGATAAAGTGCCGTCGGTGCGCGTGCTGGCAAGCGAATTAGGGGTTGCGCGTAAAACAGTGGAGACGGCGTGGGCAATACTGGTCGGTGAAGGTTATCTGGTAAGCCAGGGCGCACGTGGTACACGGGTTAATCCGGACTTGTCACTCGGCGGTGAGAAAAAAAACCTGCCGACAGCGCAAAACGGTGATCTCCCCCTCAGTATGGCGGAGACGCTCCGCGATCAATCGGGCTTTTTGCGCCTTGGCATTCCGTCGCTGGATGCCTTTCCCTACAAGAAATGGCTGCTGCTGAGCGGCAAGGCGGTGCGATCAATGCAGCCGGTGGAAATGACCAATCCGCCGTTGATGGGCTATGCGCCGTTGCGTGAAGCGATTGCCCATTACGTCAATATTTCGCGTGGGCTTTCCTGCTCAGCGGATCAGATATTTATCACTAGCGGGTATAACCATAACCTGCGATTGATTCTCAGCGCACTGGGCAAACCCGACGACAAAGTGCTGTTTGAAGATCCCGGCTACTATTTCGGTCAGCAAACCCTTAAGCGTATTGCCAGCAATCTGCACTTTGCGCCAGTGGATAACCACGGGTTGAAGGTTGATTACATACAACAGTATCACCGCGATGCGCGCTTTGTTTTTGTGACACCGTCACATCAAAGCCCACTTGCTGTCACCCTTTCACTGCCGCGTAAACAGCAATTACTGGACTGGGCGCAGCAGAATGAAAGCTGGATTATCGAAGATGATTACGACGGCGAATTTCACTATACCCGCAAGGTCCTGCCTGCCTTAAAAAGCCTCGATACGCAGGATCGGGTGATTTATTTGGGCACATTCAGTAAAACGGTGATGCCTGCACTGCGCATCAGTTATCTGGTGATGCCGCGCGCTTGCGTGGCGCAGTTTCGCGAAACCGGGGAACTGACGGAAAGCGGCCAGCCCGTGCTGACACAAAAAATCCTCGCCGCATTTATGGGGGAAGGCAACTTTTTCCGCCACCTGAAAAAAATGCGCACGCTCTACTCGCAACGCAGAAAAACCATGCTGGCTGCGCTGGAGCAGGTTTATCCAGGGATGTTTAACATTGAAGTGAGCGACGGCGGAATGCACATCATTGCGTTGTTGCGCACCAGCACACAGGACGTCCGACTGGCGCAAATCTGGCAGCAACACCAGTTGCAGGTCAGCCCACTCTCCCGGTGGTATAACCAGAACCCTAAGCGCTACGGTTTAATTATGGGTTATACGAATGTGCGATCGGCGCAAGAAGCGGTCGCGCTATTACAGCGCCCGGCGCAGGAAACGCGGGCGCTGCTCAGCGTTGAATAACGATCATGGAAGGCAACTGACGAGGGAGAGATCCCACGCTGTTGCCAGAAGAGATAAGCTGATAACCAGTGTCACCGCTAACGAAACCGTTTTATCTGACATTTCCATCGCATGTCCCTCTGTATGGTGGTATCGCCATTTAACAGGGCAGATCTTAATGATTTCTTACTCTCTCAGAAAAAGTTTAGGTTAGTTGATAGTTTTTGCCTGGTGTCATTTTGTGCGGAAGCACATCGGCATCGTTCATTTGCAACAAATCGATCTCAATGGCATTGCAGATGGCATCCAGCGGCAGATCGTTATCCTCTTCACCAAACGGGTCTTCCAACTCCTCCGCCAGCGTATCAAGCGAGATAAAGGTGTAGGAGATCAGCACCGAGACAAACGGCGTCATAAAGTGCAAATCCACCACCAGCGCAAACGGCAACATGATGCAAAACAGGTAAACCGTACGATGCAGAATCAGTGAATAAGCAAACGGCAGCGGTGTGGTAAAAATGCGTTCACACCCGGAAAGCACTGCGGACATGTCATGTAAACGCTGCGTGATGCTGTGGAACAGAATGTCTGACAAGGTGCCCTTCGCCCGGCGCTCCCCCAACCACTCCGCCATTAATAACAGAATGCGGTTAGCTGGCGAATGGGCATTGAGCACCGTCCGGAGTTCCTGCCCGCTCAGATAGTTTGCCAGCACTTCACCCTGGGGCTTACGGCGCAATGTCATACGCAGACAATGCGCAAAGGCAATTTGCAAGCGGATAAAATGCGCCACGCCGTCGTCATCCGGCAGCGTGGTTTTCACTTCTCGCAGCAACGAACGCGAGGCGATCATCAGTTGTCCCCATAACAATCGTGCTTCGCTATAGCGGGCAAAGCAGGCGTTGTTACGAAAACCAAGGAAGATGGCAATCGCCACGCCAAGGATACTGAACGGCGCGACAGTCAGTTTGATACCCAGCGAGGTATACCAAGGGAGCATCCAGATCACGGCGATAGAGAGCAGGAAGTTCATCACCAGTCGGGAGGTAATTTTCGGCAGCACCGAACCGTGCCAGACGAAAAGACGCGTAAGCCAGTGTTGTTCAGGTCGGACAATCATGTTGAGTCGTATGCAAAGAGAGAGCTGCACTATTAAACGTGATCGCCATCACGGTTGCAAGGATGCTAATGAATTGTGACAAAGCGACATGCCAGACGAAGATGGCTGGCACAGAAGTCACTGAAACCTGTTATACAACTATTCAAAAGTATGTTGTAACTAATGATGATAAAACCCGTCAGGGACGCTAACGTAGCCGGTCAGAAAGCATAAAAAAACCCGACCGGAGTCGGGTTCGCGTTTATCTGCATGCTGCGTTCAGGATCAGCACAACGGCTTCACGGCTTCACGCATGCCTTGCAGCAGTATGGCATCCAGATCCAGCGACACTTGCTCAACCAGACCGGCGACTTTCGTCAGATCCTGTTCCCAATGGTCGCTCACCGACAGAACCGCTTTAACCAGCTCGCTGGTGCTGATCTGGCGATCGCCATGCTGGCTCCACAGTTGCTGATAACGCGCAATCCAGTGCGCATCATCCTGCACCGGATAAGCCTGTCCGTTACGCTCGCCACGATAGAAAGCAATCAGCGCCGCCAGCGCAAACGTCAGGCGTGCTGGCAGTTTACCGGTGGCTTTCTGCCCTGCCAGCAGTTGCGGCAGAATACGGGTACGGAACTTGGTCATACCGTTGAGCGCAATGGAGAGCAACTGGTGTTTGATGTACGGGTTACGGAAGCGCCCCGTTACCGCGCTGGCGAACGATTCCAGCTCATCGCGCGGCAGATCCAGCACCGGGATTATCTCCTGGTAAATCGCTTTCTCTACAAACGCGCAAATTTCCGTGTCGTTCATCGCCTCGCCAACAGTGTCCAGCCCTGCCTGATAGGCCACCGGCACCAGCGCAGTGTGCGCACCGTTGAGGATCGCCACTTTACGCTCTTTGTACGGTTTAATATCGTCGACAATCAGCACGTTCAGTGGGAATTTGTCGAGGCGCAGTTCAGACGCCAGCGTTTTCGGCCCCTGGATCACAAACAGATAAAAGTGTTCCGCCGTGTCGAGGAAGCTATCCTGATAGCCCAGTTCCGCTTCCAGTTTCGCCACTTCATCACGCGGATAACCGGTTACGATACGGTCCACCAGCGTGGAGCAGAAGGCGTTCGCGTTATCCAGCCACTGAATAAATTCAGCACCCAGCGCCCACTCTTGCGCATAACGCAGTACCAGTTCGCGTAACGCGTCGCCATTATAATCAATCAGTTCACACGGAATGATCACCCAGCCTTTGTCGACTGCGCCAGAAAAATGGCTGAAACGTTCGAACAGCAGACGGGTCAGTTTCGCCGGATAACTCACCGCAGGCGCATCGTCGAATTTGTCCCCGGCATGATAGCTGATGCCCGCTTCCGTGGTGTTAGAGAATACAAAGCGGATGTCCGGGTTGTGCGCCAGTTTCAGAAACTCGTCATACTGCGCATACACGCTGATTTCGCGGTTCACGGAGCGGATCACGCGGGCATCACTCACCGCTTCACCCTGCTCGTTCAGACCACGAATGATGGTGGTGTAAAGGCCATCCTGAGTACTCAGGGACGGCGGGAAATCACTCTGGATCGGGCGAACAACCACCACACCGGCGTTGAGGTCGGTGTGCTCGTTCAGCAGATCGATTTGCCAGTCGACAAAAGCGCGCAAAAAATTCCCTTCGCCGAACTGAATAATACGCTCAGGGTATTCAGCGCCGGGAAAGTTGCGACGGTTTAATGTGTTCACAGTGGGTTCCTTTTTTGATTAGTCATACAACCTGGGAAGATTGGTGTAATAACTTACCAGACTTTTAGACCATGAAACCCTGTTTTGATCAAAATGGGACTGCTTAGTGGAGACAATTATAAAAGCGTGTAAAAAAATGTCGTTGCTGTCACATTTCTCTGCGACATCAGTGCATAGCGCGGGCTCTCCCCGGCGCGCAGCCAGCTGCATTGCAAGAGAGAAAGGCAATGCGCTCCTCGCGCGTGGTGCTGACCACCACGCCTGATCAGAAACAGAAGGATTTTTCCCGCAAGAGTGTGGGCATAAGCGAAAGGTCACCGCCAGAGAGGGCGTGAAGAGGATAAGCGGTCATTTTTCTTCCTTATAAAAACAACCACTATCTGATTTACATGAAATTAACACGCGTCGCCGCAACAGGTTTAACTTAAGGTTTAGCGTGCACGGCTATTCTGTTGCTTCATCGCGTACATTTTTTTATCCGCATCCTTCATCCACGGATGCAACTCACCGCTGCCGTCATGATCGAACTCGCTCAGCCCCCAGGAAAACGCCAGCTTCCAGGGTTTACCAGAAGAGAGATTCCAGGCTTCAACCTGTTCAACCAGATGCTGCATGGCGATCCAGGCCCCCTGCTCATCGGTGTCGGAAAAGATAATCGCAAACTCATCACCACCGTAGCGCACTTGCAGATCGGCTTCGCGCAAGCTGGCCGCCATGACCGACGCCATTGATTTTAGCGCTTCATCCCCTTCCGCATGCCCCCAGGTGTCGTTGATCGCTTTAAAGTTATCGAGATCGATCCACGCCAGCGTTAACGGCTCCGCACGGCGGCGTGCGCCAAAAATAGCGAACTTCGCCAGGCTGTCAAACCCACGACGATTAAACAGCCCTGTCAGTTCATCGGTGGTGGCCGCGCTCATTACCGCGAACTCATCTTCAACAATCATGGCGAAATCTTTCAGGCTGTCGAACTCCGTGTCGCTGAAGCGGCGCGGTTGCTTGTCGATCAGACAAAACGATCCCACAACCGCCCCGTCCGGCAAGTGCAATGGATGGCCTGCGTAGAAGCGGATGTGCGCATCCCCCGTTACCAGCGGGTTATCGGCAAAACGTTCATCGCGGGACGCATCTTCGATAATCAAAGGGTCGGCGCATAATATCGCATGACCACAGAAGGAGATGTTGCGTGGCAGGGATTCTTTCGGATAACCCGCCGTGGATTTGAAATGCAGCGTGGTTTCATCGACTAACGTAATCAATGCCCCCGGAACATTAAACATACGTTTTGCCAGACGGGTTAAGCGATCTAACCGGTCGGTAACACCACTCTCCAGGAGTCCCGAATCATGCAATGAGGCAAGACGTTTTTCCTCATTGGCGGGAATAGCAGGTATTTTCATAGAGTGCCTATCTCATCATTCTCAGGCTGTTTTTCGCAATGATATGAAGAAATATATCGTTCAACCTACGATATACAGCATAAAGTTTAGTCTATACCGAGCGATTGTCAGTGCGAGT
The DNA here is from genome assembly GCF_039871955.1 of Kosakonia sp. WA-90. Lineage (NCBI taxonomy): Bacteria > Pseudomonadati > Pseudomonadota > Gammaproteobacteria > Enterobacterales > Enterobacteriaceae > Kosakonia > Kosakonia sp. WA-90. Next base: position 318,429 of record NZ_JBDPLJ010000001.1, read on the forward strand.
AAATTTGGTTTTTCCCCAGACGCTTAGCCTGATACAACGCATCATCCGCCGCTTTTAACCATTCACTAACGGTATGCATACCCGGCAAAGCGCTGGCAATGCCTATACTCAGCGTACAGGTAAACGCGTATTCCTGCACGATAGGCATGATCGACGCCTCATTCATAATCTGCGTCGCCACCGCGTGTGCTTCATCAGGCGATGTGTCCGGTAGTAAAACAACAAACTCATCGCCGCCAAGCCGGGCTGGCGTGTCGTTTTTGCGGGAGGCAACATGCAAAATTTTCGACACCGTGACCAGCAACGCATCCCCGACTTTATGACCAAAACGGTCGTTAACCTCTTTAAAATTATCAATATCAATAAACATCAAAGAGGAGTGTCCGGGCGTCGTACGCAGTTTCTCCAGCTCATACTGAATGCGCTTTTCCAATAGCCGCCGGTTGGCGATATCCAGCAGCGGATCCATCATGGCAATGCGTTCAAGCTCGCGACTTTTCATCCGCAGTTTAACGGCAATGCTATCGGTCAGCACACTTAAGGCGAGTAAATAGATAGCAATCAGTGGCAAGGTGGCGAACATTGTCCGCTGCGTCACCACCTGTTCAACAGGCATCCCCTGCGCCAGCCATGTCAGCAGAAAGATCCCTACCATGGTCAGACCGGCTTTGCGCATCAGGATAAAACCGCCCGCCGATAAACGGTCGGTAAGCAGGACCGTGGCGATCACCACAGAAGGGAGCGGATTAACCGCCATCAGCGCGATCCACAAGCCCCCTGCACCTGCATCTATAACCAGGTTTTGATGTTCACTGTTCAGCGGCGAACGGGCGTGACGGGCACGTAAAAATGCGAGGGTCGGCCAAAGAAAAGCGTTCGCAGAGAGCAGGACGATCGTCCATAACGGTCGCTGCAGTTCCTGTAGCACGGAAAGAATAGGGAAAAAACAGAGCAACGTTCCGAGGATACGCATCAGGTACATGCGCCTGACAAAACGTCTGCCAGAGATCCGCTCGTTTTTATTCAAATTATCAGACCCGTTCATGGCGCGCTTTTTTCCCGCTACGTATAGCCAATAATAGTATTGACGTTAAAAATTAGTAGCAAGCAATTTAATAAGTTATCGATATTAACTGCATCAAACATCAGCGGAGTGAATAAAGCCAGGAACTATTGGCCCGACGAAACCTGCGACGGCGCGTCGGCAAAAACAATATCTTTACTGGAGGTTGTACAATTGCGGCCCTGTTTTTTCGAACGGTAGAGATTTTCATCCGCTTCTGCCAGCAGTTCATTGAACATTTCGGTCAACGCCCAGGCTTCCGTCAGACCGCTACTCAAGCCAATGCTGACGGTCAAATGCAGCGTTTGTTGCCGCCACTTGAAGGGGTAATGTTCGATGGAGTGACGCACCTTTTCTGCCAGCGTAAATCCATCATCCGGATCGGCGGTGATCGCCACGACCACAAACTCTTCGCCACCCATTCGCGCCACAATGCCCCGCTCTCCCAGCGCTTCCTGCACTTTCCGGGCAAAAGCGGCCAACACCCGATCGCCGCATTCGTGACCGTAGTTATCATTCACGCTTTTGAAATAATCGATATCCATCAGCATCACCGTCACATGCTTGTCGGCAAAGCGCTTATCATCGTTATTCAGCGCTTCGTACAGCCCTGAACGGGAATAGACGCGGGTCAGGAAATCAAAATCAGCGCGCAGGGAGACTTGGCGGATCAGGCGGTTAATTTTCGCCACGCTCACGGAGACAATCACCGGGCAAATCGCCAGGGTGGCGATGCCCAGACGGGCGGAAAACATGTGTGGCATTTCCATGGGCGATCCCACGAAAATATTGATTGCGCCATTGGCGACGAGCATGATTTCCGCCCCGCCGGTCAGCAATGTCACCAGGCTGGTTAACGGCAGCGGATACACGACCGCGCACCAAATCAACGCCGGTAGTGGGAATGCCAGACTGCCTGCGCCGCCAATCACCACCGACGCCAGCACCGACACTATCACCGCGCCTATAGGCAGCAATTGCTGTGGTTTGAACTGCAACGGTTCACGCGGCCAGCTCATCGTCAGCATGCCCGGCAGAATCAACACACCCGTGGAAAATTGCTCACTGAACCAGTCAGCCAGCAGTTGCAAAAAGCCTTGCCCGTTAATCCCGACCGAGCCGACTGCGCCAAAAAACGCGCACAGCAGTGCGGCAAACATGCAATAACCAAAGAGCCGTAGGGCATTCACCGGTTCCGGGGCTTTGACCATCTGGTTACGTTCCAGGGTGATCAAATGAACCATGGTGATAATAAACACCATATTGGAGAAGTTAATAATCAGCGATGCTGTGCCCCAGGAGGTGGTAATCGCATCATAGGCCAGCATAGCGATGTAGCTAATCAGATAATATTGCCAGCGATGCAGAAAGGCGTAACGCGCAAAAACCCCCGCCATAACCGCATTCAGCGGCCAGAAAAGCGACAACTCTTCCACCAGACGCATCATGGCGCCCAGAAAATAAAATAGCGTTGTCAGTAGGAAAATCACCGCGGCGTTATTCAGCGGTTTCTCTTCCTGGAATGGACGAAAAGGGGTTGAAAATAATGATCGCATCACATCTTAATCCATATCACGCGCACAACACTCTGTTCGATACACAGGGGAAATTCCTATAGCTTAGCATGCTTACCTTGCGCGCTTCCGTTCAGCGCGGTGCATTCATCTGCACGACCAGCCAGTGGTAAATCACATCCACAATATACTGTTGTTGCGTTTCTGTTAATGGATATCCATGTGGAATGTTGTGCCATTTTTCCAGACACCCGCGGCAACAGGTCGCGGTGGCATGCTGGGCGATAAACACCGGATGCCCTCGCATCGGCGTCTGCTTACCGTCATTTTGCGGCTGCGCAGGCGCCAGACGGCGGGCAACAAAATCCGCCGCGTGTGACGCAATCACCTCAGCGCCTTTATCCAGACAATACTGCCGCTCTTTTACGCCAAGGCGAAAGCGGGAACGAAACGCCGAGCGTGACAAGCGGGCGAACAGCGGCGTTAAATCGGCCATCAGTACACCGACCTCCCCAGTTGTTGCGTTAAGGCCTCCAGCACCGCGACACCTGCCAGGGAGTTCCCGGCCTCATCCAGTTCCGGGCTCCAGACCGCAATCGCCATTTCATGCGGCACAATCGCCACAATACCGCCACCGACGCCGGATTTTGCCGGCAGGCCAACCCGCCAGGCGAACTCCCCGGCATTCTGGTACATGCCGCTGGTGGCCATCAGCGCATTCACCTGACGCGCCTGCATCGGCGTAACGATGGGTGAGGAAATGTGCGCAGCGTGCCCCCCCTGCGCCAGAAAGAGGAACGTCTGCGCCAGCTCGACACAGCTCATTTTGAGTGCACAGTAGTGAAAATAGTTTTGCAACACGGTGGAGACATCGTTATGGAAATTACCAAACGACTTCATCAACCAGGCGATGGCGGCATTACGGGCGGAGTGGTCGAATTCAGAGCGGGCGACGGCGCTGTCGTAGGCGATGTCATGCACGCCGGAGAGTTTTCGTACGATTTCCAGCATACGCTGGCGCGGCGCGCTGAGGCGGCTTTGCAGCATATCGCACACCACCAGCGCCCCGGCGTTAATAAAGGGGTTGCGCGGTTTGCCTTGCTCTATTTCCAGTTGCAACAGCGAGTTAAAGGGCTGCCCGGAGGGATCTTTCCCCACGCGCTGCCAAATCTCCTCTTCGGCGTAGTGGTTCATGGCTACCACCAGACTGAGTACCTTAGAAATAGACTGGATAGAAAAACGTTCGTGGGCGTCGCCTGCGTAGAAATGTTCTCCCTGCACCGTACTGATAGCAATGCCCAGCTTATTGCCGCTTACCGAGGCCAGCGCGGGAATATAATCCGCCACTTTGCCCTGACCCAACAGCGGACGTACCTGCGCAAGCACCGCATCCAGTACGCCATTATCCATTGCCGTTGCCACATTCACCCCTTGCTCACAGGCCAAAAACGGCCTGCGAGTATAACAGAGACGAATGAATCGCGTCAGGCTGGCAGGCGAAAACGCGCCACTGCCTGCAGTAACTGATGAGAGTCATGATGCAGTTGTTCAGAGGCTTGCGTCGCCGTCGATACCAGTTCCCCCGTGCGCCGGGCGACCGTATTCAGGGCATGCAAACGCCGGGTCATCAGATGGATACTCTCCCCCTGGCTCAGTGTCGCGGCGGAGATCTCATTGAGTACGCCGCTTAAGTGTCCCACCAGCCCGGTCACTTTTTGCAGGTTGCTTTCAAGGCGGCTCACCGCCTGCGTACCGTCAGTGATCCCTTGCAGGGAGTGATTAATCAACTGCTGAATAGTTTGCGTTGAGTGGCTACTCTTCCGCGCCAGCAGCCCCACTTCTTTCGCCACTACCGCAAAGCCGCGCCCGTGATTCCCCGCATGAGCCGCTTCAATGGCCGCATTCAGCGCCAGAATATTGGTCTGGAATGCGACGCCATCAATCATATCGACAATGTTGCGCATCTCAGCCGATCGTTCGACGATCTCGCGCATCGACTGGTTAACCGTATCCATCATGCGATCGCCACCTGCGGCGATTTTTTGCGCCTCATCCGCCTGTTGACGGGCCTGCTGGGCGAAGCCAGTGCTGCCTTCAACGTGGGACTCCAGTGTGGCGATATGTTCGGTCACATCCGTCAGTTCCTGCGCTTGTTTCGTCGACTGCTGATAAAGCGACTGATTACCTTCCGCGAGGTGGCTGATGGTGTTCACCATGGAAGCGGTTGCGTCACTGACCTGCATCACCAGTTGTTGCAGTCCAAGCTGCATGCTGTGAATGCTCAGGCTAAGCTGCTCAACCTCGCGGTTAAAACGTGGCACCGGCGGCAGCGCCGTTCCCAGATCGCCCGCAGCCAGAATATTGATATGCGCAATCAGCCGACGCAGTGGTGTGATCACCCAGCGCGACATGGCAAACCATACCAACACCGCAATCACCAGCAGCAGTACTGGCACCAGCACAAAGACATGTTGTAGCTGCCCAAGGTTGGACAGTAACGCCTGACGACCGGTTTCCGCACGGCTTTCGCTGGCCTGCTGGAAACGGGCATAGTTGTCATTAAAGTCTGCCTGGAAGGCCTGGGCTGGCACCGCAAAGAAAGCATCGATCGATTGGGTTTTCACCAGCCCATCCGCCTGCTCTTTCAGCGCGCCGTAAAACAGCTGATAACTGTTGAGTAAACCGTCGTCTTTCGGCGGATCCAGTGCCAGCCAGGCTTGCCAGGCCTTTTGCGACGCCTCCAGTGCGCTGTGGGTTTCATCCATCAGACTGCGCCAGCTTCCTTCGGAGCCGGTTTCTTTGTCCTGCATAAACCAGACGCCCGCGCGATTAAGCAGATCGCTTGCCGTCAGCAACGCCACGCGGGCTTCATCCACGCGAACCTGTTGCAGGTGTGCCTGCTGGTTTAACTGTTCATTGTGCTGTGCTTCGCGTAACGACGCGGAAAGGAGAAATGAGGAGGCGATTTGCAGCGCGGAGAACAGACCAATGATGCAGAAAATACCGGCTAACAAACCAAACTGCTGAGGCGTAACACGCCGAACAATACGGCGAAAAATTTGCATTAAGTTCATGATATTCTTCTATAACCACAACGTTGCCGTGAGTCTACAAAAGGATCATGACACCCCCATGACAGCGAGGCGTGGCGCGCCCCACCGGGGCGCGCATACGGTTACAAACGATCTTTCCATACGGTCTGGATATTGCAAAACTCATGCAAACCAAAGTGCGACAGCTCACGGCCAAAACCGCTTTTCTTCACACCACCAAACGCCACGCGGGCGTCGCTGGCGCTGTAGCCGTTAATAAACACGCCGCCGCACTCCAGGTGTTTGGCAAACCACTCAGCCTGCGCATCATCGGCGGTAAAAACAGTGGCAGACAGACCGAAATCACTGTCATTAGCCAGCGCCAGCGCATGCTCAGCATCACGAGCAAGGGTGATAGCGGCAACCGGGCCAAACAGCTCCTGGCGGAATGCGGTCATCTCCGGCGTCACGCCAGCCAGTACCGTCGCCGGGTAGTAGTTGCCCGCCCCCGGAACCTTTTCCCCACCGAGCAGCAGTGTGGCCCCTTGCTGAATGCTGGCCTGCACCTGCGCATGCAGCTCATCACGTAGATCAAAACGTGCCATCGGCCCCAGATAGTGCTCTTCGTTGTCCGGTGCCCCCTGTTTTAGCGCGGCTGCGGCAGCAACAAATTTGTCGGTAAACGCCTGCGCAATGCCGGATTCAACAATAAAACGTTTCGCAGCGGCGCAGACCTGTCCGGTATTTTGATAACGCCCGGCGACAGCCGCTTTCACTGCCAGATCAACGTCGGCGTCGTTCAGCACAATAAAGGGATCAGAACCGCCCAATTCCAGTACGCATTTTTTCAGCGCCGCCCCCGCCTGTGCGCCAATGGCTGCGCCCGCGCGTACGCTGCCGGTCACCGTAACGGCGGCAATACGCGGGTCATTGATGGCCTGACTGACGCCATCGTTGGTGGCGTTCACCCAGCCAAACACTCCGTGCGGGATCCCGGCGCGGGTGAAAATCTCACCCAACAGCGCCGCGCATCCCAGCACATTAGGCGCATGTTTCAGTAAATAACTGTTACCTGCCAGCAGGATGGGCACCGCGCCGCGCATCACCTGCCACACCGGAAAATTCCACGGCATCACCGCCAGAATCGCCCCCAACGGCCGGTATTCAATGGTGGCCCGGTTATGCTCAACCTGAGTCGGCTCGCTGCCAAGCATTGCCGGACCGTTATCCGCATACCAGTCGCACAGGCTGGCGGATTTGTTCACCTCGGCCCGTGCCTGCAGGATCGGTTTCCCCATCTCCTGGCTGATCCGTTGCGCCATCTCTTCGCCACGTTCACGTAGCACCGCGCCGACATCGCGCAGTTTTTGCGCACGCCCCGCCACGCTGAGCACACGCCACTGGCGATAGCCGTTAGCCGCCTGTTCGAGGGCCGCGTCCACGTCTGAGGGGCTGGCCCACGGTGTGGCGCTCAAGGTTTCCCCGGTGGCCGGGTTGATGGAAATAGCATGGGTTGTCGCGGTGATAGACATACGGGTCTCCCTTAAAAGTAGTCAGGACTTGCATCAGAGTGGCGGAATTTGTTATTTCTGAAAACTGAATAATATTAACGACACTGTTCACAAAGAGAGAATGGTATGGATTTAACCCAGCTTGAGATGTTTAACGCCGTGGCGCAGACCGGCAGTATTACCCAGGCGGCGCAGAAGGTGCATCGCGTGCCCTCCAATCTCACGACCCGCATTCGCCAGCTGGAGTCCGATCTCGGCGTCGATCTGTTTATCCGCGAAAACCAGCGCCTGCGTCTCTCCCCGGCAGGGCACAGTTTCTTGCGTTACAGCCAGCAGATCCTGGCGCTGGTGGATGAAGCCCGCATGGTGGTTGCCGGTGACGAACCGCAAGGGCTGTTCTCGTTGGGCGCGCTGGAAAGCACCGCAGCGGTGCGCATTCCCGCCACGCTGGCGCAGTACAACCAGCGTTATCCGCGTATCCAGTTTGATCTGTCCACCGGGCCTTCCGGCACCATGATTGACGGCGTGATGGAAGGAAAACTGAGCGCTGCTTTCGTCGACGGCCCGATCATGCACCCGGGCCTGGAAGGGATCCCGGTTTACCGTGAAGAGATGATGATTGTCGCGCCGCACGGTCACGAGCGAATTGAGCGCGCGTCGCAGGTCAATGGCGCCAGCATCTACGCCTTTCGCGCTAACTGCTCCTACCGCCGCCATTTTGAGAGCTGGTTTAACGCCGATCGCGCTACGCCCGGAAAAATTCACGAGATGGAGTCCTACCACGGCATGCTGGCCTGTGTGATCGCCGGGGCCGGACTGGCGCTGATCCCCCGCAGTATGCTGGAAAGTATGCCCGGTCATCACCAGGTGGAAGCCTGGCCGCTGGCGGAAAACTGGCGCTGGCTGACCACCTGGCTGGTATGGCGTCGTGGTGCGAAAACCCGTCATCTGGAGGCATTTATTGAACTGTTGCAGTAACGTTAACGCCCGGTGTCGGTTTATTGCATGGCAAAACGCAGGTCGGCGATAAGCGTTTTTTCCATAAAAATACTCAAGGGATCGTCGACATAGGGCGCAAAAGCGCGGCAGGTCTGGTAACCGCAACGCTCATACAACTTCACCGCCGCCAGCTGCCTGATCCCGGTCTCCAGACGCAACGTATGGCAAAAACGGGCAGCCGCCTCCTGCTCCAGCTCGGCAATCAGTATTTCACCCAGTCGTTGCCCGCGATGCCGGGGATCGATAAACACCCGTTTCATCTCGCCGCTGCCATCGCCGTTCAGCACCACCGCGCCGCACCCCACGGTCGCCCCCTCGGTGTGCCGGATTTTTCTCAGGATCAGCTTTTGCGCAGGTAAAGCGGCCAAATCAAGCAGATGGTTACTCTCCGCCGGATAGAGCGCACGCTGATAGCGATCCCGTTCGTCAATCAGTGCAATCACATCCGGCTGGGCGGCAGTGGCATCGTTAATACTGTACATGAGGCACTCCTTATTGTTACTCCCTTGTTAAATTAGCCAGCCAGACCCGCACCCACGTCATACGATTAACCTATAGATGATACAGGCCGTTGCACAGCCGGGATGACAGACGGTACCTTACGCGCAGAACTAACCCTGATAACGGAACCAGAATGAATACGAAAGCCCGTAAGGTGATGATTATTGGTACTGGCAATGTGGGGGCGTCCGCCGCCTACGCCCTGCTGAACCAGACCATTTGCGAGGAGTTGATCCTCGTGGATTTGGACCAACAGCGCGTGGAAGGCCACGCTCAGGATCTGTCGGATGCCGCTGCGTATATGCCGGGCATGATGACCATCTCAACGCGCCCGGTTGAAGCATGCGCGGATGTCGATATTGCGGTGATCACCGTCTCCGGTGGTCCGTTAAAACCTGGCCAGACGCGACTCGACGAACTGACCAACACCGCGCGGATCGTGCAAAAAATTGTACCGGCCATGATGGCAAACGGTTTCAACGGCATTTTCCTTGTTGCCACCAATCCCTGCGACATCATTACCTGGCAGGTGTGGAAACTCTCCGGCCTACCGCGCAACCAGGTGATTGGTACTGGCGTCTGGCTTGATACGACTCGTCTGCGCCGTGCGCTGGCGCAGTCACTGGAAATTGGCGCACAGAGTATCGATGCGTTTATTCTCGGTGAACACGGCGATACCCAGTTTCCGGTGTGGTCGCATTCATCGGTCTACGGTTCGCCCATTGCCGAGGTCTACCGGCGCAAAACTGGCCAGACGCTGGATGTCGATGCACTGGCGGAAAAAGTTCGCCGCCACGGTTTTGAGATTTATGCCCGTAAAGGCTGCACCGAGTATGGTATTGCCGGCACCATTGCCGAGATTTGCCGTAATATTTTCACCGGCAGCCACCGCGCGCTGGCGATCTCTTGCATTCTCGACGGTGAGTATGGCGTGAAAAATGTCGCGATCGGGGTCCCTGCTGTGCTGGCGCAAAACGGTGTACAGCAGATTATTGAGTTACAACTGCGGGATGACGAAGTGGCGAAATTCAACCACTCCGTCGGGGTTATCCAGGCCAATATTGCCCGTCTGCCCTGACGTGCGCGGTTAACCGGCAATGGTTAACCGCCCGGGCAGAGACTCAAGCTGCTGGCGGATATCCGCACTGAGTTGCGCATCGGTGATGATATCCGTCAGCGAATCCAGGTTCGCCACGTTAAACAATGACCACGCGCCATATTTGCTGCTGTCCGCCAGCAGGATCCGCCGTTTGGCGTTAGCGATCAGATCGTGCTTAAGCGCGGCTTTCTCTTCCGTTGGCGCAGTGATCCCGCGTTCCAGTTCCCAACCGTTACAGCTGACAAACGCCAGATCCGGCCAGATGTTTTGCAGCAGCTTGCGCCCATGCTCGCCAATGCAGGACTGGCTGGAATCATCAATACGCCCGCCGATAATCGTCACTTCAATCTGTTTAAATTCCGACAGAAACAGCGCAATGTGCAAATCGCTGGTGATCACCCGCAGCGGCAGGTGCGTGAGCTGGCGAGCCAGCTCAATCATCGTGGTGCCCGCATCCAGTACAATCGCATCCCCGGCTTTCACCAGTGAGGCAGCAGCACAGGCAATGGCGTGTTTTTCCGCCAGATTACGCTGCATTTTTTCGCTGGTCGTCGGCTGCGAGGGGATAAACCGGTTCAACGTTACACCGCCGTGGGTGCGACTGATCACCCCTTCCTGATCAAGCTTGATCAGATCGCGGCGAATGGTGGCAGGTGAAGCATCCGTCGCCGCGACCAGTTGATCCACCGTCACCAGATTATGCCCTTTCAGGTAATCCATAATCTGCTCTAACCGGTTATATCCCTTCATATTATTCCCGTGTAATTTGCATTGCTAACTGGATGGATACCGCCATGCTTTCGGCTTTGGCTATACCACGCCAGGCGATATCAAATGCGGTGCCGTGATCCGCCGAGGTACGGATAAACGGTAGCCCGGCGGTGATATTAACGCCATCGTAAAAGCCCAGCAATTTTAATGGAATATGCCCCTGATCGTGGTACATCGCCACCACCATGTCATACATCCCTTCGTGACACTGCATAAACACCGTATCAGGCGGGCACGGCCCGGTCACATTTACCCCTTCGGCTTTCATCGCCTCAACCGCCGGGCCAACGATAGTGATCTCTTCATCGCCAAACAATCCGTTTTCGCCCGCATGCGGGTTGACCCCCGCCACCGCAATCCGCGGATTGTCATAGCCGACGCGTTTCAGGAACGTATCAGCAATACGCACCACCGTTTTCACGCGATCCTGATTCAGGGTGTCGAGGAATTTACGCAGGGCGATATGCGTCGTGATATGAATCACTTTCAGTTTATCGGTGTAGAGCACCATCCCGTAATCTTTGCTGCCAGTCAGTTGCGCCAGCAGTTCGGTGTGACCCGGATAGTGATGCCCGGCCAGATACAGGGCCTCTTTGTTCAGTGGCGCGGTGGCAATGGCTTTCACGTCCCCGCTCATCGCCAGTTCGGTGGCGCGTTTAATGCAGCGATAAGCCAGATCCCCGGCCTGTGCCTGCACCACGCCGGGTTGCAGGGCTTCGACATCTGCCAGCGGTTCATCAATCACGTTGATAACGCCCGGCGCAAAACGCGCATCAGCAACGCGTTCAATTATCCGCAGTTCCGCGCGCGGGGTGATATTCAACCCGAGGATACGCTGAAACGTGCGCGCACACCCGACCACCACCACCGGCGAACCGGTTAACTCTCCTTCGACCAGCGATTTGATAATGATCTCCGGGCCAATACCCGCCGGGTCGCCCATCGTTACAGCAATGATATTAGTCACTCGATTTCTCCTCGATAAAATGCAAAACCTTAAGCAAGGTAGTTTCGTCACCAAAGCCACCTGCTTTGGTCATCACCGGTCGTTGCCACAGACAACCTGAAAAGTATCCCCACGGTACGCAGCCTGCCGCCCGTCCGCGGATGCTAAAACCTTTCGCCCCCAGCGCATGGGCCGCAGCAACCGCCACATCGCCACCGGAAAGATAGAGCGCGTCCGGTTGCGCTTCGCGCAACACATCCCGTGTCAACGCACCTAAAAACGCGCAAATACGCTCACCCAGTTCACTGCGGCTTACGCCCTGCTGTTCACACAGTGCGGCAATCTGGTGACGCGCCTGCGTATCCGGGCAGGTGTGCACCAGACAGTGACGGCCGCTGACCAGGATGCGGACAATACGTTGCCGGTACTCTGCTGCAGCCGGGGTGAACAACGTGTTGATATCAATAAACACCTGCTCGGTGCGGGGATGTTTTGCCGCCCACGCCAGCTGCTGTTGAGCGATTTCGCTCATCGACCCCACCACCGCCAGTACCGTGCGCGGAACACACGGGTTCAGCCGACGTGCCAGCGCATCGCACAGCCCTGCGGAACCCACCAGCAGCGGGCGCGACGTCGCCGATTCGGCCCCGGCAACAATCTCATCCAGTTCGGCATCGCTTTGTGCATCCACCACCAGTAGCAGGGGCGCACTCGCTGATGCGGTCGCCAGCGCCGCTGCCACATCAGCGGCATGCAGGTAACGGATTTCCGCGCGGCTGTGCGCCGCCAGCAAGGTACCGATGTCGGCGCTGGTCACTGGCGTCTTTGGATCGCTGGCGAACTCGGTGTCTGTCAGTAATTGCCCGTGAACAAAGCACTGCCCGTTGCGCGTGATGCGCCCCGCGGTCGGAAAAGCCGGCGCGATAATCGCTGCGGGAGCCTTGCAGGCCTGCAACATGGCGGCGACTTCCGCCCCCACGTTGCCGCGTAGCGTGGAGTCGATCTTCTTAACCAGCCACTGCGGCGCGCCGTGCGCGACAATCTTTTGCGTCAGCGCAGTAACCCGCTGTGCGGCATCGCTGGCGGTCAACGCCCGGCTATCGCTGTTATAAATGCGGGCCTGCGCTGTGCTGACGTAGTTCGCGCTTAACGCCACATCCACCGTCATTCCGCACTGCGCCAGGCTGACACCCGCGTCATTCGCGCCGGTAAAGTCATCAGCGAGGATGGCTATCTGTTTATCCGAGGTTGGATCGTTCATCCCTTCTCCGGGTCATTATGGACTGGATATGATTATATTCAATCATGATTGATTATATGTGAGCAAGATCAACTTATTCAGTTTGCGAATAAATTATAAATTTAGGCCATGTAGTGACGGTGATTGACAAGTAATGATTGAACTCAATCACCATAACAGAGACAGGAGAAGGTTGTGGTAACGATTAATAGCACCCTGATAAGTGGCGCAGGCGCGATCCCGGCGATAGCGCCGTTACTTGCAGGTAAAGAGAAAATCTTACTGGTCAGCGACGGCAACATTATAAAGCTTACGCCGACACAGCAGATCCGCGCCCTGCTGACGGCCAACGGTGCAGCTCTGCAACTGATTGATAATGTGCCGCCCGAACCGAGCCATCATGACGTTGCCAACATCCTGCAAGGGCTGGGCGATAGCACATTTGATCTGGTGGTCGGTATTGGCGGTGGCAGCGTGCTGGATGTCGCCAAGCTGTTATCCGTTCTCTGCCATCCCGCCTCCCCGGGCTTGTCTGCGCTGCTGAAAGGCGACAAACCCACGGCGCGCGTGACGTCGCTGTTGATCCCTGCCACCGCCGGTACTGGCTCGGAAGCCACGCCTAACGCGATTCTGGCGATCCCGGAGCAGGACATCAAAATCGGCATTATCTCCCCGGTGATGTTACCGGATTACGTCGCCTTACTGCCGGAACTGACCACCAGCATGCCTGCGCATATCGCCTCGTCGACCGGCATCGATGCGCTGTGCCATCTGATTGAGTGCTTCACCGCCACCATTGCCAACCCGGTCAGCGATAACGTGGCGCTGATGGGCCTGCGCAAACTGCTGCGCAATATCGAAACCGCCGTCAATGAACCGCACAATCTGACTGCCCGGCTGGAGATGCTGTGGGCCTCATATTACGGCGGCGCGGCCATCGCTCATGCCGGTACACATCTGGTACACGCACTCTCTTACCCGCTTGGCGGCAAATACCATCTGCCGCACGGTGTGGCGAACGCTATTTTGCTGGCACCGTGCATGAAAGTGGTGCGTCCACACGCGGTAGAGAAATTTGCCCTGGTCTGGGATCTGGTTCCCGGCGCCGACACCACGCTGAGCAACGAACAGAAATCGCTGGCGCTGGTGGAGTGGTTCGCTGCGCTGGTTAAGCGCTTGAATCTGCCGGACAACCTCGAAGCACTCGGTGTCCCCCGTGAAGATATCCCGGTGCTGAGCGACGCCGCGCTGAATGTTAAGCGTCTGATGAACAACGCCCCCTGCACCCTGGATCACGCACAGGTGCAGGCCATCTATCAGACATTGTTTTAACTGTTTTTAACCGTCTGTCGGCCCGGTAAGCGCTGCGCCACCGGGAATAAACAGCGAATCAGGGATACGTTATGAACAAGCACATTAGCGGCGTGTTGACCGCCATTGTCACACCTTTCGACGCCAACGGGGACGTTAACCCGCACGCGCTTAGACAACAAATCAACCGCCAGCTTGAGGCCGGTAATGGCATTTTTTGCGGCGGCACCAACGGGGAATTTTTCGTGCTGAACGAGCAGGAAAAGGTCGCGGTTACCGCCACTTGCGTTGATGAAGTAGCCGGACGTTCGCCGGTGGTGGCGCACATCGGCGAAATCTCCACCCGTGAAACCCTTCGTCTGGGGCGGCAAATCGAGAAACTGGGTGTGGATGCGGTATCGGTCATCACGCCCTATTTCGTGCCACTGAAACAAGATGAGCTGATTAACCACTACACCGCCATCGCCGACGCATTAAACGTGCCGGTATTTCTCTACAACATTCCGGCACGTACCGGCAACACACTCGAACCCCAGACCGTTCGTGCGCTGGCGGAACATCCGAACATTATCGGTATCAAGGACAGCGCCGGAAGCTATGAAAGCCTCAGCGGTTTCCTGAATGCAGTGAAAGATATCGAAGGTTTCGATGTTCTGAACGGCCCGGACTCGTTAATCCATCAGGGATTTGTAGACGGCTGCTCTGCCTGCATTTCCGGGCTGGCAAACGTTGCACCGCAGGCCATTAACACCATCTGGTCACGTTTCCAGGCGGGCGACATTGCAGGTTCACGCAGTGCGCAAGAGAGCGTCACCGGGTTACGTACCGATCTGTATAACGTGGCCTTCTCGCCGGCCGCCGTGAAAAAAGCATTGCAAATCATGGGTTATGACGTTGGTGAAAGTCGTTACGCTGTCACGTTTAACCCACAGCAACTTCAACAGATCCGCCAGATAGTGACGCAGTACCTTCACTAACGGCGGTGTCATTCGTCATAAGAAAACCGGGCGCATACCGCGCCCCGGATTCACACGCCCTGAAGAGAGGCAAAGATGAACACCTTTACATCTCAAGATACCCTGATCATTGTTGGCATTGTGGTGGCTTATATTCTGTTCACCACCTGGTTAACCTTCCGCTTGCGCAGTAAAAACAGCGGCGATTTTATGGAGGGGTCGCGTGCGATGCCCGCCTTTATCGTCGGCATTCTGCTGATGTCTGAGTATATTGGCGCGAAATCGACCGTCGGCACCGCGCAAGCGGCGTTCGAAGACGGCTTTGCCGCTTCCTGGTCGGTGATTGGCGCAGCCATTGGTTTCCCGCTGTTTGGTCTGCTGCTGGTTAAACGCATCTATAACACCGGCAAAATTACTATCTCCGGGGCGATTGCCGAAAAATATGGCAACAGCACCAAAAACATCATCTCGATTATTATGATTTACGCCCTGCTGCTGGTGAACGTCGGCAACTACGTAAGCGGCGCGGCGGCGATCTCAACCGTACTGAAAGTGAATCTGCCGATCGCCGCCTTTATTACCGCTATCGTCAGCACCTTCTACTTCGCCTTTGGCGGTATGAAAGGCGTGGCATGGGTGACATTGCTGCACAGCGCGCTCAAATATTTCGGTATTCTGGCGATCATGGGTTTTGCCTTGTCGAAGACCGGCGGTTTTACGCCAATGATTGAAAACATGCCGAAATACTACTGGACCTGGGACGGTAATTTCGGGGCCAGCACCATTTTTGCCTGGTTGATTGGCACCATTGGCTCCATCTTTTGTACCCAGTTTGTGATCCAGGCAATTTGCTCGACCAAAGATGTTCAGAGCGCCAAACGTTCCACCTGGGTCGCCTTCTTCTTCTGCCTGCCGATTGCACTGGCGATTGCGGTCATTGGCGTCGCGGCAAAATACCTGCACCCGGAAATCAACAGCCTGTATGCCATGCCGATTTTCCTGCAGGATATGAACCCGTGGGTGGCAGGACTCGTGACAACGTCACTTGTCGCCTCTATTTTTGTGAGCGTCAGTACCGTGGCGCTGGCAATTGCGTCGCTGGTAGTAAAAGATTTCTACGTGCCTTATCGCAAACCGACGCAAGAGCAAGAATTTAAAGCCACACGCTGGTTGTCGCTGCTGATTGGCTTCCTGCCGCTGATTTTTGTGCTGTTTGTTCCGGAAGTCCTGAAACTCTCCTTCTTTACCCGCGCCATCCGCCTCTCGATTTCGGTGGTGGCGGTGATTGCCTTCTATGCGCCGTTCTTTAAGAGCACCCGTGGTGCTAATGCCGGTTTGATTGGTGCCTGTGTGGTGACCTCGATCTGGTATCTGCTGGGCGATCCGTTTGGCATTAACAATATGTATGTTGCGCTGATCACTCCGGCGGTGATCATGGTGCTCGACCGCCTGATCCCTAACAAAGCGGTTCCCAAAGCCGTCAGCAACGCGCATACCCCTGTTCGAAACAATGGAGTTTGATATGTCTGTGACTGTAAAACGCGATGGGGTGTTACGCCCACTTCCGCAGGACGCTCGCGTCACCACGGCCATGCTGCCGTCATCCTGCCCGCAAAACCATGCGGCGAACATTCTGCCGCTGCCCAATGGCGACATACTGTGCGTCTGGTTTGGTGGCACACAGGAAGGAATTGCGGATATCTCCGTATGGAGCTCACGTCTGGCATCCGGCGCGCAGCAGTGGAGCGATGCGGTAAAACTGTCGGACGATCCGTCACGCTCCGAACAAAACCCGGTCTTATTCCTTGCCCCGGATAATGTGCTGTGGCTGTTGTGGACGGCGCAAATTTCCGGTAACCAGGATACGGCTATCGTGCGCTACCGCCAGTCTGTAGATTTTGGCACCAGTTGGGGCGAGATCGGTACGCTGCTGGATCAACCTGGCACCTTTATCCGCCAGCCTATTACCGTGCTGGATAACGGCAACTGGTTGCTGCCGGTGTTTTATTGCCGCACGCAACCGGGCGAAAAATGGGTGGGTAACGACGACATCAGCGCCGTCAAAATCTCCGCCGATCAGGGGAAAAGCTGGCGTGACGTTGTCGTACCGGAAAGCCTCGGCTGCGTACATATGAACATCACCACCCTGGCAAGTGGAACACTGGTGGCGCTGTTCCGTAGCCGCTGGGCAGATAATATCTATTACAGCCAGTCTACCGATGGCGGTGAAAGCTGGTCGGTACCGGAACCTACGGTATTGCCGAACAATAACTCGTCCATTCAGGTCACCACGCTTGACGATGGCATGCTGGCGCTGGTGTTTAACGCGATGAGTGCGGCGGGCGCAACAGAACGACGCGCATCGCTGTATGATGAGATCGATGATGGTGACGGACGCAAAGAACCCACGGTGACCGGCGGACGCAGTGCCTTTTGGGGCGCGCCGCGCGCGCCGATGACGGTGGCGATTTCACCCGACGGCGGGAAAAGCTGGCCGTGGCAGCGTAATCTCGACGAGGGCGACGGTTACTGCATGACCAACAATTCACAGGAAAAACTCAACCGCGAGTTCTCCTACCCGAGCATTAAACAAGGTGCTGATGGCAATCTGCATATCGCCTATACCTACTTCCGCCAGGCGATTAAATATGTGCGCGTCTCCCCGACGTGGGTGAAGGAGTTGCCATGATCCTCGGAAACCTTAACGCCCTGCCGCTGGCCGGGCTTCCCGCCGGGCTTAGGGCAATCCTTGATTTACCCCAGTGCTCACTGGCGGCACTTCAGGCGCACGATGACGGGCGCCTGCAACCGGAAAACGCAGCCTGGTATTGCAATATTGGCCCGGCGAATACCCGACCGCAGGCTGAGCGCCACACGGAATACCACCATCAGTGGGCGGACATTCAGGTAGTACTGTCAGGCGAAGAGACCATTCACGCGGGCACGCAGTATGCGCCGAAAAGCACAGATGAAGAGCGGAAACCGGATCTGTTTATTGCCACCCAAGCGCAATTACCAGTGCGTGTGACGCTGCGCGCCGGTGATTTTGCCGTGTTCCTGCCAGGCGAACCGCATCAGGCATTGTGCGCGGTTGACCAACCGATGACCGTGCGTAAAGCGGTGTTCAAAGTGCCGCGCACACTACTGGAGGAATAAGATGTCGATTGCTGTCGTCACCGGCGCCAGTTCCGGTATTGGCGAAGCCATTGTCAGCTGGCTGCTTGATCACGGCTGGCAGGTGGTCGGGCTTTCGCGTTCGCCGGTTCAGCGGAATACCACGGCCTTTCGCAGTTTGCAGGTCGATTTAAGCGATGACGCCGCTTTTCGCCGGGCGCTCAACGGGCTTGAAACGCCGCAGGCGGTGATCCATGCCGCTGGCATGATGGCCGCCGCACCGCTTGGCGAACTGGATGCCGCTGCCAGCCAGCGTTTGTGGCGGCTGCATGTGCAGGCCGCAGAAACGCTGGCCAACCATTTTGCTCCCCAGATGCAGGCAGGCGGGCGGATTGTGGTGATTGGCAGCCGTACATCACGCGGCGCAGCCGGGCGTTCACAGTATGTGGCCACCAAAGCAGCGCTGGTGGGCATGGTACGAAGCTGGGCGGCAGAACTGGCACCGCGCGGCATTACCGCCAATGTGGTCGCGCCCGGCGCAACGCAAACCCCGATGCTGAGCGCACCAGGACGGGAAAGCTCGCCGCCAAACGTGCCGCCCATTGGGCGTCTGATCACACCGCAGGAAGTGGCAGCGCTGGTAGGGTTTGTGTTGTCAGCCGATGCCGCAGCCATCACCGGCCAGGAACTGGTGATCTGCGGTGGCGCATCGTTGAAGTGAGCATGTACCGGGTATGGTTGTCGGCAAGGTGTCATCACCATCCAACGACATGCCCGGCATTACCCCCCCGTAACATCACGCAGAAACACTTTCCCCATCAGGTACAATGTTGCCTGGCCGCCAATCAGCACGCGATCGCCCCGCCACTCGCAGCGCAGATCCCCGCCCCGGGCAGAAACCTGCCGCGCCTGCATCACCTGTTTGCCCTGTTTTTCACCCCAGTACGGGATCAGCATGCTATGGGCCGAGCCGGTGACCGGGTCTTCCGGTACGGATTCGCCAGGGCAGAAGAAGCGGCTGACAAAATCCACCGACTCACCCGGCGCGGTCACGCAGACCATTTTCCCCAATGGGACCATACCGGCGATATCCGGTTGCAGGGCTTCGACTTGCGCCTGGTTTTCCAACACCACCAGATAGTCACGCCCAACGCGCACCTCTTTCGCCGCTGCGATACCGAGCGTGGTCAACAGTAGCGCGGGCGGATTCGCCACCGCTTCCGTCGACCATGCCGGGAAGTCGAGCGTTAACCAGTCGCCATTGCGCGTCACTTTCAGCTCCCCGACGAAACGGGTGGTGAAGCGGATCGCGGTATCCGGGTAATCGAGATATTCAAAAATCACATGTGCAGCAGCGAGCGTGGCATGCCCGCAGAGGTTAATTTCAGATTGCGTGGTAAACCAGCGCAGCTCAAAGCCGCTGTCGTTACGCACAAAAAACGCGGTTTCAGACTGATTATGCTGCTGCGCCATCTTCAGCAGTACCTCATCCGGTAGCCACTCGGTCAGTGGGCAAACGGCGGCGGCATTGCCGCCAAAGGTGCGATCGCTGAAAGCGTCTACCATATAGAAGTCGATTGTTTGCATAGCAGTTCCTCTTTATTGTTCTCTGTTTTTGAACGCTATTAGATCCCGATGCAATGGGTATTTTCCATCTCGCCACAAAATGAGATCTGCATCACAAATTGTTTGTATTTTCGCCAGCAAAAGCCTTAAGATCACGCCCTCTCCCTTTTCCATCACCTGGCTAAACATTTTTATGACAACGAATACGGTTTCACGAAAAGTCGCGTGGCTACGGGTGGTAACGCTTGCCGTTGCCGCTTTTATTTTTAACACCACCGAATTCGTCCCCGTTGGGCTGCTGTCAGACATTGCGCAAAGCTTCGACATGGAGACCGCGCAGGTGGGGATCATGTTGACCATTTACGCATGGGTGGTGGCGTTGATGTCGCTGCCATTTATGCTGCTGACCAGCCAGATTGAACGCCGTAAGCTGTTGATTGGCTTATTTGTGCTGTTTATTGCCAGCCATGTTCTCTCCTTCCTGGCATGGAATTTCGAGGCGCTGGTACTGAGCCGCATCGGTATTGCCTTCGCACATGCCATTTTCTGGTCGATCACTGCGTCACTGGCTATTCGCCTCGCCCCGGCGGGCAAACGGGCGCAGGCGTTAAGCCTGATCGCCACCGGCACCGCGCTGGCCATGGTGCTGGGGCTGCCAATTGGTCGCGTGGTCGGGCAATATTTCGGCTGGCGCACCACCTTTTTTGCCATCGGCCTGGGCGCATTAATTACGCTGGTCTGCCTGGTCAAACTGCTGCCAAAACTGCCAAGTGAACATTCCGGCTCACTGAAAAGCCTGCCGCTGCTGTTCCGTCGCCCGGCATTGATGTGCATTTATCTGCTGACCGTGGTCGTGGTCACTGCCCATTATACGGCGTACAGCTATATCGAGCCGTTTGTGCAGAACGTTGCGGGCTTTAGCGCCAACTTCGCTACGGTGCTGTTGTTGCTGCTTGGCGGCGCGGGGATCATTGGTAGCGTACTGTTTGGTAAACTCGGCAATCAGCATGCATCCGGGCTGATCAGTGGCGCTATTGCGATGCTGGTTGCCTCACTGGTGCTGATGTTACCGGCATCCGGTAGCGAAATACATCTGGCGGTACTGAGCATTTTCTGGGGTATCGCCATCATGGTTATCGGGCTGGGTATGCAGGTCAAAGTGCTGGCGCTGGCCCCGGATGCCACTGACGTAGCGATGTCGCTCTTTTCCGGCATTTTCAATATCGGCATCGGCGCCGGCGCGCTGGTGGGGAATCAGATAAGCCTGCACTGGTCGATGGACGCCATCGGCTATGCCGGGGCGATCCCGGCGGTTGCCGCGCTGGTGTGGTCCGTATTGATTTTCCGCCGCTGGCCGGTAAAACTGGAAGAACAGACCAGCCCCAGTCACTCGTAAGTCATTACATCTGCTGCGAAATGACCGAATCCATCACCGTGGTTTGCCAGTCAAACCACGGATTCCAGGTCAGCCGGGCATGAATTTTATCCGGCTCGACCAACCCCCAATCGGAATACCACACTTCTTCTCCCGCCAGGCAACGTCTGGCTACGGCTTCCGGCTGCCCGTTCGCGCACAATACCACGCTGCCTTTGCGCCCATAGAGCGGGTTTTGCGGTGAGAAGAGGACCGACATATGGGAAAACTGGCTGATGCGATCTTGCGGCAGGACATCGGTTTTCACCAGGATTCGCGGCGCTTTTACCACGCCTACCGGCGGTGTACCGTACCAAATGACCCGGCTCGCGGGGTGGGTAAAACTGCGGTCAAAATGCTCAAGGATCCAACGGGTATTCAGCACCGAATCGTGCTCAGCCAGCACCAGTAGCGCGGGTTTGTCCCAGGCCTTTTGCGCCAGCCAGTCCTGCGCACGGGCCGCTGTCCACCAGAACTGCGCAAAGCCATTCGTCGGAACGCGTAAATAGCGCGTGGCGATCTGCTGGGGAAAAAGGGTGCCTGGCGGGCGTAGCCAGTCGCGAAACAGCGCGACCGTCGGCGCAAGGAAATCATAGCCAGTACTGGACTTGAAGGCCGGAGAGAATAAGAGTAGCCCCTGCACGCTGTCATGATGCGTCATGGCATAATCCAGTGCCAGATTACCACCGGTTGAAAACCCACCGACCCACAGCGAATCCACCTCTTTTGCGAGAATATCCGCCTGCTCTTGCACCACTTCGCGCCACTGATCGGCGCTGACACTCAACAGATCGGCAGGCCGCGTACCGTGCCCTGGCAGCAACACCGTGCGCACCAGAAAACCCTGTTTCGCCAGTTGCGGTGCAATATCCACAAACGAGGCGGGGCCATCGCCCAGTCCGTGGATCAGCAAAATGCCCTTGCGCGCGGGTGACGCAGGGCGCCACTCCTGCGGCGTGTTTAACTGCAATTCGGCATTTTTATCCAGCGTCTGAAAAGCGCGGTGTGCGGCAACAAACGCACGGGTTTGCTGCTGATAGCTGGTAAAGCTTTTTTGCCCGAGCGGTGCCTCAACGACCGCTCGCTGTTGGCAGCCTACCAGCAGCAGACTGAGCGCAATCATGGCAAACCCGATACGCGTTCCCATTATGCCCCTGCATGAAAGGTGGTGATAATTTCCAGCACCCCGTTAATGATAAATTGCACGCCCATACAGACCAGCAAAAAACCCATCAGCCGGGAGATAGCCTCAATGCCGCCCTTTCCCACCAGCCGCATAATCGCGCCGGAGCTACGCAAGCTTGCCCACAGGATAACGGCCACAATGGCAAAAACAAGCGGCGGCGCAACGGTGATAATCCACGCAGGGAACGCTGTGCCGTGGCGGATCGTCGACGCAGAGCTGATGATCATCGCAATGGTGCCTGGCCCGGCGGTACTGGGCATCGCCAGCGGCACAAAGGCGATATTGGCGCCAGGCTCATCTTGCAGCTCTTCAGATTTGGTTTTGGCTTCCGGCGACTCGTGCGGCTTTTGCTGCGGAAATAGCATGCGAAAACCAATAAAGGCAACAATCAACCCACCGGCGATGCGTAATCCCGGGATCGAAATGCCGAAGGTGCTCATCACCAGCTGCCCGGCGTAATACGCCACCATCATAATGATGAACACATAGACCGATGCCATCAGCGCCTGCTGGTTGCGTTGAGCGCTGTTCATATTCCCCGCCAGCCCTAAAAACAGCGCGACGGTGGTTAGCGGGTTTGCCAGCGGCAACAATACCACCAGCCCGAGGCCAATCACTTTCACTAATTCCAGCATAATGCGCATCACTCCTTGAGGGGGTCAAAACGTTCGCAGTATAGCCTTAACGCGACGGCGAAAGCAGGGTTTGCGGATGGTCACAGCACGAAAAAATAAAGCTATTAGATTGTTTACGCTGGTAATTTTTTTACATCCTCCCGTGTTTTAGCAAATAGTGGCATCGGTCAACTCATTCGGTTGACTTATATTTGCCTGAGCAATAATATCTGCCGTGACTAATCTACTTGCCGGGGCAACCATTGTGAAAAGTACGAATGATCTATTTAACGACATCATTCCTCTTGGCCGTTTGATCCACATGGTTAACCAAAAAAAAGATCGTTTACTGAACGACTATCTGTCGCCGCTGGATGTGACAGCCACCCAATTTAAGGTGCTCTGTTCTATCCGCTGCCAGGTGTGCATTACCCCGGTGGAACTAAAAAAAGTGCTTTCTGTCGATCTCGGCGCCCTGACTCGCATGCTGGACAGACTGGTGTGTAAAGGCTGGATCGAACGTAACCCGAATCCACATGACAAGCGCGGCGTGTTGGTGCAGTTAACGGCCGACGGCGCAGCATTATGTGAGCAATGTCATCAATTGGTAGGGCAAAACCTGCATCAGGAATTAACAAAAAACTTAACGGCAGAAGAAGTGGCAACACTTGAGCATTTGCTTAAGAAAATATTGCCGTAAAACAAAGAGGTATGACGATGTCCAGACGCAATACTGACGCTATTACCATTCATAGCATTTTGGACTGGATCGAGGATAACCTGGAATCACCGCTGTCACTGGAAAAAGTGTCAGAGCGTTCCGGTTACTCCAAGTGGCACCTGCAACGGATGTTTAAAAAAGAGACTGGTCATTCGCTGGGCCAATACATTCGCAGCCGCAAGCTGACGGAAATTGCGCAAAAGCTCAAGGAGAGCAACGAACCGATCCTGTATCTGGCAGAGCGTTATGGGTTTGAATCGCAACAAACCCTGACCCGCACGTTTAAGAACTATTTCGACGTGCCGCCGCATAAATTCCGTGTCACGGATATGCCCGGAGAATCCCGGTATCTCCTGCCACTCAATCACTGTAGTTGCTAATCGCCTGTTTTAAAGACGTATCGAGGAAAGTATGAAACGTATCGCCTGTGCCGCCGTCACCCTGCTGGTGTTGGTTTCCGGCCAGAGTTATGCGGAGCAATTTAATCATCCCGCGCAGCAGAACGCGCGCGACACGATGATTTTACCCGCCGCTGCCCAACAAACCTCGCCGTATGATTTTAACCATATGGGCGCGGGGAGCGACAAATCCGACGAATTAGGCGTGCCGTATTACAATCAGCGCGGCTAACCGTTTTGCCCCGCACACTGCGGGGCTTTTTCTCGCTTATCCTGCCTGCACCGCACGACGTAAACGAAAACCAAACACATTGATATAGAGCCCTGCCATCACCAATAATGCTCCGAGCAGTTGCCATACCGACAACGTTTCGCCCAGCAGCAACGCCGCGCTCGCCATCCCCACCACCGGCACCAGCAAAGACAGCGGCGCCACACGCCAGGTTTCATAGCGTCCCAACAGGGATCCCCAAATACCGTAACCGATAATGGTGGCGACAAACGCCAGATAGACCAGCGACAACAGCGTTGTCACATCAATACTCACCAGGCTTTGCAGGATAGCAGCCGGACCGTCGACGACGAGCGACGCCAGCATAAACGGAACAATCGGGATCAGTGCACTCCACACCACCAGCGACATCACCGCGGGCCGGGATGTGTGCTGCATAATTTTTTTATTGAAGATATTGCCGCAGGCCCAGCTAAATGCCCCGGCCAGGGTGAGGATGAAACCGACCATCGGCACATGCTGCCCGGTGAGGCTTGACTCAATCAGCACCAGCACACCGAGAATAGCCAGCGTTATCCCGACCAGCTGTTTCGCCTGTAAGCGTTCGCCAAACACGCCCGCGCCAAGGACGATGGTAAAAAATGCCTGCGCCTGTAGCACCAGCGAAGCCAGACCGGCGGGCATACCAAACTTGATGGCGCAAAACAGAAAAGCAAATTGCCCAAAGCTGATGGTCAGTCCATACCCCAACAGTAAAGAGAGTGGGATTTTGGGACGCGCCACAAACAACAGCGCCGGAAACGCCACCAGTACAAAGCGCAAACCTGCCAGCATTAATGGCGGCATAGCGTGCAGACCGACTTTTATGACCACAAAGTTAAGCCCCCACGCCACCACTACCAACATCGCCAGCAGGACATCTTTACGCGCCATTCTTCGCCCCTGTGTAGTTTAAAATTTTGTAAAAAATTTACGTTAACGCAAAAAAATGTACAGCGACAGATCATTAAATCAGGTAGGTCAGTTAAGGCATTTCGCGACAAACATGCGGGTGTACTTCGCACTTTATGCATGTTATTGCTGTATACATCACAAAAAAATATAACAACACGCATGTCGGATAAGCCAATGATCTCAACGCAAACACGCTCTACCGCCGCTTTGCTGGCCTCATCGCTGTTACTCACCATCGGGCGCGGCGCGACGCTGCCCTTTATGACCATTTACCTCAATCGCCAGTATGGCATGGCGGTCGATCAGGTTGGTTACGCCATGACGCTTGCGCTGACCATTGGCGTGGTCTTTAGCCTCGGTTTCGGCATGCTGGCGGATAAGTTCGATAAAAAGCGCTATATGTTGCTCGCGATTACCGCGTTTATCGTCGGTTTCGCCGCCATTCCGCTGGTCGATCATGCAGGACTGGTGGTGCTGTTTTTTGCCCTGATTAACTGCGCATACTCGGTGTTTTCCACCGTACTGAAAGCCTATTTTGCCGATACGCTTACCCCGACAGCGAAGGCGAAGATCTTCTCGCTAAACTACACCGTGCTGAATATTGGCTGGACCGTCGGCCCCCCGCTCGGCACCCTATTGGTGATGCAGAGCATCAATCTGCCGTTCTGGCTGGCGGCAGTGTGCGCCGCGTTCCCGCTGGTGTTTATTCAGTTCTATGTCAGGCGTGTGGCCCAAGGCGCAGGCACAGACGGCCCGGCAGTCTGGCAACCCTCAGTATTACTGAAAGACAAAGCGCTCGGCTGGTTCACGCTGTCGAACTTCCTCGCCTCGTTTGTTGCCGGTTCTTTCGCTTCCTGCCTCTCCCAGTATGTTATGGCCGTGGCAAGCAGTGATTTCGCTGAGCGTGTGGTCGCCGTGGTGCTGCCGGTTAATGCCGCCGTGGTGGTCACGCTTCAATATGCCGTAGGGCGAAAACTCAACGCCGCTAACCTGCGCCCGCTGATGGCGACCGGTACGGTATGTTTTATGATAGGTCTGCTCGGCTTTATGTTGTCCGGCAACAATCTGTGGCTGTGGGGGCTTTCCGCCGCCGTTTTCACGCTGGGTGAGGTGATCTACGCGCCAGGCGAATACCTGCTGATCGACAACATTGCGCCAGCGGGAATGAAAGCCACCTACTTCTCGGCTCAGGCGCTGGGCTGGCTCGGTGCGGCAATGAATCCCTTAATCACCGGCATTATTTTGACCACGTTACCCGCCTGGTCACTGTTTATTATTTTAATAATCACCATTGTGCTGGCCTGGCTGATGATGATACGGGGGATGCAAATCCGCCCGTGGGGCGTTGTGCAGACGCAATAAAAAAACCGGCGCGTTACGCGCCGGTGTCCCACGCTTACCACACCTGTTCGGCAATCTGCGTCACCAGCCGAACCTTGTCCCACTGTTGTGCTGGCGTCAGGGTATTGCCCTCTTCCGTTGAGGCAAAACCGCACTGCGGGCTGAGGCAAATCTGGTTGATGTCGACAAATTTCGCTGCTTCCTGAATACGCTCCTTGATACCCTCCGGGTTTTCCAGCTCGCCATTCTTGGTGGTGATCAGGCCCAGCACCACTTGCTGTTTGCCGGGGCGGACAAAACGCAGCGGTGCAAAATCGCCGGAGCGGTCATTGTCATATTCGAGAAAGAAGGCATCAACATTGACGCTGCCAAATAGCACTTCCGCTACCGGCTCATAGCCCCCTTCCGAAATCCAGGTGGAGCGGAAGTTACCACGACAAACATGCAGCCCGACGGTTAAATCCTCCGGCTTGCCTTCCAGTGCCTGGTTAATCACCCGGGCGTAAATGCGTGCCAGCGCATCCGGATCGTCGCCACGCTCACGGATTTGTCGACGCTGATCGTCAGAACACAGATAGGCCCAGACGGTGTCATCCAGTTGCAAATAGCGGCAACCTGCGGCGTAAAACGCGTGGATCGCGTCGCGCCAGGTGGTCGCCAGGTCATCAAAATAGGCATCCAGATGCGGATAGACTGTCGCGTCGATATCTTTACGTCCGCCGCGGAAGTGCAGCACGCTCGGGCTGGGAATGGTCATCTTCGGCTGGGCATTGCCGCTGATGCTTTTCAGATAACGAAAATCCGCCAGCATCGGGTGATTGCCGAAACGCAGTTTGTCGATCACCCGTACGCCGTGCGCTTTGGTTTGCACGCCATTAAATTGAATACCTTTATCAGCGTCATAGCGCTCCACACCTTCCAGACCGTCGAAGAAGTCAAAATGCCACCATGCACGGCGAAACTCACCGTCGGTCACCACATGCAGACCGCAGGCGCACTGTTGCTCAACAACCTGACGAATGGCTTCATCTTCCACACTGCGCAACTGCTGTGCGGTGATGTCACCCTGAGCAAACTGCTGACGCGCCTGTTTAATGGCGTCCGGACGTAAAAAACTGCCGACTACGTCAGCGCGGAATGGGGCCTGATGTCGCTGCATACTGCTTCTCCTCGTGCGCCTGGGCAGATGGTTACCCGGCGTGATAATTCATTATTTGAATTTTTAGCCTTCTGGACGGCTAAATGTCCAAATAAAATGTCACACCGGGCCGCTGACCGCAAACGAGAAAAATTCACGGGCCATGAATAAATTTCAACTTGAGTGCACGAAGATGAAACTCTCATGCTTAGCTCGCATCAGGGCCTTACCCGTGGGCAAAAGTATAGCCTTCATCTTCCCAGCCGGTGATCCCACCGAGCATAATTTTCACCGCCAGCCCCATCCGCGCCAGTTTCAGCGCCGCGCGATCGGCACCGTTGCAGTGCGGCCCGGCGCAATAGACAACAAACAATGTGTCTGCTGGCCACTGTGCCATACGCTCCGGAGTCATCTGGCTGTGCGGTAAATGCAGCGCGCCGGGGAGATGGCGACGGGCAAACGTTTCAGGGCTACCCACTACGTGTAACAACACAAAATCCTGATCCTGCTGGCTGATGGCATGGTGCACATCCGCACAATCGGTTTCTACGCTCAGGCGGTGCATAAAGTGGCTGGCGGCTTCTTCCGGCGAAGCGGCGGGAATATCGGTCACATAGCTCATAGTGCTTTCTCCGTGTTTGTGTTAACACTACTCTAACCAAAACAATACAATCTCACTGCCCGTCTCTATGCCAGATAACACCAGGATAATGACAACTTTACGACGTACTGCATCGCGCCATCGCGTTATTGCCCTCGCCTACGATGGCCTGTGCACATTTGAGTTTGGCGTGGCCGTGGAGATTTTTGGTCTGCCACGCCCGGAGATGGGCGATAGCTGGTACAGCTTTGCGGTGGCGGCCATAGAAGAAGGTGAGCTTCGCGCCACGGGCGGTATTCGCGTCCTGACGGAGGGGGGGCTGGCGCTGCTCGCCACTGCTGACACGATTGTGGTTCCCGGCTGGCGCGGCGCGCAAATGCCGGTTCCTGAGACATTGTGCGCTGCCTTGCGGACAGCCAGCCTGCGGGGTTGCCGCATCATCTCAATCTGTTCCGGTGTCTTTGTGCTGGCGGCTGCCGGCCTGTTGAACGGGCGTAAAGCGACCACCCACTGGCGCTACACGCCGCTGCTGCGTGAGCACTATCCGGCAATAGATGTGCTGGAAGATGCGCTCTATTACGATGAGGGAAACGTGATGACGTCTGCCGGTAGCGCGGCAGGTATCGACCTGTGTCTGCACGTGGTGCGACAAGACTTTGGTATCGAAATAGCCAATCTTGTCGCACAGCGCCTTGTGGTACAGCCGCACCGCGATGGTTCGCAAACGCAGCACCTCACCCGCCCGGTAGCCCGAACCCGGGAGAGTAAGCAACTGGGGCAGTTGTTCGATTTTCTCCACCAACAGCTGGCACAGCCACATACGGTTACCTCGCTGGCACAGCGCACAGGCATGAGCCCACGTACCTTTTTACGCCGTTTTCAGGAGTCTACCGGAACCACGCCACAGCGCTGGATTTTACAGGAACGGCTCCTGCGCGCACAGGAGTTGCTGGTCACGTCGCGGATGAGTATTGATCTTATCGCCGGGCATAGTGGATTTGGCAATGCCGCATCATTACGTCACCATTTTCACCAACAGCACGGTATTTCCCCGGCGATGTATCGGAAGAAATTTACGCTTCCCACGAAATAATTCACACTATTCAGCTTTTATTTAGATTTACCCGGTTAATATATCTCCATCGCGGCAAATTAAGGTAAGAGAGGTCAGTTCGTACATTAGATGGAGGTTTAACATGATGGGAAATATGCACGTATTTATCGCAGTACTGGGAATTGTATTGTTTTCTGGTTTTCTGGCTGCTTATTTTAGCCATAAATGGGATGACTGATGAACGACGATAATCCCCCACCGCGACGGCCCTTTACGCAAAACGTAAAGGGCCGTTTCTTTTTCTGGCTGATGAACAAAAAAAAACCGCCAGATAACGGCGGTCAATGCTTGCATGGATAGTTTTATGTTTTGCTTTATACGCTAACTCAAACGATCTGGTTAACGGATCGTACATAATTTAACATCGCCATCCTCAACGGTATCTAAACGGAAAAAACCACATCGCGCTTACTGCGTGAGGGTTGTGGGCGGAATATTTCCGTCAGCGAAACGTTTTACTGTTGAAATCACTGACGATATATCTTTCAGAATGAACTTATTGTGTTAACTTCAGCTTTCCATTCAACAGGCCGGAGGGGTTATCCCCAATATTAAATTTCAATGCCCGGTTTGCAGCAGTCAAAAATTTTTATTCACGACATTCTGCCCGGGCCGGCATCAGCCTCATGGTGCAATTTGCTCGGTTTGTGGTACGAGACTGACGGCAAAATCCTGTATTCCCGTGCTACGAAGGAAAAGGTGGCCGAAGCAGGTAATAGAGTAAGGGCCTCTTGTTGAGGCCCTTTTATTGACATATTCCGTTACGCGTTTTTGGCTTTGCCTAAAGAAAAACCGCTCACCTTCGCAATATGCACGCGTAATATGGTTCCTTTAACGCTGGTCCACCCCGCATTTCCGGTCATCCATGACGGATCTTTAATATGCAAATAATTAAGTGGAATAACATGGTCATCGTCAACGCGATAATCTTCAGCCAGATCGTCAAAGAACCGGGCGATAGAGTTTGTCACCGATTCATCGCCGGGAACAGAGCGGATCGCTTTGGCGGTAAATAAGGCATACTCCTGCCCGGAAACCAGTTCTCCGGCGACAACCTGACCGTCGACAACCAGCGTGACCACCATTCCCGCACCTAAATTCGCACAGGATACCAGGTGAGATAAGGCGCTGTCCTGCGTACTGATCGTGGGCGTTATTGCCGCGGGCACTTCACGTTGATTTTCCATTTTGATCTCCGCATCTGGTATTGAAAACCGCCCGCAGGCGGTTGTTATGAGTAGAATTGACGGATGGCCTGTTCAGTTTCCTGCGAAGTGACCAGGTCAGAGAATCGGGCGACAAGAAATGTTTCGCCATCAAGATCCCAGGATTCAATGGGAATTTCGAGAAACGAGCTCTGCTCATTTTTGAACGTAACCGATTTTGCATTATCTTCCACGGTTACGTTTTCAACCTTACCACCGGCGCGAATTACCACTACATTTTTGGTCATGTCGGTTACCTCAGTTGCTCAAATAGCATTCGACATTAACACAGACATTCCAGTAATGCCTGCGTGATGCCACAGAATGTTAAGCTCCAAAATCGGGTCTTTTAATTTGACTTAATGAGGCGGGTAATGCCACGGGTCGAAATGTGAGGCAGCACACACTTTAACAATTGAGTGTGCCGCCAAAAGCACTTAACGCAGTAAGG
Organism: Kosakonia sp. WA-90; assembly: GCF_039871955.1. NCBI lineage: Bacteria > Pseudomonadati > Pseudomonadota > Gammaproteobacteria > Enterobacterales > Enterobacteriaceae > Kosakonia > Kosakonia sp. WA-90. The sequence goes on from NZ_JBDPLJ010000001.1 coordinate 349,421, forward strand.
AGAGCATGGTTTGTGGCACCTGGTTGGCCTGCGCCAGCACCGAGCTTCCCGCCTGCTGGAGTAGTTGCGCGCGCGACATGTTCGATACCTCCGTACCATAGTCCGAATCCAGGATCCGGCTGCGAGCCGAGGAGAGATTATTCGCGGCATTGCTTAAATTGCTGATCACCGATTCAAAACGGTTCTGGTAAGCACCCAGTGCGCTACGCTGCGTATCGACCGCTTTAATCGCATCATCGATGGCCGCCAGCGGGCTGCCGCTCGTCATGCCGCCGGAGGTCACAAGACCGTGAAGAACATCAAAGCCTTGCGACATCGTGCTACGCGCGCTGCCATTGATAAAATCCCCGGACACGTCGCGAATCGCACCTGAATTGGCGTAGAGGTTGTAGCTGTCGCTGCTGCTCATGCTGATGGCGATTTCCTCACCGTCCTCCGTGCCCACATGGAAGCCATAGCGGAACGTTCCGGAACTGGTGTTCAGCACTTTGATGCCGTTGAAATCCGTTTGCGTGGTCACACGGTTAATCTCTTCCATGCGTTCGTTCACTTCCGCCTGGATTGAGTCGATATCCGAGGCGGAATTTGAGCTGTTTTGCGCCTGGACGGTCAAATCCCGGATACGTTGCAGGTTGTTGTTGATTTCACTCAGTGCGCCTTCCGCCGTTTGCGCCAGTGAAATGGCGTCGTTGGCATTACGCGCAGCAACACCCATGCCGTTGATATTAGAAGTAAAACGGTTGGCAATAGCCTGACCCGCAGCATCATCTTTCGCGCTGTTGATGCGGACCCCGGAAGATAAGCGTTCAATCGACGACCCCAACGCCGTCTGCGATTTACTGAGATTGTTTTGGTTAATCAGTGAGAGTGTATTGGTGTTAATGACGGCCATAAGCGAATCCTGCGCTGAATTTTTATAATCTTTCCTGCCGATATGAACCGGTGTTCCGGTTATGTATCGACAAATTATTTCAGGGCTTTAAGGATTTTCTTAGGAAGCTTTACGGCGACAGCCAGAGACCCGACGACAAAACAGATCTCTGGCTGTACAGATTACGGTGATGCCGGGTGCCTCCCGGTGAGTCTGCTCCAGTCCGCAAACTCGCCTTATCCCAAAAAGGTACGACTGGTAGCCCCTCCGCGCAGGGGGATTCATCACCACGCCTAACGGTATTTCCCTTGTGTATGTAAGGTCAATGACCGGGCGGGTTATGTAACTTTTTAAAGTGTATTGCAACCGGAATACGGCCTGTCCATCACACAATATGTGACAGGAAGGGTATTTGACTCCCTGTACGCCACAGCGCGGAAGGTCAGAAAACCTACCTGATTTTGCCTTGATTCTCATTCTTGTTTGGAAGACCACTCGCCCGCTTAAGTTTTTTCTTAAAATCAAATTTTTATTACATTGTTAACGGATTGCGCATGAATATTGATACGGATAGCGATTGTTTAGGCTTCGATCCTAACCATCCTCTGGCGAATAAATTTGATGTTTTGGTTTATCGGGATGGACTTTTCAGCACATTGCCTAAAAATTTCTTCCAGAACTGGCTGGATGATACGTCGCAAATTGGCACGATGCATATCGGTAAGTGCTCCGGTTTTGGCGTTGACTCCTTAGTGAAATATGACAGTGATGCGCAAGCATTGCATGTTGGCCGCTTTGTTTCCGGTGGTTTGCGGTTAAAATTCATCCTGAATGGTCAACACGAAACCCGCGCCATGTCGACGTCGATCCTGTCGTTTATTCATCCTGAACTGAAAAGCCCGACGCTGCCGCAATACGGACATTCAGTTATCAAGAATGATATCTGGATCGGTGACGAAGTGATGATGTTAGGCGGCGGCACGATTGAGAATGGCTGTATTATTGGCGCGCGTTCCCTTCTCCCGCCGAATTTCACATCAGAGCCCTATGGGATTTATGTCGGTAGCCCGGCACGGCTGGTGCGTTTTCGTTTTACGGACAAAGTGATTGAATCCTTACTGGAACTCGCCTGGTGGGACGCCCCGGATTTGGCGAACTGGTTAAAACGGGTTAACCGCTATTTTCTCGTGGATTTTACGCAGGACGAGAGCAAAACGCTGGATTTACTGGCCGAAGTGAAAGCCCATAAAGCGACGTGGGGTAAAAAAATGGCGCTGGCCGTCTGAGGCTGGGGCACACGCAAATAAAAACCGGGCTCAACGCCCGGCCTCGGCATTATTCACTCAATCCACGGTTTTTCAGCATCGGTTCAATTTGCGGATCATGGCCGCGCCAGTTACGATAAAGTTCAGCTAAATCAGTGCTATTCCCGCGCGATAAAATCGCTTCGCGGAATTTTTGCCCGTTCTCACGGGTTAATCCCCCCTGCTCAACGAACCATTGATACCCATCATCAGCCAGCATTTGCGTCCACAGGTAGGCGTAATAACCCGCGGCATAACCGCCACCAAAAATATGGGCAAAATAGCTGCTGCGATAGCGCGGCGGCACGGCGGCCAGATCAAGCTGCTCGCGTTGGAGCGCCTGCTGTTCGAAGCTCTCCACGTCATTCACAGCCGTACCGTTCGCCAGACTGTGCCAGTTCATATCCAGCAGTGCAGCGCTCAGAAGTTCGGTCATGTCGTAGCCTTTGTTAAACTGTGTAGCGCGCAGCATCTTCTCGCGCAGCGCGTCCGGCATCGGATCTCCGCTCTTGTAGTGCCGCGCATAGCGACTGAACACCTGAGGCTGGCTGGCCCAGTGCTCATTAATCTGCGAGGGGAACTCAACAAAATCACGCGGTGTATTGGTACCGGAAAGGCTGGCGTAGCGCTGTCGGGCAAACAGACCGTGCAGCGTGTGACCAAATTCATGGAACAGGGTGATGACATCATCCCAGGAGAGCAGCGCGGTCTGCCCGGCGGCGGGTTTTTGATAATTACAAACATTGTAAATCACCGGCTTCGTGCCCAGCAGGGTCGACTGTTCAACGAAGTTCCCCATCCATGCGCCACCGCTTTTTGAATCGCGTGCGAAGAAATCCCCGTAGAACAGCGCCAGCCCTTGCCCGTCGGCGTCGAAAATCTCCCATACGCGCACATCCGGGTGGTAAACCGGAATATCAAAACGTTCAACCAGACGGATGCCGAACAGTTCACTGGCGGCCCAAAACACACCTTCGGTGAGCACGGTATTGAGCGCAAAATAGGGTGCGATTTGCGACTCATCTAAATCGTATTTCGCCAGCCGTACCTGTTCAGCATAAAACGCCCAGTCCCAGGGTTGTGCGCGAAATCCCCCTTGCTGTGCAACAATCACCTGTTGAATATCCGCCAGTTCGCGTTCGGCACGCGCCCGGGCAGCGGGGGCAATATTGCGCATAAAGGTCAGTGCGGCCTGCGGTGTACCCGCCATCTGATCAGCGATTTTCCAGCTGGCGAAGTCAGCGAAACCGAGCAATGCCGCCTGCTGCGCGCGTAATTGCACCAACCGCAACACCAGTGCCCGGGTGTCATTAGCATCACCGTGCTCTGTCCGTAGCCAACCCGCCATAAACAGATTTTCACGGGTTTGCCGATCGCGCAACGCTGCCAGCGCGGGTTGTTGTGTGGTGTTCAACAGCGCCAGCAACCAACGGTTTTCAAGGCCTTTTGCCGACGCAGCTTCAGCCGCCGCCGCAATCGCCTCTTCGCTCAGCCCTTCGAGCTGGCGCACGTCGTCCACCACCAGTCCGCCTGCTTTATCCGCTGCCAGCAAGCGTTGATTAAACTGACTGGTAAGCGTGGCGGCTTCGGTATTCAGCGCTTTGAGAGTCACTTTATCGTCAGCACTTAAGGTCGCCCCTGCCAGCACAAAGCGTTGATACGTTGTCTCAACCAGTCGCAATGACTCCGCATCGAGCGCGAGGGCATCACGCTGCTGCCAGACGGTTTCTACCCGCGCAAACAATGCGTCATCAAGATAGATATCGTTCGCCAGCTCCGCCAGTTCGGCAGAAAATGCCTCATCCAGTTGTTGCAAAAACGCATTGGTATGCGCAGAGGTCATGGCGAAAAAGACGCTGGTTACCTGATTTAACAATTGCCCGCTGCGCTCCAGCGCCAGCACGGTATTATCAAAATCCGCCGCAGCCGGGTTACCCGCAATGGCGGCGATTTCGCTGCGCTTTTGTTGCAGGCCTTGATCAAAGGCCGGACGGTAATGTTCCTGCTGAATCATGTCGAACTGCGGTGCCTGGTAAGGCAACGGACTGGCGGCAAAGAAAGGATTAGTAACCGACATATTTCGCTCCTGAATTCGGTAAGTCTCCTCAGAGTAGGCATCCCTCGCGCGCATCGCAATCATTTCTCGTCCTTGCACACAAGCAACGGTTTTTTGCCACACTGTAGGGTAGGACAACTTGCGTTACCGCTCAGCAGCGGCGCATGCTATGGTACAACACCACAAAAAGCGTTGAGGAACAGTGAGATGATTATTCTGGTTACCGGGGCAACGGCAGGTTTTGGCGAAGCTATTGCGCGCCGTTTCATTCAAAACGGCCACAAAGTGATTGCGACAGGGCGCCGCCAGGAACGTTTGCAGGAGCTGAAAGACGAACTGGGCGATAACCTCTACACGGCGCAACTGGATGTGCGCAATCGCGCCGCTATCGAGGCGTTTATTACCGCGTTGCCAGCACCGTGGCGTGAGATTGACGTGCTGGTCAATAACGCCGGTCTGGCGCTGGGTCTGGAGCCTGCGCATAAAGCCAGTGTCGATGACTGGGAAACGATGATCGACACCAATAACAAAGGCCTGGTCTATATGACCCGCGCCGTGCTGCCGGGCATGGTGGAGCGCAATCGCGGCCATGTGATCAACATTGGCTCCACCGCAGGTAGCTGGCCTTACGCGGGAGGCAACGTCTATGGCGCCAGTAAAGCCTTTGTTCGCCAGTTCAGTCTGAACCTGCGTACCGATCTGAGCGGCACAGCCGTGCGCGTTACTAATCTTGAGCCGGGACTGGTTGGCGGTACGGAGTTTTCGAACGTGCGCTTTAAGGGCGATGATGATAAAGCCGGCAAAACCTACGAAAATACCACTGCCTTGACACCGGAAGATGTGACCGAAGCGGTATGGTGGGTAGCGACGCTGCCGAAACACGTCAATATCAATACGCTGGAAATGATGCCAGTCAGCCAGACATACGCGGGGCTTAGCGTTCACCGCCAGGGTTAATCCCCTCGCCCGGCCTGCGGGCCGGGTATGGGATGTGGGTAAAATTAATGGTATGGTAGACAGGTTAACCCTTTAAAAAGTAAGAGCGCATGGCTGCCGAAACGGAACTCAATCCTACCCAACCCGTCAATCAACAAATTTACCGCATCCTGCGGCGAGATATTGTGCATTGTCTTATCCCACCAGGCACGCCGCTGTCAGAAAAAGAGGTGTCGGTGCGTTTTGACGTGTCGCGTCAGCCGGTGCGTGAAGCATTTATCAAACTGGCGGAAAACGGCCTGATTCAGATCCGCCCGCAGCGCGGCAGCTATGTCAATAAAATCTCCATGACGCAGGTTCGCAATGGTTGTTTCGTCCGCCAGGCAATTGAGTGCGCCGTTGCACGACGTGCCGCCGCGATGATCAATGACAGCACCGCTTATCTGCTGGAGCAGAACCTGAACCAGCAGCGTGTCGCCATTGAGCGCAAGCAGTTGAATGACTTTTTCGAGCTGGATGACAGCTTCCACCAGAAACTGGCGCAGATTGCGGATTGCCAGCTTGCCTGGGACACCATCGAAAATATCAAAGCCACCATCGACCGCGTGCGTTATATGAGTCTCGATCACGTTTCACCGCCGGAGATGCTGCTGCGTCAACATCTGGATATTTTTGCCGCACTGGAAAAGCGCGACGCCGATGCCGTCGATCGCGCCATGACCCTGCATTTGCAGGAAATCAGTGAGTCGGTAAAAACCATTCGCCAGGAAAATCGCGACTGGTTCAGCGAAGAGTAATTTCCCCTCCTTATCCGCCCTGTCTGGCAAGCACGTCATGCTTTTTGCTCATTAAAAAGTGTGACTTTGATCAAAAACAACACCTCATCGCGTGAGAGGCGTATTGATAGTGAGTCCGTCGCGGGGACATCTTCTGCCCCGGATGATTTTGCGGATATCAACAAGGAGAAACCACCATGATGACTTATGATCGTAACCATAATCCCATCACCACCGGCACCCGCGTCATGATTAATGGCACAGGGCGCACCGGGAAAATTGTCGCTATTCATGCTGAGGGGCTAAGTGCGGCAGCGCTGCGTCGCAGCAAAACGGTGGAAGTGGAAGGTTGTGAAGGCAAATTCGAACCGGTTGAACTGATTCGTCTGGGCATGCACTAAGCACGACGTGGTGAGAATGCCGCCGCGGCGGCATTCTACAGAGAATTACAACGCCGCAGCGTACTGCGCAACCGTCGCTTTTGCTCCTTTCTCCAGCAGTGTCTGATACGCTTTTTGCACCTGCGCAACAAAGGTGGTGTCTTTCGGCAGCTCACGGCCGAAAATCGCATCAATACCCAGTAATGCCCACACGCGCGCTTCACCCTGCGCACTGTTGTTCACGGCGCTCTGGATCACCGCCAGCAGCGGATCGCACACCTCAATGGCCTGCCCCTTTTCATCCACACCGCCCACGTAGCGCATCCAGCCCGCGATGCCTAACGCCAGCAGAGAGAAATCGCGCTGATGAACCCGGTGCCAGCGTACAGAATCGAGCATACGTTGTGGCAGTTTCTGACTACCGTCCATCGCGATTTGCCAGGTGCGATGACGCAGCGCGGTGTTGCTGTAGCGTGCAATCAACAGATCAGCGTAGTGCGCCAGATCAACGCCCTTCACTTTCAGCGTCGGTGCTTGCTCTTTCAGCATGAGCGCGTGTGCGGCTCGGCGATAGTTGTCGTCTTCCATGCACTCATTAATGTGCTGATAGCCCGCCAGGTAACCGAGATAAGCAAGGAACGAGTGGCTGCCGTTGAGCATGCGCAGTTTCATCTCCTCAAACGGGATCACATCCGCCACCAGTTCAGCGCCTGCTTTTTCCCATTCCGGGCGTCCGGCAACAAAGTTATCTTCGATAACCCACTGACGAAATGGTTCACAGGCCACACCCGCCGGGTCGCGCACACCGGTCAGTTGTTCGATTTTATCCAGCGTGTCAGCGGTTACTGCCGGAACAATGCGATCCACCATGGTTGACGGGAACGTGACGTTTGCCTCGATCCAGTCAGCGAGTTCTCCGTTGACAGCGCGGGCATAGGCACAGACGACATTGCGCGTAACATGACCGTTTTCCGGCATATTATCGCAAGACATCACGGTAAAAGGCGGTAACCCAGCGGCTTTGCGGCGCGCCAGTGCTTCGACAATCACCCCGGCAGCGGATTTTGGCTGGTGCGGGTTTTGCAAATCCCCCACGATTAAAGGATGGTCGGTCATCAACTGGCCGGTGGCCGGAGAATGGCAATACCCTTTCTCGGTGATGGTCAGCGACACAATCGCTACTTGCGGTTCGCACATTGCCGCCAGTACGGTTTCCAGGCCGTCCACCTGCGCGTGCAGCGCGCGTTTCGCAACACCGACCACACGCGCCGTCCATGCATCCGCAGACATTTCCGCCACGGTGTACAAATTATCCTGCTGTTTCAGGTCAGCAATCTGCTGCTCGCCGCCAATCAGGTTGACTTCGCAGTAGCCCCAGTCGCTGCCATGTTCCGCGGCGAGGATATCCGCATAGACCGACTGGTGAGCACGGTGAAACGCACCAAAACCCAGATGCACGATCCGCGCCTGCAGTGCGTCGCGGTTATAGTGGGGAAGTGTTGCTTTTGCGTTGAGTAACCGGTTTTCCATAGTTGCGACTCGTTAATAGATGAAACGGAAATCCCGTCAGCATGGCGGCCGGACTGTTTGATGCGACCGGTCGCCTGCTGACTACATAAACTAGAATGGTAGATAAGGTAAAAAAATATCTGTCATTAACGATACCAATTGTGGGTGGCTGAACATTGATTTACGTTAACTTTTGCCTAAGTGGTGTGATACAAAAGCAAAGTTATGTGACAGCATTGTGCTTTAACAACCAGGTTGTAAACCAGAAGATCAGGCGGAAGTCACCCGCGAGGTCCCTGTTTGCTCTACCGTGCCTTTTTCTACCCATAATGCGTCGTAATCGTAACCGGTCAGATCTTCCACAATGCGGCGGGTATCCGTGGTTACCGCATTTTTTGTCCCTCCCGCTTTCAGGCGATCCACCTCTTCAACAAAAATCTTATGCGTCTTTTTATTGAGATTGAACGTGACAGCCTGCCAAAGTGCGAGTAACAGGAGCCCTGCCGTGCCGATAAACATCAACATGGCAATCATGTGAATTGCTTCTGGCGGTTGAACCTGACTTCCTTTTACAAACCCGCCATTCTGCAATAAAAGGCCGACAATAAATGTCGCAATGGCTACCGTCGTTTTACGTGAAAACGTCATTACTGCCGCAAACAAGCCCTCACGACGCTGGCGACTCACCATTTCGTCAATATCAGGAATAAACGGGAACACGTTCCACGGAGTGAACTCCAGAACACAGCGACCAACCTGATACAACCCCGCCAGAATCACCAGTGTGGCGACCGTGTTCAACGCCGGGATGTGATATACAGCGAAGAACCCCCCAAGGCACAACAACATCAATGAGTAGGCAAAAACATAAAGACGCGAAGGACCAAATTTAATAATGCCAATCCCGGCGATCAGCGTTACAGGTAAGCCAACGATGCTCATAGAAAGGAGGCTACCAGCCAATGAAGATGAGACATTCAGACAATACACACAAAAGAAGACAAACACTGTGTTGTAAACATCTTTGCCCGTGAATGACAATAAATAAATGGCAAGGTGTTTTCTGAACGCCCTGATTTTCAGCGTTGAACCATACTCTTTGAACAAGCGTGTAAATGCGCATACTTTTTGCGAAAAAGTCGTATTTCGTGTTTTTGTTTCCAGTTGAGCGAGCATATCCGGGGTCAACTCACGCTCCCAGGTCACTTTCCATGAAATAAACACACAGACCATAAATAACACCGCAAAAATCACACCGTTAATCAAATAGGCGTTCGCATTATGCTCACCAAAATAGCCTATCAAAAGCCCCGGAATAAACGTTGCCAGAAAGGTGCCGGATGCGGATAAAAACATGCGACAAGTCGATAACTTCGTACGCGCATTAAAATCCTTGGTCATTTCCGAGGGCAGCGTTTCCCAGGGGATCAAGACCATTGCGGCAATGATTTCGAATGCGAGATAGACAGACAGATAAAATCCATAACTCATTCCATTCAACCACAACAAGCTATATACCAGCATGAGTGGCGCGCCAAGCAACAAGAAGAAGCGGCGACGACCGAATTTTTTGCCGAAATAATTCTTGTAAAAATGATCGGTAAAGCTGCCCATAAATAAACTTACGATGGCATCCACAATACGAGCAATCGCGACAATGGAAGCGGCTTCTACCGGGGACAAGCCAACAAAAGTCGTATAAAAAAAGAGTAACCATGCACCAATAACGGTAAATGCACCCCCACCCATTATATCCGTCATGCCATACCCGATACTCACCGGTATGGTGATTTTTTTACTTGAAATAGACATGTTCTATCCTCAGAGAAGGTAATTAGAAATTAAAATAATCCTTGGCGTTGTCGTGGCATATATTCCGAATCATGCGAGACAATATCTTGTTATTATCGGGTACTTCTTTTCTTTCTACCCAACCGCCAATAAGGTTGCATAAAATCCGTCTGAAATAATCATGTCGGGTATAAGATACAAGACTACGAGAATCCGTAAGCATGCCAACAAAGTTCATCAACAAGCCCTGATCGGCCAGGCAAGCAAGCTGGTTCTCCATGCCCCGACGTGTGTCATTAAACCACCAGCCTGATCCCAATTGCATCGGTGATTTAACACCGCAATCCGCAGACTGGAAATTCGCGATAGTCGTAGCCACAAGATCGTTATAGCTGGCATTAAGGTTGTACAGGATAGTTTTCGGCAAGGCATTGTCTTTCGCCATGGCATCTAACAATCCATTCAGATTTTCTGCCAGTTGATATTGATCTGTTAACGCATCAAAACCTGTATTAATGCCCAGAAGTTGATGCATTTTGGTATTGTTATTGCGAATAGCACCAAAATGGATCTGCATTGCCCAATTATGTTTTTTATAATGCCGTGCGAGCATGATAAAAATAGCGCTATTAAGAATAATACTTTCGTCCTTGCTTAACGCCTGCCCTGCTCTTTTACGCAAAAAGAGTGACGAAACTGTCGTCTCACTTGCGGATTTATAATGAATCTCAACGGGCCCATGATCGGAGACACGACACCCCGTTTGGTGAAAGAAACGGATGCGTTCACCAATAGCCGCGGAGAAATCAGCAAAAGTAGCAATATTTATTGCTGTTATATCAGACAATTTATCAATAAATAGAGAGAACGCTTTCGCGTTATTTTCAAAAACTTCATCAGGGCGGAACGTGGGTAATACTTTTACTGGGAAGTCAGACTCTTCACTTAGTCGTTGATGATAATACAAAGAGTCGAGCGGAGAATCGGTCGTGCAAATCACTTCAACATTGGCGCGTGTAATTAACTGTCGCGGTGAAAAATCCGCCCCAGATAATAAACTGTTGCAATGCTCCATGATCTCTTTCCAGTTATGGCTATCCAGCAACTCGTCACAATGAAAATAATGATGCAACTCAAGGTGAGTCCAGTGGTAAAGCGGGTTACCGAAACTTGCTTCTACTGTTTGCGCCCATGCGGCAAATTTCTCTTCAGCGCTGGCATCCCCGGTAATGTATTTCTCTTCAATCCCATTGGCACGCATTGCACGCCATTTATAATGGTCACCTGCTAACCATAACTGAGTGATGTTATCGTAGTTCTTATTTTCGTATATTTCCCTGGCGTCGAGATGACAATGGTAATCAATGATTGGTAATCCTTTTGCGATATCCTGATATAATTGCACACCGCGAGCATTGCCAATCATAAAGCTATCGTTGATAAATTTCATATATAACCCACATTTATTTATGGTGTTACTTTTTATCGTTATCCCCGCCTGCGTAGAGGCAGGCGGGAATGCCTTAATTCAGCGTTACCAGTTCCATAATGTGCCGTCTTCCAGTCTGGCGACCGGTAAGTACGCCGGGTCGTAGGGATATTTTGCCGCCCGTTTTTCATCAAACTCGATACCCAGCCCCGGTTTATCGCCCGGATGCATATACCCATCTTCAAAACGCCAGTTGTGCGGGAAAACCTCGAGCATCTGTTCGGAGTAACCCATATATTCCTGTACGCCAAAGTTCGGTACCCACAGGTCGAAATGCAGTGCGGCGGCGTGACAAATCGGTGACAAATCAGACGGGCCATGAGAGCCGGTGCGAACCTGATAAAGGGATGCAAAATCGGCAATGCGACGCATACCGGTAATGCCGCCTGCGTGAGTAATAGTGGTACGGATATAGTCAATCAACTGCTCTTCGATCAGCTGCTTGCAATCCCAGATGCTGTTAAACACTTCGCCGACGGCAATCGGGGTGACGGTGTGCTGGCGGATCAGCCGGAAGCATTCCTGATTTTCCGCCGGGGTCGGATCTTCCATCCAGAACATGCGATACGGTTCGATGCTCTTGCCAAAACGCGCAGCTTCAATCGGCGTCAGGCGATGGTGCATGTCGTGCAGCAGATGCTCGTGGAAACCAAACTTATTGCGCACGGCGTCGAACAGTTTCGGCGTAAAATCGAGGTATTTCTCCGTCGACCATAATTGCTCTTCCGGCCACTGCCCTTTGGTTGCCGGCTCGTAGGCCAGGCCTTTGCCTTTTGCCATGCCATAAGTGGTTTTCATGCCCGGCACACCGCATTGAACGCGAATGGCCTTAAAACCCATCTCTTTATGCCGGGCATAATCTTCCAGCACATCCTCAATGGTATGGCCGGTGGTGTGGCAATAAACCATCACCCCCTCGCGCGACGCACCGCCCAACAGTTGGTACAGCGGCATATTGGCGGCTTTGGCTTTGATGTCCCACAGCGCCATGTCCACCGCGGAAATCGCCGACATGGTCACCGGACCGCGACGCCAGTAGGCACCTTTATAGAAAAATTGCCAGATATCTTCGATACGATGGGCATCGCGGCCAATGAGCTGCGGGCAAAGATGATCTTTCAGGTAGGACGCGACAGAGAGCTCACGCCCGTTAAGGGTGGCATCGCCCAGCCCGACAATCCCCTCGTCGGTAGTGATTTTTAAGGTGACAAAATTGCGCCCTGGACAGGTAACAAAAACTTCAGCCCCTACGATCTTCATTCGGTTATTCCTTGCATCGTCTTAACGTAATGCAGGAAATCTACGCTCTTGGACTACTACCATACAAGTAGGTTGATCAGAAAATACGCTTTTGGTCACAAAAAACGGAGGCTTATGCGCGCCCCCATCCGGCGACAATGATCAACATTCCACACATCGCCACTGCGGCACCCAGCCAGTCATATAGAGTGAGTTTTACTCCGTCCACCATGCGCAACCACAGCAGCGCGGTACAGACATACACTCCGCCGTAAGCGGCATAAACCCGCCCACTGGCCGCCGGATGCAACGTCAATAACCAGACAAACAGGGCCAGCGCCAGCGCCGCTGGCACCAGCAACAGTGGCGTTGCGCCACGCTTCAGCCACAGCCAGGGCAGAAAACAGCCGACGATTTCACACAATGCTGTGGCAAAGAAAAGCAGTGTCGTTTTGAACATTTTTGGCACTATTATTCAATATTGGTTGAACCATCATACCCGATAATGCTCTCAGTCAGAGCGCCCGGTATCCCGGATGGCTGAGATCGCATAGAATAGAAACGTACGCCTTTTGTTTCTCACAAATAAGGAAATCGCAATGACAACTACACTTAGCAAACGCCTGTGCCTCACCGCTATGCTGACGCTGGGTGCCATCGTGTACACCACTTCCGCTCTGGCTGAAACCAACCGACTGGTGATCGAATCCGGCGACTCGGCCCAAAGCCGTCAACAGGCCTCGATGGAAAAAGAGCAATGGAATGACACGCGCAGCCTGCGCAATAAAGTGAATAAACGCGTAGAGAAAGAGTGGGACAAAACCGACGTGGCTTTTGATGCCCAGGATAACTGCCAGAAAAGCACTAACGTGAACGCTTACTGGGAACCGAATACCCTGCGTTGTCTGGATCGCCGCACCGGTCGCCAAATTCAGTAATCGCTTTCGGGCGCGCTTAGCGCCCACCTCTCTCACTGCAAAAGGATGTCTCATGAGTGACGCCAGCAGCGTTCGTTTGCGCCCGCTAGAGCGCGAAGATCTACGCTTTGTCCACCAGCTTGATAATAACGCCAGCGTGATGCGCTACTGGTTTGAAGAGCCGTACGAAGCCTTCGTTGAACTGTCTGACTTGTATGATAAGCACATCCACGATCAGAGCGAGCGCCGTTTTGTGGTGGAGTGCGAAGGCGAAAAAGCCGGGCTGGTTGAACTGGTGGAAATTAACCATGTGCATCGCCGGGCGGAGTTTCAGATCATTATTTCGCCGGAGCATCAGGGCAAAGGCCTGGCATCAAAGGCGGCCAGGCTGGCCATGGATTACGGTTTTACCGTACTCAACCTCTATAAGCTCTATCTCATCGTTGATAAAGAAAACGAAAAGGCCATTCACATCTATCGCAAGCTGGGATTTATGGTGGAAGGCGAACTGATCCATGAATTTTTTATCAATGGTGAATACCGCAATACCATCCGCATGTGCATTTTTCAGCAGCAATATCTGGCCGCGCATAAAACTGGCTCTACGCTGCTGAAACCCACCGCGCAATAAGCGCGGCGGGCACGGGTATCAATAATAATCGATGGTATTTTTGATGCTGAATTTGCGTTCCACCGATGGCGTTACGCTGTTATCGATCATCACCAGGCTGCAACTGATCGGGTTGTCGTGGCTGTCGTAATCACAGCTCTGTTTCACGTTGCCCAGCGGTTTATCATTCAACGTACTGACCGCTGTGTAATCGAGCTTCTTGCGCTTATCTTTGGAGGGCGTGGAGGCCACCGTTAAATGTTCCTCTTTCGAGGTGGTGGATTTACCCAGCGGGTATCCTTCCTCATCGTAGCGGTACTTCACTTCCATATCTTTACCGCGGGCAAGCACAACAAAACCGTTGTCATCCGTATCCCAGGTCACACCCGCCGCAGGGAACTCCGCCAGCTGGCATTTCCCCTGCAAGCGCAAGCGCTTCTCCTGAGAATCGGCATCAACATAGTAGTTCGCATTCAATACCAACGACACGCCGCTATTGTTTTCCAGGTCGTGAAGCTCCAGCGTATCGAAACACCCCTCCTTCGACAGCGTGCCGGTCACGCGCTTGGTCACTTCACCCTTATCGTTGAGCAACGTCTGGCTGAAATCTTTTACCGGGCCACGCAGCGGATCAAAATCAAATTCATTTGAAAAACTGGCCATCTCTGGCGTAAACGATACCGGTCCTTTCGCATCATCACATCCGGCTAATAACACGGCGAGAGAGATGACTAATAGCTGTTTTTTCAACGGGTTCACCACATTTTTCTTCTGTATTGCGCATATATTAGCAAATCCTATCCAATATAGGGCAGCCCCCTGGTGGTTTCTCTGCTTTTCTATCTAGCTTATTCAGATTATTCAGATATTTACCTTTCGCTTACGCGGGAAGTGCTAAGCTTAATACGGGTTAAATAAAAAGGAGACGAGGATGCACGCTTCACGTTGGCTTTGTGCACTACTGCTGGGGGCATGTGTTCCGGCATTTGCCGCGCCGGATTCCTGCGAGCGCGTCAAAACAGACATCCAGCAGCGCATTATGAATAATGGCGTTCCGGAATCTGGTTTTAGCCTGAAAATTGTGCCCAATGACCAGGCCGATCAGGCAGGTGCCCAGGTCGTTGGGCATTGTGCCAATGATACCTACAAAATTCTGTACATCCGCAATAGCGGTGCCGCGCCGCAGGGCGAACAGGGCACCGACGCGCAGTAAATATAATCCCCCTGAATACTGGGGGATTATCCTCAACTTGATCACGGTTAATATTTCCCTACCCCATGGTGGGTACGATCACTCTATTGTTAGCCTGCTTATTAATTTGGCGGGTAATTTCTTTTAATTATAAATAATAATGGAGTGAGCTATGTCTGAAACCGAACACAGCGGTGGCATAAGCCGACGAACGCTGGTGAAATCCACTGCGCTCGGGTCGCTTGCGCTGGCTGCCGGTAGTTTTCATCTCCCTTTCGGTATGCGTTCCGCCGCGGCCGCAGTGCAGCAAGCCATGCAACCCGCTCCGGATAAAGTGGTATGGGGCGCCTGCTCCGTAAACTGCGGCAGTCGCTGCGCATTGCGCTTACACGTCAGGGATAACGAAGTTTACTGGGTTGAAACAGATAATACCGGCGATGATCAGTATGGCAACCACCAGGTCCGCGCTTGCTTACGCGGGCGTTCGATTCGTCGGCGCATCAACCACCCGGATCGCCTGAACTACCCGATGAAGCGCGTGGGCAAACGCGGCGAGGGTAAGTTTGAACGCATTAGCTGGGACGAGGCGCTGGATACCCTCGCCAACAGTTTAAAAAGCGTGGTACAGAAATACGGTAACGAAGCGGTCTACATTAATTACTCTTCCGGTATCGTCGGTGGAAACATTACCCGCTCTTCCCCTTCAGCCTCCATTATTGCCCGTCTGATGGCCATGTACGGCGGTTTCCTTAACCAGTACGGCACCTACAGCACCGCGCAAATCTCCTGCGCCATGCCCTACACCTACGGCTCCAATGATGGGAACAGCACCTCAGACATCGAAAACAGCAAACTGGTGGTGATGTTTGGTAACAACCCCGCAGAGACCCGTATGAGCGGCGGCGGCATCACCTATTATCTGGAGCAGGCGCGCGAGCGTTCCAATGCACGGATGGTGGTGATTGACCCGCGTTATACCGACACCGCCGCCGGGCGCGAAGATGAGTGGATCCCGATTCGTCCGGGAACCGATGCCGCGCTGGTGGCAGGAATGGCCTGGGTGTTGATCACCGAGAACCTCGTCGATCAACCGTTCCTGGATACCTATTGCGTGGGCTACGACGAGAAAACGCTGCCAGCAGACGCGCCCGCCAACGGGCACTACAAAGCCTACATTCTGGGACAGGGCGATGACGGCGTGGCAAAAACACCGCAGTGGGCTGCCCATATCACCGGTATTCCTGCCGATAAGATCATTAAACTGGCCCGCGAAATCGGCACAACGAAACCGGCGTATATCTGCCAGGGCTGGGGACCACAACGCCAGGCCAACGGTGAACTGACCTCGCGGGCAATCGCCATGCTGCCCATCCTCACCGGTAATGTCGGCATTCATGGCGGTAACAGCGGTGCGCGGGAATCCACTTACACTATCACCATCGAACGGATGCCGATGCCGGAAAACCCGGTCAAAACATCAATCTCCTGTTTTACCTGGACCGATGCCATTGACCATGGACCGGAAATGACTGCCACCCGCGACGGTGTGCGCGGAAAAGACAAACTGGATGTGCCGATTAAGTTCATCTGGAACTACGCGGGCAATACCCTCACAAACCAGCATGGCGATATCAATCACACCCACGATGTGCTGCAGGATGACAGCAAATGCGAAATGATCGTGGTGATTGAGAATTTCATGACTTCATCAGCCTTGTACGCCGATATCCTGCTGCCGGATCTGATGACCGTGGAACAGGAAGATATCATTCCCAACGATTATGCCGGGAACATGGGTTACCTGATCTTCCTCCAACCGGTGACCACACCGAAGTTTGAGCGTAAACCGATTTACTGGATCACCAGCGAAATCGCCCGCCGCCTGGGGCCAGATATTTACCAGCGCTTCACCGAAGGACGCACCCAGGAAGAGTGGCTGAAGTATCTGTACGCTAAAATGGTGGCGAAAGATCCGCAGTTGCCCACCTACGACGCGCTCAAGGAGATGGGGATTTACAAGCGCAAAGATCCGAATGGTCACTTTGTCGCCTATAAAAAATTCCGTGACGATCCGCAAGCCAACCCACTGAAAACCCCGTCAGGCAAAATCGAAATCTACTCCAGCCAACTGGCGAAAATCGCCAGCAGTTGGGAGCTGGAAAAAGATGAGGTCATTAATCCGCTGCCAGTGTATGCCTCAACCTTTGAAGGTTGGGACTCACCGGCACGCAGTCAGTACCCGCTGCAACTGTTTGGCTTCCACTATAAAGCGCGTACCCACTCAAGCTACGGCAACATTGATGTGCTGAAAGAAGCCTGCCGCCAGGAAGTGTGGATCAACCCCATCGATGCGCAACAACGCGGCATCGCCAATGGCGACATGGTGCGCGTGTTTAACGACCGTGGCGAAGTGCGGATTGCCGCAAAAGTGACGCCACGCATTATGCCGGGGGTCAGCGCAATGGGCCAGGGCGCATG
Source organism: Kosakonia sp. WA-90 (assembly GCF_039871955.1). Taxonomy (NCBI): domain Bacteria; kingdom Pseudomonadati; phylum Pseudomonadota; class Gammaproteobacteria; order Enterobacterales; family Enterobacteriaceae; genus Kosakonia; species Kosakonia sp. WA-90. The sequence goes on from NZ_JBDPLJ010000001.1 coordinate 366,969, forward strand.
GCATCAGGCCAATATGGACGGCGATCGTGTCGATCATGGCGGCTGTATCAACACCCTGACCACCCACCGCCCCTCGCCGCTGGCGAAAGGCAACCCGCAGCACACAAATCTGGTCGACATCCAAAAGGTTTAAGGAGTAGCGGATGACTACGCAGTATGGTTTTTTTATCGATTCCGCCCGCTGCACCGGTTGTAAAACCTGCGAGCTGGCCTGTAAAGATTACAAGGATTTAACCCCGGATGTCAGTTTCCGCCGCGTATACGAATATGCCGGCGGCAACTGGCAGGAGGATCAGGGTATCTGGCATCAGGACGTTTTTGCCTATTACCTCTCTCTTTCCTGTAACCACTGTGACGATCCGGCCTGTACCAAAGTCTGCCCAAGCGGCGCTATGCATAAACGCGAAGATGGCTTTGTGGTGGTGGATGAAGATGTGTGTATCGGCTGTCGCTACTGCCATATGGCCTGCCCGTATGGTGCGCCGCAATACAATGCCGCGAAAGGGCATATGACCAAGTGCGACGGGTGTTATGACCGCGTCGCGCAGGGCAAAAAGCCGATCTGCGTCGAGTCCTGTCCGTTACGGGCGCTGGATTTTGGCCCCATCGACGAATTGCGCAAACAGCATGGTTCGCTCGCCGCTATCGCGCCGTTGCCGGCATCGCACTTTACCCGGCCGAATATTGTCATCAAACCCAACGCCAACAGCCGCCCGACAGGGGATACCACCGGCTATCTGGCAAACCCGCAGGAGGTGTGAAATGGGAAGCGGATGGCATGAATGGCCGCTGGTGCTGTTTACCGTGCTCGGTCAGTGTGTTGCAGGCGGATTAATCGTCACCGGCCTTGGCTGGATGGCTACCTCCGGGGATCAGCGTACACAGGCAAGCATTGTGCGCAGCCAGCTTTTGCTGTGGATCTTGATGGGCATTGGCTTTATTGCCTCGATGATGCACCTCGGCTCACCGCTGCGGGCATTTAACTCCCTGAACCGTGTGGGCGCATCGGCGTTGAGTAATGAAATCGCCGCCGGGTCGCTGTTTTTCGCCGTGGGCGGTGTCTGGTGGCTACTGACATGGCTTGGCAAAATGCCGGCTGCGCTCGGGCGCTTATGGCTGGTTGTCAGCATGGTGCTGGGTGTGCTGTTTGTCTGGGCGATGACGCGTGTTTACCAAATCGATACCGTTCCCACCTGGCACAACGGTTACACCACCGCCAGCTTTTTCCTGACGATGCTGATTGGCGGGCCGCTACTGGGGGCGCTGCTGCTAAGGCTGGCGGGGATGCGTTATAACGCATCACGTTTTGCGGCGGTGAGCGTTGCCGCCCTGGTGGCGAGCTGTGCAGTGGTGATGTTACAAAGCGTGCAGTTAGGCGAAATCCACAGTTCGGTACAGCAGGCCATCGCGCTGGTGCCAGATTACGGCATGCTACAGGTATGGCGTTTAGCGCTGGTGGCGCTCGGGCTGGGGTGCTGGATCTGCCCGCTGGTGATGCGTAAGCAACCACAGGTGATCAGTCTGCTGGCCGGGATCGTGCTGGTGGTGGCGGGCGAAGCCGTGGGACGCGGCCTGTTTTATGGGCTGCATATGACCGTCGGCGTTGCCGTTGCGGGTTAACCGCGTGCGTGCCGGATAGCGGCTTGCGCCCTGTCCGGCCTCTCTAAACGACGTTGACCGACATTATCAGGAAGAGTATGACTGACGATACCCGTGAAGCATTCATTTTTACCGCCCGCGTGCTGGGCGCACTCTTTTATTATCCACCGGACAGCGAACCCGCAGCACCGCTGATTGCCGCGTTTAAACAGGATGACTGGGTTGAGCAGTGGCCGCTGCCACAAGCCGTCCTTCAGCCGCTGGTAGCGGCTTTTACAACAACCAGTGATGAGCCATTGCAGGACGCCTGGCAGCGTTTACTGATTGGTCCTCACGCGTTGCCCGCACCGCCCTGGGGCTCGGTGTGGCTGGATAAAGAGAGTGTGCTGTTTGGCGACTCCACACTGGCGCTGCGCCAGTGGATGCGCGAAAACAGCGTCGTTTTCGACAGTACGCAAAATGAGCCGGAAGATCACTTCGGCGCATTGCTGTTGCTGGCAGCGTGGCTGGCAGAACAAGGCAACCGTGTTGCCTGCGATCAACTGCTGGCCTGGCATCTGCTGCCGTGGGCCGGGCGTTTTCTCACCGTATTCAGCGACGAGGCCAGGCATCCTTTCTGGCATGCGCTGGGCTTACTGGCGCAGCTTACGCTGGCGGACTGGCAATCCCGCTTGCTGATCCCGGTCGCACAAAAACCCCTTTTTCGTTAATTTCCCTCCCGATCAGGCGATCGGGACACATCTCTGCGCACCCTCATTAGTGACAGTGTCACTTACATGCTTCGCTTTTAAGACAATTCTATAGGCACTGTATACAGCCGTTACGCCATCCGGCTTGAGCCCGTGACACGGCACCTGACGATGTGTCAAAACCGACGCCATTTACTGGAATCCTTCCCAGGTGCTTGCTATAGCTCAACACACCCTGCCGAACATGGCATAACAACACGCAACGTCTGTTGCCACAACGCATGCAAACAGGGAGACACACTGCAATGCACACCTCCACGCTTACGCGCGCCCTGCTCTTTATCGCCGGGATTGCCGTTGTTCTGGCTCTGCTGGTCTGGGGAATCGGACCGGAAACCGTTAAAGCCCGCCAGGTTGATTTGCTCTACCTCGGGCAACAACATGTGATTCTGGTGTTCAGTTCCATGTTTTTTGCGCTACTGGTAGGGATTCCCAGTGGTATCGCCCTTAGCCGACCCGCGGCACGCGGTGTGGCGGAATACGTGATGCAACTCTTTAATGTTGGCAATACCCTGCCGCCGCTGGCAGTGCTGGCACTGGCGATGGTGGTGATTGGTATCGGCGATACACCGGCCATCATCGCACTGTTCCTGGCCTCGTTGCTGCCGATAGTACGCAACACCTATGCCGGCCTCTGTTCCGTGCCCCCTTCATTACTGGAGGCAGCGAACGGGATCGGTATGACCAAATGGCAACGGTTGCGCCAGGTGGAGCTGCCCAGTGCCCTGCCAGTGATACTCTCCGGCGTGCGCATTGCCACCGCTATCAACGTCGGCACTGCGCCGCTGGCTTTTTTGATTGGTGCCAGCAGTTACGGCGAGCTGATTTTCCCCGGTATCTACCTGAACGATTTTCCAACCTTGATCTTAGGCGCGGCGGCAACCGCACTGTTCGCCCTGATCCTCGATACCCTGCTGGCAGCACTGGGCCGTTATCTGAGCCCGCACACAGCCTGAGTACATAACAAGGAATGCCAATGAAACGACTGAGCCGATTGCTGGGAGCCCTGGTCGCCATCGCGTTGTTTAGCGCCAGCGCCCAGGCCGCACCGTTAATCCTCGCCACCAAAAGTTTTACCGAGCAGCATATTTTGTCCGCCCTGACCGTGCTGTACCTGCAAAAAAGAGGTTTTCAGGTGCAGCCGCAAACCAATATCGCCACGGTAATTTCCCGTAACGCCATGATAAATAAGCAGGTTGATATGACATGGGAGTACACCGGCACCTCGCTGATCATCTTCAACCATATCAACAAGCGGATGTCACCACAGGAATCGTATGAAACGGTGAAACGCCTGGATGCCCAACACGGGTTGGTCTGGCTGAAGCCCGCAGATATGAACAATACCTATGCGTTCGCCATGCAGCGCAAACGCGCGGAAGCCGAACATATCAACACCCTGTCAGAAATGGTGGCGAAGATTGAGCAGATCCGTAAAACCGACCCGAAAAAGAACTGGTTGCTCGGGTTGGATCTGGAGTTCTCCGGGCGTAGCGACGGTATGAAACCGTTGCAACAGGCCTATGCCATGGAACTGGATCGCCCGCAAATCCGCCAGATGGATCCCGGCCTTGTCTATAACGCCATTCGCGACGGTTTTGTCGATGCCGGGCTGGTTTACACCACCGATGGACGTGTGAAAGGGTTCGATCTGAAAGTGCTGGAGGACGACAAAGGCTTCTTCCCCAGCTACGCGGTGACGCCGGTGGTGCGCAAAGACACGCTGGCGGCCAATCCGGGGCTTGAAGAGGCACTGAATAGCCTCTCAGGGTTGCTCAATAATGACGTCATCATGACCCTGAACGCCAAAGTCGATATTGATCACCAGACGCCGCAGCAGGTCGCCAGCGACTTTCTGCACGAAAAAGGGGTGTTATAAGGAGCGCCTATGGACACGATTCATTACATGATGGAAAACGCGGGCTATCTGGCGGCGTTGACATTCCAGCACCTGTGGCTGGTCGCGCTGGCGGTGGGACTGGCGATTGTGATTGGCGTACCGCTGGGGATTTTAATCGTCCGCCATCAATGGCTGGCAACCCCGGTATTGGGCATCGCCACGCTGGTGCTAACGATCCCCTCAATTGCGCTGTTTGGTTTGATGATCCCACTCTTTTCGCTGATCGGTCAGGGTATTGGCGCCGTGCCTGCCATTACCGCCGTCTTTCTCTATTCACTGCTACCGATTGTACGCAACACACATACCGCGCTCGACAGCCTGCCGCCGGGTCTGCGTGAAGCAGGTCGTGGTATCGGCATGACGTTCTGGCAACGTCTGCGCTGGGTAGAGATCCCGATGGCGCTACCGGTCATTTTTGGCGGTATTCGCACCGCCGTGGTGATGAATATCGGCGTGATGGCGATCGCCGCCGTAATTGGCGCGGGCGGACTGGGTCTGCTGTTGCTTAACGGCATTGGCGGCAGCGACCTCCGTATGTTGATTGCCGGGGCGCTGATGATCTGTGTTCTCGCTATCGTGCTCGACTGGTTACTGCATCGCTTACAAATTGTGCTTACGCCGAAGGGGATCCGTTAATGATTAAACTCGACAATCTGACCAAACAATTTACGCAAAAAAACGGCCAGACCTTCAAGGCTGTTGACAATGTCAGCCTGGAAGTGCCTGAAGGTGAAATGTGCGTTCTGCTTGGCCCATCGGGCTGCGGTAAAACCACCACACTGAAAATGATCAACCGCCTGATCACCCCCTCCAGTGGGACGATTTTGATCAACGGTGAAGACACCAGCGCGATGGATACCGTCAGTCTGCGGCGCAATATTGGCTATGTTATTCAGCAAATTGGTCTGTTTCCTAATATGACCATTGAAGAGAACATTACGGTGGTGCCACGCATGCTTGGCTGGGATAAAGCCCGCTGTAAAACCCGTGCCGAAGAACTGATGGAGATGGTGGCGCTCGATGCCAAAAAATTCCTCCACCGCTATCCGCGCGAGATGTCCGGCGGGCAGCAGCAGCGTATCGGCGTGATCCGCGCACTGGCAGCCGATCCGCCGGTGCTGCTGATGGATGAACCCTTTGGTGCCGTCGACCCGATTAACCGTGAAGTGATCCAGAATCAGTTTCTCGACATGCAGCGCACGCTGAAAAAAACCGTCATGCTGGTCAGTCACGACATTGATGAAGCGCTAAAACTGGGCGATCGCATTGCGGTGTTCCGCCAGGGGCGCATTGTGCAGTGCGCCAGCCCGGATGAGCTGTTAGCCAAACCGGCCAATGAATTTGTGGGAAGCTTTGTGGGCCAGGACAGAACACTCAAGCGGTTGCTGCTGGTCTCCGCAGGCGATGTCACGGATCAACAACCCACTCTCACCGTGCGCGAATCCACCTCTGCGGCGGAAGCGTTCGCCACAATGGACGATCACGATATCCGGGCGATTACCGTGGTGGATAACGCGGGTAAACCGTTGGGTTTTGTCAAACGCCGCGAAGCGCGAAACGCCGCCGGGCGCTGCGCAGATCTGCTGCATCCGTTCCGCATCACCGGCAAAGCGGAAGATAACCTGCGCGTGGTGCTGTCGAAACTGTATGAAAGCAATACCAGCTGGATGCCCATCGTCGACGAAGAGGGGCGTTATAACGGAGAAATCTCTCAGGACTACATTGCGGATTATTTAAGTTCCGGCAGAACGCGCCGCGTGCTCAATATTCACAGCGACGCCTGACGGTCAGGCAAAACCCTCCATGCGGAGGGTTTTTTCAGGCTAAAACACGGTCGGCCACCAGCATGCCGGTTGCCATTTGCAGATTAATGTACTGCGCCAAATCACGTTGTTCCGGGCGCGGCAAGTACGGCAGTTCACCGACCAGCGGCGCAGGCAGTTTTTTGCTCAGTACATTGATGATTTCTGCATAATGTGCCAGACCCGGATTGATACGGTTGGCGACCCAGCCAATCAGCGGCAGACCGTCGCTGGCAATCGCCTGTGCGGTCAGAAGTGCATGGTTAAGGCACCCCTCCTGGATCCCCACCACCATCACCACCGCCATTTGCTCTTGCACTACCCATTCAGAGAGCGGGCGTAAGTCATTCATCAGGCTGCGCCAGCCGCCGGTGCCTTCAACCACCACATGATCAACCCGGTCGCACAAATTCGCCAGGCCGTTGGATAACAGGGTGTAATTGATTGGGCAGCTATGTGCAACGCTGCTCTCTTCTTCGCTTAACGCGATAGGGTTTACCGCCTGGTAAGGTAACTCCAGCGATGAAACGCTTTGCAGCACCAGCGCATCTTTATTGCGCAGCCCTTCCGGCGTCTCTTTACTTCCTTTAGCGACAGGTTTGTAGCCTGCCACTGTTTTGCCGCTGGCAGCCAGCGCCTGTAGTAGCGCGCGGGACGCCACTGTCTTGCCGACAGAAGTGTCTGTACCCGTTACAAAGAAACGCTTAAGCATGACGAACCCCACCGTTGTTCAACGAAAATATAAACCAGGAAAATAATTCAGTGGGGAAAGTCTAAGTTAAGTGCACAGGACTCAGCTTGAGGTAGCGCAATTTTTAGGGCAACAGTGCAAAATTGTTACCCCTGCAACAGACGAATCAGCAACGATCCGTTATACATCGCGTCTTTTACCAGCGCCGCACCGGCCATGGTGCCCTGGTTGGTGAACTGGGTGCTCTCAACGCTGATGTGTTTACTGTAAGCCGGCAGCGCCTGTTGGCGAATGCAATCGGTAATGGCGGGAAAGAGGATATCTGCGGCTTTGCTGAGTGGCGAACCAATCAATATTTTTTGCGGATTGAACAAATTCACCATGATGGCAAGGATACGACCAATATTGGCGCCAACACCGTTGATAATGTCTTTTGCCAGCAGATCCCCCTGCTGTGCGGCCTGACACAGCCACTCTACCGTTAGCGGTTTTTGATGCAGCATCGAACTCATTGACTGGCTCATTCGCCGCTGCGCCAGTTCCAGCACGCTTTCTACGCTGGCGATGGTTTCGAGACAACCGTGGTTGCCGCAATAGCAGCGTTTACCGTAGGGATCGACCTGGGTATGGCCGATTTCCACCAGACTGCTGCTCCCGGCATGCAGTAAGCGCCCGTCGGTGATCACCCCGGCGCCCACGTTATGATCGATCACCACCTGAATCACATCCCGCGCGCCGCGCGATGCACCAAACAGCGCTTCCGCCATTGTCCACGCGCTGATGTCATGCTGCACATACACTGGCACACCAGTGTGATTCTCCAGCACTTCGCCCAACGGCATATCTTTGACATCCTCATAAAACGGCATGCGGTGAACGATGCCATTTTCCGTATCAATAATGCCCGGCAGCGTAATGGCGATAGCAGTCAAACGCTCCAGCTTGTTCTGATGGCGGGTAAAGAAACGATCAATATGCGACGTGACGCGTTCCAGTAACGGTAACGGATCAACAAGCGGCAGTTCGAGGCGATCTTCCACGACCAGTTTGCTGCTGAGATCGCGCAAGGAGAGGAAGATTTCGCCCCGGCTGATGCGCAGTGAAAGATAGTGCCAGGCTTCGGTTTCCACCGTCAGCCCCACAGCCGGACGCCCCCGGCTGCCGGGTTCCTGAATTTCCGTTTCCTGCACCAGGTGCGCTTCGAGCATTTCACGGACGATTTTGGTGATACTCGCGGGCGCAAGTTGCGCCAGTCGGGAAAGGTCGATGCGCGACACCGGGCCAAGCTGATCAATCAGGCGATACACTGCCCCTGCATTGGTCTGCTTAATTTGATCAATATGCCCAGGCTGACTATCAGCAACCACCTCTGACTCCCTTATTTTCGCGCTTCGAAATAAACTTTTGAGCTATGGTGAAGCACTTCACGGGTCGTCGTCAAATTTTTACCCCGGCTTGTGATTTACAGCACATTTTGCAAGGACTTATGTGCAAAAATCATCCGCCCGCCGCGGCAAGCAGATGCTGTTTAAAACGCGCCGCCGCCGTTCCCTGTTCATGGTGTTTTGACCATACCAGCCACATTTCCGACACCGCATCCGGTTCGGTAATCGGTACCCAACGCATTTCACGCAATTGTACGCGCCGGAAAGAGGCAGGCAGAATCGACACCCCCATGCCGGCCGCCACCAGACCAATAATGGTCATGGCTTCGCCGACCTCCTGCGCAATCGTCGGCGTCAGGTGGTAACGGCGCATCAGCCCAAGAATATCGTCATACAAGCCAGTGCCCACATGCGGATCGAAAAAGACAAACGGTTCCTGCGCCAGTTCCACCAGCGATACCGCCTCACGCGCGGCTAAGGGGTGGTTGCGGTGGATCATAGCCAGCAGCGGTTCACGCAGGATCACCTGCCATGCCAGCGTTTCCGGCAGTTGTGTATTACGCATTAACCCCAAATCCAGGCCCCCTTCGTTTAACGGTGCTATCTGTTCACGGGTGTTTATTTCCCGCGTTTGCAAATGCACATCCGGGTAGCGTTGACGAAACGATGACAGCGTGTCGGAGACAGCTTTGATAAAGGGTGCCGATGAGGTAAAACCGATGCGTAACTCACCGGTTTCCCCTTGATGCAAACGCGCCGCGCGAGCCGCGGCGTCATCCACCTGACTTAAGATTTGCCGGCTATCGGCCAGAAACTGTTTGCCCGCAGGCGTCAGCGATACGCTGCGGTTGGTGCGTGCCAGCAGACGCGCGCCGATTTGCTGCTCCAGAATCTGGATCTGCTGGCTCAGCGGCGGTTGCGAGATATTCAACCGCGCGGCGGCATGACCGAAATGCAACTCTTCGGCAACGGCAATAAAGTAGCGTAGATGGCGAAGCTCGATATTCATATTTAATAAGTCTTATTTGAGATTATTAATATATTAGACAGAATATTACACATTTCATACCCTTATGAGGTGGTAAGCCCGTCACCAAAATCACGGGATGAAAAGCTAAGGATCTCGAGTGAGTCGTACAACTACCGTTGACACCGCGCCGGCAAGCGTCGTTAACGAAAAACCTGTTTCTGTGCCGGGACAGTTTATTAAACGTGGTACTCCCCAATTTATGCGCGTGACGCTGGCGCTCTTCTCCGCCGGGTTAGCGACCTTCGCCCTGCTCTATTGTGTACAGCCGATTTTACCGGTGCTCTCCCAGGAGTTTGGCGTCTCGCCGGCCAGCAGCAGTATCTCCCTTTCTGTTTCGACCGCGATGCTGGCGATCGGCTTGCTGTTTACCGGACCGCTGTCGGATGCGATTGGACGTAAAAAAGTGATGGTGACCGCACTGTTACTCGCCTCCTGCTGTACGTTACTGTCGACCATGATGACCAGCTGGCACGGCATTCTGGTGATGCGCGCGCTGCTGGGCCTGTCATTAAGCGGCGTGGCGGCGGTCGGTATGACCTATTTAAGCGAAGAGATCCACCCCAGCTTTGTCGCCTTCTCAATGGGGTTGTACATCAGCGGCAACTCTATTGGTGGAATGAGCGGCCGCCTGATCAGCGGGGTATTTACCGACTTTTTTAACTGGCGTATCGCGCTGGCGGCCATTGGTTGCTTCGCACTGGCCTCGGCGCTGATGTTCTGGAAAATTTTGCCGGAATCGCGCCATTTCCGCCCGTCCTCACTGCGTCCCAAAACGCTGTTTATTCATTTCCGGCTGCATTGGCGCGATAAAGGCCTGCCACTGCTCTTTCTGGAAGGCTTTCTGTTGATGGGGTCGTTCGTCACGCTGTTTAACTACATTGGCTACCGGCTGATGCAATCCCCGTGGATGCTGAGCCAGGCGGTGGTCGGGCTGTTGTCCGTGGCCTACTTAACAGGGACCTGGAGTTCGCCGAAAGCGGGTGCGATGACCAGTAAATATGGCCGTGGCCCGGTGATGATGGGTGCCACCAGCATAATGTTGATAGGTTTGCTGTTAACACTGTTCTCGTCGCTGTGGCTGATCTTTGCTGGCATGCTGCTGTTCACCGCCGGTTTCTTTGCCGCCCACTCGGTCGCCAGTAGCTGGATTGGGCCGCGTGCAAAACGCGCCAAAGGCCAGGCCTCGTCACTCTATTTATTCAGCTACTACCTGGGATCCAGCCTGGCGGGCACGTTAGGTGGGGTGTTCTGGCACAGCTACGGTTGGAATGGCGTGGGTGGTTTTATTGCAGCAATGCTGGCTATCGCGGTGTTGGTAGGCAGCAGGATCCACGCTCGCCTGCGGTAATGCCGCGAACAGCATCATGACCCCGCCCTTGCGCGGGGTTTTTTATTTGCGCTGTTGGCCTGTTAAAACAACCCCAGTATGGACGAGGCGCCCATCAGCTCCCGCACGGCATCAAGCGCCATCAGAGCAAAAATTACCCATACAAATGGATTCATGGTTATCGCTGCGCTGTGTTGTTATTTGGTGATGTAAATAAGATTTATCTATTATGGTACAAATCCCATTATCGGCAGCATAACTACTACTTTTAGGTGGTTATGACAGAAAAACACAACCAGAGGCATTATGGATAAGCAAAACTATCAACAGCTCACCCGCACATTTCTTCGCCTGTCGCGCTTTTCACATCTCGCCGCCATCGCCAGTTGGGACATGTTCGCCATGATGCCGCCGGGCGGAAGCGCCGCGCGGGGAGAAGCGCTGGCGGAACTCAGCGTATTGCGCCATCAGATCCTTACCGACAAGAAAACCGGTCAATGGATACAGGCCGCGCAACAAGAAGATCTGGACGATATTGAACAAGCCAACCTGCGTGAGATGACCCGCCATTACCAGGAAGCGGCCCTGTTACCAGAAGCGCTGGTGGAAGCGCAGTCGCTGGCGGGCAGTAAATGCGAGCACGCCTGGCGCACACAGCGCCCTAATAATGACTGGGCCGGATTTTCCGCCAACCTGAAAGAGGTCGTCAGGCTGAGCCGTGAAGAGGCGAAACTGCGTGCGGACGCCAAAGGTTGCACGCCTTACGACGCTCTGCTGGATAAATTTGAACCGGATATGACCAGCGCCCGTCTGGATGCACTGTTTGGCGATATGAAATCCTGGTTGCCGGACCTGTTGCAAAAAGCCGTCGCGAAGCAGGCGCAGCAATCGCTGGTTGCGCCGCAAGGGCCATTCCCCATTGATGCGCAGCGTGAACTGGGGTTACAGGCCATGCAGGTGCTGGGTTTTGATTTTAATGGCGGGCGTCTGGATGTGAGTGCGCATCCTTTCTGCGGCGGCGTGCCGGAGGATGTGCGCATTACCACCCGCTACGATGAAAATGAGCTACTGAGCGCGTTGTTTGGTGTCGTGCATGAAACAGGTCATGCGCGTTACGAGCAAAACCTGCCGCGTCATTGGCCAGGCCAGCCCATCGCGCTCGCGCGCTCCACGGCCATTCATGAGTCGCAAAGCCTCTTTTTTGAGATGCAACTCGGGCGCAGCGATGCCTTTTTGCGCCGCCTGCAACCTGCCATCGTGCAGCGTTTCGGGATGCAGCCAGCCTTTGAAGAGCACAACTTTATTGCCTGGAATCAGCGCGTAAAACCGGGGTACATCCGCGTCGATGCAGACGAAGTCAGCTATCCGGCGCATGTGATCCTGCGTTATGAGATCGAACGCGCGCTGATGGATGGCGAGATTGAGGTTGAGGATATTCCGGCACTGTGGAACGAAAAAATGCAGGCATGGCTGGGACTCTCCACTGAAGGCAATTACCGTAACGGTTGTATGCAGGACATTCACTGGACCGACGGCGGCTTTGGTTATTTCCCCTCCTATACGCTGGGTGCCATGTATGCAGCCCAACTGTTCCATGCCGCGCGTAACGCGCTACCGGGGCTGGATGACGCCATTGCCGCCGGTGATTTCACCGCACTGTTCGACTGGCTGCGGCAAAATATCTGGCAACATGGCAGCCGCTTCAGTACCGCGCAACTGATCGAAAACGCCACTGGCGAGGCGCTCAACGTGCGCTATTTCCGCGAGCATCTCACCCACCGTTACCTGTAGTAAACCCGCGCCGGAGCTGCGTTCCGGCGCGCTATTTTTCGCTGTACATCCCCGCTGTACATTCCGTTACACGCCGATACCAATCACTCACGGAAGTGGTGATTTTTTATGGATATAGTTCTTTCAACGGCCCCGCAGTGGGGTTGAATGAAGAAACCAATTCGAGGATATCGGAATGAAAAAAGTATTAGCTCTGGTTGTTGCCGCTGCAATGGGTCTGTCTTCTGCTGCTTTCGCTGCCGACACTGCAACAACAACTCCGGCTCCGGCTGCAACCACGACTGCGACGACCACCACGACTGCCGCACCAGTGAAAAAAGTACAGAAACATCATAAAAAAGCCGCTAAACCGGCTGTAGAGCAGAAAGCTCAGGCTGCAAAAGTTAAGAAACACCACAAAAAAGCCGCTAAACCGGCTGTAGAACAGAAAGCTCAGGCTGCAAAAGTTAAAAAACACCACAAAAAAGCTGCCAAACCGGCTGTAGAACAGAAGGCTCAGGCTGCTAAAAAACACGTTAAACATACTAAACACGTAAAACACACTGCTAAACCGGCTGCACAACCGGCTGCATAAGTAAACGTGATTGAATCCGGCGCTCAACGTACGAGCGCCGTGTTTAACCGGCGCTGACCCTTCGGGCGAAGCGCCGCTTTTCTCTGGAGGGCATATGCTGCGACGTTATCGTTTTGAAGTGATCCTGGCGATGCTGATTATTTGCGCGATCATTGCCGTCCAGTTCTATCTTTACTGATGTAGTGCGCTGATTTTACTCCCACTTTCTTCACGTCCCGTCTATATTTATTAACCTGGGCTTACGTTTAATAATCATAATTACCCCCACCCGAGTGTGATATGCGAAAAACCGTTGTGCTGTTGCTGGGACCGCTGCTTTTGTTTTCCGCTGTTGGACATGCTGACGAAGGCGATGATGACGCCGTAAACGCCAGCGACGTGAAGACGCTGTTTTTCGGGCATGATGATCGTGTCCGGGTTACCACGCCGACCAAAGCGCCATGGGATGCGATAGGTCAACTGGAAACCGCCAGCGGCAACTTGTGTACCGCTACGCTGATTTCTCCTCACCTGGCCTTAACCGCCGGGCATTGCCTGTTAACGCCGCCGCGCGGTAAAGCGGATAAGGCCGTCGCCCTGCGTTTTGTGTCGCAAAAAGGCGTCTGGCGCTATGAAATTCACGATATTGAAGGTCGGGTCGATTCCTCGCTCGGGCACCGCCTGAAAGCAGACGGCGACGGCTGGATCGTCCCCTCTTCTGCCGCATCCTGGGATTTTGGGCTGGTGGTGCTGCGTAACCCGCCTTCCGGCATTACGCCACTACCGCTGTTCGCCGGTGATAAAGATGCGCTCACTGCGGCGCTGAAAGCAACCGATCGTAAAGTGACGCAGTCCGGCTATCCGGAAGATCACCTCGATACGTTATACAGCCATCAGGATTGTGTGGTGACGGGGTGGGCGCAAAATACGGTACTGTCGCACCAGTGCGATACGTTGCCGGGCGACAGCGGTTCGCCGCTGATGCTGAAAACCGATGACGGCTGGCAACTGATTGCCGTGCAAAGCTCAGCGCCCGCGGCAAAAGATCGCTGGCGCGCCGACAACCGGGCCATTTCCGTCACCGGGTTCCGCGATAAGCTGGAAGCACTGGCGAAAGAGAACGACTAGTTCAGCCTTGCTGCTGTAATGGCAGTTGCAAAATCTCGTTCAACGGTTTTGGCGCACTGTAATAATAACCCTGTAGCTGGTCGCAACCGGCCAGCCGCAGCAGTTTCATCTGTTTCTCTGTTTCCACCCCTTCTGCCACCACCTGCATGCCGAGCGCACTGGCGATACGGATGGTGCCACTCACCAGCACCGACGCCTGTTCATCATCATCCACCAGACCGGCCAGTGATTTATCAATTTTGATGGTGTCAAAATTAAAACGCCGTAAATAACCGATGCTTGAATACCCCGTGCCAAAATCATCCAGCGCCACCGCCGTCCCCAGCGCTTTTAAATTGGCGATCGCCGCCCGCGCGCGTTCCGGGTTTTCCAGTACGTAGGTTTCCGTCACTTCAAGCTGTAACCGCCGCGCGGGAAAATGGGTTGTGCCCAGCACGCTGGCCACTTTGTTTTCAAATTCCGGATCGCGAAACTGCGCGGGCGAGATGTTTACCGACAGCTTAAGCGTACTCAATGGCATTAATTGCTGGCAGGCACGCCGCAGCACAAACTGGCCCAGCGCATAGATCAGGCCACTGGTTTCGGCCACAGGAATAAAATCATCGGGCTTCAGTTCACCGCCCGGACGACGCGGCCAGCGCGCCAGCGCTTCCACTCCAATCATCGCCTGCGTACGGGCATCAACAATCGGTTGATACCAGACATCAAACTCCTCGCGCTCCAGCCCTTCACGAATGTCATTTTCGATCAACAGTTGCCGCTCGCGGGCGCTGTTCAGTTCGGCATTGTAAAGTGTCATACACGCCTTGCCTGTCATTTTAGAGTGATACATCGCAATATCGGCGCGGCGAAACAGTTCCGAACTGGAGCACTCCACCAACGTCCCGCTGGCAATACCGATACTGGCACCAATATGAATCGTCCGTTTACCAATACGGACCGGTGCCGTAAGGTACTGCAACACGCTTTCGGCAAATTCGATCGCTTTCTCCATCGACCACGGCCCACTGAGCGTCATCGCGAATTCGTCTCCCCCCATCCGCGCCAGCATACCATCGGTAGGGATCTTCTCGCGCAGCGTCTGAGCAAGGGTGGCAATCAACCTGTCGCCGACATCATGCCCGTAAATATCATTGATATCTTTAAAACCATCGAGATCGATAAACACCACGCTAATCAATTCACTGTCACCCATCGCACTCAACTGCTCCAGGTGTTCGATCAGTGCGCGTCGGTTTGGCAAGCGACTCAACCAGTCCGTCAGGGCAATTTTGCGCGCGATTTTCTCTTCTTTCGCCAGCTTATATAACCCGGCGCTGCTCAGGGCAATAAACAGAAGGATCAGCGCAGAGGCAAGCATCGCAATGTGGCGGATATCTCCGGCGGCTGCACGGGCGGCCTGGACGCCAGGTAAACCCGGCCTCCAGCTCAGATAGCCGAGCAACTCACCTGCGGATCCGCGAACTGGAATACTGGTTGTTGTCACTACGCCTGGAGAATAGCTCAGGTTTTCAATTTGAAAGGTCGTGCCGAGATCGCTCAGGATGCGGGCGTTAAGATGTCGGGTAATAACCAGATAGCGGCGGGTCTGGTCATATACCTCAAGGCGCCCCACCATCGGGCGGATAAGCCCGATACTGACAAATGCTACCCCTTCGCGGGTTCGGGTCAGACCGGCAAAAACCTCCTGCCCGGACTGTAACGACTGCGCATGGTTACGGATTAACGCCACCAACCCGTCGCCAAAAAAAGCGAGATTGCTTTCGCTGAAAGGTTCGCCACGAAACGCGCCCCATAACACGCGGAAATTTTCGTCCAGCACGAAGGTACCATCATAGAGGTTATCCACTTTGAAACCCGCGCCCCAGGTCGTGAACAGCCACTGAAGATCAAGCTGCGGGCGATAAGTCTCACGCACCGCGTCATCCCAAACGGCGTTATCAATTACCAGCGAACGGGTACGATTAATTGCGGTCTGAATCGCCCCCTGCACCGAGAGCGCCGTGCGATGCTGATCAATTTCATTGGTCTTGGTGCTGATCAGGTGTAACGAGAGATAGAGTAACGCGATAACGGAAATAATCAGGCCAATCCCTGCCATAAAAATCATGATAAACAGGGTTCGGGCTGTAGGGATATTTCGCCAGCTTAACGGATTAAACATTCGCCGCCTCTTAATGGTGGCCCGAAAAAGTAGCCGCAGTGCGTCACGGTATTCTAAGCGTAATACAGCCGACGAATTTCGCTGCCCGCAATAACGGGCAGCGATCACATCAGGCGAGTTTAATCAGTGTCATCCCGACGATTAATAATATCAACCCCAACCAGCCTTTATCGTTCAGACGCTGCCCAAAGAGGATCCAGCCCGCCGCCAGCGTAGCGATAACACCAAAGCCCCCCCACAGAGCGTAAGCCACGGAAAGATCAATGCCTTTTACCGCTTGCGACAGTGCGCTGAACGCCGCCAACACCGCCAGCAGCGATCCGCAACCAAAGGCTTTACGACGAAAACCATCGGACCATTTGAGAAAAATATTCGCCGTGATCTCCAGTACGATGGCAATGGCCAGCCATGCGCCGTGGATCCATTCAAACTGCGACATGTTCACGCTCCTGGCGCACGGCTTTGCGCGTCCCTGATTTAATCAACACAATGCCCAGCACCAGTGTTGTTAGCCCCGCCACTTTTAGCGTCGATAACGGTTCATCAAATAAACGGACGCTCAACACAGTAATCAATACTATGCCAATGCCTTCCCATAATGCATACGCCACGCCCAGGGCGATTTTTTTTACCGCGAATGACAAGAAAATATATGACAGCGCAATCATTACCAGCATTACAATAAAACCGCTGTGGTTCTCGCTCATCGTTGCCCATTTCATCGACAATGTGCCGGTAATTTCCGCAACGATGGCCAGCGCTAAGAAGATCCAATAAATCATTTTTTTCTCCTGCTTGAGAATACAATCCTTTGCGGCTTACCGAACCTCGGCAAACCGGATCAACAGAAATATCCGCCGCGCGTAAGCGGCCAGTTCAGGCAGAGAGAAAACTAGAGCGCCGAGCGCCAGTATTGTTCGCCCGAGAGCGGGCAGCAGGTATTGGAAAGAGAAAAAACAGAAGTGAAAATGCTGAATGGAATATCCATATCATTACAATTATCCGCAAATTGCTTCTCATCGTCGCGGAATAATATGTCCCCGGTAGTTAAACACGGTTTATTTCTATCACAGGCCAGGAATTTACTCAAAAGCTTTGCACTTCTTTACGCCGACAGTAACGCGCCGCTTGATACAGACAGCGGCGCGCTTTCTGCTACTCTTGCTGTTTTACAGCGCTGGCCCGCGCTTCCGCCAATAAATTCCACGAGCTGATAAATAATGCGGCAATCATTGGCCCCAGCACAAACCCATTAATGCCAAAGAATTGCAGCCCGCCCAGCGTGGTAAGCAGGATCAAATAATCCGGCATGCGGGTATCTTTCCCCACTAACAGCGGACGCAAAATATTATCGGCCAACCCTACCACCACCACAAAATAGAGCGTCAGCATTGTTGCAGTAGCAAGTTCATCGGTGGAATAGAGGAAAATCACCGCCGGGATCCAGACAATCGCGGTTCCTACCGCCGGAATCAACGACAAAAACGCCATCAGCGCGGCCCACAGCAGACTGCCGTTGAAACCGGCGAACCAGAAACCCATTCCGCCCAGCGCCCCCTGGACAATGGCCACCACCAGCGTCCCTTTGACGGTAGCCCGTGCCACACCCGCAAATTTCAGAAACAAGCGGCGTTTAATTTTTGCCGACAGCGGCATCGCTTCATAGATTTTACGCACCAGATGCGCGCCATCTTTCAATAAAAAAAACAGCAAATAGACCATTAAGCAGAAATTGATGGTGATCCCCAACGTACCTTTGCCAATGATCACTGCGCTCCCGGCCAGGTAACGCCCAACGCTTAGCGCAACGCCGGAAAGTTTTTCACGGATGGCCATCACTGAATCAAAGTCGTTCTCCCGCAGATAATTTCTCGCCCATTCCGGCAGATGCGCAATACCATTGCTTAATAACTGCGGTAGGTCGGTGGCGTTATTTTGCAGGCGCTGATACAGATTATTTATTTCGACCGCCAGTGACGACAGCACGGTCATCATCGGAATAAACACGATCACACAAATCAGCAACACGGTAATCAGCGAGGCGATACCGTTACGCCCGTGCAGGAGAACCGACAAACGCATGCGCAATGGATAAAAAATTAATGCCAGAATCACCGCCCAAATAATCGCGGAATAGTACGGCTGGATAAGCGCAAAAAACGCCACACTGACCAGCAATAGCAAAATGATAAAGAAGAAGTTGTTTATTTTTAGCGTCGTCATTCGGGCCATCCATTGGTTACACTGCCCCCAAGTGTAGTGACCTGACCCCGGAATGTAAAAACAATGTCTGCCACCACAGGATGTATTGAAGCCAGAAGAAGATACCTATGCGGCTGAATAATGACGTAACGGCAGCGGCTCCACGGCAGATAACAACTGCCGGGTCCAGGGGTGACGCGGCGCGCTGAATACCTGCTCCACCCCGCCGCTCTCCACGACTTCGCCATCTTTCATCACCGCAATACGGTGACTCATATGCTGCACGACACCCAAATCGTGTGAAATAAACACCATCGATAAGTGCAGACGATTTTGCAGCGCCACCAGCAGATCCAACACCTGCGCTTGCGTGGTCACATCCAGTGCCGAGACCGGTTCATCGCAGATCAGGATGTCCGGCTCGCAGGCCAGCGCCTGAGCAATGGAAATGCGTTGCCGCTGGCCACCGGATAATGTTGTCGGGCGTCGGCTCAGCAGATCACGGCTTAACCCCACCAGCGTCAGCAAGGTTTCGATGCGGGCAAGACGCGCCGGAGCAGAAAGCGTGGTATGCAACCGCAACGGCTGTTGCAGCAACTGCGCCACCGTGTATTGCGGATTAAAGGAGCCGAGCGGATCCTGCACAATGGTCTGAATGCGTGTACGCAGCGGACGCCGCTGACGTTCGGTTAATGTACTCCAGGCCTGCCCGCCAAGACGGATTTCGCCCTGCGGTGGCGTTTGCAGCGCCAGCATCAGTTTACCCAGCGTGGTTTTTCCGGAGCCGGATTCACCAACAATGCCCAACGTCTCGCCGTAGGCCACCTGCAATGACACGTTATTCACCGCCTGCAATACGCCGCCATCCGGCAATGAAAACGCCTGTGAGACGTTATCCACCGCCAGCACGGGCGTTGCACTTCCGGTCACGACATGCTCACGTACCGGCGTATGCGCCAACGGATCGCTCCCGGTCAACCACTGCCCACGCGTGCCCGCGCCCGGAATAGCCGCCAACAAACGTTGGGTATAGGGGTGTTGCGGCGCATGCAACACCTGCTGCACCGTGCCACTTTCCACCGCCTCTCCCTGTTGCATCACCACCACCCGATCGGCAATATCCGCAACCACCGACAGGTCGTGGGTGATCAACAGCACGCCATGCCCGGCATCCGCCAGCGCGCGGAAAACTTTCAGCACCTGTTTTTGCACGGTGGCATCCAGCGCGGTGGTCGGTTCATCGGCGATCAACAAACGCGGACCGGCCGCCAGCGCAGAGGCAATTAACGCACGCTGCCGCAAGCCGCCGGAGAGCTCATGAGCGTACTGCGCCATGCGATTGTGCGGATCGGGGATCCCCGCCTGAATCAACAGCGCTGCCACCTGTTGACTGACCTTCGCTTTTCGCGCCAGCCCGTGAGTCAACAGAGGTTCCGCCACTTCCTGGCCAATACGACGCAACGGATCGAGCGATGTCAGCGCATCCTGTAAGACAAAACCGATTTCCCGCCCACGCAGTTGCCGCCAGCGTCGGGTATCGCACTTCAGCAGATCTTGCGCCTGGCCATCGCGTCCTTTCAGGGTTAAGGCACTGGCGTGGATCACCGCACCAACGCCTGCCAGTCCTACCAGCGTGCGGGCAGTGACCGATTTCCCCGAACCGGACTCGCCTACCAGCGCCACGACTTCGCCAGGATTGACGCTGAATGAAAGTGATTTTACGGCCTCCACCACGCCCTGCGGCGAAGGAAAACTGACGCTCAGCTGCGCCACGCGCAGTAGCGGTTGTTGCAGGATCTCTGTATTCATTCGATACCGCCTTTGGTCATAATGGTTTGCAAACGTCTCCCCAACAGCGTAATGGCAATCACAGAGAGCGCGACAACGCTGGCGGGCAGCAGACTGACCCACGGCGCACTATCAAGGAAATTACGCCCTTCGGAAAGCAGCGCCCCCCACTCCGCCGTAGGTGGGGTAACGCCCAGTCCAAGAAAACTTAACGCCGACGCGGACAGCACCGCGTACCCCATTCCAACCGTGGCCAGCACCAGTAACGGACGCAGCGTATTAGGAATGATATGACGCAGGATAATCGTCAGCGGTGACTCACCCAGCGCGACCGCGTGTTGCACATACCCGGACAACCGGACCTGCAACACTTGCGCGCGCACCAGACGTGCATAACCGGCAATGCCTGCCAGCCCGACCGCCAGTAACGTATTCTCCGGCCCGCGTCCCAGTACCGCGATCGCCAGCAGCGCCAGCAACAGATCGGGAAAGGCCAACAATACATCCAGCAACCGCACCAGCGTCTGGCGTACCGCACGAGGGGCTAACCCGGCGAGGGTGCCAAGAAGAATGCCGCCCGTGCTCGCGACAAGCGTTGCCCCCGCGCCAATCCCCAGCGACAACGCACTGCCATATATCACGCGGGCAAAGACGTCGCGCCCGAGCTGATCGGTACCGAACCAGTGCACCGGCCCCGGTGGCTGTAAAATCGCGCCCAGATCCATGTCGTCCGGCCGGTAAGAGGTAAACAGCGACGGAAAGCACACGGCCACACTCAGCAGCAGCACGAGCAATAAGGGAATGAGGGTGCCTGGCGTCAGCCACGGGTTGCGGTAACGCGCACGTACGCGGCGGGAAGCCGCCAGCAGAAAATCACTCATCGGCGTGGCTCCTTGTTCGCAGACGCGGATCGATCAGCAGATAGAGCGCATCGATAAGCAGGTTGATCACCACAAACAGCAGCGCAGAGAACATCACCACGCCCAGCACCAGCGGCATATCGCGGTTCTCAATCGCACTGAGGGTGACCTGGCCCAGCCCTGCGCGACCAAAGACCGTTTCCGTCAGGATCGAGCCGCCCAGCACGCTGGCCAGCAGCGTGCCGGTCAGGGTCGATACCGCCAGTGACGCATGGCGCAGCGCATGACGCAGTCGCAGGCGCGTTTCACTGACGCCACGCGTGCGCACCGTGACAGCAAACGGCTGGGAAAGCGCCTCTTCCAGCCCATCGCGCAGCACCTGGCTGAGCATCGCCGCCAGTGGCAAACTGAGGGTGACAACGGGCAACACCAGCGACATCCAGCCGTCATTACCGGTCACCGGAAACCATTGCAGGCTAAAGCTGAAGAGGCTTAACAGCACAATGCCAATCCAGTAAACCGGTGTACTGAGCAACATCAGTTCCAGCCCGGCCAACAGATTGCGCAGGCGTGGGTTGCGCCCGGCAGTCAGCAGCGCATTACTCACCGCCAACAGCAGCGCCAGCGTTAACGCGCTCACGGCCAACGGAACGGTCTCTTGCAGTGCTCCGCCAATCACCTGCGCCACCGGTAACCGGTACTGATAACTCTGCCCGAGGTTGCCGGTCAGCGCCTCGCCGCAATAGCGCAGGTACTGCAACCAGAGGGGCTTATCCAGACCAAACTGGCGGGTCAGCGTTTCGCGGAAACTGTCATCCACGACGCTGTTGGCGCTGCCCATCAGAATCGCCACCGGATCGCCAGGGATCAACTTCACGGCAATAAAGGTCAGCGTCGCCGCGCCCCACAGCACGGCGAAAATGGTCAGCAGCCGTTTGCCTGCGGCCCGCAGCTTAACGTTGGATCCAGACATCATAGAAGTTCGGCTTCGCGTTAGTGGCCCAGCTAATACCCTGCACCTGTTTCGATTTACCCAACTGATACGCCGGAATATAAATCGGCACCGCCCACGCCTGATCAATGATCTGCTGCTGGATGGCGTAATAGAGGCGTTTACGCTCCGCGTCGCTGGCGCCAACGGCGGTCTCCAGTTGACTGTCCAGCGCTTTTACCCGGCTGAAGTTGTTCCCTTTTGGCGGAATGTAGTTGGAGTGAAACACCGTGCGCAGAATGTCCGGCTCCGGGCGAACAAAGTAGTTCGAGATAATGTCATAGTGATTCGCCGCCGTGCGACTGCTGAGGATGCCGGAATCCAGCGGATCGAGTTTCAGTTCAAAGCCGGCCTGCTTCACCTGATACTGAATCGCCTGAAACAGCGTCACATCCGCCGCTTCCACATCGCTGGAGGCGTAGCTGAACTGCACCGACAAACGCTTACCCTCTTTCAGCCGATAACCTTCGCCATCTTTTTGCGTCCAGCCTGCCTCATCCAGCAGGCGATTGGCTTTTTGCAGATCAAACCCCCACTTACCGGCAATCGACGGATCGTAATCGAGCGTCGCAGGCCCGAGGATATTGTCCGCCGGTTTCAGAATGCCGAAAAAGGCCGCCTTCACCACGGATGTGCGATCGATAGCGCTCTGGAACGCCTGGCGCACCTTGACATCGCTAAAGATGCCGGTGTCGCTATTCAGATAAAGGACGCGCGGCACACCGGGGTTTTCCCGGGTAATGACATCCAGTTTCGGGTTATTTTTCACCTGCGCGTAGTTCACCGGTGGAATGGCGTCGATCACCTGCACCTGACCGCTATTCAGCGCCCCCAGGCGTACCGCAGATTCCGGCAGATACTTGAACTCAATACCATCGAGCCAGGCGGGTCCTTGATGACTGGCGTAGCCCGGTCCCCAGTGATAATCCGCGCGCTTGCTCAGACGGCTGCCGCTGCCTTTCACAAAGGCGTCAAGAATAAACGGCCCGGACCCCACCACCGTGTTACTGGTGTTAGCGCTCTTTTTCAGGTAGGTCGGTGACTGAATACCTAAATAGGGCAAACTTAAGCCCTGCAACAACGGTGCAAACGGAGACTTATAACGGATCACTACCGTGTACGGATCCGGCGCGGTAATCGACGCCACCGGGCCCAGCAACGATTTGGAATAGCTGGAGGTGGTTTTCGGGTCGAGAATTCGGTCAAAGTTGTATTTTACCGCTTCAGCATCCAATTTCGTGCCATCACTGAAGGTGACATCCTGGCGGAGATGAAAAGTGTATTCGGTATTGTTGTCGTTAACCTCCCAGCGCTGTGCAAGCCACGGTGTAAAGCGGTTATCTTCCGCCTGGCCCACCAGTGAATCCACCACGTTGCGAGTGACCAGCGCGGTGACGGAATAGGCGGTGATTGACGGATCGATAATCGGCGTATCGCTCCCCAGTGCCACATGCAGCACGCCGCCTTTCTGCGGTTCGGCGTAACCCGGAAAGGCAACACCAGCCAGAATGACGGCGGAAATAAGGGACAAACTGACAATACGGCCAGCGGTAACGACACGTTTTTTCATCTCTTTTTCTTCCTTTTTGAGTAGTGAAGGCGCGAAGTCATCTTAGGAAGAAAAAAACCACCGGCAAACGATGTAAAACGTCTATCCTTTGCCAGAAATAAGCACTCGTCAGTCAGCCCCCCATGGATGTGACGTGCTGTTAATCCGTTTTCTTTCAGATTCGTCTGCTCGAAACCTGATTCACGATGCCTATTCTCTAATTACGCGTTATCATATTCGCTGATCTATATTGTATACATTAATGAATGTTATATCAGACATCATATATATCTCACCTCTCCCGGACCAATGTTTCAACAGCATTATTTGCAGGCTATTTAATCATTAAACTATTTTGACAGCCGACAATAACAATTCCATCAAAACACATTAACCACATGATTTAAATAGTTAATATTTTTATTTTATTCTCGATGTTGTTTTTTTTGTTATTGCTGCATATTGTTAATGACGTAGTTACCTCAAAACTGTCTTGCAAAAGAAGCAGATTAAATACCATTACTGAGGTAGTCACATGCTCGTTAAAATATATGCTATTGCAGGCAGCAATCAATTACGGAAAGTAATAATAACCCTGGTTTAATGCAATGGGAATCAACGGGTTTCATCTGTTTTTATCTCACGCAATTTAAGCCATGCTTAATGCACTATTCAAAATAGTGTAAAACACAATAGTCATTTAACAATGAACACCAGCCATCAATAATACGTTGATGCAAAAGCTTATTGACCACTTTTATTACAGCAACAAATCGGTATTTATAAACATAATTATCCTCTCTTCCCGTATGGGAATGGGGCACCTTTTCCCTTGTTTTCTGGATTATTGTATGACGACACTCAGCTACTCCAATGACGACAGAGATATCGTCAAAAAAGTGATCGCACAATACGGCAACAAAGGCACATTCGCGATTGATGCCAATGACCCTTTGCTGGTGCGCTTTTATGCTATTCAACTCGCACTGGCGGGTATCACGCCGAACAATTACCCGGCGTTTAGCCGCCAGTGGAACGACGCTACCCGCTTTAAAAGCAGCGCCGGTAGCCTTGATCAAGCCAGCGTCAACGGCGCGGTGCCGGTTTACAGCATTGTGGATATCAACTCCCTGGATGGCCGGAATTACACCGCTGATGCGCTGGGATCGCTGCCCACCCAGGCCACCAATGTCACGCAAACGTTAGGGCTGTTTGACAGCGATGCCAACAGTGTGGGAACGGTAAATTACACGAAGTCCTATATTAATGCGACAGATTGCCATATTCAGGCCAGCGGTGTTTATTCCCGCGCTCCGCAGGAAAATACAGAAAACGTCGCTGTTATTTATACCTTTGCGCAGACTATCAATCAGCAAACGGTTTTTGGCGCAGAAGTGATTGCCTCGCAGAGTTATCCAAAAGAAATCATTAATACCTCACCCACAGATCTGAAACAGAATAGCCAGATTAAAATTTGTTTAACCCGCGAGTCTGCCGACTGCGATTACTGGCATGATTATAACGGCGTGGTCAGCGTTCCCATTAAAGGTCAGGTCACCTATTTAAATAACATTGACATGAATGGCGGGCAACCGGTAAATGCCTGGAACGCCATTTACCTTATTCGCACGCGGGCTGGTGGTGATCCTATTACTCCGCTCAGTGATGTGAATGTGTTTAACAGCCCGAAAACGCAAATCAATGGCAATAGTATTTCCTGGGACCTGGACTGGCTGAAGTTTAAAACGGTTGATTTTCAATCGGGTGAAAATGTGTATTACATTTTCAAAATGGGCGTTTCCGTTGGTGGGAAAAACGTAGCCAGTTTTATTACCAACGCACCCAAAAATGTATTACCCGAACAGCGTTTTCTTAATACGTTCACCATAAAGCCCATGCAAATTGTTTATGGCTGTCTGGCCAAAGGGACGCAAGTCATTATGCGGGATGGCAGTCAGAAGAGTATCGAAACGATTGTGCCTGGCGAATGGGTATTATCCCAGCAGCAGCGTTATTTACGCGTGGAAGATGTCATTCGCGGTAAGGAATCCGATTGTCGGGTGCTTCATTTTACCTCGCCACATGGCGCACAAAACCTGACCGCCAGTGCCGGGCACCCCATCTGCACCACCCTCGGTGTTGTGCTGGCAAAGGAACTGACGCCGCAACACCGCCTGATAACACATGAAGGTGAGTTCACCATTGACGCCATTGAGACAACAACCCATGAACAGGACGTTTATAACCTGCATCTGTCGACCGACGATCCCCTTGCCGATGGGCTGGAAGGACGCAGCACACTGTACGCCAACGGTGTACTGGTGGGCGACAGCCAGATGCAGTGGCAGTACGAAGAAGAGTACAACCAGCGTCCGGTGAATGTGCTGGCTCAATTGCCCGACGAATGGCATCAGGATTACCAGAATTACCGTGCGGTAATGAGGAAATAGCGCCATGTACAAAGGCTATCCGGATTTCCAACAGATCATCACCAGCGACGATCACCTTTTCGTTGCGGATTACCAGCAAGATGGCGTGTTCTATCTCTACCCGCAGAGTAGCGCCATTCTTGCCACGGAACCGCCACCGCTGGCGTTTGCGCTGGATATTATCCGCAGCTATAGCCTGCAAGTGATCTACGGCAAACTGGCGTTTACCTGCCAGTTGCAATTTGCCGACAAAACGACGCTGGTGAATTTCAGCCGTCAGCACCCGGACTCCAGCATCCGCGTGCTGCCAGTGTCGCCCGACCAGCTTGGCTTCAGTGCACCACCTGACCACGCCTCCACGCTGACCGACAAACCCTATGATCCGACGTGGTATGCCGCGCAGGATATCCAGTTTATTGTGCTGCTGGATGTCTATAGCGCGGCGTTGATTGAAAAAGTACTACGCGATGGTATTACCGGCTTTCGCGCACGGATGGATGGCGGGGTTATCGGCGTCTCCCCGCGTCTGGACTATACCGTCGACACGAACGTTAAAACGTTGATTGGCGTGCTGGCCGACAATGTACCAGGCAGTGAGCGGCTGGCGGACAATCGGGTGATTTTTAATTATCTGCAACTGGCCGGGTATCTTGCTGAACATCTTACCCGGCTTCCGCTTAACATCATGCCGGTGTTAACGTCAACGGATCCGGAGCTGATACGCCTCTTAAGTCAGGCGTTACTTGACCGGTTGTACAATCGCTACGGTCAGCCGTGGTCTGGCCCTGTTGACAGCAATACCCCGTGGATTGGCCTGAAAACGCCGAATGACGGGCACGATGTTATTGAACTGTTCCGGGAGGAACTCACCCGCCGCCCGCTCTGTTTTACCCTTGATCCGTTTGCCGCCGCGCAACAGATCGCCAAAGTCGACATCAACGCTATTCTCCATTATCCCGAGCCGCTGCCGATGCCAGACGGCAAGCTGACATTCAATCTGTTCTATACCTGGCCGCCGGGATTGAGCGATGGTGTCAATATCGATGTGCAGATAACGATCCCGGCCGGGCTGTTGTACCCCACTGAGCAGACAAAAACGCTGTTACTGCAGGCAACGACCACCCATTTAACCTGTGAGTTTTATAACAACAACCCGGACGAAACGGGCAGTTATCACTACCAGGTGCGCATGACCTGGTCTGGGGAGCACGGTCGTCAGTTTCTGATCGGCGAGCGCACTCCCTTTAGTGGCAACACGCTGGTACTGGGCTACAACGCGCTACCCTGTCCGTTTTTAACCATCAATATTGATCCCGGCTTTGCCTCCAGCTGCCGGGTAAGCGGCATTTTCCACAGCCAGGATAAGGAAGTCCCCGTGCTGTTAACGGAGAAAGCGCAGTGGTTCAGCTATCCGCTACTCGACAAGGCGGATCACGCACAGCTTAGCGCTGAGCAACTATCCGGGCCGGGCGTCGTCCCGCTGCCGACACCCGTGATGTTAAGCACCACCATTGGCGCCTGGTGTTTCCCGCAATTTGGCGCACAGCGTGCGCTGATTACCGTTCACTTTCCGTCAACGATGCCTTACGTGGAGCTGCTGTTTCAGGCGCAGGGACGGGACGATGATCAGGCACATGCGTTTACCCACTCACAACCCACTTTTGAGTATCGCTGGATCGTGACGTCAATATTCGCCGCGGGTTTTCGTTACAGGCGACCTGCTGGCGAGTGGTCAGATTACGTAAGCGGCGATCAGACGATCGATATAGAGGCCTAACCATGACAGCCGAATACCTCAACCCGGAGCAAACATTGCAGGATTTTTTTCTGCTGGAGAGTGCGTTTGCTTTTCACGATCAAACCCAACCACCGACGGTGTACGCCTATGGCCGCTTCACCCCAGACTTGATACTGGATATGCAGAATACGCCGGTGAGCGCCCTGCACCTGATAACCAGCCCCGGCGGCGGCCTCGCCACGTTTATTTCACCTCAGCTTCCCGTCGACCGGGGGGCCATCGTTGCGTGGATCGAACAGCATATTGCGCCAGGGTTGCAGAACGTCCAACTGATGCAGTGCGAGAGTCAAATCGCCCTTGGTCTGCGCTTTGTTAACAGCGCCGACGGTACCTCCAGACGGCTGGAATTCAGCGAGGCAAAACTGGCGCTGACCCATGCCGAAAGCAGCCAGTTGGCGGGCGCGATTCAGGGAACGGCGAACCAGGTGTTTCTTAACACGCTCACGACGTTTCTGGTTATTTGTCAGGCAGACGGCGCGCTTGCCGCAGACTGGCTCGCTTTTTTACGTCTGGCGGTCACGCAGGGCATCCGCCAGACGCCGGAACTGATTGCGCTGATTAATCAGCAAATTGACGCTGGCGCGATCACATTCACTCACCACTATGCCAATTCACCCTCTGCGGAAACCCAGGCGCTGGTACGCAGCGAACTGGTGAACCTCGCGGCATTGCTTACTGGCAACACCTTAAAAAACATAAACAATATTGATCAGTTACCCAGTCAGATCACTTACGACATCACCTACAGCCACAGTGTGCCGCAGCGTTATTTGCTGGAGTATGACCAGGATCTTGCGCCGCTGCTCAGTCAGTTGCCTTTTGACACGATCGTCTCCTACAGCCCAACACCGCTGCCGGAACCCTCAAGACCCGATAAACCCGTTGAGCACACTCGCTGCACTGTACAACTGGGCTTTAAAGCCAGCGAGTACAAGATAACCGCCATCGAATTACGCTGGGGCAGTCAAACACAGGCCATGCAGTGGCCCTCATTTCCCCCGGTCACGCTGGAGAACGAAGGTTCCCCCGGCGACATCACGTTGACGGTGACCTTCGCTGACTACTCCACCTTCAGTAAGTCATTGTTCTGGCAGAAGGACATTACCCTCTGGCCAGCCGATATTGGCGTGAATACGGTGGTGTTCGATGCCAGCCATCTGGCAACCGTGTTTGCCAGCATCAACGGCAGCGCCACCTGGATCCCTGCCACCTCTTCGCTGAAAAAAGTCTCCACCAGTTTTCAGTTCTCCGGCAACCAGTGGCAAAGCACCTGGTTGTTGAATACCCATGCCGAAAACCTGAACGGGCGCATTGAGTATCGCTGGGAGGGCGTACCGGCGTCTCACTGGTCGAAGAAATATGAATCAGGTCCACAGCAGTCCACCGTCAGCCCCATCGTGTTGCAGTACATCAAGTAACATCACTGAGAGGAAACGCACATGTTAACGACCGCATTGCAGCAATCTGTCAAAATTCCCGTCAGCAGCTATTTAGGCCTCACTGAATATGCCTATACCTGCTATGCCGACAGTAATGACAAGAACGTTTTTTACGTCGTGCCCGAAATTCCCGTCTTTTCCGCCCGGGACGGCAGACCACAGTTTATGTTCTACAAGTACCGCAGCACCGACCAGCAAGGCGGCTATGCGCAGTTTACCGTTAACCTGCCCCAGCCCACGGAGGAGATGAAAGATAAGATCCGCGCCCTGCTCTATAACAATATTTCAGGGCAGCTGAGCGCTAAATCGACGCTGATTGTGAAGTATGTGAAGGCCAATAAAGCCTTTAAAGACGATCCGACCAACAAAACGAAAGAAAAAGATCGCGATACCGCGCTGAAAAACACCGGCTTAACCGCCGAGCAGGCCAGTGTCTATGAGGAGTTGTACGACCCCAGCAAAGGCGATGATCAATTCTTAAACCGTCTGATGCCCGATGAAGCGAAAAAGATAAAGCTGCAACAGCCGCGTTATACCACTGCGCAGGCCACCTTGATCCTCGATAATAACAAAGCGTTTTACCGGGAGATCCCCACGGTGTTGACCCCATCGGGCCTGGGTGACAACGATACCGTATTTAGCCTGTCGCTGACCGGTGAAGGCGCCACGCTATTCGAACAGGTTCTGAAAGGCTCAGAAAAAAATGCCAGCGTTGGCGTCCGCTTTAACTTCACGCTGGATGCCTCACTCCCGGCGGCAAGCGTTACCGTCAGCTATAGCAGCGAAAAAACCAAAGAGGTGACGCAAGAGATCGATCGCCACACCTGGTCCGCTGATGAGAAGAAAATCGAGCAAAAATACCTCGACGCGCAGGCCATCACCTCCAAAGTGGAGATCGACCTGGGGGCAGAGGAACTGGGCATGAGCCAGGAGCAGTACCTCGCCTGGAAAGAGTCGCTTCGCCTGTGGGGGCAGAAACAGGTTGAGCAGATCCTCAGTAGCCAGACCGGTCTGGATATGAGCCTGAACCTGCTGAACGATGCTGGCGGCTTCGATAAGTTCAAAGAGAGCCTGAAAGATACCCAAAGTTTCAGCCGCGTCTATTCAGAAAACGCCGTGGTTTCCTTTACCATCGCGCCGCAAACGCAACTCCCCTCAATTCTTTCGCTCCTGAAGAAAGGTGAAAAACTGGAGGACTACTTTAAAGAGTACGATCTGGACGACCCGTTCTACAGTCACCTGCAACCGGAGTTCTATGTCACCCGCGACCTGGCGAAATACAACATTGAAAACGTTATCGTCACGGTGAAATATGGCGATAAAGCCTCTACGTTGACCTTCGACAGAGATGACGATAAGCCGAAAAAAACGGATTACTGGTATGTCGACCAGAAACTCGGTCGCGTCTACAGCTACTCCTACGTGGTGAACTTCTCCGGCGTCCATGCCAAACCCTACCATTCCGGGCCGATCGAAGTGGTGGATAGCCTGGTGGAAACCATCAACGTCGCCCAGTGCGGTATCGTCTATGCAGATATCGCCACGCTGATCTCACCGGCGGGTTGGAAAATCTTCGAGCAGGTGGTGGTTAAAACGCAGTATTCCGATCCCAAACATGGCATTGAAGAGAACCCGGTAAACCAAATCGTTACCGAGAAAAACCCGCCACAGCCCTATATTTATCCGATTGGGATCAAACAGGAAGAACCGATCTTCTTCACCGCCGACTACCACACTGTCGATGGCAGTAAACTGACCTATGTGCCGCCGGGTTCAGACTCCAGTTCGCAGATGCCGGATTATGCCACTACCAAAGCCAATCAAATCCAGATCGAAAACGCGCTGCCACGGCAGCAGAACTTTAACATTGTGTTCCAGATCCCTGAACAAAACGTGGCGTTTATCTCCTTCGACTTGTATATCGACTATCCGCGGTACCATTTTAAAATCACCAAAAATCTGACGGTAGATGAGTTCCCGGAGAACAAAAAAACCATCGTCAAATCACTCACTGTGCAAGTCATGGCGGATGAGGCCGGTAACGAGGCTGAATACAGTTATAAAGCAACCATTGTTTATAACGAAAAACCGGAAAAAGAGATTGAGGATAAATTCACCGGCACCACTGTTTTTGTTAAGTGCTAGCGATATTTCCCGCCAGGGTAATGCGCTGATGCATTCCCTGGCGACGGTCTCTCTTTATTAAGATGGACAACTGCCATGTCCAATATCATTATTCAGAACAATATTGCTTTTATTCCTGCCGCGGTGGAGCGCCCGATATTTTATTATATTGCGGCCACGCCGACGTGCATTCTTCATACCGACAACACGCCCGCCGTGCAGTTGCAGGTCTTTCGCAACAGCAGCGACCCGGACGATGTGTATTATGCCATGCTGTCACTGCAAACGCAGTTGGCCAGCAGTCAGGCTGCGGCGCAGGCAGCGGCAAGATCCTGTCCGGCGATCCCGCCGGATGCCGTACTGCAACCCTTGCAGGCGATAGCCTGTACGGCAACCTTAAATATTCCTGGCATACTGCCTGAGCAACCGAACAGAGCCTCGCTGAGCAATGAGCAAGTCTGTTATCTATTCGGCAGAATAGCGAAAAAAGAGGATATTGAAGTACTGGTGGCGTTATTACGATCTCCGCAGTCCGCCCCTGTTGCCGTAAGTTATAAAGTGGATTATTTGCAACAATTACCGCCCTCAACGTTTGAGCTGGAAGCAAACTGGCAGGAGGTGTACGACTATTTACAAACCAGCGTGGGATTTAACATCCTTATTTTATCGGTTGATATTAAGGATATTTCCTCGACGCTGATTAGCCAGCGTACTGTCAAGATTAAGACCCGCCAGAGCGATCCCGACAGTCATATTATTCAGGCCGGTGAAGAGTTGACAGATATTTTAATCAGTGAATTTTTCACGCCGGCATTTGCCCATCAGGCGCCCGAGGCACCACCCCGTTTTGGCTTTTATTTACAGCAGGTCTCGCTGAAGGAGACGGATAATCGACGCCTGAGTGCGAAGCTTTCGGAAACCACCGCCGTCAAGCGCTCCCTCTACCCGCAGGCGCTATTGGGTGTGCTGGTCGAAAACAGCGATTATCAGCCACAACGCGTGATTGAACTCATTGATCTGAAAGATGATTTTTTTGCTCATCGTACGGTCAACGTGCATCTGCTCAACCCGGAGCTTGACGATAATATTCTGCTGGTGGTGGCAAACATGACCTATGGCAAGCAGAACCAGGCACTCAAGTTCAACGCCGCCGCGCCACAGCCGCAAACCTTTACCCGCCCCAGCCTTCTCGATCCCAACACCGGCGAAATGATCTGGCCGGTCAGTTATCAGTTTACGGTCTATTTCCAGCAGCCCATTGGCGGCCTGGCGAGCGTGAGTTCCGGGCCGATGAGCACCTCGCTGGGAGATGTCTTCCTCGACGTCGAATCGTTATATGCGCGCTATGACTTTACGATCAAAACGCAGTCGCGCTTTAACTGGGACTGGTATGACTCGGTGTTGGTCACCGTCATCTGCCAGCATTTGCGGCAGAAAAACAATCGCATTGCGAAAAGTTTTCTGCTCGATCAACACACCACGCACGTCAATTACCCGCTGATGCTTCCGGACACGGATCTCTGGCAGTTTGACGTCACCAAGCAGTACAGCAATGCCGCCAACGCCCCGCATATCCCGGCCACGCTGAGTCAGGCTATCGGGCAGGATGTTTTCATTTTTTCGGCACTCTACCCGCAACGCACATTACAGGTTGCCGCCGGGTTTGACTGGCAGGTTGTCAGACAAGCCACAGTGTTTCTCAGCTACAACAGCGGGCCTGATGGTCCCGTGCTCCAGCAGATGCAGATGTTTACTGAAGATGGCGAGAACCCGCAGTCATTCTCCGCCGACCAACTGAACGCCGACTGCCGCACCATTGCCCTGGAAATCCTGGTCGAGTTTCAGCCGGATCACAGCAACGGTAACGATCCGCGCATCAACACCACCACGGATGCTGATTTTATCGATATTGCCAAACTCATTTAAGGAACCGCTATGTTACTACTCAGAGCAAAAACCGCGACCATCGACAACATCACCTTCTTTGCTGATGATTCTGATGAAAACCAGTTCTGGTATATGCCCGGCGATATCCACCTCGCTGAGCGCGAGGGGAATCCCATTTTTACCTTGATCAAATACACCGGGGATGGTGCCGATCAGCAAGGCGGTTATATCAACTTTGAGGTGGATACCTCCATCCCGGAAAGCGACCTGAAAAGCGCCTTCAGAGCCTATTTAAGCAAGCTGAAAGTGACCCCGCCCAACCCGCTCCTGCAACAGGTTCCTTACGACAACGGTACGGTAAACTTTTTCGTGCTGGATGCGCAAAACGCCAATGGCAAGCTGGTCAGTGCGCAAAGCCCAAGCCTTTTCGCCAAAAACAGTGCCATTTTTAGCGCAAAACTGACGCCGGAACAGGCGGTGATCCTTGAAGCGGCATTCAGCGAAATGCAGGCACCAGCGGCGGTTGCGTATAACCTGACCTACACCGGCATTACGCCCGCGCTGAAAGTGGAGGTTGAGGGCAAATTTGAAAATATCTACCAGGAATTCGACACCAAATTTGGCGCAAACATTCCGATTCCAATAGAGACGCCTGCCAGCTTCTGGCTTGGCTTCGACAGCGTAATGCAAAAGCTCCAGCAGGAGCAGAAGTTAATTATCAAAGTCACTGAAAGTATGCCGGGCGAAGAAGCGGCCAAAGAAAAAGAGTGGGCGCTGGAATTTGTGAAAGGTGAAATCCTGAAAAGTTTCTTCACCGCCTCGCTGAAGCCCAACGAGGATAAAAATACGCAGGCCAAATCCGCCAGCGACTCGATTCTGGACGCACTGTTCGCCAGTGGCAAGTCCGAAGACGGGAAAGAAGGTAAAGGTGGCCTGCTACCCTGCGCCTCTCTGGAGATCAAGCTGGTGCGCCGGGAAGAGACCAAAACGCTCAACTTTACCTACACCTCTTCCAAAGCCATCACCCAGTCCGCCGTGCCGCAGAATTTTATCGGCAGTAAGCTGCTGCGCGTGAAGAAAGAAAAGCCTTATTTTAGAGAGGTCAATGTTAACGATCCCTTCTTCCAGAAAATTAAGCTGGAGGTGCTCGGGCCGGACGGTTTTAACCAGTACGGGCTGAAAGCCGCCACGGTGGCGGTGAAATACAACAATAATATCTACACACCGGATGCTTTTACGTCAGATAACGGGAAGTGGGAAAAGGAGATCGCCCGCAGCAAAAATACCCAGGAACTGTTTCAGATTGACAGCGAGTTTGCGTTTAAATCAGCGGCGGTATCCGGCTGGGAAGGCAGCACCAGTTACCACCCGGCGTCCCGCAGCGCCTCCACCATGGTGAACCTCGATCCCACCGAAGTCCTGACCTTTAACCAAATCCGCATTAAACCGGATAAAAAGTTCCCGTGGGATGACTATAACGAGGTGGTGGTTGAACTGCGTTATCAGGATGATGAGCAAACCATCAAGTCGAAGAAGTTCACCTTTTCGGAAGATGAACCACAAATGCAGATCTTTAAATATCGCTGCCTGACGGAAAAACCCTGGACGATAAATTACACCATTACCTACTACCTGCTGAACGGTAAAACGCGGCTGTTCAAAGGCGAAGAGAACCCACCCGCCATTATTATCTCGCCGTTTAAAGAGGAGAATACCTGATGGTGACGGGCATCACTTCCGTACGACCTGCGGCGCTGGATGCGCTGGTAGAGGGGTTATGCCAGCAAGCCCCGTGGCTCGCTGACGCATTACGGGCAGATGTTGCCCGTTTTCTGGCACCCCGGCTGGCGTCGGGCTATCTCTCTGCGGCGTTTAATACCAGCCTGCTGGCGTGGAACGGCTGCCCGCTTGAATTTACCACCTCAACCGCCAGGCCTCAGGGTCTGGCGGGTACATTTGATACGCAATTGCCGCAGTTCCACTGCGCATGCGATGACGGTCTGCGCTTTGGTCACTGGCAAGGACGCAAATACAGTCCGCAAGGCGTGCGCACCAAGATCTATAGCGAAGTGCCCACTGGCGGCGACTGCCCGGCGCAGTGGACTCACAAGGGCATGCCCTACAGCACCGCGCAACTGGCGGAAGCAGGTCTGCAACTGCTGATGGTCGGCCACTATCCCGATCAGGCCGACTCACCGGTTGAGTTCTATTTCCAGTGGCACAGCGCGGAAATCACCCACGACGATATGGTTGCGGTTGCCGCGTTGTTTGCCTGTGACACCGCCCTGCCAGCGCTGATGCCGCTTCTGGAGGCAGCACGGGCGCAAACGCAAAGTGACGGGCATTTCCCGTATACCACCTACGGCTTCAGCGTGGTTTACCAGCAACACCAGTTGGAGAGTTTCACCGTTTTCACCATCGCGCCGCGTTTTTTTGGCAGTAACGCGCGTGTTCCCGATGCACTCAACCACCTGCTGGCACAGCAGGTGTGCGCCATGCCGTTGCTGCAATCGTTGCTGGATAAGCGCATACCGCTACAGTTCAACGTGCTCGGTCTCTCCGTCGATATGCAAGGCCGCTGCGCCATCAGTTGCACATTCAGTCCGCAGAACGATCGCTTTACCGAGGTGGCGATAAAGGTTGCCCCCTCGCCGCCGCCTTCCACGCCGCTGGGTTGTTTATTGCAACGGCAGACCGCGAGCGGGGCTTTTCCTTCGTATGTGCGCACGCCGGATGGCCGCTGGCATCGGGATGAAAACGCCTTTGTTACTGCACAGGTGCTGCGCACACTGGAATATACCGCTGAAACCGCGCCCTACATTGAAAAAGCGCTCGATTTTATCGCCGCCTGCGCATGCCAGCCTGCGCATTATCGCTTCTGGCCTGGGGATGCGCACCCGGTCTGGATGCGGGGCGATACCCTGCCACCCGACGTCGACGACACGGCGATCATCACCGAGTTGCTGTATAAGTTTGGCCGTATTTCACTGGATGAGGTCGTGAATACGCTGGCGACGCTGAGTGCCTACCAGATCCAGCGGGTGGATCGTCGTCAGGCAGAACCGCAATGTCAGTGGGCGGAGTGCCTTGCCTTTTATACCTGGATGAAAGAGCCCACTGTGCTGGCGCAGGTCGATTGCTGCGTCAATACCAATGCGTTGATTTTAATCGCGTGTGTGAGCAAAGCGCAGAACCGCGTGATCCCGGCGTTCGCCCGTATCCTCACCCAGTTCGACAACGCGCTGGCATGGAGTGAAAACCAGTACGATCGCATCAATCAACTGATCCCTTATTACGCGCATCCCAACGAATGGCTGGCCACGTTGCACTACGCCGCACGTTGCGGCATTGCGCATCTGACGCCGTTTATCGCAGCGTTAGAAAAATGGCGACTTCCCGCCAGCCAGACGGAAATACCGCTGTATCGCCGCCATGACGGGCAGTATCTCTGGACCTCCACCGAACTGAATGCTTTCCGGCAATTAGCCCTTTCACATCCCATCAAGGATACCTATGAACACCTTCCTCACTGATCTGGTCACCCTCAACAGGGTTATCCTGGCGAATGCGGCGCAACAGTTTCCGGGTGTCGCGAAACCGCAGTTACGCGCTCTGCGCGCGCTACCCACCGATCTGACGGCGGCGGTGAGCACCGAAATTGTATCGGGCGAAATTCGCTATCAAATCACGACCGCCAAAAAAGAGACCGGCTGGATAATGACCCTTGATTTCGATCTCAATCAGGCCGTATCGACCCTTCCTGATGTGGTACTGAGTTTCTCAACATTCGGTGATGAAACCGAGATGCGCTTTCAACAGGTGGAAACCAAGCCTTCCGGCGGCAATAGATATCAGGCGCGGCTGCTGCTGTCGCTGCCGAGCGAGCGGGATGCCTTACTGCGGGCGCTGGACAGTTATGATTCGCAAACCACGTTGGTGGTGGCCCTTAAAACCCACGAGGGACTCCTGAACACCGTCACCGTACCAACGGTGTTTTACTTCTCTCAGACTTACTACCCCTACATCTATCAGGGTCTCTTACCCCCGCCGCCCGTGCGGCAACTCACGCTACTGAACATTCCGTTCAACACGCACAACGATCACTATTTCCAGGACTATGTCCACCCGGAATATCTTTTTTACCTTCCGGACCGATTTGCGCTGGCAACCGATGCTGAGAACGATAATAAGCCAATGTTATCCATCTCGTTCAGCGCACCGGAACATGCGACATCGCTGGATCAGATCAACGTGACGTTTGATTATTTTATCCTGCCGCAGGTCAATCAGGCGCGCATTGCCAACGCCCAAACGGTGTTTCACGATCACTATGCACAACCACAAGGACAACTGTTTCCACTGGCTAACGCCCATGCCTTAACCCTACGGCTTTCGTTGCCGGCAGGCATGACAGAAGAGAAAAACGCGCTGATCGACCTGCAAAGCGGCATCGTTGATGCTTTCACCTTGCCGTCATCACAATTCGGACAGATTTGGGATGCGTTGTTCGACACGGCACAGCAAAGCCTGCTGCTTAAAGGTTTCCTCAAGGTGGAACTGGTGGGATTTGACCCGGAAAACATCCCGGTGCAGTTAGCGCTCGACGCGAAATACAAAAATACCCCGCGGACATTTATTAAGCAGTCTGCACCGGTCGATATCACCAAAACGTTGGAATTCAAAAGCGATAAAGATGCCTTTGATCCCTACGGTCCGAAACCCATTTCCCGCATTCTGATAAGCGTAGGCGGGCAAACGATCGAACTCGATAAAGATCACACCAGCCAGAAAGTGGATGTGAAGGTGTCGGTGCTGGAACAGATCCTCAACCCCTCCAGCAAACTGGTTTATCACTACGATATGCAAATTTATTACGTTAACGGCGGCAGGAAAGATCTCCCTGACCAACAAACCACGTTTGAGGTGATCTACGTGCCCTGATAGCGCTGCTGTTATGTTTGCGGCGAATCAGGATCGGCTGACGATCCTGATTCGGCCTTTATCGCCGCTTACCTGTCAGCAGTAAGCTGAAGGCCGCGGGTAACACCGTAAGCGTCACCAGTGTTGCCACCATCAGCCCACCGATAATGGCAAAGGCCATTGGCCCCCAGAACACCTGGTGCGAAATGGGGATCATCCCCAGAATAGCTGCGCAAGCGGTAAGCATAATCGGCCGCGCACGGTGTTCCGCCGCCGCGATGATCGCCGCATCATTCGCCATGCCCTGCTGCACATTGCTGTCGACTTCACTTATCAGGATCACTGCGTTGCGGATGATCATGCCCGCCAGCGCAATCACGCCCAACAAGGCGACAAACCCCATTGGCGTCCCCGTTGGCAACATCGCCAGTACAATGCCCGGCAGGCCAAAAGGGGCCATCAACAACGCCAGCAGCATGCGGGAAAAACGCTGCAACTGGATCATTAACAGCAGCAACATCACGATAAGTGTCACGGGCAGTACCGCATAGACCGATCGGTTGCCTTTATCCGACTCCGCCACCGCGCCCCCCTCTTCAATCGTGTACCCGGCGGGTAATTGCGCGCGCAGCGCATCCACTGCCGGGCGCAGCCCTGCCGACACAGCATCGGCGCGCATTCCCGGAGCGAGGTCGGTTTGCACCGTAATAAACGGTAACCGCTGTCGCCGCCAGATAACCGGATCTTCCACCCCCCAAACCAGCGTGGCCACTTCGCTCAGGGGAATTTTGGCGCCATTCGTCCCGGACAGCATTAACGTCGATAATGTGCCCATATCCAGCCGCTCACGATCGTTGCCGCGCAGCACCACATCCACCAGGCGATCCTGATCCCGTACCGTGGTGACGGTCGAGCCGGACCAGACGGTGTTTAACATCTGCGCAATGCTTTCGGATGAGACGCCCGCTGCACGTGCCGCGGTTTGATTCACCTGCACGGTGATCGCCCTTTCTGGCTCGCCCGCCGTGAGATTGACCTCCCGCGCCAGCGGCGATTCACCCACCACCGCTGCCAGACGGTGGGCATAGCGCTGCACCTGCGCATAGTCCGGCCCGCTTACCCGGTATTTTACCGGCCAGCCCACTGGCGGACCGAGCTCTAACGGTGACACACGCGTGGTGATATCACTAAAGTGTCTGTCCAGCAGCGTCGACAGTTGTTCACGTAAGCGATCCCGCGCCGCCAGGTCTTTGGCCACCACCACCAGTTGCGCAGTGTTTTCGTTTTCCCGCAGCACGTCCATGGGGAGATAGAAACGTACCGCGCCGGAGCCCACGTATGCACTGAAGTGATCGATGTTGTCATTGCCCATCAAAGACTTTTCCAGGCGCTCGACCTGTTTTTCTGTTTCTGTCTGTGATGCGTTGGCGGGGAGAGAGAGGCTCACCAGCAGCTCGGGACGGTCGGAAGCCGGGAAAAACTCACCCTGCATATGCGTTACACCCACCACGGACAGCGCCAGCGCCAGCAGTGCCGCCCCGATTGTCGCCAGCCGATGACGCAGCGCCAGATGCAATAACCGCCGGTACAGGCGGGCCAGTTTTCCCGCCTCACCACTATGCGCCGGTAAGCGAACAGGCAGCAACCACGCACCGGTCAGAGGGGAAAAAAGCACCGCGACCACCCACGAGCAAAGCAGCGCAATCAGTACCACCGCAAACAGGGAATAGCAGTACTCGCCGGCGCTCGATGCGGCAAAACCGACCGGAATAAAGCCGGCAATCATCACCAAAGTGCCCGTCAACATCGGAAAGGCGGTTGTGTTGAACGCTCGCGTTGCCGCCTGTTGACGCGTATCCCCCGCTTCCAGCCGGGCAACCATCGTCTCGACCGTGATCATCGCATCATCAACCAGCAGACCGAGGGCAATGATCAGTGCCCCCAACGAAATGCGCTGTAAGCCAATGCCCGCCAGCATCATCCCGACAAACGTCATCGCCAGTACCAGCGGAATGGCGGCGGCCACCACCAGCCCCGCGCGGGTTCCCAGAGAGACAAACGACACCGCCAGCACAATCAGCACCGCTTCCACCAGCACCCGAACAAAGCCGCTAACGGCCTCGCTGACCACCGCCGACTGGTCTGCCACCTTGACGATCTCGATACCGTGCGGCAACTGTGCTTTCAGTTGCGCCATTCTGGCATTCAGCGCCTGGCCGAAACGAAGCATATTGCCGGTCGATGCCATAGAAATCGCCAGCCCCATCGCCGGTTGCCCATTAACACGAAAGACCGGCGCTGGCGGTTCCGCACGTTGTCTGCTCACGGTGGCGATATCCGTCAGGGGGATATAGCGGTTATGAATGTGCAGGGTCACGGCACGCAGGCTCTCTTCCGATGCCAACGCCCCGCTAACCCGCAACGCCATATTATCCTTTTCGGTGCGTATCGTTCCCGCAGGTGCGACGGCGTTTTGTGCGGCTAACGCATCGCTCACCTGCTGGATGTCCAGCCCCATACCCGCCAGTTGGCGTGGCGAAAAAGCGATGACAATCTGCTCATTCTGCTCGCCCAATAACGTGATCTTGCCGATATCTTTCAGCGACATCAGATCGCGGCGGATCTCCTCCAGCCGATCGCGCAACTCGCGGGGCGTATAACCTTCGGCGGTAAAGCCATACAGCGTACCGAATGTGTCATCAAACTCATCGTTAACGGCTGGACCCTGCGCGCCCTGCGGCAGTGACGAGGCCACATCCTGCATTTTTTTACGGACTTGATACCAGATATCGGCGACGTTTTGCGGTGGCGTATCGTCTCGCAGGTTCACATAGATAACCGCACTACCGGCACGAGTTTCACTTTCGAGATAGTCGAGCCATGGCGTCTCTTGCAGCTTTTTTTCCAGCACATCTGTCACCAGCCGGGTGGTGTCGTCAACGGTCGCGCCAGGCCATTGCGCAGACACCACGGCGGTTTTGATGGTAAATGCCGGATCTTCATTACGCGGCAGGTTTTCGTAACAGAGGATACCGGCGGCAACAATCACCAGCATAAAAAAGCTCACCAGCTGCTGGTGCGCAAGCGCCCACGCGGAGAGATTAAACGTGGCGTTGTTTGAACGAAGCGTCATCATAGTTGCTCTCCGGGGATCACTTTTTCGCCGGTGCGCAGTTTGCTGACGCCCGCGGTCACGACCTTATCCCCTGGTGCCACTCCGGAGGCGATAATGGCTAACGACGCGGTATAGCCCGCCAGCGTCACCGGGCGCAACTGCACCTGCTGGTGGTTATCAATAAGAAAGACGGCAGGACGGTTGTCCAGACGAGCGATCGCCGTTGCCGGAACAGCATAAGTATCGCCGTTATGATCGGAACCGGGGTCAGCGGGCATGGCTACCGTGACGCTGGCACCCAGCGCCATCGCTGCAGGTGGGGTTAGCAGCGTTAACCTGACCCGCCATGTCCGGGTCTGCGGGTCCGCCTGCGGGCTGATATCACGGACAATCCCCGTAGTCTGCACCGCCGGATCGGCCAGCAGTGCAACCGGAAAATGCGTCGCGGTGTCTGTTGACAAGCGTTGTGGATCGGTAATATCAATCACCACATCACGCCGATCGCTGGTCGCCAGCGTGAAAACCGTCTGACCTGCGCTGACTACCTGACCTGCCGCTGCACTGACGCCGGTGATCACCCCGTCAGCAGGCGACGTTAATTGCGTCCATGCCAGGTTGTCCTCTGCGTTCCGCAAAGCGGCCTGGCTACTTTTCAGGCGCGAGGCGGCGGTCAGCCAGTCCGCGCGGGCACTGTCAAGCTGAGTACGCGCTATCGCGCCGGAGGGCATCAGCTTCTGCATCCGGCTCAGATTAAGGGCCGCCACTTGCTC
This sequence comes from Kosakonia sp. WA-90, assembly GCF_039871955.1. Classification (NCBI taxonomy): domain Bacteria; kingdom Pseudomonadati; phylum Pseudomonadota; class Gammaproteobacteria; order Enterobacterales; family Enterobacteriaceae; genus Kosakonia; species Kosakonia sp. WA-90. The sequence continues at coordinate 408,960 of NZ_JBDPLJ010000001.1, forward strand.
TGAGGCTTTCGCCGCCTCCAGGTCGGCTTTCGCGCTGGTTAGCTGATTTTGCCCGGTTGTGCTTTCCAGTCGCGCAAGGACCTGGCCTGCCCGCACGCGATCGCCAATATCAACAAGGCGGCTGACCATGCGGCCATCCAGACGAAAAGCCAGTGTGGTTTCATCATGTGCGCGGATCTCTCCGGTGCGCATGGCGGCTTGTCCAAACGCAGACGGCGCAACCACCACGTAGCGCACCGGCCGGGGCGGCGCGGGTTTATCCGCTGACTTTTCGCCACAGCTTGTCAGCAGCGGAACAGCAATGCTCAACGCAATGAGCGGAAGAAGGGAGAGGAGTGAAACGGTGCGTGCAGCAGTGAAAAGGTGGTGCAGGCACTGACGAAAGTAATCAGTAAATTGTTCTGGCATGATGGCGCTCCGGCACATAAAGAGCACCATTTCATGCCAGTTAAATCGAGATTCACTGCATGTTTCGTCAAGAGTTTATCAAGACGACGATTTTCCTTCCTGCGCCGACGCCGCCGGGAGGATGACGCTGATTTGCAACCCGCCAGATGCGGGTAACGATGCGCTGATGCTCCCGCCATGCGCCAGGCATATCGCACGGGCAATGGATAACCCCAGCCCGCTGCCGCCCGAATGCCGTGCGCGGGAGGTTTCCGCCCGCGTAAAGCGATCAAACATCACCGGTAGAAAATCGGCCTCCACGCCGGGTCCGTTATCGCAAAAATCAATCCGGTAATCCTGCTGCTGGCGGTGTAGGTGAATGGAGAGACGCCCACCCCGTTGCCCGTAGCGCAGCGCATTTTCCATCAGGATGGTAAAAACCTGCCCCAGGCGAAACGCATCACCGTAATAAGGACAGGGTTGTGCGCCCTCAATGGAAACGCCGATCCCGGCGTCGTCGGCCTGCGGTTTCAACCAGGCTGCCTGCTCACGCAACAGCTCATCCAGAGAGAAAACCTGTCGGTTGAGTGTCAGTTGTCCCGCGTCTGCCAGCGACAGTAAATGCAGTTCGTCAGTCAGACGACTGAGATGTTGCAGTTGCTTCATCACCATCCCCAGTTGCTGGGGCGTGGGTTCAAAAACACCATCAAGCATCCCCTGTAAGCGGCCGATGGCGGCGGTCAACGGCGAGCGAATTTCATGGGCCATCGCCACGTGCGACGCGCGCAATTCCCGGTCATAACGCGCCAGTTGCCGTGTCATCACGTTGAAATCGCTGGCAAAACGGATCATTTCCGCAGGCGCATCCTTGACCAGCTCGGCCTGGCGACCAAACTCCCCCTGCGTCACCTCTTCGGCGGCATCCCGCAGACGGCTAAACTGAATGGACAATGGGCGGGCATATTTTAGCCCCATAAAGACAATAAAGGGGATCATCACCAACACCAGCACCCCAACCATCAACCAGTCGGCAGAAGCGATGGACGGTGTGGAGTAGCTGAGTCCCCACCAGCTGTCCACAATATCGTGGAAACGCGCCGGGTTTATCTGCGGATCCTCCATCAGTACAAGGAATTCTTCGCGCAATGCCGCGGGCATCTTATGCAGGATCCAGTAGTTGCCAATGGCAAAGCGTAACCACATACACAGGGCGATAAGGATCACAGTGCCAATCGCCAGCGCCAGAATGCGCCCGCAGATCCAGCGCCAGAGAGATTGATATGTGGAATTATTCATAGCTGGCGAAACCTGTAACCAATGCCGCGAACGTTGGCTAACACGCCGGTAATGCCTGCGTTCTCCAGTTTTTTGCGCAGGTTGTAAACGTGCGTATCCACCACCCGCTCCAGCGCTTCGCTCTCCGGCAGACAGTGTTCCAGTAAATGTTGGCGGGAAAACGGCCGGGTCGGGTTGCCCATCAGCGTCGACAACAAGGAGAATTCGGTCGGCGTCAGATCCAGTACCCGAATGTTATCCCCCTGCGTCACCGTGGCGGTAATGGCGACCCTGTCCACTTCCAGGGTATGCCAGCGCAGCACGTCGTCCCGCGTTTCCGTCTTTCGACTGCGGCGCAGCACCGCCTGTACCCGCGCCACCACTTCGCCAGGGTGGTAAGGTTTAACAACATAATCATCCGCGCCGTAGCGCAGCGCACCGATGCGATCCGGCGTATCCCCCATGGCGGTCACCATAATGACGGGCACATCGCTTTTACGCCGCAGCGCCGCCAGCACTTCGGTGCCATTCAGGCCAGGCAACATCACATCCAGCAGGATCAGATCCGGCTTCCAGCGCTGCGCCATCTCAAGCCCGGATAAGCCATCGCCCACAATGGACACCTCGTAGTTTTCACGACGCAGATAAGCTTCCAGCACGCTGGCGGCATCCGCATCGTCTTCAATCACAAGCACTCTTCTGGATAACATCTGCCCACCTTGACCGTTTCTTAACAATTTCCCGACCGTTCATTGATACGTCGCGACCATACTTCTGCACCATCCTACGGTGACCTTTGGTCAGCCGTATTATCTCCTCACCACCGGGATGCCATGATGATAATGAGAAAAAATGCGCTGTACATGATCGGCTCACTCCTCCCCGCCTTTATGTCGGGCGCATACGCCAGTGATGCCACTGTGCCACAGGATACGTTTACGCTGGGACTGGGTGGGCAATATGCGCCACAATACAGCGGTTCAGACAAATACGCATTGCAGATTGTTCCCGTGATCCAGGCGCGCAAGGGGGCCTTTTTTCTGGATACGGAAAAAGGGGTGGGCTACGACCTGCAAACAGCAGATGGCCTCTATCTCGAACACACGCTGGGTTACAACCTCGGGCGGGCGGACAGCCGCTCTGCCTGGCGGGACGGTGCAGATAACTTAAAAGGGATGGGTACGATTGACGCTGTCCTCAATACCGCGCTGGCTGTTGGCTGGTCGGTAACGCCCTGGCTGACGGTAGAAGGCAAAGCCACATTGCCGCTGACCGACAGCCAGGGTGTGCAATACCAGACTTCGGTAACACTTTTACCTGTGCAGAGCGCCTACGATACTGTCGCTATTCAGTCCGCCATGCTGTTTGGCGACAGTCGCTACATGAACATATTTTATGGCGTGAACCGGCAGCAAAGCCTCGCTTCGGGGTATAGCCGTTATTCGGCGAAAGGCGGAATGTACGGCATTGAGACTCGCCTTATCTGGAGTCACCAGTTTGATGCGCATTGGGGCACCACGTTCAGTGCCGGGTATCACTGGCTGGATAGCGCAGCCGCAGACAGCCCAATCGTGCTGCGGCGCAACGAAGGTTCCACTGTCGCCGCCTTCACTTACACCTTCTGACAGGAGCACCAGTCCGTGAACAAAGAGGATTATCAGTGGGTAGGGATTCTCTGGGGATTAAGCGCGGTGACTTATCTGAGCGCCTGGTATTTTTACGTTGTGTTATTGCCGTAGCCAGCCAGTGTCGGTTTTTTTATCACCGCCAGCGCTACACCGGTATTTCACCGACGCAACAGGTGCGGGTCGGCCGTCGCCCTGTCATCTACGCATCGTGATTGTATGCAGGTAATGATGGGGATCGTTCGCACCCTGCCACTCATTCGGTAAAAATAAACGAAAAAAGTGGAGTGGTATATTCACAGGGAAAGCGGTGCCATACTTTCCCCGCAAAAAATGGCTTCATGATAACCAATACATATTGGCTCCATACTCCCTACAAAACAGGATAATAAACCCTCTGCATACTGTTCAGCGTTCTCAGGAGGAACAATGAACAGATTAAAATATGTATGCAACTATGCAGAGTACCTTGGAAAAAGAGTGAGAGCGTGGATTGTGAACGATGAAACATTCCATATCAGCAGATTGCAACGCGTAATAAACAGGAAGCCTGACTTAATGCATCCGAGGGCGTTAAGTGAGAAAATTTGTCATCGGTTACTTTTTGATCGCAATCCACTTTATACACGACTGGCGGACAAACTGGCCGTCAGAGAGTATATCCAAAACAAGACGGATAAATTAACCCTCGCACCGCTGCTGGGTATTTATACCCGTGTAGAGGAGATCGATTTTAGCCAGTTACCCGAGAAATTCGTGCTGAAATGCAATCATGACAGTGGCAGCGTGGTGATATGCACGGATAAAGCCACGTTTGATAAACCTCGTGCGTTGGCCAAACTGAAATTAGCCATGAAGAAAAATATGTATTACAGCACACGCGAATGGCAGTATAAAAACATCACACCGGTAATATTATGCGAAACATATATTGATCTTTTTACTGATCGCATAAAAGACACCACGCCAGAAATGTTACGCATACATTGCTTTCATGGTATTGCCAGTCTCATTGAGGCCGATATAACAGACAGTTCAGGAAAAGAATATATCAACGTTTACGATCGGGCATGGCAACTGCAGCCATTTCAGATGGAGTATCCCAACACGCCTTACGCGGTTTCCACGCCACCATTACTCTACGAAGCGCTGGATGCGGCTCAGGATGTGGCGCGTGACATTGATTATTGCCGCGTGGATCTGATGTTACGACACGATGCTGTCGTTTTTAGCGAAATCACCTTAAGTCCACGCCGGGGAAAACTCCAAATCACGCCTGCCGAGTGGGATATAAAACTGGGTGACATGTGGCAATTAGCGGGAACAGACAACAGGCTCTGATGAGCCTGTTGGCGTGGAGTCCTTAACCCGTTTTGCTGGCTGGCCACGAGAGTGTAAACACGGAGTGATGGTTATTGAGCAAGGTATAGCTTACATCGCCGCCATGTGCATTCATGATGGCTTTTACCACCGACAACCCTAGCCCGCACCCTTTTGGGTTCACATTTCGCGCACGCGAGCCTCGCTGAAAAGGCTGAAACAAAAACCGATGGAAATCCTCAGGAATACCCGGGCCATAATCTTCTATCTGAATATAAGACGATCCTTCAGTAACGCCATTTCTGATAACGATGATTTTGGGGGTGGCATATTTTATGGCGTTATCGAAAAGCACGGTAAGACACTGAATGATGCGTAACGGGTCGCAAACGACGTGATGCGTCTGAAGTTGCGTGATGATTTGAAATTCATTGCGAGTGAACTCAAGCGAAAACGCATCGATGGCATTCTGAATGGTATCTTGCAGTTCAACATCGGTTAATTTCAGCGAAAAATCGGTGGTGCCGGATGAACCGACAATCCGCAGATCGTCGATCAGGTTTGTCAGCCCTTCCGTTTGTTTTAATAAGTTATTGAATAAGGTTGGACTGGGTTCAAAGACGCCATCAACCAGCCCTTGCAGCCGTCCTCTTAACACGGTGACCGGAGTACGGAACTCGTGCGCAATTGCAGCATTCCAGGATTTTCGCTGGCTATCAAGCGCTTGTAACTTTTCCGCCATTTCATTGAAGTCATTGACTAAATTGTTAAGCTCGCCCAAATGTGAGTAGGCGCAAAATGCCCTCGCCCCCAGATCGCCCTGAGCAATGCGCCGCAGGCTGGTTGCAACGGAACTTAATGGATTGAGTATTTTCGCTGATAGCCTGATGGTGAAAAAAAAAGAGACAATTAAACTGCTGGCTGACGCGACGAAAAGCCAGATCCAGTCAATGTATGTCACGCTGTCTTCATCTCCGACGAGCGTGCCGCCCGGAATATAATCAATAATAAAGGCGTAGAAAAAATAGGATCCCATGATCGTTATCGCTATCACGATAAGCGTCAGGGAGATCATAAACAGCAGGATCTGTCGGCTGAGAGCCTGATCTTTATTCATTTGTTTTCACCCAGTCGATAACCGATACCGCGGATGCTTTCTGGCGTCCCTTTTAATCCGCAGTTTTCCAGCTTTTTGCGTAGCTTACTGATGTGGCTGTCAACGGTACGGTCAAGCGCATCGCCTTCCGGCAGGCAGGAGCTTAACAATTCGTCACGCGAGAAGACTTTTCTCGGGTTTCTGGCCATACAGGTCAGTAGCTTGAATTCTGTTGTCGTCAGATCCGGCGTGACCACTCCCCCTTCGGTGGTAATTTCCACATAAAAATCTTCCGGGTAAATCGTTAAGTGAGGGGTGCGGATCGGCTTTTGGTAACTGTTCTCCGCGCTGACGTTGACGCGCCGCAGCACGGCTTCTATCCGGGCGACCACTTCAGAGGGATTAAATGGTTTCACCACATAATCATCGGCTCCCAGCCTTAACCCCATCAATTTATCCACATCCTGATCGAGCGCGGTGACCATAATCACCGGGATGTTGCTTGCCCTGCGTAACGTCGACAGGACACGCCAGCCATCGACCAGCGGGAGTTGAATGTCCAACAACACCAGATCGGGTTTGCGTAATCGAAACTGTTCCAGCGCCTGTTCCCCGTCGGCGACACGAACCGTTTTCATTCCTGCCCGATGAATATAACTCACTAAAATATCAGCGATTTCATCATCATCTTCTGCGACCAGAATAATTTTCTCATGGTTCATATAACCTCCGTCTCGTACCAATCCGCGTTATGGGTTTTAAAGTGTGTTCGCCAAAAATAAAAATTCTTTTTTCTCATCATTTTTAAGGGCTTCAGATGCGTAAACGTAGTGATTGCAGATAATCTTCACCAGCGCTGCATCGATAAATCGCTGTTCATTTTCAACTCACTTTCGAACGTAATCTGACAGGATTAACCGGGTTAAAATCGTTATAATTTGCATGAGACTTTTTTTAAACTAAAAAGTTTCTTCGCGATGCTAAAAAAAATGAACTGACCATCAAACAGGTGATTCAGCATTGTCGGTTCATAAAGACAACAGCTTTTGCTCTCTTTGAGAAAAATGCAGGTTCAGAATGGCACTCCACACTTCCTCCATACTCAATCAATTATCGTTACATACAGCCGTACGATAATACGCTTTCATCGCAATGCTATTTGGATGTAATGACAGTGGCGAAAATTTTAACAGCATCACTCCTTTTTTCTGAAAAGATCATGTCGCTGTTTTTTTTCCTGGCAGGTACCTGGTCAATGCTTTATGGCTGGCTGATTTTGATGCACTCCATTGGCGAGAGGGTTAAATGGACAATGCTGGCGTCACCTTTAGCCTACGTGGGCATTTTGCTGACCTGCGCATTAATTTTACTACAAAGAAAAGAGGGTATCTTTCGCGAGTTATGTACCATTATAGTGGTATTAAGTCTGTTTTTTATTTACCTGATTATTCTTTTCAACATACTGATATGTTCATACCCGACGACCTGCGATTTTATATTTTATTATGAATGTTTTATCGTCGTTTTTTTAGGCGTAACGCCATTATATTTTGTTTTCAGGTTATATGTACGCTGACCTGCGTGTTGAATCAACCTGGATGATGAGACGTTATTTACGTGTTGGATTGGATATCTATTAATGTCTGACTTCTTTATTAAACGCCCGATTTTCGCCTGGGTAATTGCGCTTTTCATTACTCTCGGCGGTATTCTGGCTATTCCTCAATTACCCGTGGCGCAATATCCCTCGGTAGCCCCGCCCAGCATCATTATTTCTGTCAGCTATCCGGGTGCTACGCCGCAAACCATGAATGATTCGGTGATATCCCTGCTCGAACGTGAAATTTCGGGGGTGGATCATCTGCTCTATTTTGAGTCAACCACCGATGTGTCCGGGATGGCATCCATCACGGTGACGTTTAAACCCGGCACTGACATTAAACTGGCGCAAATGGATGTACAGAACCAGATAAAAGCCGTTGAGCCACGTCTGCCGCAAGCCGTGCGCCAAAATGGCATCAGCACTGAGGCTGCTAACCCGGGGTTCCTGATGATGGTGGGCCTGAAATCGCCTTCCGGGGCGTATCAGGAGGCTGATCTCAGTGATTATTTCGCCCGTAACGTACTGGAGGAGTTGCGTCGGGTTCCCGGTGTCGGAAAAGTGCAACTTTTCGGCGCTGAAAAGGCGATGCGTATCTGGGTCGATCCGGTCAAACTTTTCAATTATCGCCTCTCCTTCAACGACATCACATTGGCGTTAAATCAGCAAAACGTTCAGATAGCGCCAGGAAGCGTGGGCAGCGAACCCGCCCTGCCCGGTCAGCAGGTGACTTACCCATTGAGAGTTCGCGGTCAGCTCACCTCCGTTGAGGCTTTCCAGAACATCACGCTGCGGGCCAATACCGACGGGTCACGCGTCCGACTCGGCGACGTTGCGCGTATTGAACGCGGCTTACAAAGCTATGCCTTCGCCATCCGGGAAAATGGTCATCCGGCAACGGCCGCCGCCATCCAACTGGCGACAGGTGCCAATGCCGTTAACACGGCGGCCGGTATCCGGGATCGTCTTGAAACCTTATCTGCCGTGCTCCCTGAAGGGATGCAGTTCTCCGTGCCTTTTGACACCGCGCCTTTTGTAAAACTGTCGATTGAAAAAGTGGTTCATACCTTTTTTGAGGCCATGGTGTTGGTGTTTCTGGTGATGCTGCTGTTTCTGCAGAATCTGCGCTATACCTTTATTCCCGCCATTGTGGCACCGGTTGCGTTGCTGGGAACGTTTACGGTGATGCTGCTCAGCGGCTTCTCCATCAACGTTCTCACTATGTTCGGCATGGTGCTGGCTATCGGCATTATTGTGGATGATGCCATCGTGGTGGTCGAAAACGTCGAGCGGCTGATGGCAGAAAAAGGGCTTGCGCCACGGGAAGCGACACAGCAGGCGATGCGTGAAATCACCCCGGCCGTTATTGGCATCACACTGGTGCTCACCGCTGTGTTTATCCCGATGGGTTTTGCCAGTGGCTCGGTGGGGGTTATCTACCGCCAGTTTACCCTGTCGATGGCGGTGTCTATTCTGCTTTCGGCCTTTCTTGCCCTGACCCTGACGCCAGCATTGTGCGCGTCGCTGCTTAAGCCGGTCAGTCATCAGAGCGAGCGGGAAAAAGGGTTTACCGGATGGTTTAACCGCCACTTCAACCGGCTCTCCCTTCGCTATGCGTCCGCTCTCGACCGCACGATAACGCGTTCAGGGCGCGTGATGGCGTTGTATGCGGTATTGTGCGGCGTCCTTTTTCTGGCGCTGCGTGAACTGCCTTCCTCGTTTATTCCCGATGAGGATCAGGGGTATTTTATCACCTCCGTGCAGCTTCCTTCCGATGCGACCCAGGCACGTACACAGGAGGTCATGCGTCGTTATGAGTCGCTTGTCGCCGGACGGGAAAGTATTCAGAGCAACCTGTCCATATTCGGCTTCAGTTTTTCCGGTTCGGGGCCCAATACGGCACTGGCGTTTACCATGCTCAACGGGTGGGATAATCGACATGGCGCAACGGCGCAGGGAGAGGCAAACGCGGTGCAAGCGGCAATGAGTGCCGATCCGGCAGCCACGGTGATGAGTATCATGCCGCCCGCGATTTCCGATCTGGGCACCTCATCCGGTTTCACATTTTACCTTGAGGATCGTGCCGGGCACGGCTACCCGGCGCTGCAAGCCGCACTCGAACAGTTGCTTAGCCGTGCCGCCAACAGCCACGTTGTTGAAGATGTGTATCTGGACGGATTGCCGGAAGGCATCAGCGCCACACTGGATGTGGATCGCGAAAAAGCTGAGGCGATGGGCGTTTCCTTTGAGGAGATAAACCAAACCCTCTCTTCGGCGAGCGGTTCAAATTATGTGAATGACTACACGGACAACGGGCGCGTTCAGCAGGTGATCGTTCAGGCCGATGCGCCCTACCGTATGCAGATACAGGACCTGATGAAACTGTACGTTCGCAACAAGAGCGGTGAGATGACGCCGCTGGCGTCGTTTGTGAAAGCCCACTGGGGTCTATCACCGCAACAGCTCAACCGCTATCAGGGTTATCCTGCGGTCAGAATAAGCGGCAGTGCAGCCGCAGGTTACTCCAGCGGCGCGGCGATGGCCGAGATGGAGAAACTGGCGGCTACGCTGCCTGCGGGCTTTATGATGGAATGGACCGGCACCTCCTTGCAGGAACGCGCCTCCGCCTTACAGATGCCGACGCTGATGGCGCTGTCCGTGCTCACCGTGTTTATGGTGCTCGCCGCGCTGTATGAAAGCTGGGCCATCCCTTTATCGGTGATGCTGGTGGTGCCACTGGGCCTGGCGGGGGCCGTGACGGCGGTTTATATCGCCGGAATGCCCAATGATGTCTTTTTCCGCGTGGGACTTATCACCCTGATCGGCCTTTCCACTAAAAATGCCATCCTGATTGTTGAGTTCGCCCGGCAACTTCACGCCAGCGGGATGGGTATTCATCAAGCGACCATTATGGCTGCGCGCTTACGTTTACGCCCCATAGTGATGACATCGCTGGCGTTTACCCTTGGCGTAGCGCCGCTGATGCTGGCCACCGGAGCAAGCTCGCAGACCCAGCACGCAATTGGCACCGGCGTCTTTGGCGGGATGATCAGCGGCACACTGCTGGCGATTGTCTTTGTGCCGGTATTTTATGTGGTGGTCATGCGTGGCGTTGCCGCCATAAACCGCCGGAGAAAACGCATGTGAAGGCACGGACTCACGTAAGACCCAGGCTTTACCTTCTGTCAGCGGAGACACTCCCTGACAGGCAGTGAAATAGCGAGTCAGGGTGGCAGTATCCCAGCAGCCACCCTTCTCCGGCGGGCATAATGCGCGTTTTTTTGCAGCATTGAGCTCGTAGCCGTTTTGCGTGATACCCGTTTCATGGTCGCTGAGCCGTTTCAGAAATGAGGGGGGAGACAAACAGCGCCTTACACCCCGGACACAGCATTGTCTGTTTACGGCGAACTCTGGAGAGAGATTGAGATGAGCGTAAGCCGCAAACCGGACAGATGATAGAGGATCTTGATGAACCACTAATGAATTTCATTGCGTAATCGATGAGAGACATGATGATTAACCTTTCAATGAATGAGCTTCACCGTAACACGGTTGATTGAAATTTAATCATTCAATTTATCCTCCCGTTCTTTATAAAAATACCACAGGGAGAGAGGATACCGTTTCAGGAGAGATAGATGTTCGCAGCCACAGGACCACGGAGACCGTTGATCCGACAAAATTCGATGCGGACCCCCGGCATGAGTAATTCTGATTCGCTGGCGTTAACGGCTGAAATATGAAGCAGAACGTCTTTTCGACCATCTGAAGGGGTGATGAGGCCTTTGCCACTGAGACTGTCAAAACTTTTGACAATTCCTGTCATTTTACGGGACAAGTCATTTCCTTTTATTGAAAACACGTAATCACTATACGTTGAAATAAATTTAATGCCACTTTTAACTTTTTTCAGGACCTCTGGATGGCTAAAATATAATTTGCTTATTATGACTTCCCGTGCCTTAATGAACTCATCGGTTCGATGTACAAACGAACGTAAAACATTTTCCGTGCAGTCCTCATTACCAGGCGCTATCGCTGATATCCCCTTCTTTTGAGTCCATACGCTTAATACTATACGTTTACTATCAATACTAATAGGTAACTGGAGTCAGTATGTCCTCAAGAATTAAAGGCCTGGTAAAGTGGTTTAACGAAGACAAAGGTTTTGGCTTCATCTCTCCTCTCGATGGAAGTAAAGATATCTTTGTTCATTTTTCTGCACTTAACGGCGATAACTTCAAGACGTTATTTGAAGGACAGAAAGTTGAATTCGCAGTACACAGTGGTGATAAAGGCCCTGCAGCTGCAAATGTAATACTTTGCGATAAATAAATTTTTGTGGATCTGCGACAACGATGAAGGATTATTCCTGAGTAGACAGGTCCATAAATTAATGCAACGACATAGAGATTATTCTTAATATCAGGTCAGCGTATTTTTGCGCATATATGAGTGTGCTGACCGATGTGATGAAGTGCAGGTCTGCTGCATGAAAAGTCTAAAAGCAGAAGCTAACTGCTTGTTAAATAATAAAGTGCGTAAGAGGCCTGGCAGCCTCCGAAAGCATCACGTCCTTGATTTTACTTTACTGGCATTTCCCAGTTTGCATCATTACGTGAACAGGGTTTTGACATGCATAACCCCTGTCACCTGGAAAATGCAGCGCTTTTATCGTTGCGTCGATTTGAACAGTGTACTGCAGTAGGGACAGACAAGTTGGGACCCTTTCAGGACTCGACTGAAACTATGTTCAGACTCTTTTGCACAGTTTGGGCATGGGCATTTGACTAAGTGATTACGACGGGCTTGTGTGTTTTTACGTCCGGACATAGGCATTTCCTGATTTAATGGACAGTCACCATACACCTTTTAATCAAGTGGTGCTTGTTTTAATTTCCTTAAAATTACAAAAATGTAAAAAAGGGAAATTGCAAGACTTTTTTACCTGTCACATCGTCCCGTAAAATTTACTGCAAAAAATTATTCCCTGTACCGAAGCGGTGACATTATGGGAAAGACTAACAGAATCATGGTGGCATATGATAAGAGTCCTTGTTTTTTTTAATGTCGAACCCTGTAAGGTCGTGACCGTTCTGGAAGGTATATCCTCTATCAGGCAGGAATACCCAAACGGTGAAGAAACACATCTTCGGATTATGTCTGCAGGCTTTCCTTCATTGACCGGTGATCATAGTGTTGTTTACGTGGCTTCTGACAGGGAATTGACTTCACAGGAGATACTTGATGCTGCCAGGAAATATTTATAGCCTTTCATTAAGTTCTCTGTCTCACATTGCATTGCGCACTCTTGCTTACCTGATTCATCCGATACAAACAAAAAAATGCGTAAAAAACCTTTATTGCCTGCTAACAGCAGGCTTTTTTATTACAGACTCAAATTTTTATAAGAACTCACCCTGAGAAGAGAACATCATTCTTTGTGTGCTGACCAATTGCCGATTTTCTCCAATCCCCTTCATGCCTATTTTGCCTTTATGGTGACCCTGAAGGGAGACTCGCCCGGGTACAACGTACCGAAATGATCGTATTATTCAGCATTGTGTTCTCAATCTGTGTTCCCCGCGAATGAAATAAAGAATTGCCCCTTTCTGCGGTTCGATACAGGCATCCCTACCGAACGATCGGTAAATCGGGATAGTGTGTTGTATACCTGGGCGATAACATTTCACGTTTCATCGCCCAGCTTTGCTGGATCCCCTGCCCGGCAAACCATACTGTACCCCGGCCAGAATGATTAAGACGGTCAATGACCTGCATCAGCGCATGGCTATCGGGCCGGGGTGGGTATTCATCAAATAAATTGAGCTGCGCGACGCCCTGACTGAAAAAGTCGCTCAACATCACTCCCGCTTTCATATAGCGAAAACCCTCTTTCCAGATCGCCTGCAGCGCATGGGTGGCAACACGAACAATGTCGCGGGTATCGTTAGAGGGAACCGTCAGCCGCCCGCTGGATTGTGGGGCGTAGAACGTTTCATTTTGAGCATGCGGACTGGTGCGCATAAACACACTGACTGCACAGCAGAACTGCCTTTCTGCTCTCAGCTTTTCGGCCGCGCGTTCAGCATAAGCACACACCGCCTGATGCATATCACGGTACGCGGTAATGCGCTGGCCAAAGGAACGACTACAGATGATCTGCTGTTTGGAGGGGGCGAATTCATCAAATGCCAGGCAGGATTCACCACGAAGTTCACGGACGGTGCGCTCCAGCACCACGTTGAAGTGTTTACGCATAACCCATGTCGAGCTGTCGGCAAGTTGCAGCGCATTTTCGATGCCCATCAATCCCAGTTTTTTGCTGATACGCCGCCCTACTCCCCAGACTTCATGCACCGGCACCAGCGCGAGTAATTTACGCTGCCGATTCCGGGATGAGAGATCGACAACACCACCTGTCTGTTGCCAATTTTTGGCCGCAAAGTTGGCCAGTTTGGCGAGCGTTTTTGTGGGTGCAATACCGACACCCACCGTCAGCCCTGTATTTTTTAATACCCGTTCACGGATTTGGCGGCCAAACGTCTCAAGCGGCATACAGTTCGCGATACCGGACACATCAACAAACGCTTCATCAATGGAATAAAGTTCAACCGCGGGCACCATTTCTTCTAATGTCATCATCACGCGGTTGCTGAGGTCACCATACAGTGCGTAATTCGAACTAAAAACAGTCACCTGGTTGCGATGTAATTCGTCTTTAATTTTAAAGTAAGGTGCCGTCATGTTGATGCCCAGCGCCTTTGCCTCTACCGAGCGCGAAATGATGCATCCATCATTGTTTGACACAACAACAACGGGCTTTCCCCGAAGATCGGGCCGAAAAACCGTTTCGCAGGAGGCATAGAAGTTGTTTACATCAACAAGCGCGAACATATCTCTGTTTAACTCACAATAATACTGTATATATAAACAGTATTATCCTGTGGTATGAACAAATCAAGCACATCAAAAGATAGCGGAGCGATCATATTGAAATGTGAGAAAATTTAGCGGCTGCCAACATCGCTTAACGGCAACGCCACCTGGAGAGGCCAGAGTCAGACGCGGGTGCTAACGCATTTAATTAATGGCTGTGATAACAAAAAGCCAGTCGCGCTGACTGGCTTTGGGGCACTGTCTTAAATTATGCCAACCATCCCGTCGCGGCAAGGTAGTCCTTTGATTGCGAGTTCGTAAAATCAATCATTTTGCTCAGGATAATGACCGGGTCGGTGCCTTTTGCCTTCTCAGTATTGTAGATCTGCATCCGCTGTGCATCGATGTGCAAAGCGTTCTGGTAAAACTGACGCTTGTACTCATCGCCCACTTTTTCGCCCGTTGAGGCGAGTTTGATATCTTCCATCCTGTTGGTCTTGATCGACTCACTCAGGTCATAGCAGATATCGCTGCGGCTATACGCCATATCATGCGCAAGTCTCTCCGCATCCTGAGCATCTGCCCGTGCATAGCGTAAAATATCTTCCTGTACTGCCGTTCTCGATTGCGTCGCGGCATTGCTGCTGATAGACACTTGCGCCTTGTCTGCCGATGAAGCATTCACGGTTTCGGTCGCTTTTGTCATCAGACTTTTGAAATCCTGTTGCTGCTCTGTTTTCCTGCTAACGGTGTTCCATAGCGAGGCAGTACTTCCAATTCCTTGAATAGCCATTTTCTACTCCTTCAGTTAGTAAGCTCCCTCATTCTAATGATAACGATGCCCACTGATGCGATGAAAAACGGGTGGATTAACGTCCATTTATTGTTTGTAGTTATGACGAGTCTTTGCTGTTTCGGTGGTAACACGCATCAGAGAGAATAATGGCGGTGCATTAACCGGTATAGATCTGCCCGATATCTTCATGATCAACACAGATATTCGCCTACCCGAATGCGGTTACTGAATGGAGCAGGATTTCGGGCCCGGATCACGCGTACGACGATAAACTGTCTCTCCCTGCCCCCTGGATGGGATATATTGTCACTATGACTCTTTATCTCAGGTGGTATTAGCAATGGCTTTGATCCCCAAAAACTATTCACGGCTGGAAAGCGGTTACCGCGAAAAAGCACTCAAAATCTACCCATGGGTCTGCGGGCGCTGCTCACGGGAGTTTGTTTATTCAAATCTACGTGAATTAACGGTTCACCATATCGATCACGACCATACCAATAATCCGGAAGATGGCAGTAACTGGGAGTTGTTGTGCCTGTATTGCCATGACCACGAACATGCGAAGTACACTGAAGCCGAACAGTACGGTACCACCGTTGTGGCGGGGGAAGATGCGCAAAAAGAGGTGGGGACAGCGACCTATAATCCCTTTGCCGATTTAAAATCGATGCTGAATAAGAAGAAATAACGCCAGCAAATATTTCGCGTCGTTGTAACAGGTTCGGTTTTCCAGACTGCGGTAAATGGCCTTATCCCTTTAAACACCAGTGCCCTGATGACGGGTGACGCAACGGCGAGAAGCCGTATTCCGTTGCGCCAGAAGTTGTGCTCTCCCTCAACAAGAGAGCACTTTCAGGACAAGATGATTGTCAGAACGATTCCCAGTCAGCCCCATTGCCTGTCGATGCGACGGGTCGCAGATGACCTCTGTTTTTATACGCTGCTGAGTGATGTTTCTGTTTGTCGCTCTCTGAACCGAGCCTGAATACGGAAACGAGCTGCGCAAGCTGCTCGGCCTGTTGTTCAAGAGATGATGCCGCTGCCGATGACTCCTGAACCAGTGCCGCATTCTGCTGGGTGGTTGAATCCAGCTCGGTAACGGCTTTACCTATCTGATCGATACCCCTGCTCTGCTCTTCCGACGCCGAAGATATTTCATTCATGATGCCGCTCACATTCGTGACAGAGCTGACAATCTGTTCCATGGTGCTACCGGCCTTGTTAGCCATTTCTGAACCGGTTAACACACGTTGTACCGATTCTTTTATCAGTCCTTCAATCTCCTTGGCAGCATTTGCGCTGCGTTGAGCCAGCCCTCTGACTTCTCCGGCTACTACGGCAAACCCCCGCCCCTGTTCACCCGCTCGCGCAGCCTCAACCGCAGCGTTAAGCGCCAGAATATTGGTCTGGAAAGAGATGCCATTGATTACGCTGATGATTTCGGTAATTTTGTTTGAGCTTTCGGTAATGGTCTCCATGGTGCTGACGACGTCCCAAACAATTTTCCCACCGGAACGGGCATGCTCAGCAGCCACTACCGCGAGCTGGCTGGCTTCACGCGCGTTATCCGCATTACGTTTAACGGTTGAGGTCAGCTGTTCCATGCTGGCAGCGGTTTCCACAACGGCAGCAGACTGCTCTTCAGTGCGGGACGCCAGGTCAGTGTTGCCAGCGGAAATGTCCGATGACGCATTTGCCACATGGATGACCGACTCTTTGATCTGGCTAATCATTTCACGAAGTTTATCGTTCATCACGCCCATTGCGACCGTCAGGCGACCCAGTTCATCTTTTGACTGAGGCTCAATAACGGCGGTCAGATCGCCTTCAGCAATACGTTCTGCCAGCGTCAGATTATGTTTTATCTGGCGGGTCATCTGCCGTGTCAGCAGCCAGGCAACCAGTAATCCCGTCAGCACTGCGCAGAAAGCAACCAGCCCCATGATCATCATGACGCGTTCAATAATAGCGATGTTTTTTTGCGTCTGGCCTGTCACCAGATTTGCCGTAACGGTATTGATTCTTTCCGCCACGCCAGTCAGTTCTGTTGCGGCTTTCTGTGATGCTTTCTGTGCATTCGTATAGGCGTCTACATTCGCCTGCATTCTGTCAAGAAATGACTGCGCCATCGCTTTGTCTTCGGCTGCCAGGTTAAGTTTTTCTGAACGGAGCGACTTAAGCGCATCACCCAGTACGGTCGCAAAGGCATCGTACCCTCGCTTGCCATCGGACGACTGGATTTCATACACCGCTACCCAGAGTGCATTAAGGCGATTGAGCAATGCGAATTCATCTTTTGAGATGCTCTCTTGCTGCACAAAGCGGGAACTGAATGTATCAAGCAGGTTTTTCAACTCCGGTGATGTCAACGCCAGGGATTTCTCAACAGTCACTTTTTCGAGTTTAATGAAACCATCACGCGTGCTGGCATAAACAGGAATAGCGCTGCGCAACTCATCAAACAACACCCGCGCATCACTGTCCCAGGTAAAGGTCAGGCCGCTCTCCGCTTTTTGATCCATTTTTTCAATGGCGACTCTATTGGCCTGAAGTGCACTTTCATCGTGGTTTATTTGGTATGTCAGGCGATTACGTCGTGCCGTGTTGAGATCATCACTGATTTCGCTGATTAATTTTCCCTTTAATGCATGATCGCGGATCGTGTCCGACTGTTGAATACTGATAAGCGAAGATAACACGATGATAATGATTAATATTGCGAACCCGCCAAACAACTTGGCAGCAACAGGTAGGTTTTTAATAGAGGGTAAAAGCTGTGCCATAAAGGTATCCTCAGTAACATTTCTTTATTTTCGAAAATCAGTTTCATTTTCAATGCATAGCTAACCACAGATACCTGCTTTTATTTTTGGCAACATAGGGACAGCTATCATATTACTTATCGTCAATCATCAGGCATTCCTTAATGTAAATATGAAAAAATTCGATCCGCACAATTATTTCATATATCACATGGTGAAAATTACATTCCTACCGTGAGCAAGTCTGCATATTTATTAATGCTTATCGTGGTAATAATATGCAGATAAACAAATAGCCGAATGACAATACACACCTGAAGGCGTATCTGCATGCCAGTATGCACGGGACAAAGGAGAGAAGTGTCATGGTGTGCCCCCTGAAGTCTGCTGCGCGTTCTGAGGGCAAAACGTTTTCCGGTATTTTCGCGGGGGCAGTTGATATTTTTTGTGAAAAGCTCTGGTCAGTGATTGCTGGGAATCGAAACCGAATTTCATCGCGAGATTTATTAAAGGTTCATTGGATGTGATAAGTTCATCAGCAATCAATTGAAGTTTCCGATCTCTAATGTACTGACCCAGCTTTTGGCCCGTTTCGGCAAAAAATAGTCTTTGTAAGTGCCATTTTGAATACCCTGACTTGATGGCAACCGTATCAATTTTCATGGGTGACTCAATATTATCATTTATCCACATAAGCAAGCTATTTATAAACTCTTTTTTGTTTTTCATAGCGTTAATCTCAATGTCGTGCTGAGGAGTACGTGAGTGATCAGCGTTAATTCAGGTCACGCTTTCGATATATTTTCAGCAAGGGTGGAATTTACTCTTATGGCGTGACAGACACCGTCGCCGATAATCCTGCCACCAGCTCAACCCCCGCAGGTAAGGTATCAATGTGAATACGTACCGGGATGCGTTGCGCAAGTCGCACCCAATTAAATGTCGGTTCAACCTCGGGTAAACCAAGCCCGCCCGTCTCGTCATTATTGTCACCGATCCCATGCCCGATACTCTCAACATGCCCCGTCAGGGTGGGTTCAAATCCCATCAGCGCAATGTGGGCGCTATTTCCCACACGGATATGACGCAGTTTTGTCTCTTCAAAATACCCCACCACCCAGAAACTGTGGGCATCAACGATGGCGACTTTTGTCACCCCGGCGGTGGCATAGTCGCCCGGACGGAGTCTGAGATGGGTGATATAACCCGCTACCGGCGCCCGCACGATGGCATGGGATAAGTTAAGTTTCGCCAGTTCCAGCGCAGCCAGCGCACCATGATAATTTGCCGTTGCGATGTTTGCGGCGCTGTCTGTTTGCTGTAAATCCTCGCCGGAAATCACCCCTTTGATCCGGGTACGTCTTGTTGCCGCATCCTGACGCATGACCATCTCATGACGTTTCGCGTCAACATCAGCCTGTGCACTCGCCACCGCCAGTTTCAGCCAGTGTGGATCGATTGAATAGAGCACATCGCCTCGGTTAACCCATTGGTTATCGCTGACTGCCACATTGATGACCGGCCCGGAAACATCTGGCGCAATTTGCACCACATCAGCACGAACCCGGCCATCGCGGGTCCAGGGTGTCTGCGCATAATGTTTCCACAGCATAAAAGCCAGAAGAGTTGCCACCACGACCGCACTTAATGTCAGCGCATAACGACTCAATAGAGATAGAAAAGATTTCATGCTAATAACCCCAACGCATTCAGGCCCTGCAAGAGCAGAAAAAAAGTAACGATACAAACAGATAGCCCCGTCAGCGGGCGACAAGGTAAACAGCGGTAGAGCCGGCTGAAAGAGAAAAGAGGCACGAATAACAGGATGCAGACCAGGGTCACAAGCGCGATGACCAGCAGACCCGGGAAGTAGACCCCCCCGATGTTAATGTCATTAATCATGGGCTTGCCCCCTCTCCTGCTCTCCCAATGCGCAATGCAGATCAACCAGCCTGTCAACACTCTGGCGCGATTGCTCATGGGGTGTAGACAAAGAGGTATCAATCAGTGAAACGATACGCAGGCGCAAAGCGCAGTAGTCTGTCGTCCGGGTAAGCAAATGAAGCACCTCGTTAATCTCCCTGGCCATTTCACTCCCCGCCGGTAGAGCGCAGCGGCGTAAGTGCATGACAGAGAGGCCAATACGCAGAGCGTGCAACAGGTGATTAAGCACCTCTTCTGCTGATTGCTGGCTGCGTGACAGACGTGGCAGTAATAACGCAGTCCGGTCTATCATCAAATTGGTCCAGTGTGCTTCGTCTGGTGTAAATACGCCTTTCACACTGCGCCGGATATCGCGCCGACAGATATCCAGCAGGCGATTGATGGCCGCGTCTGCCGGCACCGTTTGCAGTAAACGCATACTGACCACCGCAAAGCCGGTTGCGGAAAAGAGCGCGATGGCGGTATTGACAGCCGCCGCGAAGTCGCCGCTGTAATGGGGACCTAACTCACACAGCACAGGCAAGGTCAGCGTGATCCCCATGGCCATAAAGGTGGTGGGTGGCCGAGCCTGGAGCGATCCGGCCAGCAAATATGCCGGTGCCAGCACCGCAACCAGCACAGGGAAATCGCTAACCTGCGGAAGAAAAACAAAGCTGTAGAGCAGGCTGATGGCCACGCCCCAGACGGAACCTATAATGTATTTCACAATATGCGGGGCTGGCGTATCGAAGCTGCCAAACAGTGTGCAGCAGACCCCAAGGATAGAAACGGCTGTACCGCCATCAGGCCAGGCCGAATAAATCCAGACCAGACAACCGCTCAGAATGATCGCAAAAGCGCCTAACGCAGCGCGTGCCGCAGTAAAGCTGTCACGATGAAAAACATACCCTTTTGCGCCCTTACCTTCCGGCTGCACCAACATGGGTTTCGCATGATGGATGGCATCGGAAAGCCGATCGCATTGCTGCAGAAGGGTCAAGGCTTCCGTAAGATAACGGACAACGCTCACCTGCAACACCGCTTCACGCGTCACGGCACAGGTCCCATGTCGTTCGGCTAACTGCTCACTTCGTTGTTTTAGCTCGCCAGCCATGATTTTTCGCTCCCCCTCATCGTCACAGCGAAGCCAGTGTTGAACATCGCTTAACAGGATCTGCACGTCGGTGGGCAGCGCCTTTGTCATCTGTAAGCGATCGCGTAATTCACAACTCACAATTAACAACCGCGCTAACCTGTCATGAATGGCTTTTCTGGCCTGCCGGACCGGAACAGCGAGGGCAAAATCATAGGGAATGTGGTGGCTTATGCCTTGCAAGGACTGCAAGGCCAGTGCCAGGCGCAGGCTCCCTGCATTCCCATCGGATTGACCGGCCAGTGCGCCGGCAAGTATCTGCCGTGCTGAGCGAAGCGTCTCCGATAACGTGCTGTTGAACAGCCCGGACAGCCGTTTTGGTAACACATACCGGTGAATAAGCGCGGCACAGAAGATACCAATAACGATCTCCTGCACACGGGTGATGGCAGTATCAAATATTGCGCCGGGCTCCAGGACAGCAGGAAAACCAATCAGACTCGCGGTGTAACCTGCTAAAACAAAGGCATAAGCGCGGGGGGTGCGTTCCAGCAGCGACAAGTAAAGGCAGAAAGTGATCCAGCCGCTCAGCATCACACTGCAAAAGATCGGCATCGTCACAAAAGTGGGCACCAGTAAAACGGTGGCCCCGGCGCCGATTATCGTTCCGGCCAGACGATAAAGGCTTCTGCTCAGTGAAGCGCCAACCGAGGTTTGCGAAACGATATAGACGGTAATGATTGCCCAGGATGGTTTTTCAAGGCCTATCGATAAGGCGATGTAATAGGCCAGCATCGCTGCGGCAAAGCTCTTGATGGAGTACAGCAAGGCATTTGCATCGTTCAGCAGAACGGATGAGGTCAGTGCCTGGCCCACCCGACGAAACGCGTCGCCGGTAGCCCGCAAAGAACGAGAGTGAATAACATTGATTTTGTTCATGCCGGGGATTATTACCGGCTTGCGTCCGCCATTAAATACTCTATTCTGTCAAAAAATACCTAAATGTTGCCAATCACATGACATCCACATTCGCGACGACGTTGTTTGATCCTGACTCCACCTCGTGCCCGGCGGTTGCGCGCCATCTTGACTTCGTTGATTACGAAGCAGAAGTGCCGGTTCATACCCACCGCAAGGGGCAGTTGATCATTGCGCTGTATGGTGCCGTTATCTGTCGCGCGGAAAACGATATATGGATAGTGCCACCTCACTGCGCCGTTTGGATCCCCGGCGGCATCCCTCATAGCGCTAAGGCGACCTGGAACGCGCATCTCAATTATTTATTCATTGAACCCGGCGCCGCAGCACTCCCGGAAAAATGTTGCACACTGGCCATTTCTCCGCTGATTAACGCGTTAGTTGACCGTTTAACTCACGAGCGAGTGGATTACCCACCAGAGAGCCATGCTGCACGGCTCACCCGGGTGACGCTCGACGAATTGGCCACGATGCCACAGCAGAAATTGAGTTTGCCTGTCTCCGGGAATCCTAAAATACGCACCATGGCCGATGCACTGGTCGGTCATCCGGCGGATCGCAGTACGTTTAAAGAATGGGCGAAACGGCTGGCGCTCAGTGAACGCTCTCTGGCGCGATTGATGCTGCGCGAAACGGGGCTGACCTTTGGACGATGGCGCCAGCAACTTCATTTGATCATTGCGCTTCAGGAGTTAGCCAGCGGCGTAACGGTACAAAACGTGGCGGCTAAACTGGGGTATGAGTCCGTTAATGCGTTCATTACCATGTTCAGGAAAACGATGGGCAGTACGCCCGCGCACTATTTTTCCGAACGGAAAACAGGCGCACGCCAGGGGGATACGCCATGATCTTTTCTGGCGCGGCGTGGGCAGCAAAAATGCACCCGGACGCCGCGTTGAGTAAAACACAGGCGGCGACTATTTATGGGCGAGTTATCGCCAGCCGGGAGCGGGCGTGCATCAACAACCGCGAACGGGTCTGTTTGCTTTTAAAGTAAAGGTGACCACGCCGAAGAGTTGCAGCTCTTCCTCAGACTGGAAAGTGATAGGGGCATAATTGGCGTTATGCGGCATGAGCTGGAGCGATGGCCGGGTCCGTAACTCTTTTACCGTAAATTCACCCGCGACGGCTGCCACAACGATGTCGCCATGCACGGGAGTCAACGATCGATCGACAACCAACAAATCACCATCGCTGATCCCTGCACCAATCATCGAATCACCACTGACGCGAACAAAGTAAGTAGCACTGGGATGTTTAACGACCAGTTTGTTCAGATCCAGACTCTGTTCAACATAGTCTTGCGCCGGGCTGGGGAAACCGCACGGAACGCGTTCTAAAAATAAAGGGACGTCAATACGCTTTTCTTGTTTATAGGCA
This sequence comes from Kosakonia sp. WA-90, assembly GCF_039871955.1. Classification (NCBI taxonomy): domain Bacteria; kingdom Pseudomonadati; phylum Pseudomonadota; class Gammaproteobacteria; order Enterobacterales; family Enterobacteriaceae; genus Kosakonia; species Kosakonia sp. WA-90. The sequence continues at coordinate 432,074 of NZ_JBDPLJ010000001.1, forward strand.
TAAAGGATGGTCATGATTACCACCTCATAATACTGTGTTTACATACAGTATTATGGAAGGAATGACGGGGTCAAGTCACATGTAACAGCGCAGCGTGAAGTGACTGAAGTCGCAAGGAATTTAACGTGTCCTGTTTCGTGGGAAGGCAGGTGATGTCCAACGGCAGTCGGACACCTGTACCTTATCAGCCCATATCTGGCGGGATAAGGCCATTTGCCTTCCTGCAGAAACGATGATGAAGGCGGATCATCGGGCAGGCCGTAAGCAGTGCATAACAGGATCCAATATTGTCATCCTACAGTCTCGTTTATTTAAAAACAGCCCACGCTCACCTCATGGATATTATTACAGTAACAGCATCAGAATATGTCGTATCAACCCTGCGAAGAAAATGAGAAATATTATTATGGCATCCGCGCGTAGCCTGGATATTGTCTTCAGGCAAGATCCGCATTATCAAAAATCTGTAGTCAGTGTGCGGATTTTTCAGGCGGGAAGTAGCACAAGTTAATTTATTTTACGAGCTTTTCTGTCATAAAATATCAGGCCATTGATGCGCTGCAAAATACGCTGGATAAGAAAAGCCACACCGTAACGCGTACGCCGGTTAGCGCCAGGCCAGACGATGAAGCGCTCCCTGCACTCCCGTCCGGCACAACCGGCTGAAGGCCCGGTCTGGCTGTGGCATCAACGACCCCGTTTAGCGTGACGCTCCCAGGTATCGCGTTTTGCCTGTTCAGACTTACGTAACGCCACATAACACGCGCCACTGCCGCCATGGTGCGGCAACGCCGTACAGAATGCCTGCACGTCGTCAAACTCCGTCAGCCAGCGCGCAACGTAGCTGCGCACAATATTCGGGTGCGAATTATTTTCACGACCTTTCCCATGGATAATCAACACATTACGCAAGCCATCTTGCCGCGCCTGATGCATAAAGCGAAACAGCATCTGGCGGCACTGCTCAACGGGCTGCCGCAGGAGGTTGAGGCTTGCCTGCTGACTATATTTACCCAAACGCAGCTTATCCACCACGCCGGTTTGCAGGCCTTCACGCCTGAATTCCAGCGGCGCTGACAGGGGAATGATGTCGAGGAACCCGGTGGTTAAAAAGTTGTCCAGTTGCAGCGTATCGACACGCTGCGGCGCACGTGCATTGCGGCTCGGTTGCCAGTGAATATCGGCGCAGCGCTTCAGGGGCTGGACATCCTCCATGGCGTCAAGAAACAGCGATTTGTCGTCAGGGTTCATGAGCGGTCCTCCGATGGCTTCAGAACAGGTACTATAACGAGCGTGGCGTACGCTCACAATGCCCGGAGAGGATTTATGGCGCATGGGCCCGTGCTTATAAATAGACGCTGTTTGCGGCAGCGCCAAAGACATTAATAACTGTAATGTTATTAGCGTTCCTTAACTTATATCGCGTGTTGGGGTTATATCGATTTTAGTTAAATTAACGTGAAATTAATCACCAATTAATAGTGGAAAGATAATGAAGGGCAGCTATAACTATATTTAAGATGCAGGGATGAACTTGCATAAAATAACGAAAGGAAGCGCTGCTGTGTGTACTGTAGAGCCTGACGGATGTCGGCAGGCTCTATTTTTTTATTATTTCAGGAATAATAAAATATATCATCTATAATTCAATGCAAATCGATTTGTTATTATCCACGCTTAATATTAGCCATCTATAAATAGACGCCCTTTCGGGGTATGGTTAGCCCGAGCCGGGCATGGTAGATTGACGCCCGTTTGCCATAGTTCAAGGATGCCTGATGCTCACACTACTCGAAGATAAAATCGCCACTCCGCTGGGCCCACTGTGGGTAATCTGCGATGAAGCCTTTCATTTACGTGCTGTCGAGTGGGAAGAACACAGCGATCGCATGGTGGAGTTGTTGAATATTCATTATCGACGCGATGGCTATCAGCGTATCGCAGCCGATAATCCGGGCGGGTTAAGCCGGAAACTGCAGGATTATTTCGACGGCGATCTGTCGATCATCGACACGCTCCCCACCGCAACGGCCGGTACGCCTTTTCAGCGTGACGTCTGGCAGGCGCTGCGTACAATCCCCTGCGGTCAGGTGATACATTACGGCCAACTGGCGGAAACGCTGGGGCGCGCAGGTGCGGCGCGTGCGGTAGGCGCGGCGAATGGCGCAAACCCGGTCAGCATCGTAGTACCCTGCCACCGTGTGATTGGTCGGAACGGCACGTTGACCGGTTATGCGGGCGGTGTGCAGCGCAAAGAGTGGTTGCTCCGGCATGAAGGCTATCTGCTATTGTAAGAAAAGACGCATATTTAGTGCCCTTTTCCCCGAATGTTGTGGTAAAAACCTTGGCGAAGTGATGAAATATCAAGGAGATGATATCCGGTCATCTCTTCTCATTTCTCTCCCCCGTTTCAATAATCGTGAATTGACGTTTTGCCAGGCTTACGTGCTCAATAAAAAGATGTTAAAATTGACCAATATCAATTACGGCGTTGAGCAGACCTATGATCCCGGAAAAGCGAATTATACGACGCATACAGTCTGGCGGATGTGCAATACATTGTCAGGATTGCAGCATTAGCCAGCTTTGCATCCCGTTTACCCTCAATGAACACGAGCTGGATCAGCTCGATAACATCATTGAGCGTAAGAAGCCCATCCAGAAAGGTCAGACGCTGTTTAAAGCAGGGGATGAGCTGAAATCACTGTACGCTATCCGCTCCGGTACGATTAAAAGCTATACCATTACCGAGCAGGGTGACGAACAGATCACCGGTTTCCATCTGGCGGGCGATCTGGTCGGTTTTGATGCGATTGGCACTGGCCATCACCCCAGCTTCGCGCAAGCACTGGAAACATCCATGGTTTGCGAAATCCCCTTTGAAACGCTCGACGATCTGTCCGGCAAGATGCCCAACCTGCGTCAGCAGATGATGCGTCTGATGAGCGGCGAAATCAAAGGCGACCAGGATATGATCCTGTTGTTGTCGAAAAAGAATGCAGAAGAGCGTCTGGCAGCGTTTATTTATAACCTGTCCCGCCGTTTCGCTCAGCGTGGTTTCTCGCCGCGCGAGTTCCGTTTGACCATGACCCGCGGTGACATTGGTAACTATCTGGGTCTGACCGTTGAGACCATCAGTCGTCTGCTGGGCCGCTTCCAGAAGAGCGGCATGCTCGCGGTAAAAGGCAAATATATTACGATCGAAAACAGCGATATACTGGCTCAACTGGCCGGTCATTCCCGTAACGTTGCCTGAGTTTTACCCCTTCTCTTTTAGACCTTCGCCAGCGCATTAAATTTTTCTGATTTATTGATCTGGCTGAAGGTTTTCCCTGTTTCATTCAGCGCTAATGGGTTATCTTTTATTTACAGACTGTGGTGACAGATGTAAGGAGACCCTGTATGGCTAAATATCAGAATATGTTGGTCGCCATCGATCCTAATCAGGACGATCAGCCAGCATTACGACGTGCTGTGTATTTGCATCAACGGATTGGTGGCAGAATCAAAGCATTTTTGCCCATCTATGACTTCTCTTACGAGATGACCACCCTTCTGTCCCCTGATGAGCGTACAGCAATGCGCCAGGGCGTGATCAGCCAGCGTACCGCCTGGATCCGCGAGCAGGCGAAATATTACATTGATGCTGGTGTGCCGATTGAGATTAAAGTGGTCTGGCATAACCGTCCTTTCGAAGCCATCATTCAGGAAGTGCTGGCAGGCGGTCACGATCTGTTGCTGAAAATGACCCACCAGCACGACAAACTGGAGTCGGTGATTTTCACCCCGACCGACTGGCATCTGCTGCGTAAATGCCCTTGCCCGGTGTGGATGGTTAAAGATCAGCCATGGCCGGAAGGCGGTAAAGCCGTTGTCGCCGTCAATCTGGCCAGCGAAGAGCTTTACCACAACTCACTTAATGAAAAACTGGTTAAAGAGACGCTGCAACTGGCCGAACAGGTTAACCATACCGAGGTGCATCTGGTTGGTGCCTATCCGGTTACGCCAATCAATATTGCTATCGAATTACCGGAATTCGATCCCAGCGTCTATAACGACGCGATCCGCGGTCAACACCTGCTGGCGATGAAAGCGTTGCGGCAGAAATTTGGCATCGATGAAAAACTGACACACGTTGAGAAAGGCTTACCGGAAGAGGTGATCCCGGACCTGGCCGAACACCTGCAAGCCGGTATTGTGGTACTCGGTACCGTCGGGCGCACCGGGATTTCTGCAGCTTTTCTGGGGAATACCGCTGAGCAGGTTATCGATCATCTGCGCTGCGACTTACTGGTGATCAAGCCGGATGAATATCAATCGCCGGTAGAACTTGATGACGATGAAGATGACTAACGCATGAAGCCAGAAACCCGCGAAAGCGGGTTTCTTTTTATGCCCTTGTGTTTGCCGGAGCCCATTCACCTTCGACGGCCAGCCCGCCCCTGAGCTGAACATTCGGCAACGCCAGCTCTATTCCCTGCTCCGCCAGCTTCTCCATAATGCGTATATTGATCTCCTGCTGAATATCCATGTATTTGTTGTAATCAGCGGTACTGACAATATGCACCACTTCAACGTTGAGCCTGTCGGAGCCAAAACCCTGGAAATGCGCCCGGTCAAAACGTGTTTCCCCCACCTCGGTGATGATGGTGCGGATCAACTCTCCGACCTTACGCAGCTTATCTGGCGGCGTCGTTAACGCCAGCCCAAATGTAAAGACGATACGGCGCGTTTGCATGCGTTTGTAGTTATGCAAGGTTTGTTGCAACAGGATGGCATTCCCACAGACAATCTGCTCGCCGCTCAGGCTGCGAATACGCGTGGTTTTAAGCCCAATGTGTTCGATAGTTCCGGCGACATCATTGAAGACCACAAAATCGCCTATTTCGAAGGGCTTATCGAAACCGATAGAGAGTGACGCGAACACATCGCTAAGGATGGTTTGCACCGCCAGCGCAATGGCGATACCGCCCACGCCCAGACTGGCGACCAGGGCGGTAATATTGACACCGACGTTGGCCAGAATCGACAGCAGCATGATCGTCCAGAGCATCATGCGCAACAGCAGGCCAGCAATTACCATGGTCACTGGATTACGGCTCGCACCGGGGGTGTACATCAGATGACGCATCCATGAAACAACACCTTGATCAAACCAAAGTGCCATCTGGATCGCCAGTACCAGGAACCAGGCATGCCCGAGCGTGCTGAACAGGCGGTCAGGAAGCTCGACAAAACGTAAACTGAACAGCAGAGCCGCAATAAAAAGCAGGAACCGGCTGGTTCGACCGATCATGTCCACCAGGACATGCTGCATTTTTCCAACACCGTTCTGCCTCTGCCCCCAGTTTTGGGCACCTTTAAGTAAGACAGCCAATAAGCGTTTAAACAACCAGTAAATGAGACAGGTCACCACAACTACCGTGGCAAGACCGAACCAGAATGATGGCTGCATCAGCATCGATATAAAGTCAAAGCGTGACAAAAACGCCATTCTCCCTCCGCATAAAAAACATAAAGATAAAAGTATAGACGTTACTTTTTAGCGGATAGCGGGCAAAAAAATACCGCTCCGAAGAGCGGTATTGCGCATTTCACAACGCGAAATTATAGCGCTTTAAGGATTGCATCAACGCTGGCTTTGGCATCGCCAAACAGCATCTGGGTGTTCTCTTTAAAGAACAGCGGGTTTTGCACGCCCGCGTAGCCGGTGTTCATTGAGCGTTTGAAAACGATGACATTCTGCGCTTTCCACACTTCCAGAACCGGCATTCCGGCGATTGGACTTTTCGGATCGTCCTGTGCGGCCGGGTTAACCGTATCGTTCGCGCCAATCACCAGAACGGTGTCGGTCTCTGCGAAGTCATCGTTGATCTCGTCCATTTCCAGTACGATGTCGTACGGCACTTTCGCTTCCGCTAACAGTACGTTCATATGGCCCGGCAGACGCCCGGCGACCGGGTGAATACCGAAGCGCACTTTCACGCCGCGCGCACGCAGTTTTTCAGTAATTTCCGCCACCGGATACTGCGCCTGCGCCACTGCCATGCCATAGCCCGGGGTGATTATCACAGAGTGTGAGTTTTTCAGCATTTCCGCCGTTTCTTCCGCACTGATTTCGCGGTGCTCGCCGACTTCCTCATCGCTGCCGGAAGACGAACCGTCCGTACCGAAACCACCGGCAATCACGCTGATAAAGGAGCGGTTCATCGCCTTACACATAATGTAGGAGAGGATCGCCCCTGAGGAACCCACCAGCGCACCGGTAACGATCAACAGGTCGTTGCTGAGCATAAAGCCCGCTGCCGCCGCTGCCCAACCGGAGTAGGAATTCAGCATCGACACAACCACCGGCATATCCGCACCGCCAATAGATGCCACCAGATGCCAGCCGAACACCAGTGCAATAATGGTCATCAGCAGCAGCGCCAACACCTGTACGCCAACGCTTTCAGTACGGACAAAAGCCACCAACAGTACAAAAGAGACCACCAGCGCCGCCAGGTTCAGTTTGTGGCGGTGCGGCAACATTAACGGTTTGGACGAAATCTTGCCACGTAGTTTACCGAACGCAACGATGGAGCCGGTGAACGTCACCGCACCAATAAAGATGCCGAGGAACACTTCCGTCAGGTGAATATTCACCATGACCGGTGCCAGACCCGGCTCATGATCGAGATAGCTGTTGAAACCCACCAGCACAGCAGCCAGACCCACGAAGCTGTGCAACACAGCCACCAGCTCCGGCATTTCAGTCATTTCGACTTTCTTCGCCAGACGAATACCGATCGCCCCGCCGATAACCATCGCCACCAGGATCCAGGCGACATTGCCGGTATCCGGGCCAAAAATAGTGGCCACCAGCGCAATCGCCATACCGGCGACGCCAAAGTTATTACCCTGCTGGGAGGTTTCATGCTTGGAAAGCCCCGCCAGACTGAAAATAAACAGGATCGCGGCAACAATGTATGCAGCTGTAACTAATCCTCCAGACATGTGTTACCCCTTAGTTCTTCCGGAACATTTTCAGCATGCGCTGAGTGACAGTGAAACCACCAAAAATATTAATGCTGGCGATCAGTACCGCAATAAAGCTTAAGAAGCTGACCCAGCCGCCATGGCCAATCTGCAACAACGCGCCCACCACAATAATGCCGGAGATAGCATTCGTGACCGACATCAGCGGCGTATGCAATGCATGGGAGACATTCCAGACCACGTAATAACCGACGACGCAGGAGAGCGCGAAGACGGTGAAATGACCGAGGAACTCTTTCGGCGCAACGTCCGCCAGCCAGCCAAACAAAACAATCGCCAGCGCCATCAGCGCATATTTGCGCCACGGAGAGGTAGGCTTGACCTCTTCTTTTGGCACTGCTGCTGCTTTTGGCGCAGCTTGCGGTTGAGCAGAAACCTGAATCGGTGGCGCCGGCCAGGTAACTTCACCATCACGCACAACGGTCACACCGCGCACCACAACATCGTCAAAGTCGACAACCACATTGCCGTCTTTTTCCGCACACAAGAGTTTCAGCAGGTTAACGAGGTTGGTGCCATAAAGTTGGGAAGACTGCGTCGGCAAGCGTCCCGGCAGATCGGTATAGCCGATGATTTTAACGCCATTCGCAGTGGTGCTGATTTCATTCGGTACAGTGTATTCGCAGTTACCGCCATTTTGCGCAGCCAGATCGACAATCACGCTGCCCGGTTTCATGGAATCCACCATCTCACGGGTGATCAGCTTCGGTGCCGGTTTTCCCGGGATCAGCGCAGTCGTGACGATAATATCGACATCTTTCGCCTGCGCGGCGAAGAGTTCCATTTCCGCTTTAATAAAGGCTTCGGACATCACTTTTGCATAGCCGTCGCCGCTGCCCGCTTCTTCCTCAAAATCCAGCTCGAGGAATTCAGCACCCATACTCTGCACCTGCTCTTTCACTTCCGGGCGGGTATCAAAAGCACGCACAATCGCGCCAAGGCTGTTGGCTGCGCCAATCGCGGCAAGCCCTGCCACGCCCGCGCCAATCACCATCACTTTTGCAGGCGGCACTTTACCAGCTGCGGTAATTTGGCCGGTGAAGAAACGACCGAACTCATGCGCAGCTTCAACGATGGCACGGTAACCCGCAATGTTGGCCATCGAACTGAGCGCATCCAGCGCTTGCGCACGGGAGATACGCGGTACGGAGTCCATTGCCATCACGGTCACGTTACGCGCGGCCAGCTTCTCCATCAGCGCCGGATTCTGCGCAGGCCAGATAAAGCTTATCAGCGTTGTGCCGGGGTTAAGCAGCGCAATCTCTTCATCGTCAGGCGCGTTAACTTTAAGGATAACGTCCGAATGCCAGACATTGCTGCCATCGACAATCGTCGCCCCGGACTGGGTGAACGCATCGTCATCGAAACTTGCCAGTTTGCCAGCGCCGCTTTCAATCGCGACAGTGAAACCCAATTTCAGCAATTGCTCGACCGTTTTCGGCGTCGCGGCAACGCGGGTTTCATTGGCCAACCGTTCTTTAGGTACACCAATACGCATAGTTTTCCCTTCCATCGGTTTTAGATGATGGTTTGTCAGTCGTCACCGGAACAACCGGCATCTGTTGAACAGCATTACGGAGTGTGTCCCGGAAAATAAAACAGTAACAAACTTTCTATAACCTACTGAAAATAACGCTTGTGATCCACCGCCGGAAAACAGAATTTGTGCTTTTATCAGTGAAAACCAGCCATCAGCCGGGGCTGGCAAGGTTATTTACCTTTAATTCGTTATAACAGGCCGATATTCCGCTCAAGCGAAGCGGCAAAACACGATTAATCTCCAGTGCGGAATCGTCTTTTAACAATGCATTAACTTAAAAAAGTCATAATCTTTATCTGTTTTGCTGGTCAACCGGCTGTTTTTTCAACATATCACTTAAGGTTATCGTTATTAACCCACCCCATAGCACAGTCAGTGAAAAATGACGCAGACAGTGGCTCTGATTAAATGCAATAATCGTCGACGTTTTCTCAACAACAACACCAGTTTATGGTTTGCGCAAGGCGAAGGACTATTTTTATGAAGCTCAAGTACACCCTCCTGGCGTCAGCACTCCTCTCTGCGACTGCTTTGTCAGCCAACGCAGCGACAGAGTTAACACCGGAGCAAGCAGCGGCGGTGAAACCTTATGATCGTGTCGTGATAATCGGCCGCTTTAACTCTATCGGCGATGTTGTTAAAGCCGTTTCCGACCGTGCGGACAAAGAGGGTGCCGCCTCTTTCTATGTCGTTGACTCTGCCGATTACGGCAACAGTGGCAACCAACGCGTTACCGCCGATTTATACAAAGCTGATGCAGCAAAAGCTGAAAACCCTGCATTTCGCGTGATTAACGGCGTAGTGGAATTACCGAAAGACAAAGCCGTAGAACTTGAGCCATACGATACGGTGACCGTACAGGGCTTTTACCGTACCCAGCCGGAAGTGAATGATGCCATTACGAAGGCCGCCAAAGAGAAAGGTGCCGCCTCTTTTTATATCGTTCGCCAGGTCGACACCAACCAGGGCGGCAATCAGATGATCACCGCGTTTATCTATAAAGCGGATGCGAAAAAACGCGTCATCCAAAGCGCTGATGCGATTCCGCGTGACTCCGACGCGGGCCGCGCTGCGCTGGCAAAAGGTGGTGAAGAAGCGAAGAAAGTGGAAATCCCGGGTGTTGCCAGCGATGCCACGCCTGGTGTGGGCGTCGGCCGTTTCTTCGAAACGCAATCCACTTCCGGTGGTCGTTACACTGTCACGCTTCCTGACGGTACAAAAATTGAAGAGCTGAATAAAATTACCGCTGCACAGATGGTGCCGTTTGATAGCATCAAGTTCACTGGTAACTACGGCAATATGTCGGAAGTCTCTTACCAGGTCGCCAAACGTGCCGCACAAAAAGGTGCCAAGTACTATCACATTACCCGTGAGTGGTCCGAGCGTGGCAACAACATGACCATCAGTGCGGATCTCTACAAATAATCAGCACGGATGAATCAGGCGGCTTCGGCCGCCTTTTTTTGATCTTTTTCCTCTCTTTTTCACAAAATTGTTGCCGTCCTCATTGCATGCCTTTGCGACTCTCCGTAAAATCCCGCGCCTTAGTGATATCCACCATATTTATGCGCCCCGGCAAAATAATTATTCTGGATGAGTGGCTTTTTTGACAGGATAACAATGGAAAAGAAACTTGGCCTTAGCGCTTTGACTGCTCTCGTTTTAAGCTCAATGCTCGGCGCTGGCGTGTTCAGCCTTCCACAGAATATGGCGGAGGTCGCCAGTCCTGCGGCTTTACTGATCGGCTGGGCCATTACCGGCGCAGGGATTTTACTTCTGGCTTTCGCCATGCTGATCCTGACCCGTATTCGACCGGACCTCGACGGTGGGATTTTTACCTATGCTCGTGCAGGTTTCGGTGAGCTGGTTGGCTTCTGTTCCGCATGGGGATATTGGCTGTGTGCGGTAATAGCCAACGTTTCCTACCTGGTGATCGTTTTCTCTGCGCTCAGTTTCTTTACCGATACACCGCAACTACGCCTGTTTGGCGATGGCAATACCTGGCAGTCTATTGTGGGTGCATCGGCGCTGCTGTGGATTGTCCATGCTCTGGTGCTACGCGGTGTGCAGACTGCGGCAAGTATCAACCTGGTGGCAACGCTGGCGAAGTTAGTCCCGTTGGGCTTGTTTGTGGTACTGGCGGCCGTGGCGTTTAATGTCGACACATTCAAATTTGACTTTAGCGGCGTTGCGCTCGGCGTGCCGGTCTGGGAACAGGTTAAAAACACCATGCTGATCACCCTGTGGGTGTTTATCGGTGTGGAAGGTGCCGTGGTGGTTTCTGCTCGCGCGCGTAACAAACGGGATGTCGGCCGCGCCACGCTGCTGGCGGTACTGGCGGCGCTGGGTGTCTACCTGCTGGTGACACTGCTGTCGCTCGGGGTGGTGCCGCGCGCCGAACTGGCGGGAATTCGTAACCCGTCAATGGCCGGATTGATGGTCAGACTGATCGGTAGCTGGGGTGAGGTGATTATCGCCGCCGGGCTGATCGTGTCGGTGTGTGGCGCTTACTTGAGCTGGACAATTATGGCAGCGGAAGTCCCGTTGCTGGCAGCGACACATAAAGCGTTCCCGCGTATCTTCGCCCATCAAAATAAAAATAATGCCCCTGCCGCATCGCTGTGGCTCACCAACATCAGCGTACAGGTCTCACTGGTGCTGATCTGGCTGACGGGGTCTGATTACAATACGCTGCTGACGATCGCGTCTGAGATGATCCTCGTGCCCTATTTCCTGGTGGGCGCCTATTTGCTGAAAATCGCCAGCCGTCCGCTGCATCAGGCCGTTGCAATCGGTGCATGTCTGTATGGATTATGGCTACTGTACGCCTCCGGGCCCATGCACTTATTACTGTCAGTGGTACTGTATGCGCCAGGTTTACTGGTCTTTATGTATGCCCGCCGCACCCATGAAATGACCGAGTTGCTCAAGCGCCGGGAAAAGGCGCTGATTGGTCTGTTGCTGATCGCGGCGGTTCCCGCAACATGGCTGCTGGTGAAATAACTTAGTGGAGGCGGCTCCAACAAAAGATAAGCAGCCAGGCGCTGAGGCTCCAGCAGAGCACCGCACAGCCCAGCGCCGGCCAGACCCGCATAAAGCCGGTGAAATACCACAGCGAGAGCAGATAGATAAAATAGGGAATGATCGCCCACATTCCAAAAATAACAGTGGTACGTAGCGCCTCAATACCGCGCTCCGTTGCAACAATATAATGTGCAATCAAGGCGAAGGTGGGAAAGAGCGGGATTAACCCGGCAATGTAGTAATTCTTCGTTTTTGCCAGTAACCCAATCAGCAACACCACTAACGCACCGATCGCTGCTTTAATAACCAATCCCATAATTTGGCCTTTATTACTTCAACAACAAAGACCTACAGCATAACGGAACACGTCTTGTTTAGAAAAGATTAATGGCAGGTTGCAGCAAGGCGGTGTATGTTGACGTTTTTAGTCAATCGCAATGGCTTATGAATAAGATCGTTTTTGTAGAAGACGACCCGGAAGTGGGCGCGTTGATCGCCGCTTATCTGGGCAAACACGATATGGATGTCATTGTAGAACCTCGCGGTGATCGCGCCGAAGAGGTCATCGCACGGGTCAATCCTGAACTGGTGCTACTGGATATTATGCTGCCCGGTAAAGATGGTATGACGTTGTGTCGCGATTTACGTCAGCAGTGGAATGGCCCGATTGTTCTGCTCACCTCCCTCGACAGTGATATGAACCATATCCTTTCGCTGGAAATGGGCGCCAATGATTATATTCTTAAAACCACACCGCCCGCCGTGTTGCTGGCCCGGTTGCGTTTGCATTTACGCCAACGTACCAGTACGCCAGCAGAGCCAGCAGCGCCTCCCCTGAAGCAACACAACATTATTCGTTTTGGCACGCTATCGATTGATCCGGTAAACCGTCAGGTGCTGCTGAGCGGCGAAGAGGTGATCCTTTCTACTGCGGACTTCGATTTGCTCTGGGAGCTGGCCACGCACGCCGGGCAGATTATGGATCGCGATGCGCTGTTGAAAAATTTGCGCGGTGTGACTTACGACGGCCTTGATCGCAGCGTGGATGTGGCGATTTCTCGCCTGCGGAAAAAACTGCTCGACAGCGCCACAGAGCCTTACCGCATCAAAACCGTACGCAATAAAGGCTATCTGTTTGCCCCGCATGCGTGGGACAACTAAAAAAGCATTTAACCAGGTGTCACTATGAAGAAGCTGTTCGTCCAGTTTTACCTTCTGCTGTTCGTGTGCTTTATCGTGATGACGATGCTGGTGGGCCTGGTATATAAATTTACGGCCGAGCGTGCAGGTCGCCAGACCCTTGATGATCTGATGAAGAGTTCACTCTATTTGATGCGCAGCGAGCTGCGAGAAATTCCGCCGCATCAGTGGGCTAATACCCTGAAAGAGCTGGATCTGAATCTCTCCTTTAATCTGCGTATCGAACCTATGAACAAATTCACGCTCGATGCGCCGCATGCTCAACGTCTGCGTGAAGGCGACATTGTGGCACTGGATTCTGAATACACCTTCATTCAGCGTATTCCGCGTAGCCACTATGTACTGGCCGTAGGGCCGGTGCCGTATCTGTTTTTCCTGCATGAAATGCGCCTGCTGGATATGGCGCTGATGGCCTTTATCGCTATATCCCTCGCTTTTCCGGTGTTTATCTGGATGCGGCCGCACTGGCAAGAGATGCTACGGCTTGAATCCGCCGCGCAACGCTTTGGCGAAGGCCATCTTGAGGAACGTATCCATTTTGACAGCGCGTCCAGTTTTGAGCGGTTAGGCATCGCCTTTAACCAAATGGCGGACAACATTAATGCGTTGATCGCCAGTAAAAAGCAGCTCATTGACGGTATCGCGCATGAATTGCGAACGCCGCTGGTCCGGCTGCGTTACCGGCTGGAGATGAGCGATAACCTTAGCGAGGCCGAACATGCCGCGCTGAACCGCGATATCGGGCAACTGGAGGCGCTGATCGAAGAGCTGCTGACCTACGCCCGTCTTGACCGCCCACAAACCGAACTGAAACTGACCAGCCCGGATCTCCCTGCCTGGTTTAACAGCTATATGGATGATGCCCGGACGATGAATCCGCAGCACCAACTATTACTGACTTGTACACCCGGCGATGATTACGGCGCGCTGGATATGCGTCTGATGGAGCGGGTACTGGATAATCTGGTGAATAATGCGCTGCGCTATTGCCAGCAAACGGTCAAAGTCACGTTGCAACGCCAGGGTTCACAGGCCAGTCTGATCGTTGAAGACGATGGCCCGGGCATCGCGCCGGAAGAACGTCAGCGTGTATTTGAGCCCTTTGTCCGCCTTGATCCCAGCCGCGATCGCGCCACAGGCGGCTGCGGTCTTGGGCTGGCCATTGTCCACTCCATTGCCCAGGCATTTGGCGGCGAAGTGCTGTGTTCGCAAAGCGAACTGGGCGGCGCGCAATTTACCTTCAACTGGCCCATCTACCATCACATTGTGCTGCCCTGATAAGCAGCAACCGCGCAGTGGCCGAAATCCTGCACCTGTGTTATAACTTAAAAGTATGTTGTAACTAATAAGGACAGATAATGACTGCATTAGACCTTATCGATCGCCTTAATACGACCTTTCGCCAGCTTGAGCATGAGCTGGCTGCATTGAAAACGGAATTGAATGCATGCCGTTTAATGGCCGCGCGCGTGTTTACGCTGCCGGCGATCCCGAAAGGTGCTGAGCACGACCCGCTGTCGTGCATTCATGTGCAGCAGCATATTGGTCAATCTGCAGCAGAGCTTGCGCTACGCCATTACACGCATCTGTTTATCCAGCAGCAGTCAGAAAACCGCAGCAGTAAAGCCGCAGTGCGCCTGCCGGGGGTGCTTTGTTACCAGACGAATGCAGTGACGCGCGCCATGCTGGAAAAACGCGTCAGCACCATTAACGCACTGAAACTTACCTTTGAGCGCATTATCACCGTGGAATCAGGCCTTGCCTCCGCAGCCCGTTTTGAATGGGTGCACCGTCACCTGCCGGGTTTGATCACCCTGAATGCCTACCGGACACTGACCGTCATTGACGCGCCAGCCACCATCCGCTTTGGCTGGGCCAATAAGCACATTATTAAGAACCTCACCCGTGATGAGGTGCTGGCACAACTGGAAAAAAGTATGAAATCCCCACGCGCCGTCACCGCCGGGACGCGGGAACAGTGGCTGGTTCGGGTCGAGCAGGAGTACAACGACATTGCTGCCCTGCCGAAACAGGCGCGGTTGAAGATCAAGCGGCCGGTAAAAGTGCAGCCGATTGCGCGGGTCTGGTATTCAGGGTCGCAAAAACAGGTGCAATACGCCTGCCCGACCCCGCTGATTGCGTTTATTTCTGAGGAAAATGGCGGAACGGTGCCAGACATCGGCGAACTGCTGGATTACCACGCCGATAATGTTCAGCACCGGTATAAACCTGAGGCACAGCCGCTAACGCTGATGATCCCGCGACTGCACCTCTATCTTGCGGATTAGGCGGGTTTCATGCTGCCAACCATCGATTCCGGGCGTACCCAACTGTCAAACTCGGCTTCTGTCAGATAGCCGAGCGCCAGCGCCGAAGCTTTCAGCGTAAGTCCTTCCTTGTGCGCTTTCTTGGCGATTTCCGCCGCTTTGTCGTAACCGATATGGGTATTGAGCGCCGTCACCAACATCAGTGACTCATTAAGCAGTTGATCAATTCGCTCACGGTTCGGTTCAATGCCCACCGCACAGTGCGCATTAAAGCTTTCCATTCCATCTGCCAGTAAGCGCACAGATTGCAGGAAATTGTGGATCACCAGCGGGCGAAAAACGTTGAGTTCAAAGTTGCCGGATGCGCCGCCAATGTTTACCGCCACATCATTGCCCAACACCTGCGCGCAGAGCATCGTCATGGCTTCGCACTGGGTGGGGTTGACTTTACCCGGCATGATCGAGCTACCAGGTTCGTTTTCCGGAATGGCGATTTCCCCGATACCGCAACGGGGACCGGAAGCCAGCCAGCGGACATCGTTGGCAATCTTCATGAGCGACGCCGCCAGCCCTTTCAACGCGCCATGCATCTGCACCAGTGCATCGCAGGTCGCCAGCGCTTCGAATTTATTCGGCGCGGTGATAAACGGTTGCCGGGTAACATTCGCCAGCTCTTCCGCTACGCGCCGGGCATATTCCGGATGGGTATTCAGCCCGGTGCCAACGGCAGTACCGCCCAGCGCCAGCTCACCAAGGTGCGGCAGGTTCAGTTCAATGTGTTTGAGATTGTGCTCCAGCATTGCCACCCAGCCGGAGATCTCCTGGCCGAGCGTTAGCGGCGTGGCATCCTGCAAATGTGTACGGCCAATTTTGACGATATCAGCAAAGGCGATAGATTTTTCGCTGAGTGTCTGCTTCAGTACCTGAAGCTGGGGCAGTAAATGTTCGCGGACCGCAATCACTGCCGCCACATGCATCGCGGTGGGAAACACGTCATTCGAACTCTGGCTTTTATTGACGTCATCATTGGGATGGATTTTACGCGCCATGCCGCGAACACCACCGAGGATCTCGCTACCGCGATTTGCCAACACCTCATTCATGTTCATATTGCTTTGCGTGCCGGAGCCGGTCTGCCAGATTGCCAGCGGAAACTCATCGGGATGCTTCCCCTCCAGCACCTCATCCGCCGCCGCGATAATGGCGCCGGCTTTTTCGGCAGGCAGCAGCCCCAGATCCTGGTTAACCTTCGCTGCCGCACGTTTGGTCAGCGCCAGCGCGTGGATCAGCGAGACCGGCATTTTTTCCGTCGAAATACGGAAATGCTCGAGCGATCGCTGGGTCTGCGCTCCCCACAGCTTATCGGCCGGGACGTCAATCGCGCCCATTGAATCTTTCTCACTGCGATGCGTTGTCATTACTTTCTCCTTGAATACAAAGTGGTGTTGAGTGCCGACATTGCTCACCTGCAAACAAGTCAAAGTATTGATGCTTTTTATTATGTCGTTTAATGCTTTGTGCTTAAAAAACCGCCCCGAAGGGCGGTGATATTACTTCACGCAGCGCGCGCACTGCCCGGACTGGATCTGCTGGAAGAAGTCGTTGCCTTTGTCATCCACAAGGATAAACGCCGGGAAGTCTTCAACATCGATTTTCCAGATGGCCTCCATACCCAGCTCAGGGTACGCCACGCACTCCAGACTTTTAATGCTGTTCTGCGCCAGAATCGCCGCCGGGCCGCCAATGCTTCCCAGGTAGAAACCGCCATGTTTTGCACAGGCGTCCGTCACCTGTTGGCTGCGGTTACCTTTCGCCAGCATGATCATGCTACCGCCTTGCGACTGCAGCTGATCAACGTAGGAGTCCATGCGCCCGGCGGTGGTCGGGCCCAACGAACCTGACGCGTAACCTTCCGGCGTTTTCGCCGGACCAGCGTAGTAAATTGGGTGATCTTTCACATATTGCGGCAGCGGTTGGCCGTTATCCATCAGCTCTTTCAGCTTCGCATGCGCGATGTCGCGCGCGACCATGATGGTGCCGCTCAGCGACAGGCGTGTGGAGACCGGGTATTGTGTCAGTTGCGCGAGGATCTCTTTCATCGGGCGATTGAGATCCACCTTCACTGCTTCCCCCTCACCTGCCTGACGCAGCGCCTGCGGGATATATTTACCCGGATTCTGCTCCAGTTTCTCCAGCCAGATGCCATCGCGGTTGATTTTACCTTTGATATTACGATCCGCTGAGCAGGAAACCCCCATCCCCACCGGGCAGGAGGCGCCATGGCGCGGAAGACGGATCACGCGAATATCGTGGGCAAAATATTTCCCGCCAAACTGTGCACCGAGGCCAAGGTTTTGCGCTTCCAGCAGCAGCTCCTGTTCGAGTTGCACATCACGGAATGCCTGACCATGCTCGTTACCTTCTGTCGGCAGCGCATCGTAATATTTGGTTGATGCCAGTTTTACCGTCTTAAGCGTGGCTTCCGCCGACGTGCCGCCAATGACAAAGGCGATGTGGTATGGCGGGCAGGCGGCAGTACCAAGGGTGCGCATTTTCTCGACCAGGTAATTTTTAAGTTTCGCCGGGGTAATCAGCGCCTTGGTTTCCTGATACAGATAGGTTTTATTGGCGGAACCGCCACCCTTGGCGATACAGAGAAATTTGTACTCGTCGCCATCCACGCTGTAGAGATCAATCTGCGCTGGCAGATTGCTGCCGGTATTCACTTCTTTATACATATCGAGCGGGGCATTTTGCGAATAGCGCAGGTTATCTTCGATATAGGTGTTGTAGACGCCGCGTGCCAGCGCCGCTTCATCACCGCCGCCCGTCCACACGCGCTGCCCTTTTTTCCCCATAATGATGGCGGTACCGGTATCCTGGCAGGTAGGCAGAATCCCCTTCGCGGCGATCTCTGAGTTACGCAGAAACTGTAGCGCAACATATTTGTCGTTCTCACTGGCTTGCGGGTCATCCAGAATATCCGCCACCTGCTGTTGGTGCGCCGGGCGCAGTAGGAAGGATGCATCGTGGAAAGCATGCTGAGCCAGCAACGTCAGCGCCTGCGGATCGACTTTAAGGATCTCCTGGCCTTCGAAGTGGGCGACGGAAACATGGTCGCGGCTGAGCAGATAGTATTCGGTGTCATCCTTTCCGAGCGGGAAAGGTTCCTGATAATAAAAGGGTTTGTTCGACATTGTTCTCTCACTTACGACACGATCTGGTTATTGTTCAGGCAGCATATCCCTCTGCCCTCTGGCATAGCGAGTCGCCATATCCTACACAATTTTTTAACAAAAACTGAGACTAGTACGACTTTTTGTCCCCGCAGGTTACTTCGCGAAGGTTTATTGCTTTAATGACGCAATAATGTGTTCAATTGAAAGGGCTTGATAATGCAAAAACTCATTAACTCAGTGCAGAACTATGCCTGGGGAAGTCATACTGCGTTAACGGAACTCTACGGTATCGCGAATCCCGACAACCTGCCGATGGCGGAGTTATGGATGGGCGCCCACCCGAAGAGCAGCTCAAAAGTACTGGATGCCAGCGGTCAACCCCAAGTGCTTCGCGAGGTGATCGACCAGGATAAACGTCGCCTGCTGGGTACTGCCGTTGCCGAACGTTTTGGTGAATTGCCGTTTCTGTTTAAAGTGCTCTGTGCCGATCAGCCACTCTCCATTCAGGTACATCCGAACAAGAAAAACTCTGAAGCTGGCTTTGCCAAAGAGAACGCCGCCGGCATCCCG
This sequence comes from Kosakonia sp. WA-90, assembly GCF_039871955.1. Classification (NCBI taxonomy): domain Bacteria; kingdom Pseudomonadati; phylum Pseudomonadota; class Gammaproteobacteria; order Enterobacterales; family Enterobacteriaceae; genus Kosakonia; species Kosakonia sp. WA-90. Next base: position 450,892 of record NZ_JBDPLJ010000001.1, read on the forward strand.
CTGAGCGCGGCCGAGCGTAATTATAAAGATCCGAACCATAAACCGGAGCTGGTGTTCGCCCTGACGCCGTTCCTGGCGATGAATGCGTTTCGCGAGTTTTCCGACATCGTTTCATTATTGCAGCCGGTTGCCGGCGCGCATCCTGCGATCGCCCACTTCCTGCAAGCGCCGGGGGCTGAACGCCTGAGCGAACTGTTCGCCGCATTACTGAATATGCAGGGTGAGGAAAAATCCCGCGCGCTGGCGGTACTGAAATCCGTACTGGAACATCAGCAGGGTGAACCGTGGCAAACCATCAAGGCCATTGCGGCGTTCTACCCTGACGACAGCGGCCTCTTCTCTCCGCTGCTACTTAACGTGGTAAAACTCAATCCGGGTGAAGCCATGTTTCTGTTTGCCGAAACGCCACATGCCTACCTGAAAGGCGTGGCGTTGGAAGTGATGGCGAACTCGGATAACGTCCTGCGTGCGGGGCTAACGCCGAAATACATTGATATTCCGGAACTGGTGGCCAACGTTAAATTTACGCCGAAACCGGCGGGAGAATTACTGACCCAGCCCACCCGCAACGGCGCTGAACTCGATTTCCCGATCCCGGTAGAGGATTTTGCTTTCTCTCTGCACGATCTGTCGCCTACGGAAACCAGGCTGACGCAACAAAGCGCGGCGATTGTTTTCTGTGTGGAAGGCGAAGCGGTGCTGAGCAAGGGCGCAGAGCGTCTGGTGTTGAAACCGGGCGAATCCGCGTTTATTGCTGCAGACGAAACAGCGGTGACAGCAAGCGGTACGGGCCGACTGGCGCGCGTGTTTAATAAGTAAAACTAAGTTACTGTATTTTTTAGCAAGGATTGCTAAGCTTGGGGTAACTAACTCAACAGTCCAGGCGGTTTACACCGCCTGGTTTCATTTTTTATGGATAAACACTATGAAAAAAACGCTGGTTGCCGCAGGAGTGATCGTTGCACTGGGTGTCGTCTGGACCGCAGGCGCCTGGTACACAGGGAAACAACTTGAAGGCCGTCTGGCCGATATGGTCAGTGAGGCAAATGCGCAAATTAAGCGCAACGCACCGGAAGCCAATGTCGAATTGCTGGCGCAGGATTATCGCCGCGGTCTCTTCTCCAGCCAGTTCAATCTGCAAATCAAGCCGGTAGACGGCAGCGAAAACCCGTGGCTGAAACCGGGTCAAAGCGTTGTGCTGCATGAAGTTGTGGATCACGGTCCACTGCCGCTGGCGCAGCTAAAGTCATTCAATCTGATGCCATCAATGGCGTCTGTTCATACCGAACTTGTTAATAATGACGTGACCAAAGCGCTGTTCGAGATTGCGAAGGGCGAATCGCCTTTTACTGCCGATACGCGAATTGGTTACAGCGGGGATACCCGCAGCGATATCAGCCTGCGCCCGCTTAACTCAGAAAAAGACGGCGAGACCGTGGCCTTCAGTGGTGGCGAGTTCCGCCTCACCGCCGATAAAGACGGCAATGCCATTTCGTTGAGCGGCTCCGCTGAAAGCGGCCTGGTGAATGCCGTCAATGAATACGGTCAGAAAGTACAGTTGTCGTTCAACAACCTTAAAACCGACGGTTCCAGCGAACTGGCCAGCTTCGAAGAGCGCGTGGGAAGCCAGAAACTGAGCCTCGATAAGCTCGCCATCGCCATTGAGAATAAAGAAATGGCGGTGCTGGACGGGATGAATATCAACGCAAAATCTGACGTCGCGGCGGACAAAAAAACCATTAACAGCCAGCTGGACTACACGCTGAATAGCCTGAAAGTTCAGGGGCAGGATCTGGGCAGCGGCAACCTGACATTGAAAGTGGGCCAGATTGATGGTCAGGCATGGCATCAGTTTAGCCAGCAGTATAATGCGCAAACCCGCGCCCTGATGGCGCAACCGGATGTGATGCAGAACCCGGAACTGTATCAGCAAAAAGCCACTGAGGCCTTCCTGAGCGCCGTACCATTGCTGCTGAAAGGCGAACCGGTCATTACCATTGCACCGCTGAGCTGGAAAAATGCCAAAGGTGAAACCACGTTTAACCTTTCATTGTTCCTGAAAGATCCTGCTAGCGTGACCGCAGCACCGCAAACGCTGGCGGAAGAAGTCGACCGGAATGTGAAATCTCTCGACAGCAAGCTGACTATTCCGGTGGATATGGCCACCGAGTTTATGACGCAGGTTGCGAAACTGGAAGGTTATCAGCAGGAAGATGCGGCGAAGCTGGCGAACCAGCAGGTGAAAGGCCTTGCCGCAATGGGGCAGATGTTCCGCATTACCACGCTTGAGAACAACACCATCCTTGCCAGCCTGCAATATGCCAATGGCCAGGTCACGCTGAACGGAGAAAAAATGCCGCTTGAGCAGTTTGTCGGTATGTTCGGCTTGCCGTCACTGCAACAGCAGGAACAGCCGGATGAAACCCCACCGCTGACACCGGCGGTTCCGCAGCAATAATCTGAAAAGCCCCTCTGCGGAGGGGCTTTTTTTATCCCATAAGGCTGTGCTTTCACGCCAGGGCTTACGGCCAAACAGATATGCTGCATGGCCGGATTCATTGCTGCGAACGCTGTACCTGACCAGAGAATAATGACGCAATTGCGCTTTGCTGGTTGCGCAACATAGCTTTTCACCGCCTTTTCTTCTTATAATGGTCTGCACTTTATCAAAAATAAGAGTGCGACCATGATAGATCCCAACCTGCCACTAACCGATATTCATCGCCACCTTGACGGCAACATCCGTGCCCAAACCATTCTGGATCTTGGCCGCCAGTTCAATTTAACGCTCCCCGCCGGGACGCTCGACACCCTGCGCCCGCATGTTCAGGTCACCTCGAATGAACCGGATCTGGTGAGTTTTCTGGCCAAACTCGACTGGGGTGTAAAAGTACTGGCATCGCTGGATGCCTGCCGCCGCGTTGCGTATGAAAATATGCAGGATGCCGCGCAAAACGGCCTGCACTATGTCGAACTCCGCTTCTCGCCGGGTTATATGGCCATGACCCATAACCTGCCAGTGGCGGGCGTAGTGGAATCGGTGATTGCCGGGATCCGCGAAGGCAGTCGCGACTTTAATGTTGAGGCGCGTTTAATTGGCATTATGAGCCGCACCTTTGGCGAAGCCGCCTGTTTGCAGGAACTGGAAGCGCTGCTGGCCCATCGGGACAGCATCACTGCACTGGATCTGGCCGGCGACGAACTGGGCTTCCCGGGGAGCCTGTTTCTACCTCACTTTAACCGCGCGCGCGATGCGGGCTGGCGTATTACCGTTCATGCAGGCGAAGCTGCGGGTCCAGAGAGCATCTGGCAGGCGATCCGTGAACTGGGCGCGGTACGCATCGGGCATGGCGTAAAAGCCATTGAAGATCCCGCGCTGATGGATTTCCTTGCGGAGCAGCGAATCGGCATCGAATCCTGCCTAACGTCGAATATTCAGACCAGCACCGTCGCGTCGCTGGCGCGTCATCCGCTGAAGACATTCCTTGAGCACGGAATTCTGGCCAGCATCAACACTGACGATCCTGCGGTTCAGGGCGTGGAAATTGGTCACGAATATAATGTGGCCGCCCCGGCTGCAGGGCTGAGCCGCGACCAGATCCGCCAGGCGCAAATCAACGGGCTGGAGATGGCGTTTCTCAGCGACAGCGAGAAACAGACGATTCGCGATAAAGTCGCTACTGCGTAATAAAAAACCGCTCACGTCCTTGCGTGAGCGGTTCATCCTCAGGTGAGACTCAGCGTGGCACGGTGTTTCGCCGACTCAATACCCAGTTCGATCAGCTCCATGATCCGGATAGCCTGGCTGGCCGGAACCGGGTTTTCACCGACACCGTTCAGCGCATCGCGGATCGCAGCATAATAAGCAGGGTAATTCCCCGGCAGCGTGAGCCAGTTCTCTTCCTGACGCTCTTCGCCTTCCACGCGAGTCAGCACCCCATCCCGCATGTCATAGCCCCAGTCCGCCTGCGGCAGGCGCGCACCGCTTTTCAGGCACTCCTCCTGTGGGTCGAGACCGTATTTCACATAACTGCCGCGGCTGCCGTGCACGATATAGCGGGCAGATTCAGCCGCCGCCAGAAGGGTACCGTGCAGTATTACCCGACGCTGCGGGTACGAGAGCACCGCATGGAAATAGTCGGTTGACTGGGCTCCGGGGCGTAACTGCGCCAAATCGACCGTCATGGAAACCGGCAGACCAAACAAGTTAACCGCCTGATCGAGCAGGTGCGGTGCTAAGTCGTACCAGATCCCGCTGCCCGGACCGCCCTGTTCGCGCCAGCGATTGCGCACCTGCGGGCGGTAGCGGTCGAAATGGGATTCGAAATAAGCCACTTCACCAAGCGTACCGTCAGCAAGCAGCGCTTTTAGCGTCAGGAAATCGCTGTCCCAACGACGGTTATGGAACACCGATAGCACACGACCAAGACTGCGCGCCAGCGCATCCAGTTCACGTGCCTGTGACAACGTCACAGTGAAAGGTTTATCCACCACAACATGTTTACCAGCCTCCAGCGCCGCTTTCGCCAGTGGGAAGTGTGTATCGTTGGGGGTCGGGATAACAATCAAATCGATTTGCGGATCGTTAAACAGGTGTTTAGGTTCCGAAACAACCGGCACCGCAGGCCAATCCGCTTTCACTTTCGCTTCATCACTGCTGGAAATGGCCGCCAGCTCCATCCCTGCTGTTCCGGCAATCAGCGGCGCGTGGAAGGTTTTACTGGCATAGCCATAACCGATTAATCCGACACGGATATTATCACTCATATTGCGGCCTCTCCTCGTTGGATGAGCTATTTCACACTATCAGCCTCGTTGCGACAACCTGTTCAGTTATTGCCGGGCAAATCGTATAAATAAACATCGTTCAGCCCTGGTTTCCTGGCCTGGAATCTGCTTAAATCCCCGATCAACGCCTTGCCGCTAACGGGCGGTATCAGTAACATGCGTGGGCTAACATCAGGGAGTAGTAGAAGTATGGCCGCAATCTTCAATCGGATCATTGAATTAATGGGCTGGGTTGTGCTCGGCGTATCAACCATACTGTTGGTTTTCGCCAGCCATATTGATAATTACCAGCCGCCGGAACAAAGCATCGTTGCGCAGAAAAAATAGCGTGCAGTGCATCCCTTACGGCGAGTAAATAAACAAGCAGATGTTTATTGCCAGTCATGGTGAAGATCGTTACTCTTCTACCGGGCGCTGTTCTGGCGCCCGGTTTCATCCGGAAAGAAAACTCTTAATTTAATGGCAGAACAATCAGCGACTATTTACGTCCTGTTAATAATGTTTATTATTCGAACGAATTATACACACCTGTATTTCTGCCTCTTTGATTATATGGATAACCCTCAACATGACCGTCCAGGACTATTTATTAAAATTTCGCAAAATCAGTTCGCTTGAAAGTCTGGAAAAATTGTTTGATCACCTTAACTACACCTTGAGCGATAACGAAGAGATCATCAATATGTACCGCGCAGCCGATCATCGTCGCGCTGAGCTGGTCTCCGGTGGCCGTCTGTTTGACATTGGATGCGTTCCTAAATCCGTATGGCATTACGTGCAATAACGCCACTGGCAATCAGCGTGTAATGCTTTATACTCCTCGCCCGGCGCAATAAACCTATCGCAATAATGCCTGAGCGAGGAATGCAATATGACAACACTCTCCGCAGAAAGAATCGGCGGCTGGTTGCTTGGCCCTCTGGCCTGGTTGCTGGTGGTATTGTTCAGCACGTCGCTGGCGTTATTAATGTACGGAACGGCATTATTGACGCCGCAAACCGTCACCATGCTCGGTACGATGCCCTTTCGCGACACACTGCTGTGGTTTGTGTCGTTCGCCTGCGCGCTGGGTATCTGGTACTACACCTTCTGGCTGGTGATTGCCTTTTTTAAACGCCGCCGTAGCGTACCGAAGCATTATATCGTCTGGTTGCTGATTTCCGTCTTGCTGGCGGTGAAAGCCTTTGCTTTTGCACCGGTTTCCGACGAACTGGCCTTACGCCAGTTGCTGTTTCCGCTGCTTGCCGCTGCGTTAATGGTGCCCTATTTCAAGCGCTCCACGCGCGTTAAGAAGACCTTTATTAACCCGTAATAACCTTACAGTTATCCTGTTGTCGCCCGGTGCTGTTTGACCGATAATAGGCGGCTTTTTTTATTTCAGGCCACATCATGACAGACTATCTGCTGCTATTTATCGGAACGGTACTGGTCAATAACTTCGTACTGGTGAAGTTTCTTGGCTTGTGTCCGTTTATGGGCGTATCCAAAAAACTGGAAAGCGCGATGGGCATGGGACTGGCGACCACTTTCGTGATGACGCTGGCCTCCGTCTGCGCCTGGCTCATCGATACTTGGGTGTTGATCCCGCTGGATTTAGTCTATCTGCGCACGCTGGCGTTTATTCTGATTATCGCCGTGGTGGTGCAGTTTACCGAAATGGTGGTGCGCAAAACCAGCCCGGCGCTCTATCGCCTGCTGGGTATCTTCCTGCCGCTGATCACCACCAACTGTGCGGTGCTGGGTGTGGCCCTGCTCAATATCAACCTTGGGCACAATTTCATGCAATCGGCGTTATATGGTTTCGCTGCTGCGGTAGGGTTCTCTCTGGTTATGGTGTTGTTTGCGGCGATCCGCGAACGCCTGGCCGTTGCAGATGTGCCCGCCCCTTTTCGCGGCAATGCGATTGCGTTAATCACTGCGGGCTTAATGTCTCTGGCCTTTATGGGCTTTAGTGGTCTGGTGAAACTGTAATGAGTGCGATTTGGATAGCCGTTGCAGCCCTGAGCGCGCTCGGGTTGTTATTCGGCCTTATTCTCGGTTACGCCTCCCGCCGATTTGCGGTGGAAGACGATCCGGTCGTTGAAAGAATTGATGAGTTATTGCCGCAAAGCCAGTGCGGGCAGTGCGGCTATCCTGGCTGTCGCCCTTACGCTGAAGCCGTTGGCAAACAAGGCGAAAAAATTAACCGCTGCGCCCCTGGCGGCGAAGCCGTGATGCTCAAAATCGCCACCCTGTTGAATGTCGATCCGCAACCAATTGATGGCGATGCCGAGGCCAGGGAACCCGTGCGCATGCTGGCTATCATTGATGAAAACAATTGCATTGGCTGCACCAAATGTATTCAGGCTTGCCCGGTGGATGCCATCGTTGGCGCAACCCGCGCCATGCATACGGTGGTGAGCGATCTTTGCACCGGTTGCAATCTTTGTGTGGATCCGTGCCCGACACAGTGTATTGAACTGCGTCCGGTAGAAGCGACCACCCGTAACTGGAAATGGGATTTGCAGACCATTCCTGTGCGCACTATTGCCGTGGAACAACATGCTTAAGTTATTTTCCGCTTTCCGAAAAGAGAAACTGTGGGATTTTCACGGCGGTATTCATCCGCCTGAAATGAAAACCCAATCAAACGGAACACCGCTGCGCCAGATACCGCTGGCGAACCGTTTTGTCATCCCCTTGAAACAGCATATCGGCGCTGAAGGCGAGCTATGCGTAAACGTGGGCGACACTGTTCTGCGCGGTCAGCCGCTGACCCGTGGTCGCGGGCGCATGCTGCCCGTACACGCGCCGACGTCCGGTGTGATTACCGCTATTGCGCCACATTCGACAGCGCACCCTTCCGCACTGCCGGAAATGAGCGTGATCATTGACGCCGATGGTGAAGATCGCTGGATCGATCGCGATGGCTGGCAGGATTACCGTTCCCATAGCCGCGACGCGTTAATTACGCGTATTCACCAGTTCGGTGTCGCCGGTCTGGGTGGTGCAGGTTTCCCGACCGGTGCCAAGCTCCAGGGCGGAGGCGATAAAATTGACACGCTGATAATTAATGCTGCTGAGTGCGAACCTTACATCACAGCGGACGATCGCCTGATGCAGGATTGTGCAGCACAAATTATGGAAGGCGTGCGTATCCTGGCGCACATTCTTCAGCCGCGTCAGACACTTATTGGCATCGAAGATAATAAGCCGCAGGCCATATCGATGATGCGTGCGGTACTGGCGGGCAGTCACGATATCCAGCTGAAAGTGATCCCTACCAAATACCCGTCCGGCGGTGCTAAACAGTTAACGCAAATCCTTACCGGTAAGCAGGTGCCGCACGGTGGTCGCTCTTCCGATATTGGCATTCTGATGCAAAACGTCGGGACAGCGTATGCGGTGAAACGCGCCATCATCGACGGCGAACCGCTGACCGAACGCGTAGTGACCTTAACCGGCGAAGCGATCACCCGTCCGGGTAACGTCTGGGCGCGCCTTGGTACACCTGTTCGCCACCTGCTCGATGTCGCGGGTTTCTGCCCCTCTGCCGAGCAGTTGGTGATTATGGGCGGGCCGCTGATGGGCTTCACCCTGCCGTGGCTTGATGTGCCGGTCGTTAAGATAACAAACTGCCTGCTGGCGCCCTCCGCAAGCGAAATGGGTGAGTCGCAAGAAGAGAAAGGGTGTATCCGTTGCAGCGCCTGCGCTGATGCCTGCCCGGCGGATTTGCTGCCACAGCAACTCTACTGGTTCAGCAAAGGTCAACAGCACGATAAAGCCACCGCACATCATCTTTCCGACTGTATTGAGTGCGGTGCGTGCGCCTGGGTCTGCCCGAGTAATATCCCTCTGGTGCAATATTTCCGTCAGGAAAAGGCGGAGATCGCCGCCATCGCCGAGGAAGAACGACGCAACGCTGAAGCCAAAGCACGCTTTGAAGCCCGCCAGGCACGGCTGGAGCGCGACAAACTCGCGCGCCTCGAACGCCACAAACAAGCCGCCGTGCAACCGGGTGCGAAAGATCAGCAGGCAATTGATGCTGCTCTGGCGCGCGTCCGTGAAAAACAGGCTGCCGCCACAAAACCTGTCGTGATTCAGCCGGGCGAACAGCCGGATAACAGCGCAATGATCGCCGCCCGCGAAGCGCGAAAAGCGCAGGCACGTGCACGCCAGGCTGAAAAAGCACAGCGCACAGAGCAGGAGCACCCTGCGGCGACTGATGCCCCCGTTGATCCGCGCAAAGCCGCAGTGGAAGCAGCCATTGCCCGCGCCAAGGCACGCAAACTGGCGCAAAGTGGAACCAATGAGCCACAACCGGCCATCGCAGAAAAACCTGTGATGTCTGATGTGCCAGTCGATCCACGCAAAGCCGCAGTGGAAGCAGCCATCGCCCGCGCCAAGGCACGCAAACTGGCGCAAAGTGGAACCAATGAGCCACAACCGGCCATCGCAGAAGAACCTGGGGTGTCTGATGTGCCAGTCGATCCGCGCAAAGCCGCAGTGGAAGCAGCCATCGCCCGTGCCAAAGCACGTAAATTAGCCCAGTCGCAGGCCGCCGTGCCGCAGGCAGCCAATGATGACCCACGCAAAGCCGCGGTTGCCGCCGCCATTGCCCGGGTTCAGGCGAAGAAGCGTGCGCAACAAGCTGTCAACGAGGATTAAATGGTTTTCAGAATCGCAAGTTCCCCCTATACCCATAACCAGCGTCAGACCTCACGCATTATGCTGCTGGTCACGCTGGCGACACTGCCCGGCATTGCGGCGCAATTATGGTTTTTCGGCTGGGGAACAGGGGTACAAATCGTCCTCGCCATCGTCAGCGCGCTGGCGGCAGAAGCGCTGGTACTGCGGTTACGCAAACAGCGCGTCGGTCAGATTCTGGCAGACAACTCCGCCCTGCTGACCGGGCTTCTGCTTGCTATCAGTATTCCGTCTCTTGCCCCCTGGTGGATGGTGGTGCTGGGTACCGTTTTCGCGGTGATCATCGCCAAGCAACTCTATGGTGGATTGGGACATAACCCGTTTAACCCGGCGATGATTGGTTATGTGGTGCTGCTGATCTCTTTCCCGGTGCAAATGACCAGTTGGTTGCCGCCGTACGACATCGCTCGTACCGCGCCCGGTTTTTTCGATGCCATGCAGATGATTTTCACCGGGCATACCGCCACGGGTGCAACCATGGAAAACCTGCGTATCGGTATTGATGGCATAAGCCAGGCGACACCACTTGATACCTTCAAAACGTCTTTGCATGCCGGTCACAGCGTTGAGCAGATCCTGCAATATCCGATTTACAGCGGCGTGCTTGCAGGCGCAGGCTGGCAGTGGGTGAACCTCGGTTATCTGGCAGGCGGCGTGTTCCTGCTGTGGCAAAAAACCATTCGCTGGCATATTCCGGTCAGTTTTCTCGTCACGCTGGCCCTCTGCGCCACGCTGGGGTGGATCTTTTCGCCTGCGTCGTTGGCCGCGCCACAACTTCATTTGCTCTCCGGTGCAACGATGCTGGGAGCGTTCTTTATTCTTACCGATCCGGTGACCGCCTCCACCACCAACAAAGGCCGCCTGATTTTTGGTGCACTGGCTGGTCTGCTGGTATGGTTGATTCGCAGTTTTGGCGGCTATCCGGACGGTGTGGCGTTTGCGGTGTTGCTGGCCAACATTACCGTGCCGTTGATTGACTACTACACGCGTCCACGCGTGTACGGGCATCGCTAAGGAGCCGGTATGCTAAAAACAATGCGCAAACATGGCCTGACGTTGGCGTTGTTCGCCGCCGGTTCTACGGGGCTGACGGCTGCCATCGATCAGATGACCAAAACCACCATTGCCGGGCAGGCAGCGATACAGCAGAAAGCACTGTTTGATCAGGTTATCGCTGACGATAGCTATAATAATGCGCTGCAACAGAGCTGTTATCTGGTGAGCGACCCCGCGCTGGGTAAAGGCCAGCATCATCTTTGGATCGCTAAAAAAGATGAACAACCGGTAGGGGCGATTATTGAAGCCACAGCGCCGGACGGCTATTCCGGCGCTATTCAGTTGCTGGTTGGTGCGGATTTTAATGGCACTATTCTGGGCGTTCGCGTCACCGAGCACCACGAAACACCGGGACTTGGCGATAAAATTGAACGGCGTATTTCCGACTGGATCACCCACTTTTCCGGGAAGACAATAGACGGCGCTGCCGACAGCCATTTTGCGGTGAAAAAGGACGGTGGTGATTTCGACCAGTTTACCGGTGCCACCATCACCCCGCGCGCGGTTGTTAACGCGGTAAAACGTACCGGCCTGTACGCAAAGACGCTCCCTGAGCAGCTACCCCATTTGCCGGTTTGTGGAGAGTAAACCATGAGCGAAGTCAAAGACGTTATCGTCCAGGGATTGTGGAAGAACAACTCCGCACTGGTTCAGTTGTTGGGGATGTGCCCCCTGCTGGCGGTCACCTCTACTGCAACCAACGCCCTTGGTTTGGGGCTGGCAACCACGCTGGTGCTGACCCTCACCAACCTGTTTATCTCTTCCCTGCGCCGCTGGACGCCGGATGAGATCCGTATTCCCATTTATGTGATGATTATCGCCTCAGTAGTGAGTGCGGTGCAGATGCTGATCAACGCCTATGCGTTTGGTCTCTATCAGTCGCTGGGGATCTTTATTCCGCTGATTGTCACCAACTGTATTGTTGTTGGGCGTGCGGAAGCTTTCGCTGCCAAAAAAGGCCCGGCGCTGTCAGCACTGGACGGTTTTTCTATTGGCATGGGCGCGACCAGCGCCATGTTTGTGCTGGGCTCCCTGCGTGAGATCCTTGGCAACGGCACGCTGTTCGACGGTGCCGATGGGTTGCTGGGCAGTTGGGCAAAGGTACTGCGCATTGAAGTGTTCCACACCGATTCGCCCTTTTTACTGGCGATGCTGCCCCCAGGCGCGTTTATTGGTCTGGGTATGATGCTGGCAGTGAAGTATTTGATTGATCAAAAAATGAAAAAACGGCGCGAGGCAATGGCCGTCGCCAGTAAAGAGCCGCAGGCGTCGCCCGGGAAGGCATAATGAACAAAGCAAAACGGCTGGAAATACTTTCCCGTTTACGGGAAAACAACCCGCACCCCACCACGGAATTGCATTTTAACTCTCCGTTCGAACTGCTGATCGCGGTGCTGCTCTCCGCGCAGGCAACCGACGTCAGCGTGAATAAAGCCACCGCCTTACTCTACCCGGTTGCAAATACCCCGAAAGCCATGCTGGAGTTAGGTGTGGAAGGCGTGAAGCAGTACATCAAGACTATTGGTCTGTTTAACAGCAAAGCAGAAAATGTCATCAAGACCTGCCGCATTTTGCTGGAACAACACGGTGGCGAAGTTCCGGAAGATCGGGCAGCACTGGAGGCATTACCAGGCGTCGGGCGCAAAACGGCAAACGTAGTACTGAATACTGCCTTCGGCTGGCCGACGATCGCCGTAGATACCCATATTTTTCGCGTCGCCAACCGCACCGGGTTTGCACCTGGCAAAAATGTGGAGCAGGTAGAAGAGAAGCTGCTGAAGGTTGTACCGGCAGAGTTTAAGGTCGATTGCCATCACTGGCTAATCCTGCACGGGCGATACACCTGCATCGCCCGTAAACCGCGTTGCGGCTCCTGCATTATCGAAGATCTGTGCGAATACGGCGACAAAACGGACTGAGCATTCTCAGAACGGGCGCATCACGGCCAGCAGAATAATCAACGCCACCGCACTGATCGTCAGTGCGGTGGCTTTTGTTATCATCCCGGTGCCCTTTACTGCTTCGCCTGCCGCCATACGGCGCAACGTGGCAGAGAGAAAACCGTGCAGGCCGGAAAGCAGAACCACCAGCACCAGCTTTAATACCAGCCACATATGCGGCAACTGACCGTGTGCCACAATCATTACTATCCCGGCTACCCACAGTAACAACATCGCGGGCGTCGTCACGCGACGACTCCAGCTACGCACGTCCCTGAGCAGGCCTGAAACCGTGGTGACATCCTTCTGTGCGGCGCTCCAGCTTGCCACCACTGCCATCACCAATATTCCGCCAATCCAGACAATCGCCGCAATAATATGCAATGCATTGAGCCATGGGTGAAAATTCATCTTTTAACTCCGAATAAAAGGCCAGACAGAAGTCTGACAGCGCAACCGCACGCTGTCATGAACAAAGCGCGGCATAATCATTAAAAGTACGACATTTTGGTTCGCTGCAGGTCACCTGCCGGCAAAAATGCGCCTGAACGTGCTGATTTTACATCGCTCATCGACGTGACGACTTTCACATCTTTGAAAGTTCTTTTTTGTCGAGGATTATCCGGAAACACGTCGTGTGAATGCAGATAATTCTCCCCTTATTCGTATTTAATGAGGGTAATCCTTTTTTTAGATGAAAAAAATCCTACCGCCCTGTGATAATCGTAACATTGCTAATACCTTGTTAAAAAAGCGTATCTTCGCCAACACACTTCGACCACAGAACAAAGTTTAAACAGCCACTCACCATAGATAAAACCAGATACATTTTATAAAGCAGTCCAATACACTACATTATTAGCAAAACAGCAGAATATATACCTTAAACCCAGATAGCGACGCTTGAATGCAGAGGAAAAAACCATGTTTACTGAGATGGTGAAATTTAACTCTGAATAACAATTAAAATAGCCGAGCAATGTAACGATATGGATCTATGTAACAGAATATGTCAAAGGACTTGCCTGAAAGCGCAGGATAGTGAACATTACCCGCCGTTTCCCCTCCCAATATAACTATAAGCGTGATGAACTCTGGTCATTGCGCGCCGAACACCCCCGTTAATATGGGATGTAAAAAAAGAGGTATATGTGTCGACTGCAAACAAACCAACCGAAAGCGTCAGTTTGAACGCTTTTAAACAACCGAAGGCGTTCTATCTCATCTTCTCCATCGAATTATGGGAACGTTTTGGTTATTACGGCCTGCAAGGGATCATGGCCGTTTACCTGGTGAAACAACTGGGTATGTCAGAAGCGGACTCTATCACCCTGTTCTCCTCTTTCAGTGCGCTGGTGTACGGTCTCGTCGCCATCGGCGGCTGGCTGGGCGACAAAGTACTGGGTACCAAACGCGTAATTATGCTGGGCGCCATCGTACTGGCAGTGGGTTATGCGCTGGTTGCCTGGTCCGGTCACGATGCAGGTATCGTTTACATGGGTATGGCGGCTATCGCCGTGGGTAATGGCCTGTTCAAAGCCAACCCCTCTTCCCTGCTCTCAACCTGCTATGCAAAAGATGACCCACGTCTGGACGGTGCATTCACCATGTATTACATGTCCATCAACGTCGGTTCCTTCTTCTCGATGCTGGCGACACCGTGGCTGGCAGCGAAGTTTGGCTGGAGCACCGCCTTTGGTCTGAGCGTTGTTGGCCTGCTGATCACCATCGTTAACTTCTCCGTCTGCAAACGTTGGGTGAAAAACTACGGCTCTAAACCGGACTTCGAACCGCTGCGTGTTGGCTACCTGCTGGCAACTATCGTGGGTATCGTGGTGCTGGTGACGATCGCAACCTGGTTGCTGCACAACCAGGGCATCGCACGCATGGTGCTGGGCGTCGTAGCACTTGGCATCATCTGCATTTTTGCCAAAGAGACTTTTGTACTTAAAGGCGCAGCACGTCGCAAAATGATTGTTGCCTTTATTCTGATGCTGCAGGCGATTGTTTTCTTCGTTCTCTACAGCCAGATGCCGACCTCGCTGAACTTCTTCGCTATTCGCAACGTGGAACACACCCTGTTCGGCATCGCGTTTGAACCGGAGCAATACCAGGCGCTGAACCCATTCTGGATCATTATTGGCAGTCCGATCCTGGCCGCCCTCTATAACAAAATGGGCGACACCCTGCCAATGCCGTACAAATTCGCTATCGGCATGGTGCTGTGCTCTGGCGCGTTCCTGATCCTGCCGCTGGGCGCTAAATTCGCCTCCGACGCGGGTATCGTGTCTGTAAGCTGGCTGATTGCAAGCTATGGCCTGCAGAGCATCGGTGAGCTGATGATCTCCGGCCTCGGCCTGGCGATGGTGGCACAACTGGTGCCGCAGCGTCTGATGGGCTTTATCATGGGTAGCTGGTTCCTGACCACCGCAGGTGCGAACATTATTGCCGGCTATGTCGCGAATCAGATGGCCATCCCGGAAAATGTTACCGATCCGCTGATGTCACTGAACATCTACGGTAGCGTCTTCCTGCAAATCGGTATCGTTACTGCTGTGATTGCCGTGCTGATGATCCTGACAGCGCCGAAGCTTAACCGCATGACTCTGAGCGACGACAGCGCCAGCAAAGCGACTGAAACCGCCACCGCTTAACATTCGCGGGGAACACGAAATTTAAAGCCGCTAACGCAGGTTAGCGGCTTTTTTTTTATTCCACTGCGTAATAACCTATGACCGGAATCAGCCATAAGGAAAGAATAATGAAACTGTTTTACAAGCCAGGCGCCTGCTCCCTTGCCTCCCACATCACCCTGCGCGAAGCCGGGAAAGTGGTCTCCCTGGTCAGCGTCGATTTGATGAAAAAACGCCTTGAGAATGGCGATGACTTTTTCGCTATCAACCCGAAAGGTCAGGTCCCTGCGCTGCTGCTGGACGACAGCACGCTGATCACAGAAGGCGTGGCGATCATGCAATACGTGGCAGACAACGCACCAGAGAGCCAGTTGCTGGCACCCGTGGGCACCTTACCGCGTTACAAAACACTGGAGTGGCTCAACTTTATCGCAACGGAGCTGCACAAAGGCTTCACCCCGCTTTTCCGTCCGGGTACACCGGAAGAGTACAAACCCACCGTCCGCGCACTGCTGGAGAAAAAACTGCAGTATGTTAACGACACGTTGAGTCAGCAGGAATGGATCAGCGGGGCACACTTTACCGTTGCAGATGCTTATCTGTTCACGGTGTTGCGCTGGGCGCGCGCGGTGAAACTGAATATGGCTGAACTGACGCACATCGACGCCTATATGGCGCGCGTTGCCGCACGCCCGGCAGTGGCTGCCGCGATGGCGGCGGAAGGGATTGCGTAAGGGTTTAACAATGGTCTGATGGCGAACGCGTCATCAGACCCGGAGATAAAGGCGGGGTTTCCCGCCTTTTTTATAGCTGTGTGGCACTGAACAGATGCCCGGGGTGTGCAATCCGATCCTGAGCCGCCACCACCTGAAGTTCGTACTCCTGCATCGCTTTGGTGGTGATCATAATTTCGTAGACTGCCGCCGTTACATGCTCCAGCGCCTCGCGAATCGTCGCACCCTGCAACAATTTCACCAGCATCAGCCCACTGGTAACATCACCAACGCCCACCGGCTGCCGTGCGCCAAAATCCACCAGCGGTCGGCTGATATGCCAGGCTTCGTCTGATGTGACCAGCAGCATTTCAAAACGATCTGCGCTTAACCCGGCGCGCGCCAGGTGTTTCACCAGCACAATCTGCGGCCCCTGAGCAATTAATTCACGAGCAGCCCGTACCGCCTCTTCCACGTTATTGACGGCGTGTTCGCAGAGGATCTCCAGCTCAACCAGATTCGGCGCGATAATATCGCTGGCCGGTAGCGCATGGCGCACATGGAATTCCGCTACGCCAGGAGCGACGATACATCCTTTTTCCGGGTGGCCCATCACCGGATCGCAAAAATATTTCGCCCGGGGATTTGCTGCTTTCACCTGACGGACGATCCCCAGAATATGTTCACCCTGCTCGGCCGAACCCAGATAACCGCTCAGTACTGCGTCACAGCGCTGTAGCTGGTCAATGGCGGCAAGCCCCTGCACTATCTCCGTCAGGTGCGCTGGCGGCATCACACTGCCGGTCCATTTACCGTATTGCGTATGGTTAGAGAACTGCACCGTATTCAGCGGCCAGACATTCGCACCTAACCGGCGCATAGGAAATTCAGCAGCACTGTTCCCCGCATGACCAAAGACCACATGCGATTGAATGGCGAGAATATTCTTCATGGTTGTTGCCTTGCAAGAATGAGCAATAAAAGAAGGGAGTGATTTCTCACTCCCTTCGTCCTCAGAGGGGTAGTAAATTACTTCCAGCAAACCAGACAGTAATTCTTCTTACCGCGACGCAACAGCGTGTAACGACCAAACAGACGATCGCTGTCGGAGAAGACATATTCCGGATCGGACTGTTTTTCACCGTTAATGGTCACGGCATTGGATGCGATGGTTTTACGTGCCTGGCCACGAGACGGTTGCAATTCAGAATCCACCAGCGCTTGCATCAGATCCGCGCCTTTCTCCATCTCAACCATTGGCACGCCATCCTGCGCCAGTTGCTCAAAATCCGCTTCACTCAGCGCGCTCAACGTACCATTAAACAGACTTTCCGTGATACGTTTAGCGGCGATAAGCCCTTCTTCGCCGTGCACCAGCCGGGTTACCTGCTCCGCCAGAACGTATTGCGCGCGCGGCGCTTTGCCGCTGTTCTTATCTTCTTCTTCCAGCGCATTAATTTCTTCAATATCCATAAAGGTGAAGAACTTCAGGAAGCGGTAGACATCCGCATCGGCGGTGTTGATCCAGAACTGGTAGAACTTGTACGGACTGGTTTTCTTCGGATCCAGCCATACCGCGCCGCCTTCGGTTTTACCGAATTTGGTGCCATCGGCTTTAGTGATCAGCGGAACCGTCAAGCCAAAGACCTGGTTCTGATGCAGGCGGCGGGTCAGATCGATACCGGAGGTGATGTTACCCCACTGATCGGAACCGCCAATCTGCAATACCACACCGTGCAGCTTGTTCAGGCATGCAAAGTCGTAACCCTGCAAGAGGTTGTAGGAAAACTCGGTAAACGAAATGCCCACATCATCGCGGTTCAGACGCTGCTTCACGGCTTCTTTGTTAATCATTTGGTTAACAGAGAAGTGTTTGCCGATGTCACGCAGGAAGGTCAGCACGTTCATATTGCCGAACCAGTCATAGTTGTTCGCGGCGATAGCGGCGTTGTCACCGCAATTGAAGTCAAGGAACGGCGCGACCTGTTTGCGGATCTTATCCACCCACTCTTGCACGGTGTCTTCAGTGTTCAGTTTACGCTCGGTGGCTTTAAAACTTGGGTCACCAATCAACCCAGTGGCGCCGCCGACCAGTGCAACCGGTTTGTGACCAGCCTGTTGGAAGCGTTTCAGGCATAACAATGGAACAAGATGCCCCAAATGCAAGCTGTCAGCGGTAGGATCGAAGCCGCAATAGAGCGCGATCGGGCCCAGCGCCAGTCGCTCTGCTAACGCTTCCTCGTCCGTCACCTGAGCCACAAGGCCCCGCTCTTGCAATTGTTTAATCAAGTTACTGCTTGCCATCAAATTCTCCATGTATAAAACGGATTGCACCTTTGCCGGTACACGACTTTTCGCCAGATGCGAAAGGATACTTCATGGGGGGCAGATAGAATAAAGCGCCGGAACACGGAGTGCCAGCGCTTAACGCAACATTTTTCAGGGATTACGGAGCGAGACGATCAATTTTCCACGCGTCATTTTCGCGTTGGTACAAAAAACGATCGTGCAGACGGTTTGCACCGCCCTGCCAGAACTCCATTTGTTCAATGCTCACGCGATACCCGCCCCAAAAACTGGGTAATGGGATCTCGCCCTGCTGGAATTTTTGCTTCAGTTCAAGGAACTTACTTTCCAGGATACCGCGTGCTGAAATCCGACTGGACTGTTTGGAGACCCAGGCACCGATCTGACTGTCGCGCGGGCGGCTGTGAAAATATTTCACCACCTCCAGCGTCGACAAACGTTCCGCTTTCCCGGTGACCATGACCTGGCGTTCCAGCATGTGCCAGGGAAAGAGCAGACTGACGGCCGGGTTCTGTTCGATATGGTGCGCTTTACGGCTACCGAGGTTGGTGTAGAACACCAGCCCTTTTTCATTATAATGCTTGAGCAACACAATACGCTGGTAAGGTTGCCCGCTTTCATCCACCGTGGCGACAACCATCGCGGTCGGATCGACAAGCTGTGCTTCGCAGGCCTGGCCCAGCCAGCGTTCAAAGAGTTTCAGCGGTTCAGCGGGAAGGTCGCCGCGGCGCAGGCCACCTTTGGTGTATTCACGGCGCAAATGCGCGATTTGCTGCAATTGATCGTTATCAGACATGGCGTTAGCGAGTGTAATCATCAGGTAGGGCTATTATGCGCCCCCCTGTGAAAATCTCAACGCCGCGGATTTTGTAACTGGCAGTTATTCAGCACAATACGGTCACGTTTATAGACCGTGGCGGTATCCCCTTTCGACCAGAACACGTAAACGCCATCGGTATAGCGGGCACCTGAGGCGGATAATCCTTGTTGTAGGGTCAGAACCTTATCCTCCCAGACAAAGCTGACTTGCTGGCGCGGGTGATTAAGTTTGACGGTAAGCGGCTTTTCATCACACTGGTATTCCAGCGTATCGGTTTGCATGCGTTCAACGAACTGGTGGTAATAACTACACCCGGCAAGCAGCGCGGGCAGGCAGGCGATCAACAATTTTTTCATGAGGTGTTCCCGTGACTGTCCTGGTCATGGAGGGCGAAACACCCTCCTTACGCTCCGTCAGTCTAACGGTGCACCTGCAATGTGGAATTCAGCTAACTCTGATTCTGGCGCGGGTTGGCCGGGAAAATCGCCCCCAAAATCGTGGGCGCTGAGGCTCCGGTTACCGACGGCAAATTACCGGGCAACCCCGCCAGTGTACGCCAGGCCAGCCAGGCAAACGCCAGCGCTTCCATATCATCGCCGCTGATCCCGGCCTCATCAGTCGTACCGACTTCAATGCCTGGCAACAACCCCGCCAGACGCGCCATGACCAACGGGTTGCGGCTGCCACCGCCGCAGACAAGCAGCCGTTCACATCCACCGCTCAGTAAAACTTGCTCAGAAATCGTCACCGCCGTCAGCTCTGCCAGCGTGGCTTGAACATCACTCCCGTTGAGCACCGGGAAAGGCGCCAGATGGCGCTCCAGCCAGCCATAATTGAAATACTCGCGCCCGGTGCTTTTGGGCGCGGGAGCGGCAAAGTACGTGTCGCTTAGCATGTTTTGCAGCAGCGGCAGGATAACTTTGCCTTCGCACGCCCACTGAGCATCTTTATCGTAGGGTTTGCCTTTCTGCCGCCAAATCCAGGCATCCATCAGCATATTGCCCGGTCCGGTGTCATACCCCCGCACGGGTTGCCCGGGGATAAGCAACGACAGATTTGCGATACCGCCAATGTTGAGCACCATACGGCGCTCAACCGGGTGCGCCAGCAGCGCATGGTGAAAAGCGGGCACCAGCGGCGCGCCCTGGCCACCCAGCGCGATATCACGACGGCGGAAATCCCCCACCACGGTCACACCGGTCCGCGCAGCTATCTGATTGTTATCGCCGATTTGCATCGTATGCGGCGCAATGCCGGTGGGTTCATGCCAGACGGTCTGCCCGTGGCAACCAATGGCGACGATATCTTCCGGGCGCAATTGTTCTCTGTCCATCAACGCCAGCACGGCATCCGCAAACAACGTGCCCAACTGCGTGTCCAGCCTTCCCAACTGCGATAGCGTAAGCTGCTGCCCCTGGCAGATATTGAGGATCGCCTCTTTCAGCGGCAGCGGAATGGGAAACGTCAGGCTTGCCTGCTGGGCGACCATCGTGTCATCGATGGCAGCCAACACCACGTCAATACCATCCAGACTTGTTCCCGACATCACTCCAATATAGCGACCCGATTTCATACGCCTTCCTTTAATGCATGACAGAGGGGTAACACTCCACCATAAAGCCGGGGGTAAAGCCATCGCGTACAAACACTTTTTAACAATCGAGTCTATTTCTGTTAAGTGAAATTAACATCGCCAACGCTTATAATCGCTTCGTTTAGATCGGGTTAAGCTCCCTGAGATTATGATTTTTGCCGGGATTTGGCAGAAGATATGACCTGGCATGAGTAAAATGCCATATAATTTAGCCGTGATGGATGCTCATAAGAGCGTTTCATGGTGAACAGGAGATTCATAAATGATGTTACGTGCACTGGCAGTTTCGCTGATTGGTCTTACCCTGGCTGGCTGCGTCAATAACGACTCGCTTTCTGGTGATGTCTACTCTGCATCCGAAGCCAAACAAGTGCAAAATGTCACTTACGGCACCATTGTGAACGTACGTCCGGTACAGATTCAGGGCGGTGATGATAACAATGTCATCGGCGCAATTGGCGGTGCAGTGCTGGGCGGCTTCCTCGGAAACACCGTTGGCGGCGGTACCGGACGTTCTCTGGCGACAGCAGCAGGTGCAGTTGCCGGCGGCGTAGCGGGCCAGTCGGTTCAGGGGGCGATGAATAAAACCCAGGGTGTAGAACTGGAAATCCGTAAAGATGACGGCAACACCATTATGGTCGTGCAGAAACAGGGCAACTCCCGTTTCGCAGCAGGTCAGCGCGTTGTGCTGGCAAGCAATGGTCGTCAGGTGACCGTCTCCCCGCGCTAAGTCAGGTTGCAGTGTGACCCATTGCAGTTTGTTTAACCGTGTCAATATGAAAAAGCCTTGCGAAAGCAAGGCTTTTTAGTGTCAGTCTCGCGACTGGAGTTCGTTGATATTGTGTTCGAGTCGGGCGATCATCTTTATTAACTGATCCAGTTCCTCGGTCGAAATTCCCTGGAGAATTTCCCCCCGCGTTTTCCGGATGACCGTTTCCATCTCTTCTATGATGGGCGCGGCTTTTTCAGTCAATTTGATCCGCTTAGCACGGCGGTCGTTGGCACATGTCTGGCGGGAAATAAGCCCCTTATCTTCCAGTTGGTCCAGCGTACGCACCAGCGAGGGCTGCTCGATGCCAATCGCTTTAGCCAGTTGAATTTGCGACTGCTCGGGCGGCAACTGATGAATATTATGTAGCGTTACCCAGTGAGTCTGCGTTAATTCCAGAGGTTTCAGGCGATGGTCAATCAAAGCGCGCCACACGCGCACTAAGCGTGCCAGATCAGAACCTAATGGCGATTCCAATTTCATCTCCTTATAATTAGCTTGCTAAGTTATTATACTCATTTTAGAATAGTTTGCAGTATTTATATTGGTAAAACAAATGTATTGCTGCACTCGTCAGGGCTTACGCTAAGGATCCTCCGCTTTAGCACGGCGTCATTTTTACCGCCTACCGCCCGCCCGGCGATTCGCCCGACCGCACAGGACATAAACGCGTGAAGTTAACTTCCAGTACCCCAGAATTACCCCTGCAGGACCTGATTTTTGGCGCTTCGATTTACTTTCCCCCTTTGTGTAAGGCAGTCATGCTGGGCTTTCTGCTTTGGCTTGTTGCCCACCGTCTGTTGCGCGACTGGATCTACGCTGGCGATATCTGGCATCCCATCCTGATGGATCTTTCACTGTTTGTTATAGCGCTTAGCCTCTCCCTTGGCCTGTTGATTGTGGGGTAATTATGAGTCTGAAATCGCTAAAATACTTTTCTACCTTACCGGTGCTGGCCGTAGCGATTGTCGCCGCCTGGTGGATGTGGAATGAGTATATGCAGTCGCCATGGACCCGTGACGGCAAAGTACGCGCTGAACAGGTCAGCATCACGCCCCAGGTTTCCGGCAGTATCAGGGAACTCAACGTTCGCGATAATCAGTCCGTAAAAGCGGGCGATACGCTCTTTCGCATCGACGAAACACCCTACCGCATTGCGGTACTGAATGCCGAAGCCCAACTGGCAAAAGCGCAAACGGAGCAGGCGAAAGCCAATAACGAAGCCAACCGCCGCCGCCACCTTTCGCAAAACTACATCTCTGCTGAAGATCTCGATACTGCCAATATTAGTGTAAAAGCGGCGCAAGCGAGCGTTGCTGCTGCCGACGCGCAACTCGCGCAGGCAAAATGGCAGCTTGCGCAGACCACAGTCAAAGCACCGGTCGATGGCTGGGTCACCAATCTGACCACGCGCAACGGCAACTACGCTACCGCCGGGCAACCGGTATTTGCGCTGGTGGATAGCCACTCGTTTTATGTGATGGGGTATTTTGAAGAGACCAAACTACGCCATATTCATACCGGTGCCCCGGCAAAAATCGTGCTTTACAGCGATAATGCCACGTTACAGGGTCACGTCGAGAGTATCGGCCGCGCCATTTACGATCAGAGCATAGAAACCGACAGCGGGCTGGTACCGGATATTAAGCCCAACGTGCCCTGGGTACGTCTGGCACAACGCGTACCTGTACGCATTCGTTTCGATACACTGTCCGATGACCTGACGCTGGTTTCCGGTACCACCTGCACCGTGGCGATAGGCGTCCCCTGATGAAATCCTCCTTCGCGCTCTGGCACAACCTGCCGTGGGTAAAAGCCACGACAGGTCAGTGGCGCTACGCGCTGCGCAACGGTATCGCGATGTGTCTGGCGCTAACGGTGGCCTACTTTCTTGACCTTGATGAACCCTACTGGGCCATGACCTCCGCCGCCGTGGTGAGTTTTCCGACCGTCGGTGGTGTGATCAGCAAAAGTCTTGGTCGCATTGCCGGTAGCCTGCTCGGCGCGTGCGCAGCGCTGATGATTGCGGGTCAGACGCTGAACGATCCATGGTTGTTTTTGTTCACCATGTCCGGCTGGATTGCGCTTTGCACCTGGGCCTGCGCACAGTTCGCCAATAATGTCGCTTATGCTTTTCAACTGGCGGGTTATACGGCGGCAATCATCGCGTTTGCGATGGTCAATATTACCGACATTACCGAACTGTGGGACATCGCGCAGGCGCGTGTTTGCGAAGTGATACTGGGAATCCTGTGCGGCGGCATGATGATGATGCTCCTTCCCGGCACCGCTGATGGGCCTGCGCTGCTCTCGGCGCTGAAAAAAATGCATGCCCGCCTGCTGGAACATGCCAGTCTGCTCTGGCAACCGGAAACCACCGATGCGATTCGTAGCGCCCATGAAAGCGTGATAGGCCAGATCCTCACGACCAACTTGCTACGTATTCAGGCGTTCTGGAGTCATTACCGCTTTCGTCGGCAAAACACATTGATGACCTGGCTATTGCACCAGCAGCTGCGCATGACCAGTGTGATCTCCAGCCTGCGCAGGATGCTGTTAAACTGGCCCGATGCACCGCCTCACCTGCGCCCGGTGCTGGAGCAACTGCTAGCTGCGCTGTCCCACCCGCAAACCGACGCTCTGACCGTGGCGCGCATTATTGCCCCTCTTGCCCCTACCGATGCGGCAGATTACCGCCACCAGGCATTCTGGCTACGGTTACGCTATTTTTGCCGTCTATACCTGCTCAGTAGCCGCTGGTTAGCCCGTGTGGAGAATGCATCACCGATCAGCGTTTATACCCCGCCACGCAGCCCGGGGCTGATGCGCTACACAGATAATGTCGAGGCGCTGCTGAGCGGAGCCCGGACGTTTTTCGCCCTCGGTCTGGTTGGCGCGTGGAGCATTACCACCCAGTGGGAATACGGTTCTGCGGCGTTGACGCTGGCGGCTATCAGTTGTGTGCTTTACTCCGTCTCACCTGCACCGTTTAACTCGCTGACACTACTGTTGCGCACCTTATTGCTGCTCTCGTTGTTCAGTTTCGTCGTGAAATTTGGCCTGATGGTGCAAGTCAGCGAGCTGTGGTCCTTTTTACTGTTTCTGTTCCCTCTTCTTACCACAATGCAGTTATTGAAATTACAGATGCCTAAACTGGCCGGATTGTGGGGGCAGTTGATCGTATTTATGGGATCGTTTATTGCCGTCACCAATCCGCCGGTGTACGACTTTGCTGATTTTTTAAATGACAACCTGGCGAAGATCCTCGGCGTTGCGCTGGCGTGGCTGGCATTTGCCGTGTTGCGTCCCGGCTCAGATGCCCGCAAGAGCCGCCGCCAGATCCACGCGTTACGGCGAAACTTTGTTGATCAGCTTAGTGCCATGCCGCATCTGGACGAGCATGAATTCGAGTCAGTGGTCTATCACCATATCAGCCGGCTCAGCAATAGTCAGGATGCGCTGGCGCGTCGCTGGTTATTACGCTGGGGTGTGGTGTTACTGAACTGCTCGCATGTGGTATGGCAATTGCGCGACTGGGAAAGCCGTTCCGATCCGCTGACCCGGGTGCGGGATCGCTGCATTGCTTTACTGAATGATGTGATGAGTGAGCGTGGCGTTCAGCAACGAACGCTGTCCGCCACGCTGGCAGAGCTGCAACGGATTTGCGCTGCGCTTGGTACGCACCACCAGCCCGCAGCACGAGAACTGGCTTCCGTTATCTGGCGCTTGTATTGCGCATTGTCGCAGCTGGAGCAGGCGCCAGCCCCCGGAACGCTTACTTAATCACTCCGCAGGCAAAACGTGCGCCACCGCCCCCCAAAGGTTTCGGTTGATCGGACATATTATCGCCGCCAACATGCACCATCAGGGCTTTGTCCTTCACGTCAGCCAGCTTTTTCAGCCTTGGAGCCACCACTGCCTGCGTGGCTTTACCCTCATTATTCACCACCAGCACCGGGAGATCCCCTAAGTGCCCTGCGCCTTCCGGCCCTTCATGCTTGCCGGTATGGTGAGGGTCAAGGTGACCACCTGCCGCTTCTGCTGCAGAAGGTTTCCCCTCTTTTGTCGCAGGTTCACAGCTCCCTTTGGCATGGACATGAAAACCATGCTCTCCGGGCGGTAGTGCTTTCAGATCCGGGGCGAATTCCAGACCTTTGTCCGTTTCACTGATCTTCACCGTACCGATAGACTGCCCGATGCCCTGAGCAGTGACGAGATGCATATCCACTTCTTCACTGGCGGCCTGCGCGCCTGCGCAGACCAACAATGCCAACATGGCCAGACTAAAACGCTTCATATGACCTCCTTTGATTCACTTTTACCCTGTAAGTCTAAACCAGGGTAAAAGATTTCACCGGAAAGTCGCCGTTTCAGCCATCACGGCACATCAAAGCCCAGCGCAGCTTTGCGGATACGGAACCACTGCTGGCGGGTCATCTGCAGCGCCTCAGCCCCCAGCGCAGAGCGTACACGCTCAATTTTACCGGAGCCAATAATCGGTAACGGTTGTGACGGCAGACGCATCACCCAGGCATACACCACCTGCTCGATGGTTTCGGCATTCAGTTCCTGCGCCACCGTCGCCAGAACATCCCGTAACGTCTGGCATTCAGGATCGTTGAACAAGCGCCCGCCGCCCAGGCAGGACCAGGCCATAGGGCGGATGCGCAGTTGTTGCAATTGATCAAGGGTGCCGTCCAGCAACAACGGCTGATGCACCGGAGAGATTTCAACCTGGTTGGTGGCCAGGGTAAACGGCAGGCGTGATTGCAACAGGGAAAACTGCGCCGGGGTAAAATTGGATACACCAAAATGGCGGACTTTTCCGCTTTGATGCAGCGTCAAAAACGCCTCCGCAACCTCATCGGCATCCATCAACGGATCCGGGCGATGTATCAGGAGCAAGTCGAGATAATCCGTGGCGAGATTCATCAGCGACTGTTCGGCGCTACGAATAATATGGTCGCGATCGGTAATGTAATGACCAATCACATGTTCCGGTTTCGCGGTGGTGGCAATACCACACTTGCTGACAATCTCCATACGCGAGCGTAAGTGCGGCGCAAGTTTCAATGCTTCGCCAAATGTTGCTTCACATTGATAGCCGCCATAGATATCAGCGTGATCGACAGTGGTTACCCCTAAATCAAGGTGGGATTCAATAAAGCTTGCCAGCTGTTGGGGAGAGAACTGCCACTCCATTAAACGCCAGTAGCCCATGACAAAACGGGAGAACTCCGGACCTTGCGGCGCAAGGGCAATACGTTGAACCATAACGGTTTCCTCGAAGGTAATTTCCGTTGATTATACGCATTTAGTCGGTCAAAACAGTGAAGGTTGCTGAGGTTCTTCTGCCGGAAGGGATTTGTTCGCACGCATTTTGCGCTGAAAGCGTTGATGGCACAGGCGCAGGACCTCCTGCTTTTGCGTATCGGTCATTCGTTGCCAGTGGAAACGCTCATCACGGCTGCGCATACAGCCGCGGCAATAGCCTTTTTCATCCGACTGGCAGATGCCACGGCACGGGCTCTGGATAGGGAAAAACTCCAGTTGTTCTGGCACTGTCCTCTCCTGCGATAGACGCGTTATCTCTACTATTGAAGACTGCATACCGGCAACGCGCAACCCGAAAAGCGCATTGTTTGCTACTTGCAACAGACCAATCGGTCTAGTACATTGTCGCCATGAACAGACATACCGAACACGATACACGCGAACATTTACTGGCTACCGGCGAGCGGCTCTGTATGCATCGCGGGTTTACCGGCATGGGCCTGAGCGAGTTACTGAAAACAGCGGAAGTGCCGAAAGGCTCTTTCTATCACTATTTTCGCTCCAAAGAGGCGTTCGGTGTGGCATTGCTTGAGCGTCATTATGCGGGTTATCACCAGCGGCTGATCACCCATTTCGCCAGCGGTGCTGGAAACTATCGCGACAGGCTGCTGGCCTATTACCAGGAAACGCTCAACCAGTTTTGTCAGCAGGGCATTATTAGCGGCTGCCTGACGGTGAAGCTTTCTGCGGAGGTGTGTGATCTGTCAGAGGATATGCGCACAGCAATGGATAAAGGCGCAAGCCGTATCATCGTTCTGCTCAGCGATGCGCTGGAAAAAGGCCGTGCCGAGCGAAGCCTGACCTTTTCTGGTGAGGCATTAACACAGGCGCAGGTCTTGTACTCGCTCTGGCTGGGTGCGAACCTGCAGGCGAAGATTTCCCGTAGCGCCCTGCCGCTGGAAAGCGCGCTGGCGCACGCGAAAACCATTATTGCGACGCCTTAGTTACTCGGGCGTTTTTATTTCACCTTTTACTAGTCGACCGGTCTATTCAGGAGTTGTTATGTCCAGTAAGTTATTCACGCCGCTGAAAATGGGCGCAATTACCGCACCGAACCGTGTTCTGATGGCGCCGCTGACACGCTTGCGCAGCATCGAACCCGGCGATATCCCCACGCCGTTGATGGCGGAGTATTATCGCCAGCGCGCCAGTTCCGGGCTGATCATTAGCGAAGCAACACAAATATCAGCCCAGGCAAAAGGCTATGCCGGCGCACCCGGTCTGCATAGCGCGGAGCAAATCGCTGCGTGGAAAAAAATCACGGATGCCGTGCACGGAGACAACGGTCGTATCGCCGTACAACTGTGGCATACCGGCCGTATCTCTCACACCAGTTTGCAGCCTGGCGGGCAAGCGCCGGTTGCGCCATCGGCGATCAGTGCCGGGACTCGCACTTCGCTGCGCGATGCTAACGGTAATGCAACGCGTGAAGATACGTCTATGCCGCGCGCACTGGAAACCAGTGAAATCCCGGGGATCGTTGACGACTTCCGTCAGGCTGTGGCCAACGCCCGTGAAGCCGGTTTTGACCTTGTAGAACTGCATTCTGCTCATGGTTATTTACTGCATCAGTTCCTGTCGCCTTCTGCAAACCACCGTACAGATCAGTACGGCGGCAGCGTGGAAAATCGCGCCCGCCTGGTGTTGGAAGTTGTGGATGCCGTGAGCAAAGAGTGGAGCGCTGACAGAATTGGTATCCGTGTCTCGCCTATCGGTTCTTTCCAGAATACCGACAATGGCCCGAACGAAGAAGCCGATGCGCTGTATCTCATTGAAGAACTGGGTAAACGCGGTATCGCCTACCTGCATATGTCCGAACCAGACTGGGCTGGCGGTCAGCCTTATACGGATGCATTCCGTGAGAAAGTGCGCGCACGCTTCCACGGTCCAATCATCGGCGCTGGCGCTTACACCGTAGAGAAAGCCGAAGACCTGATCGGAAAAGGTCTGATTGATGCAGTCGCCTTTGGTCGCGCCTACATCGCCAACCCTGATCTGGTGAAACGCCTGCAACTGAAAGCCGAACTGAACCCACAGCGCCCGGAAACCTTCTATGGCGGCGGCGCTGAAGGCTACACCGATTACCCCGTGCTGTGATCCTCTGATTGTTCATTGATAGCGGCGGCTTTCCGCCGCTATACTAAAACAGTGTTTCTGACCGGAACGGTAAACCATTTAAAAAGAGGACATTATGCGCTTACTTCACACTATGCTGCGCGTCGGCGACCTGCAACGCTCCATCGATTTCTACACCAACGTGCTGGGCATGACGTTACTGCGTACCAGTGAAAACCCGGAATACAAATATTCGCTGGCGTTTGTGGGTTACGGCCCGGAAACTGAAGAAGCCGTGATTGAGCTGACCTATAACTGGGGTGTGGACAGCTATGAACTGGGGACAGCCTATGGTCACATTGCCCTGAGCGTGCCAAACGCCGCAGAAGCCTGTGAAGCGATCCGCAAAAACGGCGGCAACGTGACACGTGAAGCAGGTCCGGTCAAAGGCGGCACCACGGTTATCGCCTTTGTTGAAGATCCGGATGGATACAAGATCGAGCTGATCGAAGAGAAAGATGCCGGCCACGGTTTAGGCAATTAATGCTGCCGGGCGCGCTTTGCGCCCGTTGTTTTACATCCCTTCCTAAAATTTGCCATAATGCGCTGCCCTTTTTCCGTCTCAAGAGATCCTGATGTCCGATAACGCTCAACTTACTGGTCTGTGCGACCGTTTTCGCGGCTTTTACCCTGTTGTCATCGATGTTGAAACCGCAGGGTTTAACGCCAAAACCGACGCGCTACTGGAAGTCGCCGCCATTACCTTAAAAATGGACGAACAAGGCTGGTTGATGCCTGACAGTACGCTGCATTTCCATGTTGAGCCATTTGAAGGGGCGAACCTGCAACCGGAAGCACTGGCGTTTAACGGTATCGATCCAACTAACCCGCTGCGCGGCGCGGTGAGTGAACACGATGCGCTGCACGCGATTTTTAAATTGGTGCGTAAGGGCATTAAAGACCAGGGATGTAACCGCGCGATTATGGTGGCCCATAACGCCACTTTTGATCACAGCTTCATGATGGCCGCCGCCGAGCGGGCATCACTGAAACGCAACCCCTTCCATCCGTTTGTCACCTTTGATACCGCTTCACTGAGTGGGCTGGCGCTGGGGCAGACGGTCCTCTCTAAAGCCTGTGCCGCTGCGGGCATTGCCTTTGACGCCACACAGGCGCACTCCGCCCTGTATGACACCGCCCAAACCGCCCTCCTGTTTTGTGAAATAGTCAACCGCTGGAAACGTCTTGGCGGTTGGCCATTACCGTTGGCTGAAGATCCTCAACCATAAATACCAGAAATATTCTATGCCGGTTGCATTCAGTGACCGGTTATTAACGCGGTCAATCGAAATTAGATAAACGTATATCGTTTTCTTAAACACCCCCTTCATATTCTTTTTCTACCAACTTAACCATTATTAACAGATAAAAACACCACAAAACCCTCCCCCGACATCCTGAAAAAACTCGACATTCACCTTTGGCAGATTAATTATCTCATTTCACTTAGCGGCATAAAAATATTATTAAGGCAGCCGATGATATTTTGGCGCACCTGAACGCTGTAAAAAACACATATATTAATTATGAATGAATTAACCCAACGCGTAATAATGGGTTATTTGTAATTTATTTCATGGTGAGCACAGAAAGACCCGCTTAATATATTTTGATGAAGGTGAAATAATGCACAAGCTCAATATTATTCTTGCTCTGTTTTTTATCCCTATGGCTTTTCCGGCGTCTGCCGAAATGCAAAATCGCGTGTTTAACTGGGATCGGGTTTCTGCCGGGATTAATGTGGGTACCCTGAGCGGCCTGACCCATGAAAGGGTTTACTCGCCCAATCAAGGTGGGCGAAAACTTAGCCAACTCGACTGGCGTTACCGCAATGCTGCTGTCGTTCAGGGGGCTCTGGAATGGGACGCCATGCGGTGGTTCTCATTAGGCGCATCAGGCTGGTCAACGTTTTCCAGTGGAAACAGCCATATGAATGATTACGACTGGCAAAACGCTGTGCAGGATTCGTGGACCGATCACAGCTCGCACCCTGACACGCGACTTAACTTTTCCAATCAATTTGATGTGAATGTAAAAGGCTGGATGTTTAACACCCCCGGATGGCGTCTGGGAATAATGGTGGGGTATCAGGAGAACCGCATCAGCTTTCACAGTAGAGGTGGAAGCTACAGCTATAATAATGGTGCCCACACCGGTTCCTTTGATCCCAATGAAATCAATATCGGCTATAAGCAACACTACCAGATCCCCTATGTCGGTCTGACCGGACGCTATCGTTATAGCGATATTGAATTTTCCGGAACACTTAAATATAGCGCCTGGGCGCGAACCACAGGAAATGATGAGCATTATCTCAGAGACCTGACGTTTACTGATAAAGCAAGAGAACAGAACTTTTTTTCACTTGCTGCAAGCGTAGGTTATTACGTCACGGAGAATATGAAACTCTATATTGAGGGAACCTGGAATCGGGTGACAAATAAGAAGACTGACGTTAACGTTAATAACTATCGTCAAAATATAAATGCAGACTATAAAAATGGTGGCGGTATTGAAAGTTATAATATGCTAACGACCGCAGGGCTGGTATACACCTTTTGACAGTAAAAAGGGTTCATGTTGAAACATGAACCCTTTTAGCAACGTTAACCGCGAGCGGCTTACTCCGCGCCCTGCTCGCCCTTATGCTTAGCGGCCGCTTCTTTGATCAGCGTCTGCAACTCACCACGTTGATACATCTCAATCAGGATGTCACAGCCGCCAACCAGTTCACCTTCCACCCACAGTTGCGGGAAGGTTGGCCAGTTCGCATACTTCGGCAGTTCGGCGCGGATATCCGGGTTCTGCAGAATATCCACATAAGCGAAACGTTCACCACAGGCAGACAGCGCCTGTACAGCCTGAGCGGAGAAGCCGCAGCTTGGCAGCTTCGGAGAGCCTTTCATGTACAGCAGAATCGGGTTTTCAGCGATCTGGCGCTGGATTTTTTCAAGTGTAGTGCTCATTGTCTTGCTTCCTTCAACTTCTACGGCAGATGGTGGATAGTGTAACGGTTCAGAGAGCCAACCGAAAATAACATTTTGTTCACTGGTTACGATTTTACGTCCATACCTGTAAAGTTGCCTCCAAAATGTGACTTAACACAATTCAGATTCCGCCGGTTGCTTAACTCTTAACCGCCATAGAAACGTTTTGCTGCTTTTTTTTGCGCTTGCTAACGAAACGCAGCTATAGATGCAAAAACACTCTTAACTTTTGTGCTTTTTATGGATTAGAATCGACGGGTTTTGAAATCATACGCACGCATTGTTAAATGCCTGCTCTAACAGGGGATTGCTCAGTGGCGCGAATACCAAAATCTTCGATCACGCTCTGTGCTTTGTTGTTCACCACGCTTTCTTTCACGCCATTGGCTAACGCCTCTGAACAGGCGCGAGCGTCGGCCGTGCAAAAATCGCATCTGGCGAAAGCATCCGAACGTAAGAAAAAAACCACATCGCAAAAGACATCAAAGAAAAACAGTCGCAACGCAGAAACCAAAACAACGAACAAAACAACGAACAAAAAAACGACGGAGACCAAAAAATCTCCGGCAACGAAGAAAGTCACCACCAGCAGTAAAGCCAGCCAACTCTCTACGCGTCGTAATAAATCCAGCCAGACCAAAACCGCTGCTGTAACCTGGACCGAAAAATGTACGCCGCGTAAAGGCCACAAACCGCACTGCGTTAAAGTCAAAAGCACTAAAACGGCTGCCCTTGCCGATGTGCACAAAGTCCGTATCCAAAAAGCGCAGAAAACCGCCATGTCCAAACTGATGAATCAGATTGGCAAGCCATATCACTGGGGCGGCACCTCTCCCAATACAGGTTTCGACTGCAGTGGACTGGTCTATTACGCCTATAAAGATTTGGTGAAATTCCGCATTCCACGTACGGCAAATGAGATGTATCACCTGCGTGATGCCTCGCCGGTGAATGTCGCAGAACTGGAAAGCGGTGATTTGGTCTTTTTCCGCACCCAGGGTCGCGGCACAGCGGACCACGTTGGTGTTTACGTAGGTAACGGCAAGTTTATCCAGTCACCGCGCAGCGGCCAGGATATTCAGGTTACCTCGCTCAGTGAAGACTACTGGCAGCGTCACTACGTCGGTGCCCGCCGCGTGGTTACACCGAAAACCATTCGTTAATCCTGTTACCTGCCGCTTCTGTGGCAGGTAACTCTCTCTTTTGCCACCCCTTTCTATTTGCTACTCTATCCATACACTCAGTAGGGCTATTGGGTGTATTAAAATAATGAAGGAGAGTAGCAATGTCGTTCGAATTACCTGCATTACCGTATGCAAAAGACGCCCTGGCGCCGCATATCTCGGCTGAAACACTGGACTACCACTATGGTAAGCACCATCAGGCCTATGTCACCAACCTTAATAACCTGATCAAAGGCACTGCCTTCGAAGGCAAATCCCTGGAAGCGATCGTGAAGAGCAGCGAAGGCGGCGTGTTTAACAATGCCGCGCAGGTCTGGAACCACACTTTCTACTGGCACTGTCTCGCCCCGAACGCAGGTGGCGAACCGACAGGCGCGCTGGCTTCTGCTATTGCGAAGTCATTCGGTAGCTTCGCTGAATTCAAAGCGCAGTTTACCGACGCGGCGGTCAAAAACTTTGGTGCGGGCTGGACATGGCTGGTGAAGAAGGCTGATGGCGAACTGGCAATTGTGTCAACATCGAACGCCGGTACACCGCTAACGACGGATGCCACGCCGTTGCTGACCGTTGATGTCTGGGAACATGCCTATTACATCGATTACCGTAACGCCCGTCCGAACTATCTGGAGCACTTCTGGGCGCTGGTAAACTGGGACTTTGTGGCGAAAAATCTCGCTGCGTAAATCTCACCAGGAGGGGGAAACCCCTCCTGATTATTATTCTGCTGCTGTGCAGGCACGTTCCGGCTGAGTACGGCCCGAAGAGAGCACCACCAACAGGCCAAGACCGGCGATAATCGCCCCCATCACCGGCACAAAGCTATAACCCAGACCACCGGATATGACTGCCCCACCGGCTGCGGCACCCAATGCGTTCCCCAGGTTAAATGCACCAATGTTCACGGAAGAGGACAGACCCGGTGCTTCATGTGCCACGCGCATGACTCGCATCTGCAACGGCGGCACCACGGCGAAAGTCGCTGCGCCCCAGACCACCATACTGATAGCCGCGCCGATCGCGCTTTGTGCAAGAAACGGGATAGCCAGCATGATGGCAATCAACAGCACCAAAAAGCCTTTAAGTGTTCCGGTCACAGAACGGTCCGCCAGTTTACCGCCAAGATAGTTGCCGATGGAGAACCCAACGCCAATCAGCACCAGCATTGCCGTAATAAAGACAGGCGTCGCATCTGTGATTGTCCGCAGAACCGGTGAAATGTAGGTGTACAGCGTGAACATCGCCCCTGCCCCTAATACTGTGGTCAGCAGTGCAGACAAGACCTGCGGGCGCATCAGCACCGCCAGCTCTTTACGCACCTCAGGGCGTTCTCCGGTGCCGCCTTTCGGCAGTGAGAAGAACAGACTCAGCATGGCGACAATGCCCAGTGCCGCGGTTGCCATAAACGACATGCGCCAGCCAATGGTTTCACCCAGCCAGGTCGCAGCTGGCACCCCACCGATATTGGCGATGGTTAGCCCCATAAACATGGTGGCGACGGCGCTGGCTTGTTTTTCTTTGGCAACAACGCTTGCAGCAACCACCGATCCCAGGCCAAAGAATGCCCCGTGATTGAGACTGGTGACGATACGCGCCAGCATCAGGGTGGCGTAATCCGGTGCAATCGCCGACAACACATTACCCAGCGTAAAAATCGCCATCAAAAAAATCAGCGCGTTGCGTCTGCCGCGATGAGAAAGCAGTAAGGTCATTAACGGCGCACCGACCATTACGCCGACAGCATAGGCGCTAATCAGCATCCCCGCCGCCGGGATAGAAACGTCAACGCCGCGGGCAATCACCGGCAGTAATCCCATCGGGGAGAACTCGGTCGTACCGATGCCAAAGGCGCCAATCGCCAGGGCAAGCAAAGGGAAATTCATTTTCATAAACTGACTCCGGAAAAGCCGTGTCGATTCGGGACACTGTCGCAGAAGTCAAAAGTATGACATCAATCACAAAAAACAGCAGTTAGCGGAATGACAAAAGAGTATTGCAAAATTGACAACAATGGCGGGGATGAAAACGGAGGGGGAACCCGGTTCCCCCTCGCGCAGAATCAATGCAGTGCAGCAGTCAGGGCGCCGAAAACGATCAGACCCAGCACGATGACGGTAGTGAACAGTGAATACTTCAGGTCGGTGCTCATCAATTTTCTCCGTTTTAATTTCCACACAAAAAGTGAGATAGCGCATTTTTGCACAAATAAACGTAAAAATCTTGCAGGAATTAGCGTGTCAGATGTTTTATCACTTCCCCTTTTGCTCAAGATCAGACAAAATTCGACGCTAAATTTATTAGCGTACCGGCCATTGACTCCCCTCCTGACGTCCAGTGTCTTTTTCCCGGCGTACCGCACCCCCATTCATGGGTACAGGGTGATTGAAGGCAAACGTTTACCTTATGTATTATCAGGAGCTTGAGATATGGTCTGGAGTGACATCTGATGGCAACGATCAAAGACGTAGCGAAGCGAGCAAACGTTTCCACCACAACCGTATCACACGTAATTAACAAAACACGTTTTGTCGCCGAAGAGACGCGCAATGCTGTGTGGGCGGCGATCAAAGAGCTACATTATTCACCGAGCGCCGTGGCGCGCAGCCTGAAGGTGAATCACACCAAATCGATCGGCCTGCTGGCCACCAGCAGCGAAGCAGCCTACTTTGCCGAAATCATTGAGGCTGTTGAGAAGAAGTGCTTCCAGAAAGGCTACACCCTGATTCTTGGTAATGCCTGGAATAACCTGGAAAAACAGCGCGCTTACTTGTCGATGATGGCGCAAAAGCGTGTTGATGGTCTGCTGGTAATGTGTTCCGAGTATCCGGAATCCCTACTGAGCATGCTGGAAGAGTATCGCCATATCCCGATGGTCGTTATGGACTGGGGCGAAGCCAAAGCCGACTTTACTGACACGGTGATCGATAACGCCTTTGAAGGCGGTTATATGGCCGGGCGTTATCTGATCGAACGCGGCCACCGCGATATCGGTGTGATCCCGGGTCCGCTTGAGCGCAACACCGGCGCGGGCCGTCTCGCCGGCTTTATGAAAGCAATGGAAGAAGCCACCATTTCCGTACCGGAAAACTGGATTGTCCAGGGCGACTTTGAACCTGAGTCTGGTTATCGCGCCATGCAGCAGATCCTTGCACAGACGCATCGCCCGACAGCCGTCTTCTGCGGCGGCGATATTATGGCCATGGGTGCGCTGTGTGCGGCCGACGAGATGGGATTACGCGTCCCACAGGATATTTCGGTGATCGGGTATGACAATGTGCGTAACTCCCGCTTCTTCACGCCGTCACTGACCACAATACACCAGCCGAAAGATTCGCTGGGTGAAACTGCGTTTACCATGCTGCTTGACCGTATTGTGAATAAACGCGAAGAGTCGCAATCCATTGAAGTGCATCCGCGTCTGATCGAGCGTCGCTCAGTCGCCGATGGTCCGTTCCGCGACTACCGCCGTTAATCCCCTTTTGCGGGAGCCCTTATTCCGGCTCCCGCAACCATTCCCGATTCAGCGTTTCACTGTCCCCCAGGTACTCAAGAAGCCAGTTCAGTGCAGGTGATGCCTCGTTCTGCTGCCACGTCAGGCAACAAGCGGCATCCGGGAAGGGATTTTCCAGCTCCAGCGCCACCCACTCCCCGCGATCGAGCCAGGGCCTGGCAAAATGCGCCGGGACCATTCCCACGCACAACCCGGCAGACAGACAGGCTTCGGATGATTTCCAGTCCGGTACCATCACGCGTTTCTGGTTATCCAGCAGCCAGGTAATGCGCTTCGGTAACGAGCGTGATGTATCTTCCTGTATCAGTGAGGGCCAGTTACGCAACGTCTCATCACTTAATGGGCCCGGCAGCGCCGCCAGCGGATGCCGACAGGAAACCACACACTTCCAGCTCAGCATTCCCATATCGCGAAAAGCATAGCGCCCACCGACCGGGATAGCCTGCGTTGCACCAATAGCCAGTTCAACACGCCCGTCGGCCAGTGCATCCCAGACGCCGTTAAACACTTCCTGATAAACCTGGAGTTCCACATCGCTAAAGTGACGATAAAAATCGACGATCAGCTGTCGTGTGCGTTCGGGTCTGACAATGTTGTCCACCGCAATCGCCAGTTGCCCGCGCCAGCCATTCGCAATCTGCTGGCACTGTTGACGGGTGACCTGCATTTTTTTGATAACAGAACGCCCTTCTTTCAAAAACCAGACGCCAGCGGGCGTTAACTCCACATCGCGGTGACGCCGTTCAAACAGTGGAACCGCCAGCCACTCCTCCAGTTGCCTCACGGTGTAGCTGACAGCAGAAGGCACGCGGTGCAACTCCTGAGCCGCGCCGCTAAAACTGCCGTTACGCGCCACAGCATCTACCACTTCCAGCGAATATTCTGACCACATAATCTGCCTGCAAAAAATTTGAAACCATTTCGCAAATATTAGCGTTTCACAAGGGGGAATGCACTCCTTACACTCGACAACCCTGATAACCTGCACAAAGAAGAGATACCACAATGCAACCTGGCAAAGGATTTTTAGTCTGGCTCGCGGGATTAAGCGTGCTGGGCTTTTTAGCCACCGATATGTACCTGCCCGCGTTCAGCGCTATTCAGCAAGATTTAGAGACCTCCTCCGCTGTTGTCAGCGCCACATTGAGCCTGTTTCTGGCCGGGTTTGCCGTTGCACAACTGCTGTGGGGACCGTTATCGGATCGCTATGGGCGCAAACCGATTCTGTTAACCGGCCTGGGGATTTTCGCTGTGGGCTGTCTGGGAACAGTATGGGTGCGGGACGCCACGCTGTTATTGGTGCTGCGTTTTGTACAGGCCGTCGGGGTTTGCGCCGCAACAGTAAGCTGGCAGGCGCTGGTCACGGATTATTACCCGTCACACCGTGTTAACCGTATTTTCGCCACAATTATGCCGCTGGTCGGGCTGACACCCGCGCTGGCCCCCCTGCTCGGCGCGTGGATCCTTGCGCATCTCAATTGGCAGGCAATCTTTGCCACGCTGCTAGTGATTACGCTGGTGTTGATGATCCCGGCGTTACGCCTGAAATCGTCGGCTGAGGCAACGGCGCCGGATGAGCAGTCGCTGACATTTATGGATCTGCTGCGCGCCCGCGACTATCGTGGCAATGTGATTATCTATGCGGCCTGTTCCGCCAGTTTCTTCGCCTGGCTGACCGGCTCACCGTTTATCCTGCATGAGATGGGGTACGGCCCCTCTGCGATCGGCCTGAGCTATGTACCACAGACCATTGCATTTTTGGTGGGGGGTTATGGTTGCCGCGCTGCGCTACAGAAGTGGCAAGGCGAACAACTGCTTCCCTGGCTGCTAAGTGCGTTTGCCCTCAGCGTGATGACCACCTGGGCTGTCGGCTTTATGCCGAACGTGTCGCTGACCGCACTGCTGATCCCGTTCTGCGTTATGGCAATGGCCAATGGCGCTATTTATCCCATCGTGGTTGCCCAGGCATTACGCCCTTTTCCGCAGGCAACCGGCCGTGCCGCCGCGCTGCAAAATACGCTGCAACTTGGGTTGTGCTTCCTCGCAAGCCTGGTGGTCTCATGGCTTATCGCCACGCCGCTACTGACCACCACCAGCGTAATGCTGTCGATGGTACTGCTGGCGACGCTGGGATATCGTCTGCAACGGCAACCGCATCGCAGGTATGCGAAAGAGGCCACCACAACAGCATCCTCACGGGGATAGTCGCTGCGGCGATTATCCCTAAGTCACTGATTAGCATGCTAACAGTTTTCTGTTGAATCACCTGATTTTGAAGCCTATACTAAATTTCGCTGTTTTATAAATACGATAAATATTATGTAGTAACGGGCGTCGGATTACGCCCGTTTCACCATGGATGGCCTTTCGGCAAGGGTTCTCCCTTCCTCTGTTCTACGTCGGATATCAGCCTCACGGCGAAAACCGTGAGATTTCTCACAAGCCCGAAAAAGCGTCTACGCTGTTTGAAGGTTCTGATCACTGGTTAGTGATGGAGAAGTTATGAGTTCATCGTGTATAGAAGAAGTCAGCGTACGGGATGATAATTGGTTCCGTATAGCAAACGAGCTACTGAGCCGCGCCGGTATCCAGGTTAATGGCCCCGCAGCTTCAGATATTCAGGTGAAAAATCCTGATTTTTTCAAACGCGTTTTACAGGAAGGTTCGCTCGGACTCGGCGAAAGTTATATGGATGGCTGGTGGGATTGCGACCGGCTGGACATCTTCTTCACCAAAGTTCTCCGCGCCGGCCTGGAAAACCAACTCCCGCACCACCTGAAAGACACTCTCCGCATTGCCGGAGCAAGATTATTTAATCTGCAGAGTAAGAAACGGGCCTGGATTGTGGGTAAAGAGCATTACGATCTCGGTAATGACTTGTTTACCCGCATGCTGGATCCGCAGATGCAATACTCTTGCGCCTACTGGAAAGAGGCCGACACCCTTGAGGACGCGCAACTGGCTAAACTGAGGCTTTGCTGTGAAAAGTTGCAGTTAAGACCCGGGATGCGCGTGCTCGATATTGGTTGTGGATGGGGCGGGCTGGCGCAATTTATGGCGCAAAATTACGGCGTCAGCGTGGTGGGCGTCACCATTTCCGCCGAGCAACAAAAACTGGCGCAACAGCGGTGTGAAGGCCTCGATGTGGAGATCCGCCTGCAAGATTACCGCGACATGAACGACCAGTTCGATCGCATTGTGTCTGTCGGTATGTTTGAACATGTCGGGCCGAAAAACTATGCGACCTATTTCAGCGTGGTGGATCGTAATCTCAAACCCGATGGCATTTTCCTGCTGCATACCATCGGCTCTAAACGTACCGATCACAACGTTGATCCATGGATTGACCGTTATATTTTCCCTAACGGTTGCCTGCCTTCCGTACGCCAGATCGCGGACGCGAGCGAGGCGCATTTCGTGCTGGAAGACTGGCATAACTTTGGCGCCGATTATGACCGCACGCTGATGGCGTGGTATGCCCGTTTCCTTGACGCATGGCCGGAGATTGCCGATAACTACTCCGAACGGTTTAAACGGATGTTCAGCTACTATTTGAACGCCTGCGCGGGCGCGTTTCGCGCGCGGGATATCCAGCTCTGGCAGGTAGTATTTAGTCGCGGTATTGAACGGGGATTGCGCGTGGCGCGCTGATCCCTTAGCCCCTTGTAAAAAGGCCGCATTATCAATGTGCGGCCTTTTTTATTTTTCCCGTCAGGAGGCCATTACTCTTCGCTAATCACAGCAGCGACAGCGGCAGCCTCTTTTGCAGCCAGTACGCGCTCAACGGTATCGACAACCGCCTGCGTTTGCGGATCAATTTCAATATTGACACGATGCCCCAGTTTTTTGGCTCCGAGCGTGGTGCGTTGCAACGTCTCCGGGATCAGGTGCACACAGAAACGGCTGCTGGTTACTTCCCCCACCGTCAGGCTGATGCCATCAATACCGATAAAGCCTTTATAGAGTATGTATTTCATCAAGGTCGGATCCGACACCTTGAACCAAATCTGGCGATTATTTTCCGACGTGAGGATTTTGACGATTTCCGCAGTGGTCATAATATGGCCGGACATCAGATGTCCGCCAATTTCATCACTGAATTTCGCCGCGCGCTCCACGTTTACCTCATCACCAACGCCCAGCTCACCCAGGTTGGTAATACGCAACGTTTCTTTCATTAAATCGAAACTAATACGACTGCCGTCGATGGCCGTTACGGTCAGACAACAGCCATTGTTCGCGATGGAAGCACCGGTTTCGATGCCATCAAGCATATGCTCAGGAAGTTCAACGACGTGGGTGCGGAAATTGGGTTTATCATCAATAGACACCAGTTTTGCCGTGCCCTGTACAATACCAGTAAACATACCTACCACTCCTGTTCCCATTCATACGGCGTTACCGTTTTCTTTACGCACAATAACAGGTGGAAATTGCCGTTGCCAGTCTCAATCCCACCGCCGGGCGTTTTCCCGAACAGATAACAATAAGATGAACAACGGTCTGCGTGCGGCAAGAGAGTGTTGATGCAGGGTTAACATGGCAAAAACGGGGCTTAACAGGTAATATTTGAACACATGCCGCATTTATCGCAGTGCGGCATCGTTTTTAGCACAAGGAAAAACTCCTTCCTGAACGGTTGTTCCATTCTCTCTTATAACTACAAAACAATATAAAGGTGTTCTCGTGCAGAAGTATGTTACAGAAGCGCGTCAGTTACTGGCACTCGCCTTGCCGGTCATTGTTGCGCAGGTCGCCCAGACTGCAATGGGCTTCGTTGATACAGTCATGGCGGGTGGCTATAGCGCCACGGATATGGCCGCTGTCGCTATTGGTACCTCTATCTGGTTTCCCGCTATTCTCTTCGGTCACGGTCTATTGCTGGCAATGACGCCGGTAATTGCCCAGTTAAACGGCTCCGGACGTCGCGATCGCATCGCTCACCAGGTGGGCCAGGGTTTCTGGCTGGCGGGCATTGTGGCGGTGTTGATCATGATTGTGCTGTGGAATGCCGGTCATATCATTCATGCGATGCATAACATCGACCCGATTCTGGCGGAAAAAGCCGTGCGTTTTTTACGCGCGTTGATGTGGGGGGCGCCTGGCTATCTCTTTTTTCAGGTGATGCGCAACCAGTGCGAAGGTCTGGCCCGCACTCAGCCTGGCATGGTGATGGGCTTTGTCGGCTTGCTGGTAAATATCCCGGTGAACTATATCTTTATTTATGGTCATTTCGGTATGCCGGAACTGGGCGGCGTCGGCTGCGGCGTGGCAACCGCATCGGTCTATTGGGTGATGTTCATCTGCATGCGGATGTATGTAAAACGCGCCCGCGTCATGCGCGACATTCAGCACGCCCAGCGTTTCGCTAAACCCGATTTCGAGGTGCTAAAGCGTCTTGCGCAACTGGGGTTGCCCATTGCGTTGGCCCTGTTTTTTGAAGTCACATTGTTTGCGGTCGTGGCCCTGTTGGTGTCACCGCTGGGCATTGTCGATGTGGCGGGTCACCAGATTGCACTTAACTTCAGTTCGCTAATGTTTGTTCTGCCGATGTCACTGGCCGCAGCGGTGACCATCCGGGTGGGCTTCCGTTTGGGCCAGGGATCCACGCTGGATGCCAAGACCTCGGCGCACACCGGGTTGATCGTCGGTGTGTGTATGGCAGCGGTGACGGCGGTTTTCACCGTGCTGATGCGCGAACAAATCGCCCTGCTCTATAACAAAAACCCGGAAGTGGTGACGCTCGCTTCGCACCTGATGTTGCTGGCGGCGATTTACCAAATCTCCGACTCCATTCAGGTGATTGGCAGCGGTATCCTGCGCGGCTATAAAGATACGCGTTCGATCTTTTTTATCACCTTTACCGCCTATTGGGTGCTGGGGCTGCCGTCTGGCTATATTCTGGCGCTGACCGATCTCGTGGTCGGGAGAATGGGCCCGGCCGGTTTCTGGATGGGCTTTATTATTGGCCTGACGTCTGCAGCAATCCTGATAATGCTGCGAATGCGCTATCTGCAACGCCTGCCTTCGGCAACGATTTTGCAGCGCGCCGCACGTTAAAATGGCTGTAGCCGCCAGCTGGCGGCTACTTTCACAGCGTTTTGTTCAGTTGTTCCGCAATCGCGTGAATTCAGGAATAAATTTGCCATTTTCCGCTTGCCACTTCTCCGACCTGCCGCTAATATTCGTCCCCGTTGTCAACCACAACACTGCGTTCATAGCTCAGTTGGTTAGAGCACCACCTTGACATGGTGGGGGTCGTTGGTTCGAGTCCAATTGAACGCACCATTCCTTCTCAGTGCGTCCGTAGCTCAGTTGGTTAGAGCACCACCTTGACATGGTGGGGGTCGATGGTTCGAGTCCATTCGGACGCACCATTCTTAGTAACTCTCAGTTTTTCTTCCGCTTTTTCATTTCAGCATAAACATCACCGCCACGCCGATTGCGCCTTAGCGACAGTGATAA
Organism: Kosakonia sp. WA-90; assembly: GCF_039871955.1. Taxonomy (NCBI): domain Bacteria; kingdom Pseudomonadati; phylum Pseudomonadota; class Gammaproteobacteria; order Enterobacterales; family Enterobacteriaceae; genus Kosakonia; species Kosakonia sp. WA-90. Next base: position 493,791 of record NZ_JBDPLJ010000001.1, read on the forward strand.
TGCAACTTTCCCGTATGCGTTGAAAAAAACAGGCATAAAAAAGCCGCACCTTTCGGCGCGGCTTTTCGCGTTACAGCCTGGCGATCAGAATCCGACTTTCAGCGTGATTTGACCGCCGTAACCGCCGGTGCCAGCGTCGTTGATGCTTCGGGTATAGCCTGCCCGCACACCGAGGGTAACGTTATCGCGGATCTGGCCATCGATACCGACATCCAGTGCTGCCGCTGTCCCGTCCTGATCCGGATTAAATGCGACCTCGCTGCCTGCTACGCCTGGCACGTTGACGTTCAGCGTGCCCTTCGAATCGAAGGTCTGGATAAAGGATGGACGCACCCACCAGCTTACCGGTACGGGTTTGCCTGTCTCTTTCAGCGTCGCGTTATTGCCCAGACGCAAACCAGCACGTACTTGCTGGCTGTGACCGTCGCCGAACTGCACGTTTGCAACGTCATCATTACCCTCTTTAAGGTTCACTCCGCGATACTGGTACTGGACCTGCGGTTCCAACACCAGGCCGCCGCCAATCTCAAACGGCAAACCGGTTTCGACGGAGCCAAGGTAGCCCCAGCCGTGGGTTTTCAGGCCATCTCCGTCGCGCGGGTTGGTATCGAAGTTGTGGCGTGTCCCCTGGGCTACCACATCCATCCACCAGCCACTCTCATGCACACCGTTGAGGTAGAGGCCGCCGCTGTAAGCGTCGTCACGTACCGTACCGGCTTTCGATTTGTTGTTGCGCTGCACATCGACGGCAGAAAGTCCCGCCGCACCGTACACGCCAACGGTCCATTCCATGGTGGAGGCCGATCCCTGCCACAGATCGCTACCGATCTGCAGGAAGGTATAGCCGCCTTTACTGTCCGGCGTGTTGCCGCTACGCAAATCATTGCTGCCGTGATCGTGGCTCATCTGGCCGGCCTGGAAACGGGCCCACATGTTGCTACCACTTTCGGCTGCGGTACGCGCCGCATAGCGACGTGCATCCAGCGAGCCGAGCAGCGCACTGTCGTAGTCCATAGCCTGAGCATAGAGGGAGTTATAGAGATACATTGCCGAACGGTAGTTCTGCGGGCCGTTCTCGTTGCTACCCGCATCAGCAGTCGTCAGATACCAGCTTTGGTCGGCGCTGCCCTGTTGCAGGGTGTAGTTATATGCACCTGCCTGCAGGCTGCCGCTGAGACTGAAGGCATCATCGGTCGTAGTCGCACCGTTGATAGCATTCACCACCTGAATGCCGTTGCCGGTAGTACGTGCACCCAGACCGCCCTGACTGCGGATGGCGATCTGTGTATTACCGGTCGCTGTACCGCCGTCCAGCACCAGGCTGTCACTCACTGCAGTATTGCCGTTAAACAGGGTGTTCAGGGTAATGGTGCCACCATTGCCTACCAGATTGGTGACAGTCAGGGTTTTCGGAACGAAGGTCCCGGTCGGTGCCTGGAAATCTATCGAGCCGCCGAGTGTCAGGTTATTGAGCAGGGAGTTAGCAGTCATCAGCCAATTTGAACCGGCATCAATGGTCAGATCTGTCGGGTCGATCATCCCGGTCAGCGAGGTGCCGTTGGTCAGCTGTAGTGAGGTGCCGCGCTGGGCGATGATGTCGGTCACGGCATCCAGCCCGCTGAACACCAGGGTACCGCTCTGCAGATAGGTACCCCCAGATTGATCAAGCACACCGCTCAGGGTCAGCGTGTTATCACCTTCTTTATACAGCGTACCGTTGCCGGAAATGGCCGCGTTAATGGTGTTGTTGCTGGTATCAGTGATGATATGCAGTTCGCCGCTGTTGTTAACGTTACCGGCAAGCGTAGCGCCGTCGTTGACTTGGGTTACCCCAGTCAGCATACCGCCCTCGGCAACGCTCAACGTACCGTTCTCGCTTACTACGGTATTGTTGGCAGTGCCATCTGCAGCAACCAAGAGTAGGCCGCCATTTTCAAGCAGTACGTTTTCCGCAACACTATTGGCAATGGAGAAACTGCCAAGCGCGTTGGTGCCGGTGAGCGAGGTGTCAGTGCCTGCCATCAACGCTGCGCCGCTATTGAGGTTGATATTGGTGACCGTTGCGCCATCTTCCAACGCCAGTATGCCGCCGCGCTCAATCGCTGTCAGATCCGCCACGCCCCCGGCGCGAACGAACTGGGCGCCGCCTTTGCTAACAGTAGTAGCAATAGCCGTGCCGCCGAAGCTGACGCTTTGGGTGCCATTTTCGCTGACGGTGGACGAGGCGACGGTACCGCCCTGATTGACCACCTGATCACCCACCACCATATTGTCGATAACGATCGCGCCGTCATTAACGTTCTGGATCCCGCCTTCACGGATGATAGTGGAGATGACCGTCCCGCCGCTGCTTACGTTCTGCGTGCCGCCATCGTTAATGGTGGTGCTGATGGAGGTCCCTCCGTTAAGCACGTTCTGGATCCCGCCAGCCTGGATGACAGCAAGTACCGATGAACCCCCGCTGTAGATATTCTGGATGCCGCGCTCGTAGAGCGTCGTGCGAGTCGCGGTCCCGCCCCGGTAGATATTCTGCACGCCGTTCGCGGAAAGTTCGGTATCAACCGCACTGCCGCGCACATTCTGCTGGCTGGAGTTGATCATCGAGGTTTTCACCGCCGTTGCACCCGCAGCGATATTCTGCACCGCAAAATTATCCATCAGGGTGTTTTCCGCGCGCCCACCGCTGTAGAGGTTCTGGATGCTGTTGCGGTTACGGGTATCGGTCACCACTGCGCCATCATAAATCCCCTGCACTGCACCGTCGCTTAGCACAGTAGAGGTCGCGGCCCCTCCGTCATAGATGCGCTGCTCTGCATTGGTGATTTCCGACCCGGTGGTAGTGCCGAAGACCTCTTGAATGCCGCCATCAATTACCACAGAGACTTCAGCATTGGCGTTTTTGTTAATCACCTGACGCCCGCCGTTTTTCACGATGCTGACAATCGAGGTTCCGTCAACCACTTGTAAACCGCCATCAATAAAGGTGAAATCAGTAACGCCGCCTGAGGCAACGTTTTGTCTGCCGCCAGTGGAGATGGTCCCACCGTAGGTGTAACCGCCCGAATTAACGTTCTGTACCCCCCCTTTCTCGACGCGTGTTTCAAAGGCTTGCCCGCCGCTGCCGATATTCTGCGTACCGCCCAGCAGGCGCGCAGCAAAGGATTTTGCGCCGTTATTGATGTGCTGCTCACCGCCGTTCAACACGGTGGAGATCGCCACTGCGGCGTTGCTGAGGATCTGCGTTCCGCCAGCGTTAATGACGCTCTGGCGTGACCAGCCGTACGGGTCAACGATTTGCATGCCACCGTTATTAATCACCGCGTCGAACGATTGCCCGTCGACACGCTGTACGCCGCCGCTGTTAATCAGTGTGCCGCTGGCCTGACCGCTCTTGGTCACCAGTTGTACCCCGCCGTCGCTGATGCTGGTGCCAGACGCAGAGCCTTCTACCAGTTGAGTACCACCGCCGAACACCGTGCCGTCAGACGCCGCCCCACCGAGGCTGATGTGCTGCACACCGCCGCTGTTCACCGTGGTGCCTGCCGCCAGGCCACCTTTATTCACCAGTTGGGTACCACCGTTGCGCACCACCGCCGACGTCGCGTTGCCATCGACGCTCTGCACACCGCCGCTATTGATCAGGGTGCCGACCGCTTTCCCGCTGGTGGTGACGATCTGATAGGCGCCATCATTCAGGCTGGTACCCGACGCCGTACCCGCCACCACCTGTTTTCCGCCGCCGAAGATGGTGCCACCAGCCGCCGAGCCGCCGAGATTGATATGCTGCAGGCCGCCGCTGTTCACCGTGGTGTCTGTCGCCAGGCCACCCTTATTCACCAGTTGAGTGCCGCCGTTGCGTACCACCGATGAGGTGGAATCGCCGTCCACGCTCTGAACACCGCCGCTGTTGATGATGGTGTTGGTGGTTTTGCCGGTAGCTTGCACAATCTGCAGACCACCATCGCTGATGCTGGTTCCGGACGCGGTTCCTGCCACCAGTTGTTTGCCGCCACCGAAGATGGTGCCATCAGACGCCGCGCCACCAAGGTTGATGTGCTGCAAACCACCGCTGTTGATGATGGAACCTGCAGCCAGCCCCCCCCTGTTCACCAACTGCACCCCGCCGTTGTTCACGACAGCAGAAGTCGCTGAACCATCAACGCGCTGCAGACCGCCGCTGTTGATGAGCGACCCAGTAGCAAGACCGCCCACCTGGACGTGCTGGATGCCGCCATCGCCGATGACCGTGTCATCCGCCAACCCGGCTACCTGCTGCGTTCCGCCCAGCAGTGTCGTTTTGGAGGCCGCACCGTTGGCACGCACAATCTGCACGCCATCTTTATCGACGCGAGTGTTGTTCGCATGACCGCCGCTGCGGATCACCTGTTTCCCGCCGGTGTAGACGATCGTGCCATTAGCCGTACCGTCAACATCCTGGAAACCACCGTCATAGATTTTGCTGTCAGTCGTTTTCCCGGTAACGTGAACCTGCTGCACACCACCCGAGTCCACACGAGTGTTGGATGCCGTACCTTCAACAATCTGGGTGCCGCCAAACAGCAACGCATCCGAAGCAGCACCACCTTCGTTGATGTGCTGCAGACCACCGGAATTAACCAGCGAGCCCGTGGCAAGCGCGCCGGAGTGGATCAGTTGAACACCGCTATCATTGACCACGGCGGAGATCGCCGTGCCGTCTACCGCCTGTGTGCCACCGCTGTTGATGATGGTGTCGGTGGCTTTACCGGTGGCCTGGACAAGCTGGTAAGCGCCGTCGTTGATGCTGGTACCGGAGGCCGTGCCGGCAACAACTTGCCGACCGCCGCCAAACACCGTAGTGTCGGACGCAGCGCCGCCTTCATTGATGTGTTGCAGGCCGCCGCTGTTAACGGTAGCGTTATCCGCCAGCCCGCCACGGTTCACCAGTTGGGTGCCGCCGTTATAAATAACCGATGAGGTGGCTGTGCCATCCACGCGCTGTAGGCCGCCATCGTTGATCAGCGATCCGGTGGCGCTACCGCCAACCTGCACGTGTTGTACGCCGCCTGCACCGATGATGGTGTCTGCCGCCACCCCCGCCAGTTGCTGAATACCGCCCAACAGCGTGGTGAAAGCAGTTGCCCCGCCTGAGAGCACATTCTGAATACCGCCACTGTTAATCACTGCGCTGGAGGCAGCACCGCCGCTGCGGACTTTCTGCAGACCACCGTCATTCACTTCTGCTGAAAACGAGACGCCATCGACATCCTGTTCGCCGCCGGCGTTAACTACCGCATCACTGCTCATGCCACTGGCGTGAATCTGTTGCAGCCCGCCGTTATTGATGACGGTGCCAGAGGCGGTGCCTTCTACCAATTGTGTGCCGCCGAGCAAAATGGCATCGGATGCCGCACCGCCTTCGCTGATATGTTGCAGCCCACCGGTGTTCACTACGCCGCCTGTGGCCAGCCCGCCGCGATTAATCTGCTGCGTACCGCCAGCATTGACGATAGAGGAGATGGCCTGACCGTCTACAGTCTGCGTGCCACGATTGTTGATGATGGTACCGGTTGATTTACCGGTTTTTTGCACCAGCTGCGCACCACCATCGTTGACGCTGGTGTCGGATGCGGTTCCCGCAACGACCTGGGTGCCGCCACCAAACACTACGCCGTCGGAGGCTGCCCCGCCCTGATTGATATGCTGAACCCCGCCGCTGTTCACGGCTGTGCCCGCCGCCAGCGCGCCGCTATGCACCAGTTGGGTACCACCGTCGTTGACAACTGCGGAGATCGCGGTGCCGTCTACGGTTTGTGTGCCGCGGTTGTTGATGATAGTACCGGTGGCTTTGCCGGTTTGCTGAACCAGCTGTGCGCCACCGTCATTGAGGTGCGCACCCGATACCGTGCCGGCCACGACTTGCTTGCCGCCGCCAAAAATGGCGGTGTCAGCAGCGGAACCGCCGACGTTAACGTGCTGAACGCCGCCGCTGTTGACCGTCGCGTCCTGAGAAAAACCACTGCTGTTGATGAGCTGGATGCCGCCTGCGTTAATGACACCCTGGGTAGAATTGCCGTTAACGGCTTGCACACCGCTATTGTTAATAATCGTCTGGCTTGCCACCCCGCTCTGTAGCACAGTTTGCACACCGCCAGCACCGACAATGGTGCCATTTGCCCTACCGGCGACCGCCTGCTTGCCACCGCTGTTAAGTCGCGAACCTGTTGCCGTCCCGTCCACTTCAACAATTTGTGCCCCGTCAGTGATAACGGTCCCGGTCGTCTGACCGTTCTGACGCACAATCTGCGAACCGCCATTCTGAACGCGGGTATCCACGGTCTGGCCGCCCGCCACTATCTGGGTACCGCGGTTGCCAATAGTATGGTTGGTGGCTAACCCACCGGTGCGCACGTTCTGTACCCCCTCCTGTACCACCTCATCCCGCGTCGAACCAGTGACATCCAGGGTGAACGCCATCGCCCCGCAGCTTGCAAACATGCCGCCCACCGCCGCCGAGATCAACACCGCGCCACTTGCACGCTTGCCTTTCGCCCTGGTCAGTTCTGAAACCACCACGAACGCCCGCTGAATGTCATTCCACACCAGCCGGTAACTGCAGTTAAGACTTTTCTTCATTTTAATGTCCTCGAAACCCTTCCCTCATCCGTCAGGCGGCGTGTTGATCGGGGTCTGCAAATGCTGTTGTTTTGATGCCAAAGGGATCGCTTTGCAGGGCAATCAGCCGACGAAGATGGCCGATGACCTGCTTGCCAGTGATAAAACGTGTGCATTCGTACTGGCGTTCCGTGCCTTTGTGGCGCGGACACCAGAAATAGTCCTGATGATCAAAATTAAACCGCACGTCATCCCAGCAGCCGTTGCAGACATGCGTGTTGATGACGCGCCAGGGGGTATGAAATTCGCTGTTAGGCAGGCTGAATCCACTGATTAGCACCACCGGAATACGGCAGCCCCAGGCAAGCCAGGAGAGACCGCTGCCGAGGCCGATAAAGAATTCGGCGTGCTCCAGCAGCGCCACGCGGTCTGCGAGGGGCAGATTGCCGGTGAAATCTTCCGCGCCGTGGGGGATTTTGTTCCAAATGTAACCGCGCCCTACCACGCGCTCTTTGTCGATACACAGCACGCGGTAGCCCTGCTCTTTGAGATAGTCGATCACTTCATGCCAGCCGCTGCCGTTGTTCCAGAATTTGGCTTGGCTGGTGGACTGAGTCGCAATGCAGACGTAGGGTTCGGCGATACGACGTGAGCTACGCTGGCGCAGATCCGGAACGATTTCGGTGGGGTCGACACCGAGAATATGACCGGCGCTGCGGTGCAGACCAACGGCTCGAAAATCAAATGGTTGCTTGTTGAGATCGCCATGAAAAAACAGCCCGACGCGCCAACTGGCATAGGGCGGCTCACTCACGCCCGGCCCGGTCTGCCAGGCTTCAGGAGTAAAACAATTGAGTTGTGGATAGACAGGTTTAAAAAGATCGACGATGGGCTGTGCCATGGTGCAATCAACCTTGCACTGGTACGTCTGTCGAAAGCGTTCGGCGTAAGGTACCCAGCCAATGAGATCGCCCAGCGTACCGCAGGGAAATGAGACCAGCACCTTTTTGCCGTGCATATCCAGAACGTGATCCAGCACGGGTTCCGACTGAACACCGTCCCAGACTCGCAGACGAAACCGCACATAATACTTTTTTGTGCTGATCACCCAGCCCTGTGCGACATCGTCGGAAAAGAGGATATTTCCCGTTTCTTCATCGCTTATTTCTACCCGCCAGTTGCCGGGCGGTAACAGTAACCGGGCACCGTCATTAAAATCATACAGGATACCCATTGGCCCCTGCTGAGTAGGGAATTCTGGCGGTGAAATAAAAGCATATCCATGACCAACCACTGCGGAAGTCGTCATCGCCCAACCTTAATCATGAGTAAAAGCATTAAATAAGGCTGGCAGTAAATAATAAGCAGGCACCAGCCGACCTCCGGATGCAATAATCCAGAGCGAATGTCTTCATAAATTTATTGAGTCTCATTAAGAGTCGATTAATGGTAGTAATAAGGAGACTTATTGCAAATTCTTTCTAAAATTTAAGATCTTTGCATATCAATAACTTAGTATTTTTATTGTATTTAGGCACTATTCACTTAACATAGAAAAAACAACGAGTTAAATCTCAGCAAAAGCAAATATTTTAGGATTATCCTTAAAGCAAACTTAGTGCAAAAAAGTGATATCCACTGAAAATATGAAATATATCCGCGCCTCTTCAGGTAGCCTCTACGAGAATATATCCACCTCGTTAAGATCACAGAGGGAGTAAAACCAATCCGCCTCGCTAGTTATTTAAAAAGCGAGCCAGCGCACTCTTTTTATTTAATTCTCACCTATGTATTTTTACGTCAAATAATAAACAGAACAATCCAATTGATTATTTTTAACGCAACAAAAAGGTGAGAATAAATCAATCTGTATACACCAGAGAAATAACGTTGCCGTCGAGTGGGCCAAACTGATGTCGACGCTATGGCCAGGCCCCATACCGCCTCGCTTATGCAACGGTTGCGCAATTTTGTGATAACGGTTACACAACAAAATGATGACGACGAGAAATTCGCATTTTGAAACAGCGTTTTTAATTCCTTTCTGTCAAGGTGGACGCTATAATGCCGCCATCCTAATTTGAATGGATTCAGCTGATTGAACTGTAAAACAAATAACTCACATCAATTTTTCCCCGAGCTGGCTGAATCTCAGGCACACATTACTCTGCACGCTTTTTTGATGTCACCTATCCTTAGGCTGTGGCATCGCTCTTTTCGCAACACAGGTTTGACTCCGGAGCCGTGCGCTACCCGGAGCGTGATTTCCATATCCTTCTCAACTCAAACTTAAAGACCAGAACTGTCATGAAAAAGACCAAAATTGTTTGCACCATCGGTCCAAAAACCGAATCCGAAGAGATGCTGGCGAAGATGCTGGACGCGGGCATGAACGTCATGCGTTTGAACTTCTCTCACGGCGACTATGCGGAACACGGCCAGCGCATCAAAAACCTGCGCAACGTGATGAGCAAAACCGGTAAAAAAGCGGCGATTCTGCTGGACACTAAAGGTCCGGAAATCCGCACCATCAAACTGGAAGGCGGCAACGATGTTTCGCTGAAAGCGGGCCAGACCTTCACCTTCACCACCGACAAATCCGTTGTGGGTAACGCTGATACCGTTGCGGTGACCTACGAAGGTTTCACCACTGACCTGAACGTTGGCAACACGGTGCTGGTGGACGATGGTCTGATCGGCATGGAAGTGACTGCCATCGAAGGCAACAAAGTTATCTGTAAGGTACTGAATAACGGCGACCTCGGCGAAAATAAAGGCGTTAACCTGCCGGGCGTTTCCATCGCCCTGCCGGCGCTGGCTGAAAAAGATAAGCAAGACCTGATCTTTGGTTGCGAACAAGGCGTTGACTTTGTTGCCGCATCCTTTATCCGTAAACGTTCTGACGTGGTTGAAATCCGTGAGCATCTGAAAGCGCACGGTGGCGAACACATTCAGATCATCTCCAAAATCGAAAACCAGGAAGGCCTGAATAACTTCGACGAAATCCTCGAAGCATCCGACGGCATCATGGTTGCGCGTGGCGACCTGGGCGTTGAAATCCCGGTTGAAGAAGTGATCTTCGCGCAGAAGATGATGATCGAAAAATGTATCCGCGCGCGCAAAGTGGTCATTACTGCGACCCAGATGCTGGACTCTATGATCAAAAACCCGCGTCCGACCCGCGCTGAAGCTGGCGACGTGGCGAACGCCATCCTCGACGGTACCGACGCAGTTATGCTGTCTGGCGAATCCGCAAAAGGTAAATATCCGCTGGAAGCTGTGACCATTATGGCTACCATCTGCGAACGTACCGACCGCGTGATGACCAGCCGCCTGGACTTCAACAACGACAGCCGCAAACTGCGCATTACCGAAGCCGTATGTCGTGGTGCGGTTGAGACGGCTGAAAAACTGGAAGCCCCGTTGATTGTGGTTGCAACCCAGGGCGGTAAATCCGCACGCGCAGTACGCAAATATTTCCCGGATGCCACTATTCTGGCGCTGACCACCAACGAAGTGACCGCGCGTCAGCTGGTGCTGAGCAAAGGCGTTGTTGCGCAGCTGGTGAAAGAGATCTCCTCTACCGATGATTTCTACCGTCTGGGTAAAGAAGTGGCGCTGGAAAGCGGCCTGGCGGCCAAAGGCGACGTTGTGGTAATGGTTTCTGGTGCACTGGTTCCAAGCGGCACGACCAACACGGCCTCTGTCCACGTTCTGTAATATAGTCAAACATTACAGACTGATTAAAAAAGCGCCCTTGCGGCGCTTTTTTTATATTCCGGTAACCACTCAAAATAAAAAATCAAATCGGATTTCACTATTTAAGCCCGGCATTATCTAAGATGAATCCGATGGAAGCCTGCTGTTTTAACACGCGTTTTTTAACCTTTTATTCAAAGTCGGTGCTTCTTTGAGCGAACGATCAAATTTAAGGGCATTCCCATCAAAAAAATATTCTCAACATAAAAAAGTTTGTGTAATACTTGTAACGCTACATGGAGATTAACTCAATCTAGAGGGTATTAATAATGAATCGTACTAAACTGGTACTGGGCGCGGTAATCCTGGGTTCTACTCTGCTGGCTGGTTGCTCCAGCAATGCTAAAATCGATCAGCTGTCTTCTGACGTTCAGACTCTGAACGCTAAAGTTGACCAGCTGAGCAACGACGTGAACGCAATCCGTTCCGACGTTCAGGCTGCTAAAGATGACGCAGCTCGCGCTAACCAGCGTCTGGACAACCAGGCTCACTCTTACCGTAAGTAAGAGTTCCTGTGTTGAAATGGCGCACGTAGTGCGCCATTTTTTTTGCCTGCCATTCCCCTTCCTTATCTACTGCGTTATCGCCCTCTGTCCCGTTTCCGCATTCATTGCCGCGGCTTCTGCGCTGTTCTGCACCGATAACACACTTTCCGGATTCACCGCTGCGGATTTCCTCGACGCTACAGCAACCGGATAACCTGCGCGACGATTCAGCGCCTTCTCGATCAGCTTCTTGTCACCACCGGACTGGTTAATAAACGTAGCCATCGCAGGAGAAAGCTGGATGGGCACCCGCTGGGTATCTTCTTCCACCGTCTGCGACAACGGACGATGAACTTCAATATAGTGCCTGCCATCGGGCTCCACGGCGTACTTCACCGGCTCGTTGATGATGGTTACCCGAGTCCCGGCGGAGACCTGAGCAAACAACGCCTGAATATCCGGCGCGCTCATACGCATACAGCCAGAACTGACCCGCAACCCGACGCTGTCAGGCGCATTGGTGCCATGAATGAGATATTCGCCATGACCAATGCCCAAACGCAGCGCAAAGCGACCCAGCGGGTTATGTGGCCCGGCGGGCACCACGGGTGGCAGTTCAATGCCATTGGCCAGTGAGCGCGCACGTATGCCGACTGTTGGCGTCCAGGTTGGGTTAGGGATCTTCTGGCTGACTCGGGTCACAGAAACCGGCGTTTCCAGTCCTTGTTGACCGATACCGATCGGGTAGACCTGCACACTGTTTTTTCCCGGCGGGAAATAGTACAGCCGCAGCTCAGCCAGATTCACCACAATGCCCTCACGGGGCGTATCCGGTAACAGCATTTGCGACGGAATGGTCACCACCGTACCGGGACGAGGAACCGGCGCAATCGTGTCATTCGCCTCCAGGATCAGCATCGCTGCGGTATCAAAATGCCGCGCAATGGCCTGCAGATTTTTATCCTCCGCTCTGACGGTCCAGGTTTGATTTTCGCCAATGAGACGGCTGCCATCCGGCGGCAGAACGTATTCCGCTGCATGGGCCAGTTGTATAGCGCTAAAAGCGCCGAAAAGACATAAGGAAAGAAGAGACGCGCGTTTCATACTGACGTTCCTGTATTCACCGGCAGGCTGCCGGAAAGCTGAAAATCCATGCGAGACGGGGATCGCCTCGCGTAACAGGATGAAAGCTGTCTTTTGAGTTTAGCTAATGTTTGCCGCTTTGTTGCGTATCGCGCGGATCATTGCTTCAAGCCCTTGCGAGCGGGAGGGAGTAAGATGCTGGGTTAACGACAACTGTTCGAACCACGGACGCACATCAAAGGCCACAATATCCTGCGCTGTCATTTGCTGATAAAGCACAAACACAATGGCAATCAACCCCTTAACGATAGCGGCGTCGCTGTCGCCTGACAGTTCAATCACACCCGCGTCGTTGCGCTGCATGACGATCCACACCTGACTCTGGCAACCCTGAATAATGTTGTCCGGGTTATGGGCCTCCTCGCTCAGGTCCGGCAGGCGTTGTCCCAGTTCGATAATATAGAGATATTTCTCTTCCCAGTTGGCGCAGCGATTAAAATTGCGCAACAACTTCTCTTTATCCGGTAATGCAGCCATGTTCGCCTCTTACGTTAGCCCAGCAACTGATGAATACGTTTCAGGCCAGCTACCAGACGATCCACCTCTTCTTCTGTATTGTACATAACCAGCGATGCGCGACACATGGCCGGCACTTTATAAAACGCCATCAACGGCATGGCACAATGGTGCCCGGTACGCACCGCAATACCGTAATTATCGAGGAAACTCCCTACGTCATAGGCGTGGTGTTTCCCCAGATTAAAAGCAATCACCCCCTGACGCTTCGCCGGGCCATACAGGGTTAAATCCGGCACCTCTGCCAGTGCAGTTAACGCGTAACGCATCAGCGTCTGCTCATATTCGCCAATGGCGTCCAGCCCAAGTCGGGTGACGTAATCAATAGCTGCGCCAAGGCCGATAATGCCGCCGGTATTGGGTGTGCCGGCTTCGAAACGCCAGGGCGCTTTGGCATAGGTGGTGCCCTCCGTCAGACTGACGGTGGCGATCATCGAACCGCCCCCTTCCCACGGCGGCATATCCTGCAGGATCGCCTCTTTCACGTACAGCACACCAATCCCTGTCGGTCCGTACAGCTTATGGCCGGAGAAGACATAAAAATCACAATCCAGCGCCTGCACGTCCACTGAATGATGCATTACGGCCTGCGCACCATCCACCAGTACTTTCGCTCCGTGCTGATGCGCCAGTGTGATCATCTCCGCCACCGGGTTTTCGGTGCCCAGTACATTCGAAACCTGAGTGATGGCCAGCAGGCGGGTACGCTCGTCAAACAATGTGGGCAGCACGCCGAGTTGCAAGGTGCCATCCTGATTGAGCGGAATAACACGTAGTTGCGCACCGACGCGTTCACAGAGCATTTGCCACGGCACAATATTGGCGTGATGCTCCATAGCGCTGATAACTATATTGTCACCCGCGTGCACCTGGCTGTTGCCCCAGCTGTTTGCCACGAGGTTAATACCCTCGGTCGTGCCGCGCACAAACACCAGTTCTTCCGGCAGCCGCGCGTTAAGAAACGCCGCAGCCTGCACGCGCACATTTTCCATACGTTGCGTGGCTTCTGCGCTCAACGTATGAATGCCGCGATGTACCGCGGCATAGCCGTGGCGGAAAAACGCCGCTTCGGCATCAATAACCTGATTCGGTTTTTGTGCGCTGGCGGCACTGTCGAGATATGCCAGCGGCAGTCCGTTCACTTCACGCAGCAGTACCGGGAAATCGGCACGTACGGCGTTGACGGGAAAACTCATGCTACGCCCCCTGCCAGACGCTGACTGATTTGCGCCAACACCTGATGTTTTAGCGCCTCGTCGTTGATCGCTTCCGTCAGTTCAGCGGCAAAGGCATGGATAATCATTTTTTGCGCCGCCTGCTGGTTGATCCCGCGCGAGCGCAAATAGAACATCTGCTCATCATCGATTCGCCCGATGGTGGCACCATGACTGCATTTCACATCGTCGGCGTAGATCTCCAGTTGTGGCTTGGTATCCACTTCCGCCAGACGACCGAGCAATAAATTGTTGTTGGTCATCTGTCCGTCGGTTTTGATGGCATGTTGTGCCACCTTAATTAATCCGTTAAAGACCGCCCGGCCTTTGTCGCTGACGATGGTTTTATGCAACTGGCGGCTATGACAGTAACCCTTATTATGCTCAAGCCAGGTCCGCGTATCGCACACTTCCGACTTCACCGGCATTGCCAGGCTGTTGATATTGAGCTGCGTATTCTCGCCATTCAGTTGCGTACTGGTGTTATGTCGCAGCACTGCGCCACCGAGCAAGAAACTGTGGCTCTTTGCCGAACCGTTGTCCGCAAGCCAGATATCATTGTGCGCAAAGTGGTAGCTCGCTGGGTTTTCAAACGCCAGCTTCACATGATGCAGACGGGCATTCGCTGCAACGCTCATCGTTAGCCGCGAGCCGGTAAAATGCGGATTGTCGTTGAGGCTGACATAGTGCTCATAGATGGTCGCTTCCGCCCCCTGCGCCAGCGAAAGATGATGGCGATAATGCGCCGTGTTCATCTCATCCCCCGCCACTCCCTGAGTGATATGCATTAAGAGCAACGGCTTAGAAGGCCGCAGGTCTTTCGCCACCTGAATCCAGGTCACGGACTGCGCCAGACTTTCGGTTAAATGCAAAAAGATTTCCGGCTGTACCGGTGCAGGCAATTGCTGGCGGGCATCGTTAAAGGTCACATCAAAACCGGAGCCTGTGGTATCGTCGCTCAGCGCTGCATTAAAAACGCCATCAACAAACACCAGGCGCACCGCATCAACCGGCAGCGCCATCGCGTCGCGTTGTTGCTCACTGACCGTTCCCGCTGCAACAACAAACTGGCTGCTCAGCAGGCCGTCCAGCGGCGTGTATTTCCAGTTTTCCTGTTTGCGGGTGGGTAGCCCCAGACGCAGCATCTGTTGGAGGTGCTGCTGCGCCGCGTCAGAACGCGCACCACCCTGCTTTTCAAACAGGTGATGCCACTGTTGCAGCGCGTTACTGCTGTTCGGTAAGCCAGCCATAGCCCTGCTCCTCCAGTTGCTTAACCAACGTGAAATCGCCGGATTTCACGATGCGCCCCTGATATAACACATGCACAAAATCGGGCTTGATGTAATCCAGAATGCGCTGGTAATGCGTAACGATGATAAACGCGCGCTTTTCGTCGCGCAGAGCATTAACGCCATCGGCAACGATTTTCAACGCATCAATGTCCAGACCGGAGTCCGTTTCATCCAGGATGCACAGATCTGGCTCCAGCACCGCCATTTGCAGGATGTCGTTACGCTTCTTCTCACCGCCAGAGAAACCCACATTAACCGAGCGGGTCAGTAAATCTTCCGGCATTTTCAGCAGTTTGATTTTGTCTTCCATGAGATCCTGGAAATCAAAACGATCCAGCGCGTCTTCGCCACGGTACTCACGCACCGCATTCAGCGCGGTTTGCAAAAAGAACTGATTACTAACCCCAGGGATTTCCACCGGGTACTGGAAAGCCATAAACACGCCTTCGCCCGCACGATCTTCCGGCGACAGTTCCAGTAAATCTTTACCTTTAAACTCGACGCTGCCACCAACCACTTCGTAATCTTCACGTCCGGCCAGGGTCGCAGAAAGCGTACTTTTCCCGGAGCCGTTCGGCCCCATGATCGCGTGCACTTCGCCGGGACGAACCTCCAGGCTCAGACCACGCAGGATGGCTTTATCGTCTACGCTAACCTGCAAATCTTTAATACTTAACATTTATTATCCCTTAATCCTTAACCGACGCTGTGCTCAAGGCTAATGGCCAGCAATTTTTGCGCTTCAACGGCAAATTCCAACGGCAGCTCGGAGAACACGTCTTTACAGAAGCCGTTGACGATCATCGAGATAGCGTCATCCTCACTGATACCGCGTTGCAGGCAGTAAAACAGTTGATCTTCACCAATACGTGATGTGGTGGCCTCATGCTCAAGCTGGGCGCTGTTATTACGACACTCCACATACGGGAAGGTATGCGCGCCGCTGTCCGGTCCAATCAGCATTGAGTCGCACTGCGTGAAGTTACGCGCATTGGTCGCCGTCGGCATGATCTTCACCAGCCCGCGATAGCTGTTCTGGCTATGCCCGGCGGAGATACCTTTCGAAATAATCGTCGATTTGGTGTTCTTACCGATGTGGATCATCTTGGTGCCGGTGTCTGCCTGCTGATGTCCGCTGGTCAGCGCCACCGAGAAGAACTCACCAATGGAGTTGTCGCCGCGCAGGATACAACTGGGGTATTTCCAGGTGATGGCCGATCCGGTTTCGGACTGGGTCCACGACATTTTGCTGTTGTCGCCCTCGCACAGGGCACGTTTGGTGACAAAGTTGAGGATCCCACCGGTGTTGTTATCCCCCGGGAACCAGTTTTGCACCGTTGAGTATTTCACTTCGGCGTCTCTGTGGATGATCACTTCCACCACGGCGGCATGAAGCTGATAGCTGTCGCGCACCGGTGCTGAGCAGCCTTCGATATAGCTGACGTAACTGCCTTCATCCGCCACCAGAATGGTCCGTTCGAACTGTCCGGTTTTTTCGGCATTAATACGGAAATAGGTCGACAGTTCCATCGGGCAACGCACGCCTTTTGGAATGTAGATAAACGTGCCGTCAGAAGCGACGGCGGCATTCAGCGCAGCAAAGAAGTTATCGTTGGAAGGAACGACAGTACCCAGGTATTTTTTCACCAGTTCAGGATGATCGTGGATCGCCTCGCCAAAGGAGCAGAAGATAATGCCCTGTTCAGACAATTTCTCCCGGTAGGTGGTTGCTACCGATACCGAGTCAAAAATAGCGTCCACCGCCACTTCTTTGCCTTCACGCACCGGAACGCCGAGCTGGTTGAATGCCTCTTCCACTTCTTCTGTCAACCAGGCATTGGTGCCCGTTTGCTGGACAGCCCCCGGTTGAGACGCGCAGGTGTCGTCGCAATTACCGCAAGACGGCGCGGAATAGTAGCTGTAATCCTGGTAATCAAGTTTATCGTAGTGCGCTTTCAACCAGTGCGGCTCTTCCATTTCCAGCCATGCATGATAAGCATTCAGGCGGAATTCCAGCATCCACTCAGGTTCGTTGCGTTTTGCCGAGATCGCCCGCACCACATCTTCATTGATGCCTTTTGCCAGCTCATCGGTACTCAACCGGGTAAAAAAGCCCTCTTTATAGTTGAGGTTGCCGCCGGTCCAGATTTTGACATCGTCAGTCGCTTCAGTATTACGAGACATAGTACCGCCTATACCCCAAAACTTTCACCGCAGCCACATTCATGCTGGGCTTTGGGGTTATGAAATTTGAAAATCTGATTTAACCCTTCACGCACATAATCCACTTCAGTGCCGTCGATGAACGGCATCGCCTGCAACGGGACGTAGAGACGTGCGCCATCAGATTCATACAGTAAATCGTCATCTGTTGGCTCCGTTACGGTGTCTAATACGTAACCGAAACCGGCACAGCCGGTCTGTTTAATGCCAAGCCTTACGCCAAGTACACCCGCCTGTTTACTGGCCAGCGCACGGATATGTTCTGCGGCCGCCGGTGTCATGGTCAGCCCACGCCATGCAAAATCTTGCGGATTAAATGATTCCATCGCTTTACCTCACGTCACCCGATCTGAAGAGCATAATGCTATGTTAGTGATAATGATTATCACTTCAACCCGTTTTCCGCAGGGTTATTCCCTGGCAGCCCCTTTTTCGGCACTTGCTATAAGCATAGACTCTGCTGAAAGGCTTTACAGCCAGGTAAAAAATTGTTTAATAAATTGATAAATAACGGCTTTAGGCAACCCGTTGCAGGAAAGCAGGCGGAAAAGAAAAGATGTATAGGTAATACCTATTTTTGATATCGGTTACGTCGTTGCGATGTGTAATGTTTTACTTCTCAGGATAACAGCGCCCCGCCAGTTAATGATGGGCAGCCATAGAATGGGCTCGCTGTACGCTGACACAGTTGAATTTTCACGTTTTATTCCAAAAATCCCTGTTCATCAACAAGCCCCATATTGTCCTGTTGTATCCCCCTGCCGCACTTGTTGCCTGCTATCACACAGCAGAATGAGATTTTATCGTCTTCACCACGGGTCAATAACTCAACTATCATAATCGTTATTGTTTACCCAGGCCCAATGCTATGGGCCATCAAACACGGAGAGTATGGGTGATGACGCAGTCAATGATGTCGTATTCAGATACAGGTACAGGGTTTCCCGTTTTATTAGGTCACAGTTACCTGTTTGATAAATCCATGTGGTCACCGCAAATTGACACCCTGGCAAAATATTTCCGCGTTATTGCGACGGATTTATGGGGCCATGGGCAGTCGCCTGCCCTGCCTGCATCGACATCCTCTATGGCAGACATTGCCATCGACCATTTAGCATTGATGGACTCACTGGGCATCCGTGAATTTGCCGTGGTGGGTTTATCCGTTGGCGGAATGTGGGGGGCTGAACTGGCTGCTGCCGCCCCGGAAAGAGTCAAGGCGTTAATGCTGTTTGACACCTTTGTGGGGGATGAGACGCAAGAGGCAAGGGATCGTTATTTCATGATGCTCAATGCCATCAAAGCACTGGGCAGTATCCCTGTGCCGATGCTCGAGTATGTGGTTGCGCAATTCTATTCCCGATATGCCAATCCGGAAGACATCCGGCAGCTCTCCACCTCGCTCTCCGCGCTAAGTCCCGAACAATTACGCACCAGCATTGTGCCATTGGGCGAACTGATTTTTGGTCGTCCGAATCGCCTGGCTTTGCTGGAAACCATCACCTGCCCGACGCACGTTGCCACCGGGGCGCTCGATTTACCTCGCCCGGCAACCGAAGGGCGACTGATGGCGGAAAAATTGGGTTGTGACTTTACCCTGATCCCCAATGCCGCGCATATCAGTAACCGGGAAAACCCGGAGATGGTGACGCAACTGATTGTCGATTTTCTGAGGCAGTACGGGTAAAAAACGGCTTTTCGCTGCGGATAACGGCCTGGAGTTTAACCACGTTCAGGCCGTAATCAGCCGGATCAACAACATCCTCCAGAGCACCAATTTGCGCTAAGTCACTTCCCGACATCACGCTGCTGATATTGCTTTCAGGGCAGCGAAGATTTTTGACGACATGCACTACGCTCGGTTTACCTTTGCCATCGACGTCCATAATCCAGGCCAGAAAACCGCCCGCGTATTTCGCCAGGCTACCAATCGGGTAAAACCCATAGACTTGCAAATATTCGACGATGATCGCCCGATCATATGCACTGTCCGCCTGGTAAATGTAGCGGCACGCAGTCAATGGCGTTAGGGGAGACACACCGTTGCGCGCATTGGTGAGCTTATTAATCGCTTTAATCACCGATAACAGACGCACCAGCGAAGAGAGCTGACTCCCCTGTTTACCTGCGGGATACCCCATCCCATCCAGCCGTTCATTCGCATTTTCAATCACATCGCGGCATGTCAGCCCAGGCGACCACCCCAGCTCGCGCAACCGGTTCAGCAGTGCCCCGACATGCGTCCGCAGTATCATTTTCTGCGCTGGATCCATACAGGCTTTGAGCGAAGGTAACGCAGCACTCACCAGCAACGGTTTACCCAGCGTGTGCATAATGGCACCCAGCGTTGCCTCACGCACATGCGGATCGTGCGGGTCTCGCAAGATCAACATATCCGCCAGCTTTGCCGCTACCTGCACCGCATGACGAACCCAGTCAGGTTCATCGCGCAGATAGCTAAGCGCATAAAGCAGGGCTTTGCGATCCTGTTTCAACAGGTAAAGCAACGTGTCGACACTGTCATAAAAAATCCGGATAGGCAGAAGATCGTGCGTCTTTATATACATCAGCGCGACCTGCAAGCGGTGCGCCACCGCCATAACCCCCTGCTCCATCGGTGATTGACGCGCCCGTGGCTCCCGTTCTTGCTGTTCTCGTTGCCGGCCCTTCTGCTCTTGTTGACCACAGAGAAATAAAGGGGACTGGGAGATCATAGTGCCGCGCATGCCGGTACGGTAAGCCGCCTCTCTTTCCGCTTCATGCACATAACGGGACAACGCTTCCAACTGAGACGATGACAGATTGATAAACTGAATACCAACCGCTGCATAGCCATTGTTACCAAAGGGGCGTATATGCCGGACACACCCCTGGGCATAAAAACGCTCCCCGTCAGGAAACGCCAACGTAACACCGGGAATAACCTGTCCAACATTAAGCGCAATGCTTTCGAATAAATCGATTTCAACCATGCAGCCACCCACGGACAAATTGCGTAAACGTCCGGGAATCGTCAGCATAGGCGGATAAACCTCAATTCCAGCGTGCGCCTGCATGCCGAGAATAAACGGGATACGTATCTCGTCACGATTTTCCGTGACAAAAACAGATTCCGGTAATTGGCATTCGAGTCGATAATGCATGTTGTCTTTTTTCATCACCTGGACAGGGATATTACTCAGGCTATATGTTTCCCGCTCAATAACGTCCACGCCTTTTAACGCTTCCAGGTCAAAACTCAAGCCGCCGTCCGCAAGATACACGTTTATATCTGTACCCGCATATTCGACGTCGAGTGTGATGCGATTTGTTTCGTGGTTCAGTTCTGCAATGTCAGCCTCTAATGCGTAGGGCATATCCTTAGCATAAACTGACAGCATGTAGGGATGCTGCAGTAATGAACGAATGACATTTGCTGGGGGGAGAGAATAGTGTTCCGCCATGCTATATCCCTTTCATGTGAAGTTACATCGCCAAAGCTAAGACGTCACTGCTGCTGTTTTTTTCTTATTATTGCCTGAATAGAAATATTCTGAATACACCTTTAAGATGTCACTTAATTAATTTAAGATTTTTCCAAAAAAATAAAAAACACCCTCCTAAAGCAACCTGAAAATCAGACTGACTAAGCAGGCTATGTATTGTACTCCGGTGAAACCTTTCTTTTCTTAACCAAAACTTGCATTGTGCAGAAGGAGTTATTTATTCATCGACCTTGCTTTTTTATACAAGAAAACAAGAGGATAAAATGAATAATTTGCATGGAATCAGTAAATTCTTACCCTAAAGTAAAACTAATAAGCACAAAATACCAGTATAATTTATAGATTTAAGCGATCATTTCTTTAACAGTGATAGATGGCAGCTATCAAAAAGAGACTATCGATCATTCAAAACAATTTTCAATTGTGATGAATCGCCATGTAGAATCAAAAAATTATATGCTTGTGAAACACTGTTTCTCTCAGTGGAGGCCTTACTGAAATAATGAAAAGTAAAAATCTGGACATTAGCGGTAAGCAATTGCGAATGACCGTCGAGTTTCAGCCCATCATTCGCCTCTCAGGTAATAAAATCTTCCGATATGAAGCGATTGCCAGATTTTTCAATGCCGATGGTTTTTTAATTCCCGCTCAGCAGAGCATTGCGGCAATAGAACAATCGGGCGCTATTCGGGAGGTAACGAATTTTATATTCGAGAGCATCTGTCACTTAATAAAATTGAAGCGCGACTTAACTATCTCATTCACCCTCTCACATCTTCTGATCAATGACAGAGAATACCTTACCTGGCTTTACCAACAGTGTCTGCACAAGGGTGTCCTGCCGCAACAGATTGAAATAGAAATAAGCCAAAAGACGACACAAGCACAGTTTATTGAGAGTTTACCTTTTTTAAAACAAGCCAAAGAATATGGCTTTATGATTTCGCTGGGTGATTTCAGTGCGGAAAATCTGCAAGTCGACAGTCTGGCGTTGTTTAATTTCGATACCATTAAAATCGATCGTTCGATTATCGAAGGTATCGCCGAAAGCGAAAAGAAACTGTCAACACTGCAGGTCGTTATCAGCCAGTTAATGTCAACCGGTGTGACCCTCATTTGTGAAGGTGTAAAAAAATCATCGGACCTGTCGTTGCTAAATCATTACAGTCCTGACGGGATCCACGGGTATATCTTTCACCGCCCCCTGACCTTCACCCAGATCCGGTTACTTGAGGGATTCTGAGTCAGTTCAGGACGAAACAGCCCGCTCAATGTGAACAGGCTGACAGTGTGTCACAAACGCAGCAGGTTAACGCTGAGCAGTGGGTCCTTCGGGTTCAACCACTTTTGCACATTCGCACTATAGTGCTCGCGATTGGCGATCACGGCCGTTTTGGCCGTCAGTATTTCGCTTTTTAGTAGGGTTATTTAACGCGTAGTCTGTACCTTACTGTGCCAGCGTCCCCTCTTTCAACGTACAGATAATCGCCTTCTCATTGGTATGGTTGCTATCCGAGTAGAAGAACGCTTTTTTCCCTGTTTCAATCTGCGTGATGATATTAATCGCCACCCAGTTCGTCTCTTTATTGGCATCATTACTGTCGGTATAGGTTAGGGTATGCCCGCTGTATTGATCAGAGATCTCATAAGGCTTTTCCTGCGGATTCCCGTAGTGTCGACCATTGACCGTTAACCCGGACGTATCAACAACAGCAGCGTATTCATCACAGATCAAATTGATACCCGCAGCCGAAGAACAGACGGTAAAAAGGGCAAAACAACCGCCCACAATAAACCTGACCATAAGCATCCCATATGAATTTCGTTGGCAAAAGAAAAGTACAACGCCCCGTAAACGGGGCGTTTGCGATACACACTAGTTATAGAGCGAAGGTTCACCGACGGGGCGGGTTTTGAAGCGGCGGTGGATCCATAAATACTGTTCCGGCGCCCGTAAAATTTCGCGTTCAATCACTCTGTTCATATAGCTGGCGGCGGCAAACTCATCCTGCGCCGGATAATCGCTCAACGCCTGGCCGATATGCAAAGAGTAGCCTGAACAGTCCTCTTTACGCACCATGGTTACCGTCAACATTTTGGCGCCAGAAAGGCGTGATAATACAAAGGTGCCATTAGTGGTCGCGGCATTTTGTACCGAAAAGAACGGTGCAAAAATGCTGCCCTTGCGACCATAATCCTGATCAGGCGCAAACCACACGGCTTCTCCCTGTTTCAAGGCATTCACCAGACCTTTCAGGTTACGGCGATCAATCATGGATTTATTCGAACGCATACGCCCGCGCGTCTGCACCCACTCCATCAGCGCATTATTATGGGGGCGGTAGGTGGCCATCATCGGCTGACACAGCCCCATCACACGACCGCCTAACTCCAGCGACATAAAATGCACGCCGACTACCATCACCCCACGCTGGCTGGCCTGAGCAGCCTGTAAATGCTGGTAACCCTCTACATCAAACCAACGGCGTACGCGCTTATCTGGCCAAAACCAGGCCATACCGGTTTCGATCAACCCCATACCCAGCGATTTAAAATTCTTCTCAATGAGCACTTCGCGCAGTGCGTCATCCATTAACGGGAAACAAAGTTCGAGATTGCGGCGTGCAATGCGCTCGCGGCGCTTCAGGAAAGGTCGGGCGGAACGTCCAAGGCCCGCGCCAAGGCGGGCAAGAACAGGATAAGGAAGCTGCACAAGAAGCCAGAGAAAACCCAGTCCGGCCCATGTCACCCAGTTTCGGGGGTGTAAAAAAGTCAATTTAAACGTTGTCATCATTGTTACCTAAAAGCCCAATTCAGTAGCGCTTAAGGAGACAATGAATCACTTCATCAGGTCTTTACGCGTTACAGCTCTTCGCATACGGCGCAGCCGAAGCGATACATCCAGTGGTGCGCAATATAGCACGAAGCGTCAAAAAGCTATGTAAAGAATAATGAATAAAATATGAAGTTTTACGCTGGATTACTGCCTCAGGGTATGCTTAAACAACCGCCGTGGTCAGACGTGATGAGCAGCATAAGCGCGACTGCTCATCAAAGATATCGATCTGCCAGACCTGGTGTCGTTTGCCGGTATGCAGCGCGCGGCAAACCCCACGCACGCGCCCGCTTCGCACTGAACGCAGATGGTTGGCGTTGACTTCCACGCCAACCACGTTCTGCTCACCTTCCGTGCATAAATACCCCGCCACGGAGCCTAACGTTTCCGCCAGCACCACCGATGCGCCACCGTGCAGCAAGCCAAATGGCTGATGAGTTCGGTTATCTACCGGCATTGAGGCTTCAAGCGCATCCTCGCCGATGCGCTCAAAACGGATATCCAGTAAACCGACCATATTGCCATCGCCCATAGCATTCAGCGCTTCCAGCGTTACTGCGCGTTTCCAGATCATCCCACTATCTCCAATAAAGCCTGCAACGGATGGCGCACGCCATTCCCTTCAACACGTTTCACCTGGCTTCGGCAAGAGTACCCTGTCGCCAGGCAGCGATTACGCGGCAAACGCTGCATCGCCTGGTGCCAGGAGAGCTCGTAAATACCGAGTGAATTTGCATGGTTTTTCACTTCATGGCCGTAGGTCCCGGCCATACCGCAGCAACCAACGCTGACATTTTCCAGCTTCGCGCCAAAACGCGCAAAAATCGACGCCCACTGTCCCGGCGCGGTGGGCAGTGCCGTGACTTCGGTACAGTGACCGAACAGATACCAGGGTTCGCCGCTGATAGCCGGTGCATCTTCGCTGTCAGGTACCGTCGCTAACCATTCATGCACCAGTTGCACATGGAAATCCCCGCGTTTATCCCCCAGCGCCAGTTTGTACTCATCGCGGTAACAGAGCACCAGCGCCGGATCAACGCCCACCATTGGCATCTCCAGCTGCGCCACGCGATTAAGGAAATCTGCCGTCTTCCGCGCGGTTTTCGCAAAGCGGTTCAGGAAGCCTTTAATATGCTGCGCTTTACCATTAGGCGAGAAGGGTAAGACCACCGGCTGGAAACCGAGTTTCTCTACCAGACGAACAAAATCAGTCACCACTTGCGCATCGTAATAGCTGGTAAACGGATCCTGCACCACCAGCACGGTTTTCGCTTTTTGTGCCGCATCCAGTTGTTCAAGCTGTTCCAGCGTCATATTGGCCGTACGGTGCCCAACCATTTGCCGTTGCAGCGACGGCACCGACAATAACGGTAAATCCACCATGCCAATATGTTTTGCTGACAGCGAGCGCACCCAGGGCTGACTCATAAAAAAGTTAAATGTCTTAGGCGCGCGCGCCATCAGCGGCGCATAGCTTTCAACGGTCGCCACCAGATGATCGCGCACGGGTCGCAGATAGCGACTGTGGTAAATCTGCAAGAAGCGCGAGCGGAACTCCGGCACATCGATTTTAATCGGGCACTGCGTGGAACAGGCTTTACAGGCCAGACAACCCGACATGGCCTCTTTCACCTCGTGGGAGAAATCATACTCACCGCGGCGTGCATGCCAGCTATTACGGGTACGCTCAATCAGCGTGCGCAGGCTGGCGCGTTTTTCGGGCAGTTCTTTTTCCAGCTTAACGGGATCGATACCCCGATCCGCCAGCAAACGTAGCCACTCGCGCACCAGCGTCGCCCGGCCTTTTGGCGAATGGATGCGGTTGGCAGAAATTTTCATCGACGGGCACATCGGGCTTTTTACATCGAAGTTAAAACACAAGCCGTTACCGTTACACTCCATTGCACCGCGCCAGGAGGCGCGAACAGCAATCGGGATCTGCCGATCGAGCGTGCCGCGTTTGACATCATCCACCTGCTTCATCGGCGCATCGACGCCTTCCGGCGGGCAAATCTTACCAGGATTCAAACGGTTCTGCGGGTCAAATACGGCTTTCACTTTCCGCAGTTCGCCGTAAAGTTGTTCACCGAAGAACGCCGGGCTGTATTCGGCGCGGAAACCTTTCCCATGTTCGCCCCACAGCAGACCACCATATTTTGCCGTTAGCGCAACCACTTCATCGGAAAGGGTCTTCATTAATATTTCTTGTTGCGGATCGCACATATCCAGCGCCGGACGGACATGCAACACCCCGGCGTCGACATGGCCGAACATACCGTAACTCAGACCATGGCTGTCCAGCAGCGCTCTGAATTCCACAATGTAATCCGCCAGATGCTCCGGCGGCACACAGGTATCTTCGGCAAAAGGAATTGGCTTAGCGGCTCCTTTCGCGTTCCCTAACAGACCAACGGCTTTTTTACGCATCGCGTAGACGCGTTCAATCCCCGCCAGATCGTCGCAGACCTGCCAGCCAATCACCCCACCCTCGCCATTTGCCATCAGCACGTCGAGGCGCTCGCAAAGGGACTGCACCTGGCTGTCAATAAGCGCCTGATCATCACCGGCAAATTCAACAATATTCAGGCCAAGCAGGGTCTTATCCGGCACATCGGTGATCAATTCGCTTACCGAATGCCAGACGATATCCTCTCGCGCCAGATTAAGAACTTTGGAATCAACGGTTTCCACCGACAACGCCCGGGCTTCCACCATAAACGGCGCATTACGCAGCGCGGAATCAAAAGAGTCGTACTTGATGTTAACCAGGCGGCGTACTTTCGGCAGCGGGGTGATGTCGAGCCGTGCTTCGGTAATAAACGCCAGCGTCCCTTCTGAACCGGTAAGAATGCGCGTGAGGTCAAACTCGGTCATCTCATCGTTAAAGACGTGGCGCAAATCGTACCCCGTCAGGAAGCGGTTCAGTTTTGGGAATTTATCAAGAATTAATTGCCGGTTATCACGGCAACGCTCCAGTACGGTTTTATAGATACGCCCAATGGCGGTATTGGCCGCGCCCAGCGTTTCAGCCAACGCCACAGGCATGGCCTGCGTATCCAGAATATCCCCGCCCAGCAGCACGGCGCGAACCCCCAGAACGTGATCGGAGGTTTTTCCGTATACCAACGACCCCTGGCCGGAGGCGTCGGTATTGATCATCCCTCCCAGCGTCGCACGATTACTGGTCGACAGTTCCGGCGCAAAAAAGTAGCCGTAAGGTTTAAGGTATTGATTGAGTTGATCTTTGATCACTCCCGCTTCGACACGCACCCACCCCTCTTCCGGGTTGATCTCCATAATGCGGTTCATATAGCGGGACATATCGACGATGATACCCTGGTTTAACGCCTGACCATTGGTGCCGGTACCGCCGCCGCGCGGGGTAAACACCAGCGACTGGAAACGCGCTTCGGATGCGAGGCGGGTAATAAGCGCAACGTCTGACGTAGAACGGGGGAAAACAACGGCATCCGGTAATAGCTGGTAAATACTGTTGTCTGTCGCCATGGTCAGCCTGTCGGCATAACTTGTGGCGGTATCACCGGTAAAACCTTGTTGCTCCAAAGCCTGCAAAAAATTCAGCACCAGCTGAACGACGCCGGGTGCCTGGGAAATCTGTGGGATCATTATGCTTGACCCTGCCTGACGGTGAGTGTTGTAAAAGGTTAATCGTTTGCTTTCAGCATTCATCGTTGTATCACATTTTTTTCTTATGCGCCCATGAGAATTACAGGCAGAATCAGACTGTCCAAAATCGCTGAAATCATTAATCATTATCTCTGTTGATTTCCTGATACACCGAATTTTCGGCCATTCAATAAAGGTGAGTTATACATATGGTTGATTTACGTCAGTCCAGGGATGTACCGCAAATCATGCTGTCGGTACTGTTTTTAGCCATCATGATTATCGCCTGTCTGTGGGTCGTACAGCCCTTCATTCTTGGGTTCGCCTGGGCGGGCACGGTAGTGATTGCCACCTGGCCGCTGCTGTTGCGCCTGCAACGTCTGCTGTTTGGTCGCCGCTCGTTGGCGGTGCTGGTGATGATGCTGCTGCTTATCCTGCTGTTTATTATCCCTGTAGCACTGCTGGTTAACAGCCTGGTTGACTCCAGCGGTCCGGTGATCCACGCGGTGACAAGCGGCGCGATGGCACCGCCGGAACTGGCCTGGCTGCACAGCATTCCGCTCGTTGGCGACAAGCTTTACGCCGGCTGGCACAACCTGCTGGATATGGGCGGCAGCGGCATTATGGCGAAACTGCGCCCTTATGTCGGCGCCACAACCACATGGTTTGTCGGCCAGGCTGCGCATATTGGTCGCTTTATGCTGCACTGCGCGCTGATGCTGCTATTCAGCGCCCTGCTCTACTGGCGTGGCGAACAGGTGGCGCAGGGGATCCGTCACTTCGCCGTGCGGCTGGCGTCCAAACGCGGCGATGCCGCAGTAGTGCTGGCCGGGCAAGCGATCCGCGCCGTAGCGCTTGGTGTGGTGGTTACCGCACTGGTGCAGGCCGTGCTGGGCGGGATTGGCCTGGCCATCTCCGGCGTGCCGTACGCCACACTGCTTACCGTGGTGATGTTGATGACCTGTCTGGTGCAACTTGGGCCGCTGCTGGTGCTAATCCCGGCGATTATCTGGCTCTACTGGAGCGGTGATTCCACCTGGGGCACCGTACTGCTGGTGTGGAGCTGCGTGGTGGCAATGCTGGATAACGTTATCCGTCCGGTGTTAATCCGTATGGGCGCCGATCTGCCGCTGATCCTTATCCTCTCCGGGGTGATTGGCGGCCTGGTCGCGTTTGGCATGATTGGTTTGTTCATTGGTCCTGTCTTATTGGCCGTTTCCTGGCGTCTCTTTTCTGCCTGGGTTAACGAGGTTCCACAGCCGGAGGCAACGGACAACACGCTGAATGATGTACAAAATTTAGACAGCAAATCCTGAATGCAAACAAGGCGGGTGCAAGCCCGCCTTAAATGATTATTAAGCAGCACTTATCATTTATCTGCCTTATTTCTGAGCGCACCCCTTCAGACCCCGTAAAATGCGCCATTCTGCGCATATATTCTTTACGTACGTTTAACTAATGAGACGAATCTGATCGACTCAAAAATCCCGCATGCCTACTATTAGGCTCAAGGTTATAGATCAACATCTTGATTTATAAGCATGGAAATCCCCTGAGTGAAACAACGAATTGCTGTGTGTAGTCTTTGCCCATCTCCCACGATGGGCTTTTTTTTATCCTCAGTTTGCCGGGCCGCCACCGTGCAGTGACAGCCCGAACAATTCACGCGGGTTATTGGCTGTCGTTCACTTCGCAGTGACTTAGCATTTTCCACTGTTGCGGCAACACCCGGGTTTCCCCCGTCACGCTGACGGTTACCCGACCGCGAATGTCTGATGAAGATGCGCCAACCTGCAGTTCAAACTCACCCGCCTCTACAATGCGTTTCCCATCACGCCGGGTGAAATTCAGCATATCCACCGGCAAAGTAAAGGTCAGCGTCGCCGATTCTCCGGGTGATAACGCAACCCGCTGAAAGGCTTTCAGCTCCTTCACGGGCCGAACCATCGAGGCGACGTTATCGCGCACATAGATCTGAACCACCTCGTTGCCGCTGCGCTCGCCCACGTTTTTCACCCTCACCTGCAAGCGGATATCGCCTTCAATCGGGACTTCCGGGGTGAGTAAGACAGGCTGACCATATTCAAACTGCGTCCAGCTTTGTCCATACCCAAACGGATAACGGGAACCAAAATGGAATGCATAGGGCGTTCCCCCGCTTTTTAGCTTGTGGTTGTAGTAATACGGCATTGCGCCTGCGCTTTTCGGCACACTCACCACCAGACGTCCCTGTGGCTCGGTACGCCCGGTCAGCACATCAGCAATGGCGTGGCCGCCTTCCTGTCCCGGCGCCCAGGCCATCATCCATGCCGCTACGCGCGTCTCCAGCCCTTGCAGGTTGTACGGACGACCGCCGGTCATCACGACCACCACCGGTTTACCTGTTGCCACCAGCGCCTCCAGCAGTTGTTGCTGTACGCCAGGCAACGTCAGGCTGTCAGTGTCGGAACCTTCCCCCACTGTTCCGCTCTGGAACAACCCGGCCAGATCGCCCACGCAGGCGATAACCACATCGCTCTCCTGCGCCACGCGCACCGCTTCCGGAATCAGTCTTTGGTCCATCGACACCGGTGATTGTTGCATCGGCTTACCTGAGGCATCACCCGGAAATACCGGCGCACCCGCCATGCGTTTTTCGATAATGTGGCAACCTTTAGCATAGCGAACGTTCTCTTCTCCCAATTGCTTGCGCAGTGCCGCCAGCGGCGTTGTCACCTGCGTGGTCTCTTCCAGCATATCGCTGATGATCAAATGAACCGGGAAGCTATAGCCGCTGAGTAACGCCAGCGGATCGTCTGCCGTAGGGCCAACCACCGCTACGCGTGGCGTACCGCTGAGCGGTAGAATGCCATTGTTTTCCAGCAGCGTGAGCGAGCGTGTCGCCACATCCCGCGCCACCTGACGTGTATCATCGGATTGCAAGCGGATGCCTTGTTCATCGGTATACGGATGTTCAAACAGACCGAGGCGGAACTTCACTGTCAACACACGAGCGACGATCTCATCCACTTTCGCCATCGATATCAGTCCACGTTCAACCGCCTGTGCCAGATGGCGTGCGCAATCATCTTTCGGCAGTTCCACATCCAGACCCGCATTGAAAGATAATGCCGCTGATTCGGCTGCATCGTGAGAGATCCCATGATGCTGATGCAACAGACTGACGCCGCCATAATCGGCGACAATGATGCCGTCAAATCCCCACTGCTCCCGCAGCAATGTGGTCAGCAAGAAATGATCACTGTGACCCGGCTGATTATCGATATCGTGATAGGCAGGCATCAGCGAACCGGCTTTCGCCATTTTTACCGCCATCTCGAAAGGCAGCAGAAATGTGTCGTTCAGTTCGCAAAAGCCCAGATGCACCGGCGCATGGTTGCGCGCGCCTTCGCTGAAAGAGTGGCCCACATAGTGTTTAAGCGTGGCCAGCATATCGCCCTTCTCACCCTGTAACCCTTCAACGTAGGCGCAGGCCATTACTCCAACCAGCCAGGGATCCTCACCGAATGTCTCTTCGGTCCGCCCCCAGCGCACATCCCTGGACACATCCAGCACCGGGGCCAACCCCTGTTTACAGCCTGTGGAGCGCGCCTCCTGTCCAATGTGCCAGGCAGCGCGTTTGATCAATTGGGGATCCCAGGTTGAACCGTAATTCAGCGACGACGGGAACAGCGTAGCGTCTTTGCATAACAATCCCACCAGACACTCTTCATGGAACAGAGCGGGAATACCCAGCCTCGTCTCTTCCACCAACGTTTTTTGCAGGCGGTTGGCCGCACGCACGCCGCGTTTTGCATCCACAATGTGTGTGCCCAGCGGGCGCGTAATCTGCCCGACACCCAGCTTTAGTCGCTGCGCCAGCGCCGCCTGGGCAATCACGCCGGCGAACTCATCACTGAGATCGGTACGTTCACGGTGCTCACCATGTTCATCGAGCACCAGCCATAAGGCGTGCATTTGTGCGAATTTTTCCTCTGGCGTCATACGCGCCAGTAAATCTGCCACACGTTCTGAAACAGGTCGGTTTGCATCTTTATACAGTGCGGTCATCGGCTGACTCCTGTGTTACTGAAATCCGGTGAGGCCTGCGGCTCCGTCGCGCTTTTGCTGATATCGCGTTTACGCATCAATTGCTGAGCAATAGTGTCAGCAAGCTGGCTGTTGAGTTTGTAACGGGTCAGCAGCAGCACCATACAAATAAACAGCAGGCAAGGAATGAGGGTGAAGAGCGCATTGATGGTGGTGAGCACCGTAGGGCTTTGCAGCGCCTGATTGGGCGCATAATCCACGGCACCCAGTACCCATCCCACCACCGCGCCACCGAGAGCGAGGCCAAATTTGATCGCGAACAACGCAGTAGAGAACACCAACCCATCCAGACGTCGCCCGCTGCGATGCTCTTCATAATCCACCACATCGGAAAACATGGTCCACTGCAGTGGCGTCGTCAGGTTTTGAATAAAACTGAACACAATGTTCAGGCCAAAGATCAGCCATACCTGAGAAGGCGGGATAATAAAGATCAGTGCGGCAAAAACCACGAAGGTAATAATCGTCCATTGATAGGCGCGGACACGGTCGAATTTACCCAGCAAACGGGCAGACAACAGTGCACCGGCGAGAGCGGCAAGCATACCGGAAACAATAAAGGTGAAGACCATCTCCGGTCGCTGTAATACATACTTGACGTAATACATGGTGGCCGAACCACGCGTCACCACGGCGGTTAACAATAAGATATTGAACAGAAACACAATGCGCCACTGACTGTTCGCCGCCAGCAGTTTCAGATCACTCAATAGCGAACCGCTAGTGTCGTTGCGGGGCGTAAACCGCTCGCGGGTCATGAAAAAACAGCCGAAGAACAACACAATCCCGAGCAGGCCCATCATGCTCATGGCGTAAAAATAGCCCTTTTGATCATTACCACCGCCAAGATGCGACACCAGCGGTAAGGCAATCACCGTGACAACCAACCCGCCAATAAAAGACAGGCCAAATCGCCAGGACTGCAACGAATGACGTTCATGAGGATCCATTGTCAGCGCGCCGGGCATTGCGCAGTACGGAACATTAATCGCGGAGTAGATAAAGCTCAGGATCGCATAGGTGACGCAGGCATAAATGATTTTTGCCGTCGCGCCGACGTCCGGTACATAGAAAGTAATGAGGCAGCTCACACCAAACGGAATGGCGAACCACAGCAGCCACGGACGGAAGCGGCCATGCCGGGTTTGCGTGCGATCCACCAGCGCGCCAATACAGGGATCGACAAAAGCATCGATCACGCGCACCACCAAAAACATGGTACCCATGATCGCGGCGGGTAAACCAAAGACATCGGTATAGAAATACGCAAGAAACAGTGTTGCGGTTTGCCAGACAAGGGCGCTTGCCATATCACCCAGGCCGTAACCTATTTTGTCTGTAGTACGAAGGACAGAGGGAATTGTCATTTTTATCAGCCTTGTGAGGTTAAAAATTTTTCAACCTGGCGCGAAATTCGCATCGCGCCGCTCACTACCGGCTAAAGTATTGGAAGAAGAAAACCGGCTCACAATTACAATAATTGCCAGGCTTTTTACGATTTTTAGTTATTGTGATCGAAGACGACTTCGCGTTTGAAATAAAAAAATCCCCGACGTTATGCCGGGGATTTTCATTTAGCCGTTATTTTTTCAGCTCAGCTAGGCTCAACCAGGTCTGAACGACGGTATCCGGATTCAGGGAAAGGCTGTCGATGCCTTCATCCATCAACCATGCGGCAAAATCTTCATGGTCGGACGGCCCCTGCCCGCAGATGCCCACATATTTGCCCTGTTTCTTCGCCGCGCGAATAGCCATTGAAAGCAGCGCCTTCACCGCATCATTGCGCTCGTCAAACAGTTCAGATACCACACCGGAATCACGATCGAGACCAAGGGTCAATTGCGTCATGTCGTTGGAACCAATAGAGAAGCCATCGAAATATTCGAGGAACTGTTCCGCCAGTAACGCATTCGAGGGGATCTCACACATCATAATAATTTTGAGTCCATTCTCGCCGCGTTTCAGCCCCTGACGCGCCAACTCGTCCACGACGGCTTTCGCTTGTTCAACGGTGCGCACGAACGGGATCATAATTTCAACGTTGGTCAGCCCCATATCGTTACGCACGCGTTTCACCGCTTCACACTCCAGCGCGAAGCAGTCGCGGAAGCTGTCAGCAACATAACGGCCCGCCCCACGGAAGCCAAGCATCGGGTTCTCTTCTTCCGGTTCGTAGCGTTCGCCGCCGACAAGGTTTGCATATTCGTTCGATTTGAAATCGGACAAACGCACAATCACGCGTTTTGGCCAGAAAGCCGCGCCGAGCGTGGAAATGCCTTCCGTCAGGCGACCGACGTAGAACTCGACCGGCGAATCAAATCCTTTCATCATCTCGCGGATTTCGCTTTGCAGCTTCGGCTCCTGGTCATCAAACTCCAGCAGCGCACGCGGGTGCACACCAATCATACGGTTGATGATGAATTCCAGACGCGCCAGGCCAACGCCTTCGTTTGGCAGGCAGGCAAAATCAAAGGCGCGATCCGGGTTGCCAACGTTCATCATGATCTTCAGCGGCAGATCCGGCATGGTGTCTACGCTGGAGCTTTTCACGCTGAAATCCAGCAGATCGGCATACACGTAACCGGTGTCCCCTTCGGCGCAGGAGACGGTGACTTTCTCACCGGTTTTGATGCGCTCCGTTGCGTCACCGCAACCCACTACCGCCGGGATCCCCAGCTCACGGGCAATGATCGCAGCGTGGCAAGTACGGCCGCCGCGGTTAGTGACAATCGCTGCTGCTTTTTTCATGATCGGTTCCCAATCCGGGTCGGTCATGTCGGTGACCAGCACGTCGCCCGGTTGGATCAGGTTCATTTCGCTAATGTCCTGGATCACTTTCACCGTGCCCGCGCCAATGCGATGCCCGATAGCACGGCCTTCAGAAACGATTTTTCCCTGCGCATGAAGGGTATATCGTTCCATCACCTGACCACGTGAACGCACCGTTTCAGGACGCGCCTGGACAATAAACAGTTTGCCGGTATGACCATCTTTTGCCCATTCAATATCCATTGGACGGCCATAGTGTTTCTCGATTTGCACCGCCTGTTTCGCCAGCGCCTGCACTTCCTCGTCGGACAATGAGAAACGGTCACGATCCGCCTGCGGCACATCTTCGATTTGCACCTGCTTGCCATGTTCTTGCGTCGGTGCATAGATCATGCGGATTTTTTTCGAACCCATGGTGCGGCGAACAATCGCCGGACGGTTAGCAGCCAGCGTCGGTTTGTGCACGTAGAATTCATCGGGGTTAACCGCACCCTGCACCACCATCTCACCCAAGCCCCACGCGGAGGTGATAAACACCACCTGGTCGAAGCCGGACTCGGTATCAATGGAGAACATAACACCGGATGAGCCGATGTCGGAACGCACCATCCGCTGGACGCCAGCAGACAGCGCCACACCACGGTGATCATAGCCCTGGTGCACACGGTAGGAGATGGCGCGGTCATTAAACAGGGAAGCGAACACATGCTTAATCGCCACCAGCACCGCATCATAACCTTGCACATTGAGGAAGGTTTCCTGCTGCCCGGCGAAGGAGGCATCCGGCATATCTTCGGCGGTGGCCGATGATCGGACCGCGAAGGACGCTTGCGCATCATCTTCCGATAATTTTGCGTAAGCATCATGAACGGCCTTTTCCAGCGCTGGCGTAAACGGCGTCTCGACCACCCACTGGCGGATCTGCGTGCCGGCTTTTGCCAGTTCGGAAACATCATCGATGTCCGTTTTATCCAGTAGTTCATA
Source organism: Kosakonia sp. WA-90 (assembly GCF_039871955.1). Classification (NCBI taxonomy): domain Bacteria; kingdom Pseudomonadati; phylum Pseudomonadota; class Gammaproteobacteria; order Enterobacterales; family Enterobacteriaceae; genus Kosakonia; species Kosakonia sp. WA-90. The sequence goes on from NZ_JBDPLJ010000001.1 coordinate 528,807, forward strand.
AATACGTTGGTTCAGCCCGCTTTGCTCAAGGAACTGATTAAACGCATAGGCGGTGGTTGCAAAACCGTTCGGTACGGATACGCCGACACCGGACAGATTAGTAATCATCTCACCAAGGGAGGCATTTTTGCCTCCAACTCTGTCTACATCATTCATGCCGAGTTGGTCATACCAAAGCACCAGCGGAGACGAGTCATTGTTGGACATCGAAACAATCCTTTTGTGATATATGAATGGGTAAAACACCAGACTACCCATTAATCCTGGCATAATTAATTCCGTTGAAAAAACGGTGAATCGTGTAAGCAATTACGATTTCTGGTTTTTCGGACAGATTCCCATCAATCTGCGGTCCTCGGTAATAGTCATTCTTAAGTAAAACCTTATTTTTCATGCAACAATAAAAAAATTGAACTCAGCTTTTCATTAAAAACAAAAACACCATTTCATTTTTAAAAATGAGAAAAAGGAGATACGCAATATCGGTGTTTTAATTTATGCTTTCAGAGAATTACGTATGATATTCAGGATGGATTAAATGGAGAGTTCTGTAGATCGCCACGTGTTTTATATTTCTGATGGAACCGCTATCACCGCCGAAGTATTAGGCCACGCGGTCATGTCGCAGTTCCCTGTTACTGTAAGTAGTATAACGCTTCCATTCGTGGAAAACGAAAGCCGTGCCAGAGCCGTCAAGGAACAAATAGATGCTATCTATCAACAGACCGGCAACCGGCCGCTGGTTTTCTATTCCATCGTCCTTCCGGAAATTCGCTCTATTATTTTGCAAAGCGAAGGATTTTGTCAGGACATCGTGCAGGCGCTGGTTGCCCCATTGCAGCAGGAATTAAAACTCGATCCCACACCGATTGCGCATCGTACACATGGGCTCAATCCAGGTAATTTAACCAAATATGACGCCCGAATTGCAGCGATTGATTACACTCTCGCGCACGATGATGGTATTTCACTGCGTAATCTCGATCAGGCGCAGGTGATTTTACTGGGTGTTTCCCGTTGCGGTAAAACACCCACCAGTCTCTATCTGGCAATGCAATTTGGTATTCGCGCAGCAAATTATCCTTTTATCGCCGACGATATGGATAACCTCATTCTTCCCGCAGCCCTGAAGCCATTGCAACATAAATTATTTGGTCTGACCATTAATCCAGAGCGTCTTGCCGCGATTCGCGAAGAACGCAGGGAAAACAGTCGGTACGCGTCGTTACGCCAGTGTCGGATGGAAGTGCAGGAAGTTGAAGCGCTTTACCGCAAGAACAATATTCCTTGTCTCAACAGTACCAATTACTCGGTGGAAGAGATCGCGACAAAAATGCTCGACATTATGGGGCTGAATCGCCGCATGTACTAACAGACTAGTACGAGAGTTCAATGTGCGCTATCATATGCGGCAATGATGTGATGCGCGTCACAGTCAGACTTGTAATAAGCCGGGATTGGTTTAAGGTGATGCGCATTACTTCCGGCATTTCTGCCCATGAAGCACACCTTTTTTGAGATTTCTGATGAATAAAACCGATGAACTTCGCACTGCGCGCATCGACAGGTTGGTGACGCCATCTGAACTGGCGCAGTTGCACCCTGTTAGCGCAGAAGTCGCGGAGCACGTAACGCATTCCCGTCGCCGGATCGAAAAAATCCTCAATGGCGAAGATCGTCGCCTGCTGGTCATTATTGGCCCTTGCTCCATCCACGACCTTGATGCGGCAATGGATTATGCCCGCCGCCTTAAGACATTACGGGAAAAACACACTGCGCATCTGGAAATCGTGATGCGCACCTATTTTGAAAAACCCCGCACCGTTGTGGGCTGGAAAGGGCTGATTTCCGATCCAGACCTTAACGGCAGTTACCGGGTCAACCACGGTATCGAACTGGCACGTAAATTACTGTTGCAGGTAAACGAACTTGGCGTCCCCACGGCGACGGAGTTCCTTGATATGGTGACAGGTCAATTTATCGCCGACTTAATCAGTTGGGGAGCGATTGGCGCACGGACCACGGAAAGTCAGATCCACCGGGAAATGGCCTCCGCGCTCTCTTGCCCGGTAGGCTTCAAAAATGGCACCGACGGCAATACCCGTATCGCAGTAGATGCCATTCGCGCCTCGCGTGCCAGCCATATGTTTCTCTCCCCGGATAAAAGCGGGCAGATGACCATCTACCAGACCAGTGGTAACCCGTACGGCCATATCATTATGCGTGGGGGGAAAAAACCCAACTACCATGCCGAAGACATTGCGAATGCCTGCACGACATTGCGTGAATTTGATCTGCCGGAACATCTGGTGGTGGACTTCAGTCATGGCAACTGCCAGAAACAACACCGTCTGCAACTGGATGTCTGCGATGATATTTGCACGCAGATCCGTAACGGCTCAACCGCGATTGCCGGTGTGATGGTGGAAAGTTTCCTGCAAGAAGGGACGCAAAAAATCGTGAGTGGTCAACCGATGGTGTATGGGCAATCCATTACCGATCCTTGCCTGAGTTGGGAAGACAGCGAAGACCTGCTCGTCAGATTAGCTGACGCAGTAGCAACACGCTTTTGATCCTCTCCCGCCGTTCGCGGCGGGAATCCCCTTTTCTCCCTACGTCTTCCTGGGGGATCAGCCGCAAAACAGCGACGTGCCCCTTGCCTCTCACGTCAGAATATTGATAATGATTCTCATTGTTAATACAGATTTTGCTTTGAGCTGAGATGTCGCATATGGATAGCACGACGATGCCCCCGGTCAGATCCCAGGAAAACGCCACGCATATCATTCCCACCGATCGCCGCATCAGCAGTCAGATACTGCTGGGCGACGAAGGACGTGTGGTGATTGAGCACAAAGGCCAGCACTATCTGCTACGCCAGACCCACGCAGGAAAGCTCATCCTCACCAAATAACAGCCCGTTAGCTTGAACAGCTCACTTCAAGACGTTTACCCCAGTCCGGCGGACGATGGACATAGTCATCATGGCGATCGATAAAGGGCTGACGAAGCGCGTCATGAAGTTGTTCCAGCTCTGCATTATTGCCCTGCTCCGCGGCTTCTATGGCACGCTGTGCCAGCCAGTTTCGCAAAACGATTGCCGGATTGGCGCTTTTCATCCGTTGTTGCCGCTGTGCATCATCAATGTTTTCCGCCTGGAGACGCGCACGGTAATCCGTGAACCAGCGATCAAACGCTGCGCGATCGATAAATTCATCACGCAGCGGTGAACTGGCGCTGTGCTGTTCCGTCAGACTCAGCATGCGGAAAGTACGGGTATAATCGCTTCCTTCCCGCGCCATTAATGAGAACAACCCATCCAGCAACTGGTTATCACCTTGCTGCTGACTCACGAACCCCAGCTTGCGGCGCATTAACACGCCATACTCTGTCAACAGCACATGCTGATACTCATCCAGCGCTGCGTTTAACGCTTCGACAGCGATAAACGGCGACAGCGACTGCGCCAAACGCTGAAGATTCCACAAGGCAACGGCGGGCTGGTTATCGAAACTGTAACGCCCCTGATAGTCCGAATGATTGCAAATGAAACCCGGTTCATAATCATCCAGAAAACCAAACGGGCCATAGTCAATTGTCAGTCCGAGGATCGACATGTTATCTGTATTCATGACGCCATGAGCAAACCCCACCGCCTGCCAGCGGGCGATCAGTGCCGCTGTGCGCCGTACGACGTCACGGAACCAGACCACATATTTATCGCCTTCATCGTGTAACGCTGGCCAGTGATGGCGGATCACAAAATCTGCCAATTGCTGCACTTTTTGTGGCTCGCGGCGATAGTAGAAGTGCTCGAAATGCCCGAAACGCACGTGACTTTCGGCAATACGCATCAGCATTGCGCCCGATTCCCGTCGCTCACGCATCACCGGCGTCTCACTGGTCACGATACTGAGCGCGCGCGTAGTGGGAATACCGAGGTAATGCATCGCTTCCGATGCCAGGCTCTCGCGAATTGTCGAACGCAGCACCGCACGGCCATCTCCCATGCGCGAATAAGGCGTCAGCCCAGCCCCTTTCAGATGCCAGTCTCGGGTGGAGCCATCCTGCAATTGCTGTTCTCCAAGCAGGATACCGCGCCCGTCGCCCAGTTGACCGGCCCAGACGCCGAATTGATGTCCACTATAGACTTGTGCCAGTGGCGACATGCCCGGAAGCAGTGTTTCGCCGCCCCAGACGCCCGCCCCGGAAGTGGGATGGAAAAGGGCATCCGGTACGCCCAGCTCACGCGCCAGCGGTACGTTACGCCAGATCAGCCGCGCATTATCAAGCGGTGTCGGTGACAACGCGCTATAAAATTCTGGCAACTCGTCGCGCCAGTGGGTAGTAAAAGACAGGGTCATGGTTCCTCCTGCTTTTAGTGTAGTGCCTTCAGCGACGATTAAACACGGGGGAAAAGCAGGGCTATGGATGTATCAGCGAGGTGATCATCGATACAGTCACCGCTGGCCACAGTGCGCCTTGCATGGCGCTGAACTGGAATGGAATGGCCTTTTTTAACGCAAGCTCATTATCGATACCGGTAATCATGATCGAACGACAGTATGGTTCAATTTGCGAAACGATCGCCCGCATAAATGGCTCAAATGAATGGGAAGATAATCGTTGATGAACGAAATTTTTATCTAACGCCACACCTTTAAACAGGCCATCGAAAATGGCTTTGGTCGACGCAGCACCAGAACCAAAATTTGCCAGCACTAACGGATATCGTTTCGCCAATAGAGACAATATCTGATTTTCTTTACCCATATTCAGACCGGGATAGTTCTCATTGATGGTAAATTCCAGGAAGGGGAATTTATCCACGCGAGCAGCAAGTTGTTCATTCGATAACAAAGCATCAACAATAAGCGGGGAAATATTTATCCAGGCAATTAACTGATGTTGTATAAAAAAGAGTTGGCAGGTTTCAAGCAACGCAAGCTGCTCAGCAAACAGCGCCAGCGTCTCGTCTGCCGTCAGGCGTGGCAAGACCAGCTCTGTGGGCGCACGCACAGTACTGTCGCTACCCACAAAGTTTACAATAATCTCCAGCCCCTGAAGCATTCCGTTACCATTTTTCGCAGGCAGTAATAAAAGCTCGGAGCGATATGTGTCATCCAGCGATACAATCATTGTGCCAGTCCCGCATTAAGGGTGAAGTCCGGCATTCTTAAACCCAGGTAAACATAATTCAAATTTGTTGATTTTAATGAGATTAACTTCATTTTTTTCCATTTAATATTCAGATTCTCCTTAATCCTTATTAAGTTTTAGCAGCTTAGAAAACTAATAAGCCACGATTCCAGAGCCCAGTGTACGATAAAATTAATTAATATTATAAATATTAATTAGCAGAAACATCCTGGTTTAATAAACGTGAATGCTCAAAAACAAAAGAGAAGCGACTACTCTCGCTCCTCCTCTCGCTTTCCCCGACGCACGACGAGCACGATATGACTCAAATCCGCCGTGCCTGCCAGAAATTCTTACGCCAGTAAACGTTATCAAGAGAGGAACGCATCACCCCACGACTGGTCGATGCATGAATAAACGCGTGGTCAGTATCATAAATGCCAACATGCAGCCCATTTTCGCCAGAGCCAGTTTTAAAGAACACCAGATCACCGGGCAGCAAATCGTCTTTATCGATCCTTGTGCCAATTTCCGCCTGCTGACGCGTTTCCCGCGGGAGTTGGAGGGCAAACTTATCGCGGAATGTCATCATCACGAAGCCAGAGCAATCAATGCCCGAACGACTGGTTCCCCCGTAGCGATACGGCGTACCGTTCCATTCACTAAGCTGATCATTCAGATTAGCAATAACGGTAATCGAGTCGGACAATCTCGGGTTAGGTGGCGGTGCGCGATGCGAACTACATCCTGCAAGGAATAGCGCTGCGGCCACAAGAAACCAGATACGCATTCTGGACCAAGCCTCGTTCTTTCTTTTCTCGGAATAATCTACCGTGGGAGTACGATATGTGGCAAGTCACGTTTTTGTCACGTCACGGGGATCAGCATCGAATGGCCTTCGATTTCCAGCCGCCGGAAGGGTACGCCGTAAGCCACCTCAAGCATTGATGGCACCAATACGTCCTGCCCTGCACCGTTGGCAATCAGCTTGCCACCATTCAATAACCATGCCTGATGGGTATGCCGTAACGTGTGGTTCAGGTCATGGCTACTCATCACCAGCGTAATGCCTGACGCCACCAGTTCGCAGAGCAGCTTATCCAACGCGGCTTGCTGTGCAATGTCGAGACCATTCATTGGCTCATCCAGCAACAGAAGCTGCCCGGACGGATTACCGCGCGGGTGGATCTGTAATATCACCGCGGCAAGACGCACGCGCTGCCATTCCCCGCCGGAAAGCTGGTTCACTGCCCGATCCAGTTTATCGTTCAGCCCCAGTTTCCCGGCGATCTCCAGCAATAAGGCGCTTTGCGCGCCATCGGGCTGATGCAACGACAGGTAATGCCAGACTGGCATGGCGAAAGGCGGCGTTTGTTGCTGGGCAAGGTAAGCACGATGGCGCGCCAGTTGCGTCGCAGGCCAGCGCTCCAGAGGCTGTCCATCGAATAGCACACATCCCTGCCCGCCAGACAATCCTGCAAGGCGGGTCAATAAGGTGCTTTTCCCCGCACCGTTAGGCCCCACCATGTGCAGGATCTCTCCACGACCAATGGTTGACGTTATCGGACCCAGTCGACCCGCAGCCCCCACATCCAGCAATTGCAACAGCATCGGTATTATTTCGCCAGTGCGTCTTTAATGGCTGCCAGCAAGAGCGGATCTTCCGGTGTCATATCCGGCGAGAAACGTTGGATCAGATGACCATCGCGACCGATAAGGAATTTTTCGAAGTTCCACAAAATGTCACCCGGCTCCTTCGGCGCACGCCCTTTACTCTCCATACGCTCATAGAACCCACTGCCTTCAGGCGCAACAGCCACGGGCGCTGCAGCAATCAATTTTTTATAGAGCGGATGACGAGATTCTCCGTTGACCTCTATTTTGCTGAACATCGGAAAGGTCACGCCATACGTGGTGCTGCAAAACGTTTTGATCTCTTCTTCGGAGCCAGGCTCCTGGCCGAGGAACTGGTTACAAGGGAAGCCGAGCACGCTGAACCCTTCGTCGCCTAACGTCTTCTGGAGGTTTTCCAGTTGCTCATACTGCGGCGTCAGCCCACATTTCGAGGCAACGTTAACCACCAGCAGCACATTACCGCGGTAGTTTTCGAGCGTGGTGTTTTCACCCTCAATGGTCGTGACGTCAGTTTTCAGAATATCCTGTTGCATAGCATCCCCTTTGTTGATGTTGTGGTTGTCAGACTTAGCGCCCAACTTTTAATAATAGCCAGATAAACACCGGTGCGCCCAGCGTGGCGGTTACGACACCTATTGGTAACTCAGCGGCGCTTAATGCAAGACGGGCGACAACATCGGCAAAGAGCAACGCCGATGCGCCAGTTAACGCACAGGCGGGCAATAGCACCCGGTGATCGGTCAGACCGCATAATCGTAGGATATGCGGGATCACCAGACCGATAAAACCTATTGCCCCGGCAAGCGCGACGCTGACACCCACCATCCAGCCCGTAGCGACCACCAATACATTACGCCATAACCATAATGGCAATCCCAGCTGTCGCGCTGACACGTCCCCCAGCGCCAGCACATTAAGTGGTGCCGACTGCAAACAGATCCACCCCATAACGGGCAGCAGCGCAAGCATCAACCAGCTCTGTTGCCAGTCAACACCACCAAAACCGCCCATCATCCAGTACATCAATTGGCGTAAATCGAACGAGGTTGAAAAATAGACCGCCCAGGTGGTTAATGCTGTGCAAATAATGCCGAGCGCAACACCAGCCAGTAACAGCCGACTGGTAGAAAGATGTCTGCGAGCAAAACGCAGCAGAATCAGCGTCACGATAAGCGCACCGGCGATAGCACAGACACCTAGCGCCCAAGTGGGTAGCATGCCGCCACCGAGCAGAACAGCGGCAATCAGGCCAACACCGGCGCCACTGGAGACGCCCAGCAGACCCGGTTCAGCCAGCGGGTTTTCAAATAAAGCCTGCATAACGGCACCGGAGAGCGCCAGCGCTGCGCCGACCAACAGTACCGCCAATGTGCGCGGCAGACGAATTTGCCAGACGAAGAGTTGCCCGCCGGGGGTAAACCAGGCATTGGGAGCAATCCATTGTTCACCCGCGCACAGGCTGAAAACGAGCGCGAACAGTAAAAGCAGCGATAAACCGCATAGCCAGCGGCGATTGCGTTGCTGTTGGAGATGAGCGTATGCCAGCATGTTTTCCGTGATGCCCGTCAGTCAGGTGACTGATTCTAAGGTTGATGCGGCGCGCTGAAAAGAAAAAAGGCCGCATGGCGGCCTTTTTAGTTAGTTCATATCACTCAGCTTTGGGCGAAGCGTTTTCGACACGGCTTTTTAACTTCTGACCGGGTCTGAAGGTCACCACGCGCCGGGCTGTAATGGGAATATCTTCGCCCGTTTTCGGGTTACGTCCCGGACGTTGATTTTTGTCGCGCAAATCGAAGTTGCCAAAGCCGGAGAGTTTTACCTGCTCACCGTTTTCCAGAGCACGACGGATCTCTTCGAAAAACAGCTCTACCAGCTCTTTTGCGTCCCGCTTGCTAAGCCCTAGCTTATCAAACAGATATTCTGACATTTCAGCTTTTGTAAGCGCCATAGGTTCAATCCCTCAATGATGCCTGGAATCGCTCTTTTAATGCCTCTACACATCTGGCAACGGTAGCGGCAATCTCCTCTTCTTCGAGTGTACGGCTGGTATCCTGAAGGATCAGGCTAATGGCAAGGCTCTTATACCCTTCCTCTACACCCTTACCGCGGTACACGTCAAATAAGTTTACGCCAACTACCTGATTTACGCCAACTTTCTTACATTCGCCCAAAACATCTGCTGCAGCCACATTTTCAGCGACGACAACAGCGATATCACGACGGTTTGCAGGGAAGCGAGAAATCTCCTGAGCCTGAGGAACCACGCGGTCTGCAAGCGCATTCCACTCCAGTTCAAACACCAGCGTACGACCATTGAGATCGAGTTTACGCTCCAGCTCCGGATGGACTACCCCAATGAAACCTATACGTTTATCTTTCAGATAAATCGCGGCGGACTGCCCCGGATGCAATGCCGGATTCGCCTCTGCGCGGAACTCGATCGCCGATAATTTGCCCGTCAACTCCAGGACCGACTCCAGGTCGCCTTTCAGATCGAAGAAATCGACGCTGCCTTTCGCCAGATCCCAGTGCTCTTCATAGCGGTTACCGCAAATTGCACCCGCCAGCATCACATCCTGGCGGATGCCCAGGTTTGCCTGAGTATCCGGAACAAAACGCAAACCAGTTTCGAAAATGCGAACGCGGCTCTGCTGACGGTTCTGGTTATAAACAATGGTGCCAAGCAGACCGGTCCACAGTGATAAGCGCATTGCCGACATTTCACTGGAGATCGGGCTTGGCAGGATCAGGGCTTCTTCCCCCGGGTGGATCAACTGTTGCAGTTTCGGATCGACGAAACTGTAGGTGATCACTTCCTGGTAGCCTTTATCATTCAGCAGCGTTTTCACGCGCTTAAGCGACAGGTTCGCTTCGCGGTGCGAACCCATGATCAGACCAGCCTGCACTGGCTCATCCGGAATATTGTTGTAGCCGTATACACGCGCCACTTCTTCCACCAGATCTTCTTCGATTTCCATATCGAAACGCCAGCTCGGCGCGACGGCCAGCCACTCATCCTGACCTTCGGTCACTTCACAGCCCAGGCGGTTCAGAATGTCGCTTACTTGCTCATCGGCAATGTGATGGCCAATCAGGCGATCCAGTTTGCTGCGACGCAAGCGGATAGTCGCTCGTTTCGGCAGCGTCGCCTCGTTTGTCACGTCAATTACCGGGCCTGCCTCACCGCCACAAATGTCCAGCAACAGGCGGGTAGCCCGTTCCATGGCTTTGTACTGCAGTTGCGGGTCAACGCCACGCTCATAGCGATGGGACGCATCCGTATGCAAACCATGACGACGCGCGCGACCGGTAATAGAGAGCGGATTGAAGAAGGCGCACTCCAGCAACACGTTCTGCGTTTCAGCGTTCACACCGGAGTGTTCACCGCCGAAAATACCGCCCATCGCCAGCGCTTTGTTATGATCTGCAATCACCAGCGTATCTGCGTTCAGCTTCGCTTCGCTGCCATCGAGCAATACGAGAGTTTCACCCTCTTTCGCCATACGGACGACGATACCGCCATCCAGACGATCGCGGTCAAAGGCGTGCATCGGCTGACCCAGCTCAAGCAGAACGTAGTTGGTGACATCCACCACCGCATCGATAGAACGAATACCGCAGCGACGCAGTTTCTCTTTCATCCACAGCGGCGTTGGCGCTTTTACGTTAATGCCCTTCACCACACGACCAAGGTAGCGTGGACAGGCTTCAACGGCCTCTACTGTAATCGGCAACGTGTCGTTGATCGTTGCAGCAACCGGCGTCATTTCTGGTGCTACCAGCGGTGACTTATTCAGTACCGCCACATCGCGTGCCACACCAATAATACCGAGGCAGTCAGCACGGTTCGGAGTAACGCTGATTTCGATGGTGTTATCATCAAGTTTCAGGTATTCACGAATATCGGTGCCAATCGGCGCATCCGCCGGCAGTTCGATAATGCCGCTGTGATCGTCAGAAATACCCAGCTCAGAGAAGGAGCACAGCATACCTTCAGACGGCTCGCCACGCAGTTTTGCCGCTTTGATTTTGAAATCACCCGGTAACACCGCGCCGACGGTTGCAACGGCCACTTTCAGTCCCAGACGGCAGTTTGGTGCGCCACAGACGATGTCCAGCAGACGATCGCCGCCAACATTGACTTTTGTTACGCGCAATTTGTCAGCATTTGGATGCTGAGCGCACGCCATCACTTCGCCCACGACCACGCCGTGAAACGCCCCGGCTACCGGCTCAACGCCGTCCACTTCGAGGCCTGCCATCGTGATTTGGCCCGACAACGCTTCGCTATCAATGGACGGATTGACCCATTCGCGTAACCACAGTTCACTGAATTTCATTGTTTTGCCTGCCTTTATTTAAACTGTTTGAGGAAACGCAAATCGTTTTCGAAGAATGCGCGCAAATCTGTCACGCCATAGCGCAGCATGGTAAGACGCTCCATCCCCATACCAAATGCAAAGCCGGAGTAAACTTCCGGGTCAATGCCAACATTGCGCAGCACGTTCGGGTGCACCATACCGCAGCCCAGAACTTCCAGCCATTTGCCGTTTTTACCCATCACATCCACTTCCGCAGAAGGTTCAGTGAACGGGAAATAAGACGGACGGAAACGGATCTGCAGATCCTCCTCAAAGAAGTTACGCAGGAAGTCGTGCAACGTACCTTTCAGGTTGGTGAAGCTGATGTTTTTGTCAACAATCAGCCCTTCCATCTGATGGAACATCGGCGTATGCGTCTGATCGTAATCGTTACGATAGACGCGGCCTGGCGCGATAATGCGGATCGGCGGCTGCTGGTTTTCCATGGTACGGATCTGCACGCCAGAAGTCTGGGTGCGCAGCAGGCGGGTCGCATCGAACCAGAAAGTGTCGTGGTCAGCACGCGCCGGGTGATGGCCCGGAATGTTCAGGGCGTCGAAGTTGTGGTAATCGTCTTCGATTTCCGGACCTGTCGCGACGGTAAAGCCGAGCTCACCGAAGAAACTTTCAATGCGGTCAATAGTACGGGTAACCGGATGCAGCCCCCCATTTTCGATACGGCGACCTGGCAGAGAAACATCGATGGTTTCAGCCGCCAGACGCGCGTTCAGCGCTGCGTTTTCAAGATCGGTTTTACGGGCATTCAGCGCCTGCTGAACCTGCTCCTTCGCTTCATTGATCACGGCCCCGGCAGCCGGGCGCTCTTCCGGCGGCAGCTCACGCAGGGTGGTCATTTGAAGGGTCAGGTGCCCTTTCTTACCCAGATATTCGACGCGAACATTGTCCAGCGCGGCGACATCCTGGGCATCGTTAATGGCTGCCTTTGCACCGGCAACCAGCTCTGCGAGATGTGACATGGTTTTCCTCGTTATATGACGATATTTACACGCGGCAGATACAAAAAAAGCCTCCACAAGGGAGGCTTTCTGGCGCTGTTTTCCGTTTCTTCTTTCACGCGCTAGCCTCCTGGAGTCAGGTGCTAAAGTAAAAAAAGAAGCGGAAAATAGCAGCATTCATGCTTGCGTTACCTTAACCGGGTAAGTGAGCTGTGATGACTTATTGAAAGCGTATCACGGCGAAATGTCAATGCATTGATAATGTTAAAGCAAAAGAGGGAGCCAGGCTCCCTCTCTTAAACTGGCTTACGCCAGAGCTGCTTTCGCTTTTTCAACCAGGGCAGTGAATGCCACTTTGTCGAATACGGCGATGTCAGCCAGGATCTTACGGTCGATTTCAACAGAGGCTTTTTTCAGGCCATTGATGAATTTGCTGTAAGAAATACCGTTCTGACGTGCTGCTGCGTTGATACGTGCAATCCACAGTTGACGGAACTGACGCTTTTTCTGACGACGGTCACGATAAGCGTACTGACCAGCTTTGATAACAGCCTGGAAGGCAACACGGTAAACGCGAGAACGCGCGCCGTAGTAACCTTTAGCTTGTTTCAAAATTTTCTTATGACGTGCACGTGCAATCACACCACGTTTTACGCGAGCCATGGCTCTCTCCTGTATCTATATTCTAATTAAAAAGTTAAAGGTTAACGACTTATGCGTACGGCAGGCACGCGATTACCAGGCCCAGATCGCCTTTGGAAACCATGGCTTTCGGACGCAGGTGACGTTTACGCTTGGTAGCTTTTTTGGTCAGAATATGACGCAGGTTAGCGTGCTTGTGTTTAAAACCACCTTTACCGGTTTTTTTAAAACGCTTCGCAGCACCGCGTACGGTTTTGATTTTTGGCATTTTTTAACTTCCACTTCGCATTGTTAATAAACGAAACATAGGCGAACTAAACCCGCAGGCTTGTGGCCCACAGGTTTAATTACTTGATGGCCTTACTGTTTCTTCTTAGGAGCAAGCACCATAATCATCTGGCGGCCTTCGATCTTCGTAGGGAAGGATTCGACCACTGCCAGTTCATTCAGATCGTCTTTCACGCGATTAAGCACTTCCATACCGATCTGTTGGTGGGCCATCTCACGACCGCGGAAACGCAGCGTAATCTTGGCCTTATCGCCCTCTTCGAGAAAGCGAATCAGGCTGCGGAGTTTTACCTGATAGTCGCCTTCATCTGTACCAGGTCGGAATTTAATTTCCTTAACCTGAATAACTTTTTGCTTCTTCTTCTGTTCCTTTGAAGATTTGCTCTTTTCATAGAGGAACTTGCCGTAATCCATTATACGGCAAACTGGCGGCTCGGCGTTAGGGCTGATTTCAACTAAATCTACCCCGGCTTCTTCAGCTTTTTCCAGAGCTTCTCTCAGACTCACAATACCAAGCTGCTCGCCTTCCAGACCTGTTAAGCGAACTTCCAGAGCACGAATCTCGCCATTGATACGATTGGGACGCGCCGTTTGAACTCGTTTTCCGCCTTTAATACTTTATTCCTCCAGTTGTTGAAGACTGCGGCTGCGAATCTCTTGTTGCAGCTTCTCGATAACTTCATTTACGTCAAGGCTACCCAAGTCTTTACCACGACGGGTACGCACGGCAACTTTACCGGCTTCAACCTCTTTATCCCCACAAACCAGCATATAAGGGACGCGACGTAAAGTGTGCTCGCGGATTTTAAAGCCAATCTTCTCGTTTCTCAAGTCTGCTTTTACACGAATGCCCGCATTTTGCAGTTTACGCGTCAGTTCGTTAACGTACTCAGCCTGAGAATCGGTGATGTTCATCACGACGACTTGCACTGGAGCAAGCCATGTCGGGAAGAAACCGGCAAACTCCTCAGTCAGGATGCCAATAAAGCGCTCCAGTGAACCAAGAATTGCACGGTGAATCATAACCGGCACCTGACGTTCGTTGTTTTCGCCAACATAGGAGGCGCTCAGACGAGACGGCAGAGAGAAGTCGAGCTGTACTGTTCCGCACTGCCATGCACGATCGAGGCAGTCATACAGTGTAAATTCAATTTTCGGGCCGTAGAAAGCGCCTTCACCCAGTTGGAATTCAAACGGGATGTTGTTTTCTTCCAGCGCAACCGCCAGATCCGCTTCCGCACGATCCCACATTTCGTCGCTACCAATACGTTTGTCAGGACGCGTTGACAGTTTGACGACGATTTTCTCGAAACCAAAAGTGCTGTACATATCATAGACTAAACGGATGCACGCGTTCACTTCATCGCGAACCTGCTCTTCCGTACAGAAGATATGCGCATCGTCCTGCGTAAAGCCGCGAACACGCATCAGCCCATGCAGCGCACCTGATGGCTCGTTACGATGACAGCTACCGAACTCCGCCATACGCAGCGGCAGATCGCGGTAGGATTTCAGACCCTGATTAAAGATCTGCACGTGTCCCGGGCAGTTCATCGGCTTAATGCAGTACTCACGGTTCTCGGAAGAGGTCGTAAACATTGCATCTTTATAGTTGTCCCAGTGCCCGGTTTTTTCCCACAGCACGCGGTCCATCATGAACGGGCCTTTCACTTCCTGATACTGGTACTCTTTCAGCTTGGAGCGTACAAACGTTTCCAGCTCACGGAAGATAGTCCAGCCATCGTTATGCCAGAAGACCATACCCGGCGCTTCTTCCTGCATATGATACAGGTCGAGCTGTTTACCGATTTTACGGTGGTCGCGTTTGGCGGCCTCTTCCAGACGTTGCAGATAAGCATTCAGTGCTTTTTTATCTGCCCACGCGGTACCGTAAATACGCTGCAGCATTTTGTTGTTGCTGTCACCGCGCCAGTAAGCGCCCGCAATTTTCATCAGTTTAAAGTGATGGCAAAAACGCATATTCGGCACATGCGGACCGCGACACATGTCGATGTATTCCTGATGATGATACAAGCCCGGCTTGTCATCATGCGCGATATTCTCATCAAGGATGGAGACTTTGTAGCTTTCGCCGCGTTTAACAAACGTCTCGCGGGCTTCATGCCAGCTTACTTTTTTCTTGATGACATCGTAGTTGCTCTCGGCGAGCTCGTGCATACGTTTTTCGAGCGCGTCGATATCTTCCTGGGTCAACGTATGGTCAAGGTCAATGTCATAGTAAAAACCATTGTCGATAACCGGACCAATAGCCATTTTGGTGGTTGGCCAGAGCTGTTTAATAGCATGACCTAACAGGTGCGCGCAGGAGTGACGGATAATTTCCAGACCTTCTTCATCTTTCGCGGTGATGATGGCAAGGTTTGCGTCACTCTCGATCACATCAGAAGCATCGACCAGTTCGCCGTTTACACGGCCAGCAATACAGGCTTTCGCCAGTCCCGGACCGATATCCAGCGCGACATCCATTGGGCTTACAGCATGGTCATAATGGCGTTGGCTGCCATCAGGAAGCGTAATTACAGGCATTTCATTTCCTTATTTGCAGTGGTGCCCCACACGAAAGAGCACATACAAAATTAAATAATATATTTATATCAGCACGTTAAATGTGGTTCTTTGCTTCACTCTGCAAATTGTGCACCTCTGGATGTACAAAAATCCGACAGGCGCCCGCATTCACGGGTTGATAACGCCACCCAATAGTACACGGCATCGGCGTGACATAAAAGCGTGAACAGAATCATAATCCTGGTCTTCGGGACATTGTTTAGCGCAGTGTTACCCGACGTTTTCGACGGGCTTTATTTGTAAGTTATCCGCGACAGAGAAGATTACATATTTACAACAATGACAATTCCAGGTGAAATTGCAGTGTGTTGCTGTGAATTCTGGCAATCAGAATGAAAAGGAATTTTAAAAATCGTTTATGTAATCTGAGGTTTATCTGATTTTAAGGCGCTATCCCAACTGGCTGCTAAAGCGTCAGCTATGGGTGGCTATCATCAACGCCTAACTAACTGATAAAGAATGGAAATAATATATCCGGTTATTGTTATCGCGCTGGTCGCGATCATTATATTTTCGTTTTATAAGCACTACAGCATGAAGTCGTCCAGGAACCTTCCCGGCCGGCATAAAAAGCGCCATTAATCAAAACTCACTCAAAAAGGCACGTGTTCAGCGTGCCTTTTTCTGATCAACTCAAGCCTGATAACCTAAGGCGCGGATCACCTCTTCCATCGCTTCCTGAGTCAGCGCTGAACGTTTAATCTTTTGGTTTGCCAGCATGGTTCTGACAAGGCCCGCAATCACGATATGTTTGGGCTCCTGCCCGAGGTCACGCATTTCCAGCACCACCTTGCCAACCACCCGGCACATTTCCTCATATAACACGTCGTCTTTTGCCTTCCCCATTACGCCTCCGTTTAGCGTCATTTTTATTAGTCAATTTACGTTTGCAGGTGTATCTAATAAAGAAACTAATACGTATAGCATTTCTCCGCATTTAGCATAGGGTGTGAGATGTTCTTTGTAACGTATAACGTTTCACGCTTCTTTCCCTTCCGCTGCGTGCGGATTTCACGCCGGAAGGGCATTTTTTTGCTCAGCGTTAACATCCCCCTGAAAATTTGCGTTAAAGGTAATCAGCAAGCCTGCCGATTAATGATTCATTAGCGATCTGAATGAATCAACCACGGTAATGCAAGCGATCAACTACAACGAAATGACGGGGCTGAATCTGTCCATCAGATCCGCCACAGCATCGACGCTTCAGGAATCGATTGAGCGGTTGTCATCGGGCTCACGGATCAATAGCGCCCGGGATGATGCGGCGGGGCAAGCTATTAGCAACCGCATGCGCGCCAGCGTTAACGCCGACCATGTCGTCTCCCGCGGTCTGGATGACGCCATCAGTATGGCGCAAACTGCCGATGGCAGTCTTAGCACGGTTAGCGAGTTATTGATCCGTGCCAAAAGTCTGGCCATCCAGGCCGGAAACGGCACCTTATCTGAGGGCGATCGTCAGAGCATTCATAACGAATATCAAAGTATTCTGGAGAACATCCAGTCAATTTCTGAAGGTACGGAGATCTTCGGTCGCTATCCGCTGGCAACCGATACTCCGGAACTGCCGCCGGAGTTGATTGGCAACGTCCCGCCGTTAAGCGTTAAATTCCCTGCTCAGGGCGTCAATTACACTTTCAGTTCCGGCATTGTATCGCTGGCCTATATCCCGGCGGGTTCGAAAAACATCGCAATTACTATTGATTCATTGGGGCTGGATGATGACATTCAGTTATTCACCCGCGATGGCAAGCATCTGGCAGGAACGCCAATCAACGGCACCACTGCGGACTACACCTGGAAAAGTCGTAGCATCACCAGCTCAGCTAAAGCCACCAGCAAGGTACTGACGGAAGCGAATGGTTTTCAGCATGGCGCAACCTATGATGACACCATGCTGATCGAAGGCGGCGCGTCATGGGCACTCAACGGCAGCGAAACCCTCGCGTATAACGGCATGACGATCAGCTACAGTGGCGACGGTGACCGTTATGAACCGGGTAAAGCTTTCAACGATGGCAGCAACGGTTCGAACAGGCTTGAACGCCTGAAAATCGACAATGTAACGGAAGATCTGGTAGTGATGGTGGTAGGCAGTGGTTCATTCACAAGTAACCTGACCTGGGGTGATTTGCCAGAGCCCACCCTCACCCCAGCGGAACCACCGAAACAAAGCCGGCCCTGGGAAGTGGTGACCAGCGCCAGCTATGGCGACGAAGTACAAGCTACGACCATGCCAACCACACCTTCGGACGTGAAATCACTGGGACTCACCAACACCGAGTTGCGCTCAACGGCAACGGCCAGTATCGCCATGGGGGCGCTCGACAAAGCGCTGGATAAAGTCAGCAGCTACCGCGCGCAATATGGTGCGTTTATTAACCGCTTCGAATCCAATAAATCCGTACTCGCGCAGCAACGTATTGCCACACAGGCAGCGAAAAGCCGTATTGAAGATGCCGATTACGCGATGGAAGCCAGTAAACTGGTGAAAGCGCAAATATTGCAACAAGGACAGGATGCGGTATTAAAAGTGGCTAACCAGTCGATGGAAAATATTCTTTCGCTTCTGCGAAGTTAGCTCATAAAAAATGTTAAATAATCAACCATTCATTATTCACATCAGTTTTCGTCAGGAACCTATCAGGTTTATCTAACACGCTTTACAGTTCGATTATTAACACAAAAAAACCGGTACAGCGTTATCCGGTTTTTCAAAGCTAATGAATTAACTCAGAATGTAATTAATTCCACTCACCCGCAACCAGTGTATGGGCGTCGAATGCAGCGGCATTGGTGTTATGTTCAGTCTGCGCAACAGGCACCATGTTGGAACCCGCTTCAATGTTAGTGATGTTCGTGTTGTTCTGGCTCGCAGTCGTGGTAACAGAATCCGCGGCGAAGACACCAAAGGAGAGTGCAGACAGCACGACAGCCGCGGCAGCAGTATTGATTTTTTTCATGATGAATTTCTCTTTCTTGAATAAACACATGACTGTTTGGGTGTGTTTTTTACCCGTGCAATCAGTGTAGATCTGGATCACACTTTTGCACAGTCAATTTATTTATCCATTCGTGTCAAATAAACTGAATATGTTTCATTTTAATTAATTATGAAGAAATTAAGGAGGGAGAATATTTACTTAAATAAAATTCAATAAACGCTGCGGAAAATAGCACGAATGAACAAATTAAAACAAGGGGCCGGTATTTCCGGCCCACTCAATTACATTTTATAGCCTAACGTTACCGTGGTTCTGCGATCGGTATGATCCGGCGCAGTTGACGGCGGCTGGGAGTTCCAGGTCAGGTTATAAGCGACTTTCAGCGCGAAATGCTCGTTGATAGCCACGTTCAGCGCCGTCTCGGAGTTCACCGTGGTATCGTCCGCGCCAAATACGGAAACGCCTTGGGTGAATTTCGTGTTGTCGCTAATTTGCCACGCATAGGTACCGGATGCATAACCCAGTGCTGTGGTTTTGGTGTCGCCATCGGTGTACTTGTCGTAACGCACACCCGGACCAAATTCAAAGCGCAGGCTGTGTACCGGGCCGTTCAGGATCTGGCGACCATAACCGGCAGTAAACACATCACGATCGCGGTAACCATTGTAGCGGTCAGTCAACCAGCTCGCCTGGCCAAACAGATAATCGTAATCCGTCAGGTTATAACGGCTACGACCACCTACAGCGTATTTTTCAGACGAACGTTCATCATTTGCCGAGGTGTTGCTGGCATTTCCCCACAGAGACCAGGCCGTTCTGCTACCGTACCAGGTCAAGGTGGAGTCGGCAGTCAAAGAAGAACTCTTTGTGTTGCCGGACTGAGCAAGATAGCCACCGTTCACGCTACCTTCGAACGGTTTTTTTGCAGTTGCAGGGTCATCCATGACAGTAAAAACGGTGTCACTGGCGACAGCATTCATCGACGCAAGCACGCCCGCAGCCATAAACAGTGCGGGTACTGTCTTCAAAAGCTTCATTTATTTAGAGTCCGTACAGCAAAAAAAGAGACCAACACGGTCCCGGAATCTTTCATAAGGATCAACGACCAACGGTCCAAAGAAAGGTAACAAATTATAAAAAGGCCAGTTAAACATATCAATGAAATCTTATTTGATTTTTTGAATAAGAGAGATCTCAAAAAAGAGCATTTGGTTATTAATCCTCACCGTTCCCAAACTTAATTTCAGCCTGCAAATCATACTGTTATTTACTTTCCCTTCTGCGCAATCAGTGCCAGGCTTAAAACAACCAGATAAAAAGGAGGTCATGATGGTTCCGGTATATACGCTGACGTTAGCGCCCTCTCTGGATAGCGCAACGCTCACGCCACAAATTTATCCTGAAGGTAAGCTCCGTTGCAGCGCCCCGGTCTTTGAACCCGGCGGCGGCGGCATTAATGTTGCCCGCGCCATTGCACACCTGGGTGGCCGTGCCACCGCGCTGTTCCCGGCAGGCGGTGCAACCGGCGAACACCTCACCGCACTGCTGGCCGATGAAAACGTGCCCACTGTTGTCGTAGAAGCGAAAGACTGGACGCGGCAAAATTTGCACGTTCACGTCGAGTCCAGCGGTGAGCAGTATCGCTTCGTGATGCCCGGTGCTGCCTTGAGTGAAAGTGAATTTCGCCAACTGGAAGAGAAAGTGCTCACCATCGAATCGGGCGCCATTCTGGTGATCAGCGGCAGTCTGCCACCGGGGATCCAGGTTGAGAACCTCACACAGTTGATCAAAGCGGCCCAACACCAAGGTATCCGCTGCATTGTTGATAGTTCGGGAGAGGCGCTCGCCGCTGCCCTGTCAATTGGTCATATTGAACTGGTAAAACCGAATCAGAAAGAGCTCAGTGCGTTGGTCGGCCGGGAACTCACTCAACCCGATGACGTACGTATTGCCGCTCAGGAGATTGTGAACAGCGGCAAAGCGCTACGTGTTGTGGTGTCGCTTGGGCCACAAGGGGCGCTGGCCGTCGACGCCAACCAATGCGTGCAGGTGGTGCCGCCTCCGATGAAAAGCCAAAGCACCGTCGGTGCTGGTGACAGCATGGTCGGCGCTATGACTTTAAAGCTGGCGCAAAACGCTCCGCTCGACGATATGGTGCGCTTCGGTGTTGCCGCCGGTAGCGCCGCCACCATTAATCAGGGCACGCGTTTGTGCGCGCTACACGATACGCAAAAAATTTACGACTATCTGTGTAATCGCTGACAAAGCGCCCTCTTCCTTATGGGAGAGGGCTTGCTAACTGCACAGCGGCAGTCGACAAATCGCCTTCGCCGACTATGCTAAAAAAACTTTCAGGATAACAATGAGGTGAAATATGAGCAGTGATGGCATCACCCGCTACGTCGTAACGGTCAAATTTCACGAACAGACCCTGACGGAAATCAACGAACTCAACAACCACTTTACACGTGCGGGTTTTCTCCTCACCATGACCGATGAAGAAGGAAAAGTGCACGACCTCGGTATGAACACCTTCGGGCTTATCAGCGCACTCAGTGAGCAGGAGGTTAACGCGCTGGCAAACGGACTGGCGGTAAGCGCAGTGGGGAACGAGGCCGACATCACCGTTTATACCTGGGAAACCTGGCAAAAAGACGAACCATAAGCGCATGGCGGCTACGTTCGTTGCTCAGGTGTGCGTTACATCGTATCTTTTTTAAGCTTTAGTGCGCTAACCTTATGATCCGGCTGATTACATGGGAGAAACATCATGTGGCAAGCGATAAGTCGTCTGTTAAGCGAGCAACTGGGCGAAAGTGAGATTGAGCAGCGCGACGAGCTGCCGGGTGGTGAGATCCATGCTGCGTGGCACCTGCGTTATGCCGGGCGCGATCTCTTCGTAAAGTGCGACGAACGTGAACTGTTACCCATTTTTACCGCCGAGGCGGACCAGCTCGCGTTGCTGGCTCGCAGCAACACGGTGCGGGTTCCGGATGTGCTGGCGGTGGGAAGCGATCGCGACTACAGCTTTCTGGTAATGGAGTATCTCCCTGCCCGCCCACTGGATGCACACAACGCTTTCCTGCTGGGCCAGCAACTGGCGCGTCTGCATCAATGGAGCGACCAGCCGCAGTTCGGCCTCGACTTCGATAACGATCTCTCCACGACTCCGCAACCCAATGCCTGGCAACGTCGCTGGTCAACTTTTTTTGCCGAGCAACGCATTGGCTGGCAACTGGAGCTGGCAGCGGAAAAAGGTCTCGAGTTTGGCAATATTGACGCCATTGTTGAACATGTTCAGCAGCGTTTATCGTCACATCAACCGCAACCTTCCCTGCTTCATGGCGATTTATGGTCAGCGAATTGCGCACTCGGCCCGGATGGTCCCTATATCTACGATCCGGCATGCTACTGGGGCGACAGGGAGTGCGATCTGGCCATGCTGCCGCTGCATCCGGATCAGCCGCCGCAAATCTACGACGGTTATCAGTCGGTTTCTCCCCTGCCGAATGACTTTCTTGACCGCCAGCCAATCTACCAGCTCTACACTCTGTTCAACCGGGCGATTCTGTTCGGGGGCGAGCATCTGCTGAATGCGCAAAAAGCGCTGGATCGCGTATTAGCCGCATAACGCAGATTAACGATACACAGGCCCGGTAAGCGCGGTTGCGCGCCGGGCGCGTCACATCACAAAAAACCAAGCAGCTTAAAGAAGAAGTAACCCGCGACAATGATAATCACCGGCAGCACATACAGCGGAAAAATCTGGAGCAGAATGGTGTGATGCGGTACGACAATGCGCGCTTCAAGCTGCGCACGGGACAACCCTTCCTCACCTTTGGCATTCTCAAGGATCGCCTGATCCTCTAAACCTTCACGCAGAAAACGCACCTGACGACTCATGCGCGCTCCCGAGGCTTGCAATGCCAGCCCCACAAAGATCAACACAAAGATTATCCAGAACAGGATATTGAGGCTTTGGTGGAAGTCCGGCGTCGGCGAGTTGTACCAAAACAGGTTAAGAAACGGCGTATTAAAACGCATCATTTCAATCATCACATGGGCGAAATCAAGCATCACCGCGTTGATACCGGCCTGCTTTTCGCTGTGGTCGTACATAAATTTCAGTACGGAAATAATCGTTGAAATGACGGCTGGAATGAAAATCACCCAACCCAGAACGCGTTTCAGTATGGCGATGCGTCCAGCTTGTTGATACGTCATGGATTCCCCTTGTGAGTGACGCACTGTTTGCGCCTAAGTCTACCTGCTGAGAATCATTTTCGCCTGATCTTTAAAGGCGGTATGATGCCTCTTTGTACATAATCCGTACTTTCTCCGGATAAACCGCGCTAAAAGAGAGGTGTTATGTCTGACCCGCATCAAATTCTTGCTGCCATTTTTGATATGGATGGATTACTTATCGACTCAGAGCCACTCTGGGATCGCGCTGAACTGGATGTCATAGCAAGCCTTGGGGTCGATATCACCCGGCGCAGCGAATTACCTGACACGCTGGGTTTACGCATCGATATGGTCGTCGAACTCTGGTATGCACAGCAACCCTGGAATGGTCCGAATCGCCAGGAGGTCACCGATCGCATTATCCAACGGGCGATCTCTTTGGTGGAAGCAGAGCGGCCTCTGCTTGCCGGCGCGCGCGACGCCGTTGCCTTGTGCAAAGCCAACGGCCTGATGGTGGGCCTGGCGTCCGCCTCGCCATTGCACATGCTCGAAAAAGTCCTGGACCTGTTCGACTTGCGGGAGCATTTCGATGCGCTCGCCTCCGCAGAGAAGCTGCCCTATAGCAAGCCGCATCCACAAGTTTATCTGGATTGCGCCGCCAAACTGGGCGTCAACCCGCTCTGCTGCGTTGCACTGGAAGACTCTGTCAACGGAATGATCGCCAGTAAAGCGGCGCGTATGCGCTCAATTGTCGTGCCAGACGCCGAACATCGGGACGATCCGCGCTATGTGCTGGCGAATGTCAAACTCAGCAGTCTCACGCAACTTACGCTTGCTGATCTGGTAGGTTAAGGCCGTCGGGGCAGTAATTTTGCTGTCCCGATATTATTTTTGAAACATCATTTCATTTTGTTTGTATTTTCTTCACCACCCTTCTATTCTGATCTCCAGACGCTGTGCCCTCTCACTACCATAATTTCGCCGGAGAACTCATGATACTGGATGCCTTTAAACTTGCGGGTAAAGTGGCCATTGTGACCGGGTGCGACACCGGTCTGGGTCAGGGGATAACATTAGGGCTGGCGGAAGCCGGATGTGACATCGTCGGCGTGAACCGTAAAATCCCACATGACACTGCGCAGCAGGTGCAGGCGCTGGGTCGTCGCTTTCTGGCAATACAGGCGGACTTGCGCCACCAGCAAGCCCTTGAGGAAATTGTCACCGAGACGGTCGCGAAAATGGGACGTGTCGATATTCTGGTCAATAATGCCGGGACGATCCGCCGCTGCGACGCCCTCGACTTCAGCGAGAAAGACTGGGATGAGGTGATGGATCTGAACCTGAAAACGGTGTTCTTTCTCTCGCAGGCCGTTGCACGGCAATTTATCGCGCAAGGCAATGGCGGCAAAATCATAAATATCGCTTCGATGCTCTCTTTCCAGGGCGGGATACGCGTGCCCTCTTATACCGCGTCCAAAAGCGGCGTGATGGGCTTAACCCGCCTGCTGGCCAACGAGTGGGCGCCGCACAACATCAATGTCAACGCCATCGCTCCGGGTTATATGGCGACCAATAACACCCAGCAACTGCGGGAAGACGCAGAGCGCAACCAGGAGATCCTTGAGCGCATCCCTGCCGGACGCTGGGGTGAGCCCGCCGATTTGCAAGGAGCCGCGGTATTTCTCGCCTCCCGCGCTGCCGAATACATCAACGGTTACACCCTTGCCGTGGATGGTGGCTGGCTGGCCCGTTAAATTTGAACGGATTGTGACAAAGGGTTACACCGTCACCTCTTCCGCCTACTGTACAAACATCCTATACTGTATGCATCGACAGTTGAGTGAGTTTGATCATGACGGCGGAAGGACACCTGCTTTTTTCCATTGCTTGCGCGGTGTTTGCCAAAAACGCCGAACTGACGCCCGTCCTCGCGCAAGGGGACTGGTGGCACATCGTACCCTCCGCTATTCTGACCTGCCTGCTGCCGGACATTGACCATCCTAAGTCTTTTCTCGGCCAGCGTCTGAAATGGATATCAAAACCCGTCGCGCGCATGTTTGGTCACCGGGGCTTTACCCATAGCCTGCTGGCTGTGTTTATCGCGCTGACGTTGTTCTACTTAAAGGTACCGGATAGCTGGATAGTTCCTGCGGATGCGCTACAGGGGATGGTGGTGGGCTATCTGAGTCATATTCTGGCGGATATGATCACCCCCGCCGGCGTCCCCCTTCTGTGGCCCTGCCGCTGGCGCTTTCGTTTGCCATTACTGGCCCCGCAAAAAGGTAACCAGCTTGAGCGTGTACTCTGTATGGCGCTGTTTACCTATGCCGTGTGGATGCCGCAGACCCTGCCCGAAAACGGTGCAGTGCGTTGGTCATCGCAGATGATTAATACACTGCAAAACCAGTTTAATCGCTTTATTCATCAGCAATCCGGCCATTAATCAGCCAGTAATTCCGCTTTTGGCATATACCATTCCATTTGGATATAAGAGCACCCCGGCACTTCTGCTAACCTTGCGCCACGGGATCAACCGCCAGGGTGATCCGAATAATGATATCAGGAGAACGGGGATGAACTTTCCATTAATCGCGAACATCGTGGTGTTCGTGGCACTGCTGTTTTTGCTGGCGCAGACTCGTCACAAACAGTGGAGTCTGGCAAAAAAAGTATTGATCGGTTTAGCGCTCGGCGTGGTCTTTGGGCTAGCGCTGCAAGCTGTTTACGGATCCGATAACCCGGTACTGAAGACATCAATCCAGTGGTTCAATATTGTTGGCAACGGCTATGTACAACTGCTGCAAATGATCGTCATGCCGCTGGTTTTCGCCTCCATTTTGAGTGCCGTCGCGCGTCTGCATAACGCCTCGCAACTGGGCAAAATCAGCTTCCTGACCATCGGCACCCTGCTGTTTACCACGCTGATTTCCGCGCTGGTAGGTGTGCTGGTGACCAATCTGTTTGGTTTAACGGCGGAAGGCCTGGTACAGGGCTCCGCGGAAACTGCGCGCCTCAATGCCATTCAGAGTAACTATGTGGGCAAACTGGCGGATCTGACCGTCCCACAATTGCTGCTCTCTTTCGTGCCGAAAAACCCGTTTGCCGACCTGACTGGCGCAAACCCCACGTCGATCATCAGCGTGGTGATTTTTGCTGCCTTCCTCGGCGTGGCCGCGCTTAAGTTGCTGAAAGACGATGCGCCGAAAGGCGAGCGAGTTCTGAGCGCCATTGACACCCTGCAAAGCTGGGTAATGAAACTGGTTCGTCTGGTCATGCAACTGACACCGTACGGTGTGCTGGCGCTGATGACCAAAGTGGTCGCAGGCTCTAACATTCAGGACATCATCAAACTGGGCAGTTTTGTTATCGCTTCCTATCTGGGGCTTGGCATTATGTTTGTGGTGCACGGCTTACTGCTCGGTGTCAACGGCGTCAGCCCGCTGAAATTCTTCCGCAAAGTGTGGCCGGTGCTCACCTTCGCCTTCACCAGCCGCTCCAGCGCCGCGTCGATTCCACTGAATGTCGAAGCGCAAACCCGTCGACTGGGCGTGCCGGAATCTATCGCCAGCTTCTCGGCTTCCTTTGGCGCCACCATCGGCCAGAACGGTTGTGCGGGCCTTTACCCGGCAATGCTGGCCGTCATGGTTGCACCGACGGTAGGCATTAACCCGCTTGATCCGGTATGGATTGCCACGCTTGTCGGGATTGTGACTGTTAGCTCAGCCGGTGTGGCAGGGGTTGGCGGCGGTGCAACATTTGCTGCGCTGATCGTGCTGCCGGCAATGGGTCTTCCGGTCACGCTGGTTGCACTGCTGATCTCGGTAGAACCCCTGATCGATATGGGACGCACCGCGCTCAACGTGAACGGCGCAATGACCGCAGGCACGCTCACCAGCCAGTGGTTAAAACAGACCGACAAAGCCGTACTGGACAGCGAAGACGACGCCGAACTGGCGCATCGCTGAGTCCGGATAACACAAAGGCGGGGAATCTCCCCGCCTCTCTCATCTCTATACCTTCACAGCCTGTTTTATTCCTGCGGTTCCGCACGTTTTCCGCCGTTACTCGTCGTCGATTTCCCCTTCCTGGCGCATCTGCATTGCCCAGCGCTGAGCGGATTCTGGCACGTTGAATACCGGCGAACGACGAAACGTCTCCCCCATCAACACAAACGCCACGTATTTGCCACGTAACAACCAAACATCACGATACCCCTCCACTTTCAGGGCATGCTCGGGAGGCGCCGGCTCGACGCGAGGTACGTAGCTGATAACTCGACGGTTTTGTTGACGAAAAGGTTTCATAGGCGATGCGTTCACTAAATACGAATTTCACAACCGGGAAAATCCTATGATAGCCGATTGTCGCCCTGTACGTCGCGCCTGGCGTGACTTTCTCTTATTTTTCGCAGGGTTCCCACCTGCCGCCTCGTACAGCCATTGCCAGGGGGGTGATCTATAGTTAGGGGTGTTTTGACGTAACCACGGCCATTTTTCAGCAATGAAAACAGGAGACGAGTTCAATGTCGCATAATGAGAAAGACCAGCATCCTCGCCAGTCCCCGGTTCACGATCCGCGTGAATCGAAACCTGGACTGGATTCCCTTGCCCCCGAAGACAATTCTCACCGCCCTTCCCCTGAACCCAGCGCCCCCGGCGAACAGCCCACCGCACCAGGTAGTCTGAAAGCCCCGGATACCGTCAATGAGAAACTCGACGCGCTGGATCCGTTTCGTAAGGGCGGTGAAAATTTTCCCCTGACCACCAATCAGGGCGTACGCATTGCCGACGATCAAAATTCACTGCGCGCCGGTACGCGCGGCCCTACGCTGCTGGAAGATTTTATCCTGCGCGAGAAAATCACCCACTTCGACCACGAACGCATTCCGGAACGGATAGTTCATGCCCGCGGTTCCGCCGCGCACGGCTATTTTCAGCCCTATCGCAGCCTGAGTGAGATAACAAAAGCAGATTTTCTCTCCAGCCCGGATAAAATCACCCCGGTCTTTGTCCGTTTCTCTACGGTGCAGGGCGGTGCTGGCTCTGCGGATACCGTGCGGGATATTCGCGGTTTCGCCACCAAGTTCTATACCGAAGAGGGTATCTTCGACCTGGTCGGTAACAATACGCCGGTGTTTTTTATTCAGGATGCGCATAAATTCCCCGACTTTGTGCATGCGGTGAAACCTGAACCCCACTGGGCTATCCCCCAGGGCCAAAGCGCGCACGACACCTTTTGGGATTATGTTTCGCTCCAGCCCGAAACACTGCATAACGTGATGTGGGCAATGTCCGATCGCGGTATTCCACGCAGTTACCGCACCATGGAAGGATTTGGCATTCACACCTTCCGCCTGGTGAATGCCGAAGGTAAAGGTACTTTCGTCCGTTTTCACTGGAAACCGCTGGCAGGCAAAGCCTCGCTGGTCTGGGATGAGTCGCAAAAATTGACCGGACGCGATCCCGATTTTCATCGCCGGGAACTCTGGGAAGCGATTGAAGCCGGGGATTACCCGGAATATGAGCTCGGGTTGCAGCTGATCCCCGAAGAAGATGAGTTTACGTTTGATTTTGATCTGTTAGATCCCACCAAACTGATCCCCGAGGAACTGGTACCGGTTCAACGTGTCGGGAAAATGGTGCTGAACCGTAATCCGGATAACTTCTTCGCCGAGAACGAACAGGCAGCGTTCCACCCTGGTCATATCGTGCCGGGTCTGGATTTCACCAACGATCCGCTATTGCAGGGGCGTCTGTTCTCCTATACCGACACGCAAATCAGCCGCCTTGGTGGGCCAAACTTCCACGAGATCCCGATTAACCGCCCCACCTGCCCTTACCATAATTTTCAGCGCGACGGCATGCATCGCATGGAGATCGACAGCAACCCGGCCAACTACGAGCCGAACTCGATCAATGACAATTGGCCGCGTGAAACGCCTCCCGGCCCGAAACGCGGCGGCTTTGAAACCTACCAGACCCGGGTGGAAGGTCAAAAGATCCGCGAACGCAGCCCGTCCTTTGGCGAGTATTACGCACATCCGCGCCTGTTCTGGCTGAGCCAGACACCGTTTGAACAACGCCATATTGTTGATGCTTTCAGCTTTGAGCTCAGTAAAGTGGCGCGCGGCTATATTCGCGAACGGGTGGTTGATCAACTGGCACATGTCGATGTCACGCTCGCACAGGCGGTGGCGGAAAACCTCGGTCTGACGCTAAGTGATGAACAGCGCAACATCGCGCCGCCAGCGGATGTCAACGGCATCAAAAAAGATCCGGCGTTAAGTCTGTATGCCGTCCCGGACGGGAAGGTAAAAGGCCGCGTGGTCGCCGTGCTGTTGCATGAAAATGTCAGTGCAGCGGATGTACTGACCATATTACAGGGACTGAGCGCACAGGGTGTCCATAGCAAGCTGCTCTTTTCACGGATGGGGAGCGTTACCGCCGATGATGGATCCGAACTGCCGGTTGCTGCGACCTTTGCGGGTTCACCGTCTCTTACGGTCGATGGGGTAATTGTGCCCGGTGGTAATGCGGAGGGGCTGTTGCAAAACGGCGATGCCAAATACTACCTGCTTGAAGCCTATAAGCACCTGAAAACCATCGCCCTGTTTGGCGATGCACGTCAGTTTAAACCTCTTCTGGGTGTGGATGCGCAAGGCGAAGAAGGGATCGTGGAAGCAGACAGTGCCTCGGCCATGCTGATGGATGATTTTCTCACCCTGCTGGCTACGCATCGCGTGTGGTCACGGATGCAAAAAATCGACAGCATTCCCGCGTAATGCGGTAGCAGAAAAAAACCGGCCATGCGGCCGGTTTTTCTTGCTCAGGCTGAAAAGAAAAAAGTTACTGCTTAGGTGCTTGCGGATCGGTGTCGTACTCGGCGCAGGTCTGATAACCGGAGTTCATGACGTGACCGGTCTCATCCAGTGCAACAAAGTAGGTTTCTGTTTTACCGTCACGTTGGCCCAGAATATAAGTCTGGCACGTACCACGTGCATGGATCATGGTCACTTCGGATGAAGGACGGCCAGCAACCTGCATGACCTGCTGGCGGCTCATGCCTTTTTTCACATCTTTCACCACTGGCTGGCTCACCTGATCTTTGGCGCGATCGTAGGCCGTACACCCTGCCAGCATCGTCAGTACCGCCGCTGCACCCAGAATTCCTGCGATGTTCTTGTTCATATTCCATCCTCTTGTTTATCCGCTTGTGTATCAGCGTGTTATCTAAGCCTGGAATATAAAATTGCATTTTTCAACTATACGACAGAGATGGCATAACTTTCGGAAAGTTCTAATAAAACGGAAATAAGCAACTAAAATGCCTTAAATTGCGACACTCAAATCTGTGATCCTTGTCGTTTTACCGGCAAAGGGTTACTTTGAGCCCATCATCTATTTGCAACCTGCAAAGCAGGATTACATAACGGAGGGGTAAATGACTCTGCAACAAGAGATTATTCAGGCGTTAGGCGTGAAACCCGCCATCAATGCCGAAGAAGAAGTTCGCCGCAGCGTAGACTTTCTGAAAAGCTATCTGAAGACCTATCCCTTTTTGAAATCGCTGGTGCTCGGCATCAGCGGCGGCCAGGATTCTACCCTGACAGGCAAAGTGTGCCAGATGGCGATTTCTGAGTTGCGTCAGGAAACCGGCGATGCCACCTATCAATTTATCGCTGTCCGTCTCCCCTACGGCACCCAGGCGGATGAACAGGATTGCCAGGACGCCATCGCGTTCATCCAACCGGATCGCGTGCTGACGGTTAACATTAAAAGCGCAGTGCTGGCCAGTGAACAGGCGCTGCGCGATGCCGGTATTGAGCTGAGCGATTTCGTGCGCGGCAATGAAAAAGCGCGCGAAAGAATGAAAGCGCAGTACAGCATTGCCGGGATGAGTAAAGGCGTGGTAGTCGGCACCGATCACGCAGCGGAAGCGGTCACCGGCTTTTTCACCAAATACGGCGATGGCGGCACCGATATCAACCCGATTTTCCGGCTGAACAAACGCCAGGGTAAACAGTTGCTCGCCTGGCTGGGCTGCCCGGAACATCTGTATAAAAAAGCCCCGACGGCTGATCTGGAAGACGATCGTCCGTCGCTGCCTGATGAAGCTGCACTGGGGGTGACCTACGAAAATATTGATGACTACCTGGAAGGGAAAACGTTGGATGCCGCCACGGCGCATATTATCGAAGGCTGGTATCTGAAAACTGAGCACAAGCGTCGCCCGCCGATCACGGTATTCGACGACTTCTGGAAAAAACAATAATTCTTCAGGGCGGCGCAGGCCGCCTCTTTTTTAACCGGACCGCGCCTGCTATACTGGATAAGTAAACAGTATCAGGAGTCAGTGGTGGTCAGGCGTCTTTCCGGCCCGCGTCCCGAGTTCGACGCTGCGGCAATCTATGAATATCCCGAACATCTGCGCCCGTCGCTTGAGGCTATGCCCAGGCTGCCCGGCGTCTATATTTTCCACGGTGAAAGCGACGCCATGCCGCTCTATATCGGTAAAAGCGTAAATATCCGCAGCCGTGTCCTTTCCCATTTGCGAACCCCGGATGAAGCAGCCATGCTGCGCCAGTCGCGACGTATTACCTGGATTTGCACTGCCGGAGAGATGGGCGCGTTGTTGCTGGAAGCCCGGCTGATTAAAGAGCAGCAGCCGCTATTCAATAAGCGTCTGCGGCGCAACCGCCAACTCTGCTCGCTGCGGTTGAGCGGCGAGAAGCCGCAGGTGGTGTATGCAAAAGAAGTGGATTTTTCGACCTCCCCGGACCTGTACGGCTTGTTCGCTAACCGCCGGGCGGCGTTGCAGGCGTTACAGTCGATCGCGGACGAAGAGAAGCTCTGTTATGGCCTGCTCGGATTGGAGTCGCTGACACGTGGTCGTCCCTGTTTTCGCGCCGCGCTGCACCGCTGTGCAGGTGCCTGCTGCGGCAGAGAGACACCCCAGGCGCACCAGATGCGTTTCACTGCCGCAATGGCGCGTTTGCAACTGGTGTGCTGGCCGTGGCAAGGCCCTGTCGGACTCAAAGAACAAGGTGAGGCGATGACGCAATATCACATCATCCATAACTGGCTGTGGTTGGGGTCGGTCACTAACCTGAACGATGCCGGGGCGCTGTTGCGTACTCCGGCAGGATTCGATCATGACGGCTACAAAATTCTCTGTAAGCCGCTGATGGGTGGCGAGTATGAGATAACCGAACTGGCCTTAATGACCCGGTAGCCAGGCGATCTCACTGAACAATAACTGCCCTTCAGGTTTGAGCAGACGCAGAGTATGCCGCCCTTCCTGCCAGTACGCTCCCTGATCGGTCGTCAGTAGCTTATCGCCCAGTTGCCATGCGCCACTGAGGACAAAAACCACGCCACCACGCTCGCCAAGGGTCGTAAAGGTGCGATCGGCAATGCGCACTTTCGCACGACAGCGATCGCGGCGGGTGAGGATATTAAAATCCATCGACATCTGGCCGTCTGACAGCTCCGCTTTTACCGGTTGCTCACCGGCAAACGTAAAAGGCTGGTGCCGTTTGAGGGTATGGTAAAAAGCACTGCCGCCATCCAGGGTGACTTCCCCGCCTTCAATCAGCGTGATCACGCGATCAACCCCGGGAAATTGCGAGAATTCGCCGTTACTGGCAAGCGATGCAATACTTGCACGCCAGCTAAAATCCCGCGTTGCCGGTGGAAAGCAACAAATTTCACGGGTTTCGCCCGCACCGTTACGCCAAAGGTTTACCGGCATTTTGCGGATATCAAAGTATTCCATCATCCCTCCTGAATGGCGCAGTATCTCGCCGGTGCCGCTGCTTCTGTGGGCAGCGTGCATACTTGTTATCGTTTAAATTGACATGCCCGGGTTATCGGCAGTTTCAATGATTTGCCTTAGGCCACTGGATAACCAGACATGTAAAAAAGTATAAATCCCAGATAAGTGACACCGCCAACGAAGGGGAGCCTGATGAGGATACCGCGCCGGTGGCGGCTGGCAAGAGGGAATGTAAGAAAAACCACCGGCGCTGCCCACCACGCAAAACGTTGGATGGGCAAAACCGGCGGTCTTAAGAGGGGGCTGAATTATTCAGCGGATTCAGGAGGCATTTTACCTTCCGGTGCCGGACGTTCTGTCAGACGCTTCTCAAAATTCGCATTGAACTGCTTTTTCTGCTCCGGGGTCAGAATATTGTAAATCTTGTTCTGCGTTTCCATATGCGCCAGCATACGTGCTTTATGCTGTTCTTCCATTTTGGCGATTTGCGCTTCCGCTTTCGCTTTATCGAAGCTGTCGCTGGCAATAATCTCATGCATTGCACGCATCTCTTCCACCGGCGGACGTTTCATTGCGTCACGCTGGCTTTTCATAATGTCGCGGATCTGCTGTTTCTGCGCATCGGTCAAATTCAGATCGCTGAACATCATTTCGTGCGGCCCCTTCATTCCCTTGTGATGCATCATCGGTCTGCCGTCTGCAGGCGCTGTCGTGGTGTCAGCAGCGTATGCCAGGTTAGCGGCACCGAAAGCCAGGGTAGAGGCAACAAACAGGGCGGTTAATTTACGCATAATTTTATTCCTTACTTCGGTTTTACTTACGGCGGTTGCCGTGTTGACGCTAATCACTTTACCGTGTTTATCGTCAATTAATCAGAGGGACGGTAAAACAATGAAAGTGTAAAGACCGTTTTTACGTCAAATAAGGAGGAAATAAGGATAAACCGTGGAGAGTTGAGAATTAAATATTCAACACACTGATTCAGAAGTAATTATGAAGAATTATAAATCAGGCTCACTTATAAATAAAGCCGTCAACCAGGATAAATCCGCAATTTATTCATAATGGTGATAAAAATAAGCCCCGCAATGGCAGGGCTGAATAATTACTCTATTTTTTCCAGCATTAATCCTGCCCGTAAACCAATAGCCACATTCGGATTGGGAAACAGGACATACTCCTGTTGATGCTGCACCACATAACGTTCCCCGCGATCTTCCGCCAGCAAGGTGCCGGCCTCAAAAGGGGTAAAGTTCAGCGTTTCCGGCGACATATACAGTTTGAATGCTTCACTGTGGCGGGTCAGTTGCTGTACCACCCGGTAGCGCAACGGTGGGCTTTCAGTATCCGGCGCGGGCTCCCCGGCTAATAAGGCCGCCAGCGCCCAGGCTGTTCGTTGGAACTGGCTTAAGTCATTCTCCCCAAACGGCAGTGCCTTACCCAGCTCAAGCGTGCAAGCCAGCGCGTCAAATGTCTCGCAACTGTAATGGGTAAAGGTCCCCCCAGGCGACTGATGAAACACCAGCGCCTCCATGCCCGCGCCGCCGAGCCACTCAAGAAAGAGTTCATCCCAGGGTTCCGTTCTCACCGGAAGCACCCCAAAACGTATATGGTGCGAACCGCGAATGGCGGTATGTAAATCCAGATGCCAGCGCACCCCGTCGCCGTCGGCGAAGAAGTGCGTCAGCGCCCGCTCAAGCTGCGCTGCGCGCATCGTTTCATCACTGGGAGGAATGGATTGCCAGCGTCCGCCAAACAGGCGGTTAAGATCATTTTTCAGGTAGCGTTTACCCTGTGCCAGCGCCTGCGGATTACCAAGCACCACCAGCAACCGCCAGGTCAGCGGCTGCGTACCGGCAAACAGGTTCTTTAGCAAAATATCCAGCATCTCCACCGGCGCAGTTTCATTGCCGTGAATGGCGCACGAGATCACCAGCGAGCGCCCGCAAGGCTGCGGCGGCACCAGTTCCAGGATCCCTTGCTCATGCCACAGCCAGTGAATACCGCCTGACTCCCCTGACATTTTGCGCGGGATGTCGCCCGATAAGGTTGCGGCAAGAAAGTTATCCATACGGCCTCCTGTTAACGCTGGAATGGATAAACGGACCCCAAATGCAACAACTGCGTCAGCCGATCCAGCGCTTCGCGCCCTTCACGCAATAGCTGCGGATCCGCTAAATCAGCCTGAGTCAGACGATCGCGATAATAGCGATCGACCCAATTATTGAGAGTAGTAAACAGCGTGTCATTCATCATTACCGCCGGGTTAACCGCCCGCTGCTCAGCGTCGGTCAGCACCACGCGCAGGCGTAAACACGCCGGCCCTCCACCGTTAGCCATACTTTCCCGCAGATCGAAGACCTGCAACTCACTCACCGGGTTATCCTGCGCCAGCAGTGCATTCAGATAACGCCAAACGCCCGCGTGTGTCTGCGACTCCTGTGGCAATACCAGCATCATGCTGCCATCGTCACGACTCAGTAGCTGACTGTTAAACAGATACGTTGCTACCGCATCCGCCACCGACACCTCGCTGTCTGGTACCTGAATGGCCATGAATCCCGGCACCCGCGCCTGCAATTCCGCCAGCAAACGCGGCTGGTCGACAAACGCGTGTTCGTGACAGAACAGAACCTGTCGGTTCGATACCGCAATCACATCGTTATGAAACACCCCCTCATCGATGACGTCCGGGTTTTGCCGGGCGAACAGCACCTGCTGTGGCCTGACCTGATTGAGACGTGCGATTGCCTGGCTGGCTTCCCGTGTCTGGCGTGCCGGATAGCGTGCAGGCGCCGTGTGCGCACTCTCTTCCCGACCATAGACAAAGAGCTGCACGCCCGGCTCGCCATAATCACCACCAAAACGGTTATGGTTTGCCGCGCCTTCGTCACCGAACATCGCCACCTGTGGCAACGCCGGATGCACAGCAAAATGCGTATCATCACGAAAGATTGCCCGTAGCAAGGCTTCGGTCGTGGGCGCTTCGATGGAACGGTGGAATTTATTGTTCAGACTGGCGACCGTCAGATGCACTTTCCCATCAAGAGAATCCGCGGACGGGCAAATCGTTGCCGCATTCGCCACCCACATCGCGGATGCGGAGCTGGCGGCGGACAACAGATGCGGCGCCTGCCGGGCCGCTTTCGCCAGCACCTGCTCATCGCTGCCGCTAAAGCCCAACTGGCGCAACACCGGCAGGCAAGGACGCTCATGCGGTGGGATCACCCCCTGCTGAAAGCCCGCATCCGCCAGCGCTTTCATTTTCAACAACCCCTGTTTTGCCGCCAGCCGCGGGTTTGATTGCTGAAAACGGTGTTTGGTCGAGGCTTCGTTGCCAAACGACAGCCCCGCATAGTGGTGCGTTAAACCGACCAGACCGTCAAAATTCACCTCACGCGCTTTCATGGCTGCTCCTCGCGGGAAAAATCCAGACCGGGACTGAGCGTCTGCGGCAGCGTTAAATCCGCCGTTTCAAGGCTTGCCATCGGCCAGGCGCAGTAATCTGCGGCGTACCAGGCGCTGGCACGGTGATTACCGGATGCGCCAACGCCGCCAAATGGCGCGGTACTGGCTGCGCCCGTCAGCGGTTTATTCCAGTTAACGATCCCGGCGCGCGCTTCCAGCAAAAGCTGGTCGAATTTTTCCCGGTCGGGGGAGATCAACCCACAGGCCAGGCCATAGCGGGTGTCGTTCGCCAGCGCAATCGCGTCCGGATAGGCATCGTAGCGCCACACACACAACAACGGACCAAAGACCTCCTCATCCGGTACCTGCTCCACACCGGTCATATCAATAATCCCCGGCGTCAGCAGAGAGGTGTCTTCAACAAGTATGCGCGGCGCAAGTAAGGTTTTCCCTCCGCGTGCTTCATGCGCTTGCCAGGCCTGATAAACATGCTGCGCCGCCTGTTGCGAAATCAGTCCACCCAGAAACGGTTGAGGTTCCGCGTTCCAGGCTTGCGGGATCAGGCGCGCACTCACCGCGACCAGACGTTCAAGGAAAGCATCCCCCGCCGCCGACCGCTTAACCAACAGACGACGGGCACAGGTACAGCGCTGCCCGGCGGTGATAAAGGCCGACTGGATCGCCAGGTGCACGGCAGCATCAATATCGTCGGGATCTTCCACAATCAGCGGGTTATTGCCGCCCATCTCCAGCGCGAGGATCTTCTCCGGTTGCCCGGCAAGCTGGCGGTGCAACTGGTAACCGGTATGCGCACTGCCGGTAAACAGCAAACCGTCCAGCCCCGGTAAGGCGCTCAGCGCTTGTCCGGTTTCACGCCCCCCCTGTAGCAGGTTGAGTACCCCGGCGGGTAACCCCGCTTGTTCCCATAATTTCACCACCGCCTCGCCGCTCCATGGCGTCAGCTCACTGGGTTTAAACAGCAGCGTGTTCCCCGCCAGCAAAGCCGGAATAATATGGCCATTCGGCAAATGCCCCGGAAAGTTATAGGGGCCAAATACCGCCAGTACGCCGTGCGGGCGGTGACGAAGCGTGGCCGTGCCATCGGCCATTTCTGTATGCTGTTCTCCGGTGCGAGTGTGGTAAGCCTTCACCGAAATCGCGGCTTTATTGAGCATCGCGGTGACTTCCGTTAACGCTTCCCAGCGCGGTTTCCCCGTTTCACGGGCGATGATCTCCGCCAGCGCCTGTTTGTTGGTCTCCAACAGCGAGGCAAATGTT
The DNA here is from genome assembly GCF_039871955.1 of Kosakonia sp. WA-90. Classification (NCBI taxonomy): domain Bacteria; kingdom Pseudomonadati; phylum Pseudomonadota; class Gammaproteobacteria; order Enterobacterales; family Enterobacteriaceae; genus Kosakonia; species Kosakonia sp. WA-90. Next base: position 566,004 of record NZ_JBDPLJ010000001.1, read on the forward strand.
TCCACTATCGCTTGCCGCGCGCTGAAGGGCTGCCGTGCCCACTGTGGAAATGCCGCTCGCGCTGCCTGATACGCTTGTTCAACCTGCGCGGCATCGGCATCAAAACCGTGCCACAGTGCTTCGTGACTCACCGGATTGGTCTTCACGCGGCGCTCGCCCTGACCGGTTACCCAGTCGCCATTAATCCAGTTACTCATTTTGTTTTCTCCTCGGCGCAAAGGCGGACCAGTCGTACGGTATCACCCGGCTGGCATTTCAACGCGTCCAGCTCTGCGGGTGTGAGCAACAACCGCTCTGTGGCGGGGTCAGCGTTAATAAGCATGGCGCGGAATTGCTGGTATTGCTCATTGGCAACAATACAGGCAGGCCATTCGCCTGGCGCCCGTTGCCCCTCGCCGGTTTCCACCAGCCGGCTTTTGCGGATCGCCCGCACGCGGTCGATATCGCACTCAAGCGTAGGCCCACCGTCGAAAATGTCGACGTAATTGCGGTAGCGGAAACCCTCTTTCTCCAGCACGGCCCGGGCAGGCGCGGTTTGCGGATGCACCTCGCCAATCACCGCCTGCGCTTCGTCGCTGAGAAAATGGGTATAGATGGGATGCTTGGGCATCAGCTCAGCGATAAATGCCTTTTGCCCGGTGCCGCACAGATAATCCGCCCGACTGAATGCCATTGAAAAAAAGCGTTTGCCCAGGCTTTCCCAGAACGGAGAGTAGCCATGTTCGTCAATCACCCCACGCATTTCGGCCACCACTTTTTCATTAAAGCAGTCGCGAAACGCCGCCATAAACAGAAAGCGGGACTTCGACAGCAAATAGCCATTCCCCTCTTTACGCCAGGCGGGATCGAGAAATAGCGTGCAGAGTTCACTGCTGCCGGTGTGGTCATTACTGAGAAACAGCGTAGGCAGCGCGTTATAGACGTTCAGCTCTTTCGACGCATGTACCTGCGTACCCACCCGGTAGTTATACCAGGGATCGTTGAGGCCAACGGCGACTTCGATGGCGCAAATCCCCGCCACGTCTCCGCTTTGGGTATCTTCCAGCACAAACACATAACCCTGCTCGCTTTTTGGCAACTCGCCGGCCCAGGTCTGACGAGAGCGCTCAATGCGCGCGGACAAGGTGGCTTCATCCACCGGTAATGAGGTTAATCCGCCACCGGTTTTCCCGGCGAGGGACATTAACGCAGGTAAATCGCCGCTGGCGACAGGACGGATCACCATCATGATGAGGACCCCGCAATGAATTTTTCGCAGGCGCGGGCAAAACGTGCAAGCCCGGTGCGGATCTCTTCTTCGCTGATATTCAACGCAGGCGCAAAACGCACCACATTCGCCCCGGCAATCAGCACCATTGCCCCTTCGGTTGCTGCCAGTTGCGCAATCTGTTTCGCACTACCGGTATGCTCTGTAGCCAGCTGACAGCCGATCAACAATCCCAACCCACGGATCTCACTAAACAGGTGATAGCGGTTATTCAATGCGGTCAGTTGTTCCGTCAGCCACTGATGGCGCTGCTTAACCCCATCAAGGGTTTCACGGGTATTGACGATATCCAGTACCGCGCCCGCCACAGCCCCTGCCAGGGGGTTACCCCCATAAGTCGTGCCATGCGTGCCTACATTCATCACGTGGCCAAACGTCTCCGTGGTGAGCATAGCGCCAATCGGGAAACCGCCTCCCAGCGCCTTGGCCGTGGTGAGGACATCCGGCGTGACGCCATAGTGCATATAGGCGTACAGCTCGCCGGTACGGCCAACGCCGGTTTGTACTTCGTCAAAGATCAACAGGGCATGATGACGGTCACACAGTTCACGCAGCCCCTGTAAAAACGCCGTCGTGGCCGGTAAGACACCGCCCTCGCCCTGTATCGGCTCCACAATCACGGCGCAGGTATCGTCATTGATCAGTTCGCGGGCGGAAGCTAAATCGTTGTAGACCGCATGACGGATCTCCGGTGGCAGCGGCGCAAAATCCTGCGAATAGGCAGGCTGCCCCCCGGCACTAACGGTAAACAGCGTGCGACCATGGAACGCGTTTTTGAAGGCCACAATACCGCTCTTCTGAGGACCTGCGGTGTCGTGCGCATATTTTCGTGCCAGCTTCAGCGCCGCTTCATTGGCTTCTGCGCCGGAGTTACAAAAGAAGGCACGATCGGCAAACGTCGCATCGAGCAACCGCTTCGCCAGTTTCAGCACCGGCTCATTGGTGTAGCCGTTGCCCGTATGCCAGAATTTCGCCGCTTGCTCGCTCAGCGCCTTGCAAAGCATCGGGTGCGCATGGCCCAGTGCATTGACCGCAATGCCGCCAGCGAAGTCGATATACTCTTTCCCCTGCTGATCCCATAAGCGTGAACCTTCTCCACGGACCGGGATAAAAGGCGCTGGCGCGTAGACGGGCAACATCCATTGATCAAAATTTTCACGCGTAATAGATATAGACATAGCGACCTCATCCGGTAAATGAATAGTTGATTAAATGTTAATAAATATGAACTCTTTCGCTGTAAATGTAGATTGCACAGTTCGTGCCAGCTAGCTCTAAAAGTGCATAAACGGAGTTCAACGACACTATTTCAATGACTTATAGCCTGTCGATATTCATTTTATTTGCATAAAAAGTGAATAAATTGCCAGCAGGTAGTGATGGCAGGCGGGATAAGGCGAGAGTTTATGCAATAAGAATAATTAATACTGGAACTGTGATCATCAGCGAAATTAATTTTCATCGACTGCCCTGTTTTAGCGCAACCTGCCCATAAACAGGGCGTCTGGCGTGTTTTTTGTACAAAGACGTGGATGAATCAGGGAGTGTGCCAATAAGTGGCAGTTGCGAAACATAAACTCTGCTAACATCTTTGCATCTTTCACTCTGCTAAGTGGCTGCGACTATGAAATTCGTCTCTTTTAATATCAATGGCCTGCGCGCCCGACCTCACCAACTTGAAGCGCTTGTGGAACAGCATCAACCGGATGTTATCGGACTGCAGGAAACAAAAGTGCACGACGATATGTTTCCTCTCGAAGAGGTGGCGCGCCTTGGATACAACGTTTTTTACCACGGGCAGAAAGGCCACTATGGGGTCGCACTCCTGACCAAGGAGACCCCGGTTTCTGTACGTCGTGGTTTTCCGAACGACGGTGAAGAAGCCCAACGTCGCATTATTATGGCGGAGCTACCCTCGCCACTCGGCAATATCACCGTGATCAACGGCTACTTCCCGCAGGGCGAAAGCCGCGACCATCCACTGAAATTTCCGGCAAAAGAGAAGTTTTACCAGGATCTGCAACAGTTCCTTGAAACCGAGCTGAAAAAAGAGAACCCGGTTTTAATCATGGGCGACATGAACATCAGTCCGACAGATCTGGACATTGGCATTGGTGAAGAGAACCGTAAACGCTGGCTACGCACCGGAAAATGCTCATTCCTGCCGGAAGAGCGTGAATGGATGGATCGCCTGAAAGGCTGGGGACTGGTGGATACCTTCCGTGAAGCTCACCCGGACACGCAGGATCGCTTCTCGTGGTTTGATTACCGCTCCAAAGGCTTTGATGACAACCGCGGCTTACGCATCGATTTGCTGCTGGCAAGCCAGCCGCTGGCGGAACGTTGCATCGAAACCGGAATCGACTACGACATCCGCAGCATGGAAAAACCCTCTGACCATGCACCGGTGTGGGCCAAATTTAAGGTCTGATCCGAATGTCACCACCGCGCCCACTCTCCCTGTGGGTCACGACACAGTGGCTGGATGATGTTCTCCGCCAGCACCAGACGCCCGCCAGCCTCGTCGGAGAATGGCGGTTGCTGGAAGTGGGCTGTGACCACGGAGCGGCATATCGCACCGGGCATATTGCCGGTGCAGGCTATATCGACACCCATGAAGTGGAAAGTCTGCCGTTGTGGAACGTGGTGCCGCCAGTTACCCTGCGGGCGGTGTTAGCACGACACGGACTGCGTTTTGATACGCAGGTGATTCTATATGGCCGCCAGAATTACGCGGCTGAGCGACTGGCGCATATTTTATTGTATGCCGGGGTACAAAACGTGCGCCTGCTGGATGGCGGCTGGCAATGCTGGCAACAGGCCGGGTTGGCGCAGATGGCTGGGCCATCTCCAAGGGTGATGCCACAGGATTTTGGTGCACCTCTTCCCGCGCAACCACAGTTGCTGCGTAATCTGGCGCAAACCCTCGCGTTGCGCCAACGTGGCGAGATCGTGCTGGTGAGCGTGCGCAGTTGGGCAGAGTTCAGCGGTGCGGTAAGCGGCTATGACTATATCGCCACTGCGGGTGATATTCCGGGCGCTCGCTGGGGACATGCAGAAGGTACAAGCCAGTATATCTGCGCCTATCACAACCCGGATGGCACCCTGCGCCCAGCGCAGGAGATCGCCGCATTGTGGGCAAAAGAGGCGATCTCCTCAGCACAGAGCGTGGTGTTTTATTGCGGCACCGGCTGGCGCGCCTCGCTTGCGTTTCTGGTTGCATGGTCACTTGGGTGGCAGGATATCGCCGTGTATGACGGTGGTTGGTTTGAGTGGAGTCAGCAGTATTACCGGGAATAATCTGGCAATGACAACAGTAAAAGCGCTTGATGTCGTGGCGGCGATCATTGAGCGCGATGGCAAAATCTTGCTTGCACAACGCCCCGCGCATGCGGATCAGGCCGGGTTATGGGAATTTGCCGGTGGGAAAGTGGAACCCGGCGAAAGCCAGCCGCAGGCGCTTGTGCGCGAACTGCGTGAAGAGCTGGGTATTGAGGCAGAACCGGCGAGCTATGTCGCCAGCCACCAGCGGGAAGTCTCCGGGCGCCTTATTACGCTGCACGCCTGGCATGTGGTGACTTTCAGCGGTGAACCTGTGCGGCATTACCACCGTGCGTTGATATGGTGTACGCCCGCCGAAGCCCTGCAACACGAACTGGCTCCGGCGGACCTCCCTTTACTGGACGCCTTTATGGCTTCACGCGCCGCCAGACCAGCGGATTAGTGGAGAGGGCTTTCTCATCACGCTGGCATTGCAGCAGCACGCCTTCCGTCTTGATCACCGCCCCTTCCGTATAGTTTTGATTGCCATACACGCAACACTGAAGACAAGGCTGCGTTGTTTGCGTCTGCCCGCCGGAACTGAATACTTCCGGGGGGATATTCACTTCAACGCCGGGCGACGGTAAGCGCTCAGCCAGCACACTACCGGATGCGGCAACCAGTACCACCGCAGCGATCCACCTGAAACGGGTCATAACCTGTCCTTTCTGATTAACTCCACGTAGTTACTATAACGGATCTATTTCGCAGGACTTTAATTTCCTCAGTCATCGCTTTTAGTTATGACATGAAGGCGGTTATTAATTTGCCTGGTGAGCGAATTTTTCCCTTGCGACCCTCCGCATTGCGGATGTTATAGTCCAAAAGCGCCGCTTTTTTGCGCACAACAACACAAAATCCCCACCTATACGATAAGAGAAATTTATATCTATGGATCAGACCCACTCTCTTGAATCATTTCTCACTTATGTTCAACAACGCGATCCACACCAGCCCGAGTTCTCCCAGGCCGTTCGTGAAGTTATGACAACCCTCTGGCCCTTCCTTGACGCAAACCCTCGCTACCGCCAGTTTTCGCTGCTGGAACGGCTGGTGGAGCCGGAGCGAATTATTCAGTTCCGTGTGGCCTGGGTTGATGATCGCAATCAGGTGCAGGTTAACCGCGCCTGGCGGGTACAGTTCAGCTCCGCTATCGGCCCGTACAAAGGCGGGATGCGTTTTCACCCTTCGGTGAACTTATCCATCCTCAAGTTCCTCGGCTTTGAGCAAACGTTCAAAAACGCCCTCACCACCCTGCCGATGGGCGGCGGTAAAGGTGGCAGCGATTTCGATCCTAAAGGCAAAAGTGAGGGTGAAGTGATGCGTTTCTGCCAGGCGCTGATCAGCGAACTCTATCGCCATCTGGGCGCGGATACCGACGTTCCCGCCGGGGATATCGGCGTCGGCGCACGTGAAGTCGGCTTTATGGCCGGGATGATGAAAAAACTCGCCAACAATACCGCCTGCGTTTTTACCGGCAAAGGACTCTCGTTTGGCGGTAGCCTGATCCGTCCGGAAGCCACGGGTTATGGACTGGTGTACTTTACCGAAGCCATGCTCAAGCGCCACGGCCTGGGTTTTGAAGGGCTGCGCGTTGCCGTCTCCGGTTCCGGTAACGTGGCGCAATACGCCATTGAAAAAGCGATGGCGTTTGGCGCACGGGTGATCACTGCCTCCGACTCTGCGGGTACGGTGGTGGATGAAGCGGGCTTTACTGCGGAAAAACTGGCACGGCTGTGTGAAATCAAAGCCAGTCGCGATGGACGCATTGCGGATTACGCCCGTGAATTCGGTCTGCCCTATCTGGCCGGCCAACAACCCTGGTCCGTGCCGGTAGATATCGCCCTGCCATGTGCAACGCAAAATGAGTTGGGTACCGATGCCGCGCGCATGCTTATCGCCAACGGTGTAAAAGCAGTCGCGGAAGGGGCAAACATGCCAACCACCATCGAAGCCACAGAGCTGTTCCTTGATGCGGGCGTGCTGTTTGCGCCGGGCAAAGCCGCCAATGCAGGGGGCGTCGCCACTTCAGGTCTCGAAATGGCGCAAAATGCCGCCCGTCAGGGCTGGAAGGCCGAAAAAGTGGATGCCCGCTTGCACCATATCATGCTTGATATTCACCAGGCCTGCGTGGAGTACGGCGGAGAGGGTAAACAGACTCACTATGTGCGCGGCGCCAACATTGCGGGCTTTGTCAAAGTCGCCGATGCGATGATGGCGCAGGGCGTGATTTAAACCCACCACCGCAGGCCGGATGGCGGAATCAATGCCTTATCCGGTCTGTGGTGTTATGACACCGCCGCGTCTGCCGGAGGCGGCTGTTTCTTCCCCCGGGTTTTAGCAAAGGTTTTCTTTTTCTTCTCTGCAGCTGGCGCTACCAGCCCACGAAACTGACGCACTGGCGTGTTGCGCGCCTGGTGAATCAACTCATGTAATGTGCCGACCAGTGGTTGCATAAAGTCCTGATAGCGGCACTCTTTTTCACTGATTTGCGTCAGCACCGACTCCCAGTGTGCGGTCATGTCCGGACGCGCCGCCATTTCCGGCAAGGAGTGGATCAGCGCCCGACCGGGATCGGTCGAATGAATATAGCGCCCCTTCTTCACCAGAAACCCGCGTTTAAACAACAGCTCAATGATCCCGGCGCGGGTCGCTTCCGTACCCAAACCATCGGTAGCACGCAGGATCTTTTTCAGGTCCTTATCCTGCACAAAACGCGCGATACCGGTCATCGCGGAAAGCAGTGTGGCATCGGTAAAATGGCGCGGCGGCTGAGTCTGGCGCTCCACCACTTCGCCCTTTTCACACAGCAGCTCATCGCCTTTTGCGACCACCGGCAGCGGTGTGCCGTCGTTCTCTTCATCGCGCTCTTTTGCGCCTAACAACGTGCGCCAGCCCGCTTCCGCGAGGAACCGCGCTTTGGCGATAAACTTACCGTTGGCGATATCGAGATCGATCTGGCATTTGCGGAATACCGCATCCGGGCAGAATTGCATCAGATACTGCCGGGCCACCAGGTTGTAGATATTGGCTTCATTGTCGGTGAGATTCACCTTTGAGGCGCGCGCGGTAGGAATAATGGCATGGTGCGCATCAACTTTTTTATCGTCCCAACAACGGTTGCGGGTATCCGGGTTCACCACCGGTTGCGGCAGTAAATCCGGCGCGTGCGCGCCAATGGCGTTCATCACCGCATGTCGCCCGGCATAGTGCTCTTCCGGCAGATAACGGCAGTCCGAACGCGGATAGGTAATAAGCTTATGGGTTTCGTACAGCTTCTGGCAGATATCCAGCACGGTCTGCGCACTGAGCCCGTAACGCTTTGCGGCTTCAATTTGCAGTGCCGAAAGGGAGAACGGCAACGGTGCCAGTTCTGATTCCCGTTTATCGTTATAAGCTGTAACAAAGGCGGGCTGACCGTTGATGCGGTTGACCACATGCTCCGCCAGCGGGCGATGCAACAAGCGCCCCTCTTCATCCTGGTAAGGTTCGCAGGCCTCACTCGGCTGCCAGAGCGCGGTAAAACGCTCTCCGGCGGGCGTAACGATATGCGCTTTGACTTCGAAGAAATCTTTCGCCACGAAGTTTTCAATCTCTTCGTCGCGACGCACCACCAGCCCCAGCACTGGCGTCTGCACGCGCCCCACCGACAGCACGCCCTGATACCCCGCATTACGGCCGAGCAAGGTATAAGCGCGGGTCATATTAATGCCGTACAGCCAGTCCGCACGCGCACGCGCAAGCGCCGAGACGCACAGCGGAATAAATTCGCTGTTCGCCCGCAAACGCTCGATCGCACGTTCCACCGCCTGTGGGTTCAGATCGTTAATCAGGCAACGCTGCACCTGCTGGCGTTTTTCCGGGGCCAGTTGCAGATAATCAATCACTTCATCAACCAGCAATTGCCCTTCACGATCCGGGTCACCTGCGTGCACCACCTGCTCCGCGTCGGCCAGCAGCCGTTTGATAACGTTGATTTGTTTCAACACTGACGGGCGTGGCTGCAACTGCCACTTTTCCGGCACGATCGGTAAATCCGCCAGATTCCAGCGCGCATAGCGACTGTCGTAGGCATCGGGCTGCGCCTGTTCCAGCAGATGACCAATACACCAGGTCACTACCTGTCCATTACCGCACTCAATATAGCCGTCACCTTTGCGATGCGGCTTTGGCAGCACATCAGCGATGGCGCGGGCCAGACTGGGCTTTTCGGCAATAAATAACCGCATCGAATTAACGGATCTCAATCATCGGACGACCACCGCGCGCGCCGACAAGCTCACCAATGGCGCTCAGCTCAATACCATATTCTGCCGCCGTCGCTTTGACCTCGGCTTCGGCATCCGGCAACACGGCGAGCAGCAAACCGCCGGAGGTTTGCGGATCGCACAGCAAATCACGCACATCCGCAGACATCTCCCCCATCAGGTGCCCGTAACTGGCAAAGTTACGCTGGGTGCCGCCTGGCACCGCACCTTGTGCGATATACGCTTCCACGCCCGGCAATTTCGGTACGTCCTGATACCAGACCTGCGCCTGTACGCCCGCGCCCTGGCACATTTCGCTCAGGTGACCCAGCAGGCCAAAACCAGTGACATCAGTCATCGCTTTCACCCCATCAATACCGGCAAAGGCCGCCCCGGCGACGTTCATCCGGCACATTACTTCTGTCGCCAGTCCTTTATGTTCCTCTTTCAGCAGGGATTTTTTCTCGGCGGTGGTCAACACGCCAATACCCAGCGGTTTGGTGAGGAAAAGTTTGCAGCCTGCCTGCGCGGTGCTGTTTTTCTTCACCCGCTCCGTCGGCACCACGCCGGTCACCGCGAGGCCAAAAATCGGTTCCGGTGCATCAATGGAGTGACCGCCCGCCAGCGCAATCCCCGCCTGCTGGCAGGCAAAACGCCCACCGTCGATCACTTCACGGGCGATCTCCGGTGCCAGTTTACTGATTGGCCAGCCAAGAATCGCAATCGCCATGATCGGTTTACCGCCCATGGCGAAGATATCGCTGATGGCGTTCGTCGCTGCAATGCGACCGAAATCGAAGGGGTTATCGACAATAGGCATGAAAAAATCGGTGGTGCTGATAATGCAGGTGCCGTTACCCAGATCGTACACCGCCGCATCATCGCGTGTTTCGTTGCCGACAAGCAGGTTCGGGTCGAGAAACTTCGCCTGTTCGCTGTGCAGAATGGTATCCAGCACTTTGGGGGAAATTTTACAACCGCAACCGGCTCCGTGGCTGTATTGCGTTAAACGAATTGCTTGCTCGCTCATGGACATCTCCTGTCATTGCAATCCCGCTATGGTAGCGCCCAAACGGTAAGCTGATAAGTCTGGCAATCTGAATTCGCGCGCTATTGCTCATTAAGCGAACGAAAGCCACCCTTGTCACATCTGTTTTTCCGTAGCGTCTGCCGCCAGCGTGAATTCATCGGCCATTTTGCGAGCGACGCCAAGTTTATTTTTTACGAATTGTGACAGAAAGATGACAGAGCCTGAAAGGGCGACGGACGTTATCCAACACCAAGGAACCATGGCGAATGAAAAAAAATATTCTCGCATTTTGTCTTGCCAGCCTGCTTTCTACCAGCGCACTGGCGCTGGTGCCTGCGGGCAACGACGCCACCACCAAACCCGATCTTTACTACCTGAAAAACGCCCAGGCTATCGACAGCCTTGCCCTGCTGCCACCGCCGCCGGAAGTGGGCAGCATTGCTTTCCTGAACGATCAGGCCATGTATGAACAGGGCCGTTTGATACGTAACACCGAACGAGGTAAACAGGCTGCCGAAGACGCCAACCTGAGCGCAGGCGGCGTGGCGAACGCCTTCTCTGCCGCGTTTGGCTCGCCAATTACCGAAAAAGAAGCACCGCAGTTGCATAAGCTGCTGACCAACATGATTGAAGATGCTGGCGATCTGGCCACCCGCGGCGCCAAACAGAAGTACATGCGCATTCGCCCGTTTGCCTTCTACGGCGTACCGACCTGCAACACCAAAGAGCAGGATACGCTGGCGAAAAACGGTTCCTATCCTTCCGGTCACACGTCGATCGGCTGGGCAACCGCGCTGGTGCTCGCCGAGATCAATCCGCAAAGGCAGGATCAAATCCTGAAACGTGGTTACGATCTCGGGCAAAGTCGGGTGATTTGTGGCTACCACTGGCAGAGTGATGTGGATGCTGCGCGTATCGTTGGCTCAGCGGTCGTGGCGACGCTGCACACCAACCCGGCCTTCCAGCAGCAGTTGCAGAAAGCGAAAGACGAATTTGCCGCTCAACGCAAATAAGCCTTCAGAATGGCCCGGCGGCGTAACGCTGACCGGGCCAGCAAACCCTGTTTTTGGTTCAGAAATGCGTCACAAATGGCGCGGTATCCGGCACGCTGACCGTGGTTGAGGCTTTTAACTGCGGGGTGCCAAGATAAAGGAAACCAACAATTTTATCCTGTTCGCGACAGCCGAACGCTTCGCGCACCACCAGGCTGTCGGTCAACGGGCCGGTACGCCAGATCCCATTAAATCCCTGCGCCAGCGCAGCCATTTGCATCGCCATCACAGCGCAACCCGCCGAGAGCAGTTGCTCCCACTGCGGGACTTTGTGATGTTCCTGGCATTTTGCCACCACGGCAATAATCAGCGGCGCGCGAAACGGCGAGGTGCGCGCTTTTTCAATGCCCTTTTCATCCTGACCGGCTGCAATCGCCCCTTTCTCCAGCGTCTGGCTGAAGCGCTCGCGCCCTTCGCCCTCAATGACAAAGAAATGCCACGGTTGCAACGTGCCGTGATCCGGCGCACGCATACCTGCGCGCAAAATGTTATCCAGTTGTTCACCCTCCGGGGCCGGTTCCACCAGCCGGGAAGCACTGCGACGGTTGACGAGAAGTTCTAGTGCATCCATTAGTTAAACTCCTGTATTGAAATTTGTTCATAAAATTAACACGCGCGTAGAATTTGTTACAGCGCCGGAGGCGATTCCTGCTGACAAGTTGCAGCAGGGTAATTAGGATAACCACACTTTGCCGCTCAGGGCAGCGGTGGGCGTTAACTACCAGGGAGAATACATGCGAACCCTTTGGCGTTTTATTGCCGGTTTTTTTAAATGGGCCTGGCGATTGCTGAGCTTTATCCGCAATCTGGTGCTGAACCTGTTCTTTATCCTGTTGGTGCTGGTCGGTGTGGGCATCTGGATGCAACTCAGCGCCGGCAAAGCCGAGCACAGCAGCCGTGGGGCCTTGCTGCTGGACATTTCCGGCGTGGTCGTCGATAAACCCAGCACCAGCAGCCGGTTGGGTGCGCTTGGTCGTCAGTTCTTTGGCGCCAGCTCCGATCGCCTGCAAGAGAACTCCTTGTTCGATATCGTCGAAACCATTCGCCAGGCTCAGGCCGATCGCAATATCACCGGTATTGTAATGGACCTGAAGAACTTTGCCGGGGCCGACCAGCCATCCATGCAATATATCGGCAAAGCGCTGCGTGCATTCCGCGACAGCGGTAAACCGGTCTATGCCGTGGCGGATAACTACAGCCAGGGTCAGTATTACCTTGCCAGTTTTGCCAATAAAATCTGGCTCTCACCGCAGGGCGTGGTCGATTTGCACGGTTTCGCCACGAACGGCCTGTATTACAAGTCACTGCTGGATAAGCTCAAAGTCACCACCCATGTGTTCCGCGTCGGCACGTATAAATCCGCCGTTGAACCGTTTATTCGTGACGATATGTCGCCAGCTGCGCGTGACGCAGATAGCCGCTGGATTAACGAGCTGTGGCAAAACTATCTCAATACCGTAGCCGCTAACCGTCAGATCACTGCACAGCAGGTGTTCCCGGGTGCGCAAGCGATGCTGGATGGTCTGCGTAAAGTCGATGGCGACACCGCAAAATATGCGCTGGATAATAAGCTGGTGGACGAGTTGGGTTCCGCCGCCGAGGCGGAAAAAGCGCTGGTGAAACAGTTTGGCTGGAGCAGTGAAGATAAGAACTTCCGTGCCGTCAGCTTCTATGATTACCCGCTGAAGACCCCAAGCGATGTGGGCGATACCGTGGCGGTGATTTTTGCCAATGGTGCCATCATGGATGGCGAAGAAACACCAGGGAACGTGGGCGGTGATACTACCGCTTCGCAAATCCGCGATGCGCGTCTGGATCCGAAGGTGAAAGCTATCGTGCTGCGCGTTAACAGTCCGGGCGGCAGCGTCAGCGCCTCTGAAGTTATCCGTTCAGAACTGGCGGCAGCAAAAGCCTCCGGCAAACCGGTGGTGGTGTCGATGGGCGGGATGGCGGCCTCCGGTGGCTACTGGATTTCGACGCCGGCGAGCTACATTCTGGCAAACCCGAGTACATTGACCGGCTCAATTGGTATCTTCGGCGTGATCAATACGCTGGAAAACAGCCTCGACAGCATTGGCGTGCATACCGATGGCGTGGCGACATCGCCGCTGGCAGATATCAGCATGACCAAAGCGTTGCCGACGGAAGTGCAACAGATGATGCAGATCAGCATCGAAAACGGCTACAAACGCTTTATCACGCTGGTCGCCCAGTCACGTAACAGCACGCCGGAACAGATCGATAAGATTGCTCAGGGTCACGTCTGGACCGGCCAGGACGCCAAAGCCAACGGTCTGGTTGACGGGCTGGGTGATTTCGATGACGCGCTGGCAAAAGCCGCTGAACTGGCAAAACTCAAACAGTGGCATGTGGACTATTACGAAGAAGAGCCGAGCTTCTTTGACCGGGTGATGGACAGCATGTCCGGTTCCGTTCGCGCCATGCTACCGCAGGCATTACAGGCTTATCTGCCTGCGCCGCTGGCCAGCGCCGCGCTGGAAGTAAAAAATGAAACCGATAAGCTGGCGGTGTTCAACGATCCGCAAAATCGTTATGCGCTCTGTCTGAACTGCGCCAATATCCGTTAACATATCCCTACGCATCCCCTCCCTATGGAGGGGATTTTTTTGATGCCGCAAGAACCGATAATTATGCAAAAAAAATCCATTTACGTTGCTTACACTGGCGGGACCATTGGTATGCAACGCTCCGAACACGGCTATGTGCCGGTATCTGGCCACCTGCAACGCCAGCTGGCGCTGATGCCTGAATTCCACCGTCCGGAAATGCCCGACTTTACCATTCACGAATATGATCCGCTGATGGACTCCTCCGATATGACGCCGGAAGACTGGCAACATATCGCTGACGATATCAAAGCGCATTACGACGAGTACGATGGTTTTGTCATTCTGCACGGCACTGACACTATGGCCTACACCGCGTCAGCACTGTCGTTTATGCTGGAAAATCTCGGCAAACCGGTAATTGTGACAGGGTCACAAATACCGCTGGCAGAGCTACGCTCAGACGGCCAAATCAATCTGCTCAACGCGCTGTACGTGGCAGCAAATTTTCCGATCAACGAAGTCTCACTGTTCTTCAATAATCGTCTGTTCCGGGGTAACCGCACTACCAAAGCCCATGCCGACGGTTTTGATGCGTTTGCTTCGCCTAACCTCGCTCCGTTGCTTGAAGCCGGTATCCATATTCGCCGTCTCGGTACGCCACCCGCCCCGCACACCTCTGGTGAACTGGTGGTGCATCCCATTACGCCGCAGCCGATTGGCGTGGTGACCATCTACCCGGGGATTTCCGCCGATGTGGTGCGCAACTTCCTGCGCCAGCCAGTGAAAGCACTAATCCTCCGCTCTTATGGCGTGGGTAACGCGCCACAAAATGGCGAATTCCTCCGCGAACTGCAAGAAGCAAGCGAACGCGGCATCGTGGTGGTGAACCTCACGCAGTGTATGTCCGGCAAGGTGAATATGGGCGGTTACGCCACCGGCAACGCCCTCGCCCATGCGGGCGTGATTGGCGGTGCGGATATGACGGTGGAAGCCACGCTGACTAAACTTCACTATCTGTTAAGCCAGGATTTGGACGCCGACGCGATCCGTACCGCGATGACGCAAAACCTGCGTGGTGAACTGACACCGGACGAGTGAGGAGAGAGCGATGACGCAACGCGCACTGCTGTTGGTGGATATTCAGAATGATTTCTGCGCGGGCGGCGCACTGGCTGTTGCTGAAGGCGACAGCACCGTGGATGTCGCCAACGCCATGATGGCGTGGTGTGGCGCGCGTGGAGACGCCGTGGTCGCCAGCCTCGACTGGCACCCGGCAGATCACGGCAGCTTCGCCAGTCAGCATAGCGTTCCGCCCTTTAGCCAGGGCAAGCTGGATGGGTTAGAGCAAACCTTCTGGCCGGATCACTGCGTGCAGAACAGCGCTGGCGCGGAACTGCATCCGTTGCTCAGGCAACAGGCTATCGATGCAGTGTTTCACAAAGGTGAAAATCCGCTGATTGACAGTTACAGCGCGTTTTTCGATAACGGTCACCGGCAGAAAACCGCGCTGGACGGCTGGTTGCGTCAGCATGGCATCACCGAGCTGATAGTGCTGGGATTAGCTACCGATTACTGCGTCAAATTCACCGTACTCGATGCCCTGCAACTGGGTTACCAGGTCAATGTGATCACGGATGGCTGCCGTGGCGTGAATCTGGATCCGCAGGATAGTCCGCAGGCATTTATGGCAATGGCCGCGGCAGGCGCCACACTCTATACACTGGCGGACTGGCAGGAAACGCAGCGCTGATTGTGCCAGAACACGCGTCAGGCGGAAGTGCGCTTCTGCCTGACTTTTCCTGGCGGGGCACCGCGCGATTATCACTTGAACGTCGCTATCGGTTTTGCCGCAATGCCAAAATCTTCTTTCAGTTGCTGCTTGCTTTTCATCACCATCTGCCCGTTGGTATCGATAGTCATGTGTTGCGCATCGGTGTTATTTCGCGCCTGCCACAACATCACCAGTTGCAAGCTGTTCTCTTTTTGCTCCGGCGTCAGTGCGACGCCATCCGGCCATTTGCCTAACTCTACGGCGGTCACCAGACGTTGGTAGATCTCCGGCGTCATACTGTTAACGATTTGATCAACACTCATCCTGTTTAACTCCAATGGAATAATCGCTGAATCGATTTTTCAACCGCGTGTCTGGTCACCATTTTCCTCGTCGGTGAAGCTCAACGACGCGGAGTTGACGCAATAACGCTCACCGGTAGGTTGTGGCCCGTCCGGAAACACATGACCGAGATGGGCGTCACATTTCCCGCAGCGAATTTCCACGCGCTGCATACCATGAGAATAATCGTTGAGATAGCGGATAGCCTCTTCGCTCACCGGTTCGAAAAAGCTCGGCCAACCGCAGCCGGAATCATATTTGGTCTGAGAATGAAACAGCGCGGCATCGCACACCAGACAGTGATACACGCCGTCGCGTTTGTTATGCAGCAGACGTCCGGTAAACGGCGGTTCAGTGCCGTGGTTTTGCGTCACGTAAAACTGCATTTCCGTCAGATCTTTTTTCAGGTCGTTTTCAGAAGAATTATTCGCCATTTGCTCACATCTCACGCTAAAAAATCGACAACTTTTCAGCCCAATTCTAACAAAACATTAACACTCAGGTGTTAACTTTTGTTCTAAACTTAGCAGTTGCGTTAAAGCAGCCGGGGAATTGTGAGTGGCTTCACATTTTTCTCCTGTCTGACCTTTAAAATTCCGGGCGGCGTCCCCATGTGTGGACATGCTCAAAGGAAGAGTGAGGCGAGTCAGTCGAACAAAGGTTATGCGGAGGATTGATTTGTCGCAATGATTGACACGATTCCGCTTGACGCTGCGTAAGGTTTTTGTAATTTTACAGCCAACCTTTTATTCACTAACAAATAGCTGGTGGAATATATGACTATCAAAGTAGGTATCAACGGTTTTGGCCGTATCGGTCGCATTGTTTTCCGTGCTGCTCAGGAACGTTCTGACATCGAAATCGTTGGTATCAACGATCTGTTGGACGCTGAATACATGGCGTACATGCTGAAATATGACTCCACTCACGGCCGTTTCAACGGTACCGTAGAAGTGAAAGACGGCCACCTGGTTGTTAACGGCAAAACCATCCGTGTTACTGCTGAGAAAGACCCGGCTAACCTGAAATGGAACGAAATCGGTGTTGACGTTGTTGCTGAAGCGACCGGTATCTTCCTGACCGACGAAACTGCACGTAAACACATCACCGCTGGTGCGAAAAAAGTTGTTCTGACTGGCCCGTCCAAAGACAACACCCCGATGTTTGTACGCGGTGCTAACTTCGAAACTTACGCTGGCCAGGACATCGTTTCCAACGCATCCTGCACCACCAACTGCCTGGCTCCGCTGGCAAAAGTTATCAACGACAACTTCGGTATCATCGAAGGTCTGATGACCACTGTTCACGCGACCACTGCAACCCAGAAAACCGTTGATGGCCCGTCTCACAAAGACTGGCGCGGCGGCCGCGGCGCAGCACAGAACATCATCCCGTCCTCTACCGGTGCTGCTAAAGCAGTAGGTAAAGTACTGCCGGAACTGAACGGCAAACTGACTGGTATGGCGTTCCGCGTTCCGACTCCGAACGTATCCGTTGTTGACCTGACCGTTCGTCTGGAAAAAGCAGCGTCCTACGAAGAAATCAAGAAAGCCATCAAAGCCGCGTCTGAAGGCCCGATGAAAGGCGTTCTGGGTTACACCGAAGACGACGTTGTTTCTACCGATTTCAACGGCGAAGTGTGCACTTCCGTGTTCGATGCTAAAGCGGGTATCGCACTGAACGACAACTTCGTGAAACTGGTTTCCTGGTACGACAACGAAACTGGCTACTCCAACAAAGTTCTGGACCTGATCGCTCACATCTCCAAATAAGTTGAGATGAGAACATGATCTGAAAGAGCGACTTCGGTCGCTCTTTTTTTGTTTTGAAGACAGAGGATTGCGTTAATGATTAATAAAATTTTTGCACTTCCGGTAGTCGAACAAATTACCCCTGTTCTTTCCCGTCGCAAAATGGACGACCTGGATGTGATCGTTGTTGACCATCCGCAGGTAAAAGGTTCCTTCGCCCTGCAGGGCGCGCATCTGCTCTCCTGGAAGCCACAAGGTGAAGAAGAAGTGTTGTGGCTGAGCGGCAATACCCCGTTTAAAAACGGCGTCGCACTGCGTGGCGGCGTACCCGTATGCTGGCCATGGTTTGGCCCAGCCAAACAGCAAGGGCTGCCTGCGCACGGTTTTGCGCGTAATCTGCCATGGGTGCTGAAGGCCCATAACGAAGACGCCGCGGGCGTGGTACTGACATTTGAACTGCAAAGCAGCGATGCCTCTCGCAAATTCTGGCCGCACGACTTCACGCTGTATGCCCGTTATAAACTGGGCGCAACCTGCGAAATGGAGCTGGAAGCCCACGGTGAATTTGAAACCACATCGGCCCTGCATACCTATTTCAACGTCGGCGATATCGCAGCGGTGAAAGTCAGCGGGCTGGGCGATCGCTTGATTGATAAAGTGAATGACGCAAAAGAAGATGTGCTGGCCGACGGTGTACAGACGTTCCCGGACCGTACCGATCGCGTCTATCTGAACGCAGAAGCCTGCAGCGTGATTCATGACGATGCGCTGAACCGTAAGATTGAAGTGATCCACAGCCATAATGCCAACGTGGTGGCATGGAACCCTGGCCCGGCGCTGTCCGCCAGCATGGCTGACATGCCAGATGACGGCTACAAGACCTTTGTCTGTGTGGAATCGGTCAATGCGACCGTACCGCAGAAAACCACCGAAGAGAAACCGTCCCGCCTGGCGCAGACTATCCGCGTGGTGAAACGTTAATCACTGTGCTTACCCTCTCCCAGTGGAGAGGGTAAAAAACGCATTACACCACATCCAGCGGCGTTTTACGGTTTGGCGCCGGGAAGGCTTTATCCAGTCGGGACAGCTCATCAGGACTTAACGTAATGCCCAGTGCCGCCGCATTTTCTTCCACGTGCGCAATGCTTGCCGCTTTCGGAATGGCGATCACGCCCTGATGACTGACAACCCACGCCAGCAAAATTTGCGCCGCGCTTGCGCCATGCACATGGGCAATATCCTGCACCACGTGGTTTTCCAGCAGGCCGTCCCGCAGACGTCCCGCCTGCGCCAGGGGGCAATATGCCATTACCGGCATCCCTTGTTGCTGGCACCACGGCAGCAGATCATATTCAATACCACGCGATCCCAGGTGATATAGCACCTGATCGGTGGCGCACGCGTTCCCTCCGGTCACGCGGGAAAGCTCCTGCATATCGCCATAGTCCAGATTGGAGACGCCCCAGCGGCGAATTTTCCCCTGCTGCATCAGCGTTTCCATCACGTCGACGGTTTCCGCCAGTGAATAATTACCGCGCCAGTGCAGCAGATAGAGATCGAGATAATCGGTCTTCAGACGGCGCAAGCTGGCTTCGCACGCAGCAATGGCTTTCTTGCCACCGGCATTCCACGGGTAGACTTTGGAAACCAGAAAGACCTTATCGCGCAGGCCGCCCTGTAATGCGTCGCCAACCACCTCTTCCGCACCGCCGTCGGCATACATCTCCGCCGTATCGATAAGCGTCAGTCCCCGTTCGACGCCCACCCGCAGTGCATCGGCCTCGGACTTACGTAGCCGCGCATTCTCGCCCATATACCAGGTTCCCTGGCCCACGGCGGGGAGAGTAACCTGACCTGTAAACGTGACGTTTTTCTCTGCCATACCATCCTCCTGCGATAAACGCACCAGCGTAAAGCAAAACAGGGCCGAAGGCCCTGTTTTGATGCATAGATTGCACTGTTAAGGTGCACAATCAGAAACGGTAGGTCACCCCTGTGGATAACAGCCCCGCCCAGGACTTATCCACCATCGGGCTGTCTTTGATTTCATCAGACAGATGTGTGTAGCGCCCGGTACCGTACACGCTCCAGCTATCAGAGAGCCGGTAGCTCACGCTCAGCTCCAGATAAGGGCTCCAGCCATTGTCCGGATCGTAGCTGTTCAGACCGCTACGGCGCGCTTCGGCGCGGGAAACACCGTAGTAATATTCATTCTGTTTGTCACTCGCCCATTCCACACCAATACCCGGCGTTAACGTCAGATCGCCATTGGTGTAACGGTAGAGCCACGCCGCATCCCAAATGATACCGTTGCTATTATCCAGCGTATCACCGGCAAGCGTCGTGCGCAGGAAACCATACGGCGTATTGTGGATATAAGAGAGCCCCGCCATTACCGTGGCTTTACGGCTGTCCAGTTGACGCAATTGATTGTTATCGCTGTTTTTCGGCTTGAAGCGCCACGGGGAGTAAAACGCGGTGATGGAGAGTTTGTCGGCGTCGTCATTCCACAGGTAATAACCGCCGCCCAAACCGCGGAACCAGAAATTATCACTCTCATAGGTGATAACGGGGACCGGGAGAACCTCTCTGTCGTACTGTTTGTACGGGGATTCAACCACCCCAACCCCTGCGCCAAGGGAAAAGGTATTTTCTGCGTTAGCGGCAAATGCGGCGCTTGCAGTCAGCACGCCCAATGCCAGGAGTTTGATTTTGGTCACAGTCCTTCCTTTCCTGTCGTCAAATAATTGCGTGAGAAGTTTAACCGCGCTGCACATCGACCCCAAATTTTTTTACCTAAACATTACAAAACTAAACTCACTACTCTGCGGTCATTAAATGACAGGCAGCTTGCAATTATATGACCAGCAGAAGACACCGCCACTTGACGCTTATCTCAAAAGCAGTTTTTTTTGGATGAGTTATTGATATGTCATTGAAATTGTTTTTTGACGGCATGCAAGTTTTGCAAAGCCATCTACGCTTAATTTAAGAAGACGTTTTTCCTGACACGCACCTGGTTAATGACTGGCAACCTGGCATAAGGGTTGCTGTATGACATTCAGCGTCGTTCAGTTAACGCTTCCGGGAGCCTCTACTACTCATATGAACGGCTCTTAACCTGTGCTAAAAAACGAAAGGACGGCATGCCATGAATATATTCGATCACTATCGCCAGCGCTATGAAGCTGCCAAGGACGAAGAGTTCACACTGCAGGAGTTTCTTGCAATATGTAAGCAAGATCGCAGTGCCTATGCTAACGCGGCAGAGAGGCTATTGATGGCCATTGGTGAGCCAGTGATGGTTGACACTGCCCAGGAGCCACGGCTTTCCCGTCTCTTTTCGAACCGGGTAATTGGACGCTACCCGGCGTTTGAAGAGTTCTATGGAATGGAAGAGGCCATTGAGCAAATCGTTTCTTATCTCAAGCATGCTGCACAGGGACTGGAAGAGAAGAAACAGATCCTTTATTTACTTGGCCCGGTGGGTGGGGGTAAATCGTCACTGGCTGAGCGCCTGAAATCGCTGATGCAACGGGTGCCTATTTACGTGCTGAGCGCAAATGGCGAGCGCAGCCCGGTCAACGACCATCCTCTGTGCCTGTTTAACCCCCAGGAAGACGCGCAGATCCTGGAAAAAGAGTACAACGTTCCACGGCGCTATTTAGGCACCATCATGTCGCCGTGGGCGGCAAAACGTCTGCATGACTTTGGTGGTGACATCAGTAAATTCCGGGTGGTTAAAGTGTGGCCGTCGGTTCTGGAGCAGATAGCGATTGCGAAAACGGAACCCGGTGACGAAAACAACCAGGACATTTCCGCGCTGGTGGGTAAAGTGGATATCCGCAAACTGGAAAACCACGCGCA
The DNA here is from genome assembly GCF_039871955.1 of Kosakonia sp. WA-90. NCBI lineage: Bacteria > Pseudomonadati > Pseudomonadota > Gammaproteobacteria > Enterobacterales > Enterobacteriaceae > Kosakonia > Kosakonia sp. WA-90. The sequence continues at coordinate 587,222 of NZ_JBDPLJ010000001.1, forward strand.
AAACGATCCTGACGCCTACGGTTACTCCGGTGCATTGTGCCGCGCCAACCAGGGGATCATGGAATTCGTCGAAATGTTTAAAGCGCCTATCAAGGTGCTACACCCGCTGCTGACCGCCACGCAGGAGGGGAACTATAACGGGACCGAAGGGATTTCCGCCCTGCCCTTTAACGGCATCATTCTTGCCCACTCGAACGAATCAGAATGGGTACAGTTCCGTAATAACAAAAACAATGAGGCCTTCCTTGACCGTGTTTATATCGTCAAAGTGCCTTATTGCCTGCGCATCTCGGAAGAGATCAAAATTTACGAAAAACTGCTCAATCACAGTGAGCTGTCTCATGCGCCCTGCGCACCGGGCACACTGGAAACACTGGCGCGCTTCTCGATTCTGTCGCGTTTGAAAGAGCCGGAAAACTCCAGTGTCTACTCCAAAATGCGCGTCTATGACGGTGAAAGCCTGAAAGACACCGACCCGAAAGCGAAGTCTTACCAGGAATACCGCGACTACGCCGGTGTGGATGAAGGGATGAACGGTCTGTCGACGCGTTTCGCCTTTAAAATCCTCTCCCGCGTTTTCAACTTCGACCATGTCGAAGTCGCGGCAAACCCGGTGCACCTGTTCTATGTGCTGGAGCAGCAGATTGAGCGCGAACAGTTCCCACAAGAGCTGGCGGAACGTTACCTGGAGTTCCTGAAAGGCTATCTGATCCCGAAATACGCCGAGTTCATCGGCAAAGAGATCCAGACTGCGTACCTGGAGTCCTATTCCGAATACGGGCAGAACATCTTTGATCGTTATGTCACCTATGCGGACTTCTGGATCCAGGATCAGGAGTACCGCGATCCGGATACCGGTCAGCTCTTTGACCGCGAAGCATTGAACGCGGAACTGGAAAAAATCGAGAAGCCCGCCGGGATCAGTAACCCGAAAGACTTCCGTAATGAAATCGTCAATTTCGTGCTGCGCGCTCGCGCCAACAACAGTGGCCGCAACCCGAACTGGACCAGTTACGAAAAACTGCGCACGGTTATCGAGAAAAAAATGTTCTCGAATACCGAAGAGTTGTTGCCGGTGATTTCGTTCAACGCCAAAACCTCAACCGACGAGCAGAAAAAACATGACGACTTTGTCGATCGTATGATGGAGAAAGGCTACACCCGTAAGCAGGTTCGCCTGCTGTGCGAATGGTATCTGCGTGTACGTAAATCATCATAACAACGCACAGGCCGCGTCACGGGCGCGGCCTGGCAGCAAAGTTGGCATACGCAGCGGGAGGGAACTATGACCTGGTTCATTGACCGGCGTCTGAACGGCAAAAATAAAAGCACGGTTAACCGCCAGCGATTTTTACGCCGTTATAAAGCGCAAATAAAACAGTCGATTTCCGAGGCGATCAACAAGCGCTCGGTGACCGATGTGGAGAATGGCGAATCCGTCTCCATCCCGACGGAGGATATCAGCGAACCGATGTTTCATCAGGGGCGCGGTGGTTTGCGCCATCGTGTACATCCGGGTAACGATCATTTTGTTCAAAACGACCGTATCGAACGCCCGCAGGGCGGCGGTGGCGGTGGTGGCAGCGGTCAGGGTGAAGCCAGCCAGGACGGTGAAGGACAGGATGAATTTGTTTTCCAGATCTCTAAAGATGAGTACCTCGATTTGCTGTTTGAGGATCTGGCGCTGCCGAACCTGAAAAAAAATCAGCAACGGCAGCTTAATGAATTTAAAACCCACCGTGCCGGCTATACCGCTAACGGTGTACCGGCGAATATCAGCGTGGTGCGTTCGCTACAGAACTCCCTCGCACGCCGCACGGCCATGACGGCCGGTAAACGCCGCGAACTGCGAGAACTGGAAGAGAGTCTGGATACGGTTGCCAAAAGCGAACCGGCACAACTGCTTGAAGAGGAACGATTACGCAAAGAGATTGCGGAACTGCGCGCGAAGATCGAGCGTGTGCCGTTTATCGACACCTTTGACTTACGCTATAAAAATTACGAAAAACGCCCTGAGCCCTCCAGCCAGGCTGTCATGTTCTGCCTGATGGACGTGTCCGGATCCATGGATCAGGCGACGAAAGATATGGCCAAACGGTTTTATATTCTGCTCTATCTGTTCCTGAGCCGGACATATAAAAACGTTGAAGTGGTCTATATCCGCCACCATACGCAGGCGAAAGAAGTGGATGAGCACGAGTTCTTCTACTCACAGGAAACCGGCGGCACGATTGTCTCCAGCGCCCTGAAGTTGATGGATGAAGTGGTCAAAGATCGTTACGACCCGGCGCAGTGGAATATTTATGCGGCGCAGGCGTCAGACGGTGATAACTGGGCGGATGACTCGCCGCTGTGTCACGAAATCCTGGCGAAGAAAATTCTGCCTGTGGTGCGTTACTACAGCTATATCGAGATCACGCGCCGTGCACACCAGACGCTATGGCGCGAGTACGAACATCTGCAAACGATGTTCGATAACTTCGCCATCCAGCATATCCGTGATCAGGAAGATATTTATCCGGTCTTCCGCGAGTTGTTCCACAAACAGAGCGCTACCTCAGGTAATTAAACCATAGAAATCAGCCAGTTAAGCTATTTTTTCTGGCTGATTTTTTCATTTTGAGCGTGAAGAAATTTCAAATAAGATCAGAAGCTTATGTCGGGTTTTGGGGAATGCTTTTCCGATATAAACAAGGGATTTTAAATCAGCCGCGTTGTCCCACATAAGCAATAAGTTAGTTTCACTTTTCATCATACCAATTCAAAAACCACACTCGTCCATTCAACGGCGTGCAGTTCCTTCTGGATGAATATTACGATGGTTTTTAAGTTAAAATGTGGCACTGCAATGTCCGCTATGCGCGAAGAGCGGACATGCTTCGCTGTCCGCTCCTCAGGATATTTATCGTGCTGGCCTCAGCAGCCCAAAGTAGATTTCACGATGTTATCCGCCGCCCAGAAGCCCGCCAGGCTCTACAGCCTATGGGATCCTGTTTTATGCCCGGTTTTATTTTCAATGCCTCAGGCCATTTTTTCCCATGACGTCGGTCTTTCATCCAGTTCAACTTCCAGCGTTTCAAGGAAGCGTGCCGTCATCATGTAATGCCCGATCAACAGCGTGATTTCGGCTATTTCCTCCTCGCTGCAATAACACCTGAGCGCATGAAATACCACGCCCGTCACTTTGACATGCTTCACACATTCGTCGGTAAAACGGACCACTGCCTGTGTTTTACCGTCCAGTTTCTGAATATCGCCATCTTCAATGGCGTCGATATCGCTTTCACGCCAGCCGCTCTGTCTGGCTATTTCGACGTGCTGCATACGCTCATACGCGCTGTGGCTGAGCGCGGCGACCCGTAAAATCACCAACTCTCTGTCTTTGGCGCAAAGATGCCCCTGTCGGAATGAGGCGCCTAGCGTCAGATAGCCGTCCGTACACGCGCCGGTGCGCAATAAGGCGCGAGTGAGGTTGGCAGGGAAAAGCTGATAGAGATCCTGTTGTTCAGGCGTGAGGGAATCGACTTCGGGTAGGATAATACGTGCCATGATTGTGCCCCTTTTTGAGGGAAAGACTGGCGATGGCCAGTCTTTCGGCCTTTATTCTTTAAACGCTTGTTCCAGATGCTGACTCAGTCTTTCTTCAAGCTGGCGTACGCTATCGATGCCTACAGCAGAAAAGAGCTTTTCCTCTTGCTCAAGCAGTCGCTTCTGCGGGATCACCTCTTTGCCGAAACGAAGGATGGCCTGATTTTCCTCATCAAATTTCGGCCAGAGATCTTCGCCCCCATGCCGAATAAAGGCGGCATAGTAGTTCCCCATGGCCCCGGCACTGTGTTTGAGTTCATCGATATCGATCCCATCGAATGCAGGCCATTGCGACAGCCGCTCCGGGTCGTAATTACGCCACAAAAACGGCATATCGCCAGTGTGGACCGCCCGTAGCTCTCCACCCCACCCAGGGAGATCGTAGCTGAACTGGAAAAGCCAGGTCGGCACACCTAACCGGGTAAAGTGTCTGGCTATTTTCAATGATGAAAACTTAAAGAACTCAAAAGACATAATGTCGGAGAGAATATGTCCCGGCTCCCGATGTTCCGGATAGAGTTCTGTATACCCTTCGTACAGTTGCTGAGCGCCGTCACTGCCATAAATCGGCGTCAGGACGTCGAGAACATCCTGTACACCGCCATGACGTAGGGTTTCGGTATGACCGCGGAAAAACTGCCATTCATCTTTGGCGAAACCAATCATCAGCTCGTTGACCGTATCGGCAGCCGCGTGGCTGGAGAGATATTCAGCAGGGTGTTGCGGGATCCATTCGCCGTCAACCACGCCACCCAGAGGGCGCCAGGCGATATTTTTGTCCGGATGGAAAAAGCGCGTTAAGACATTCTGCACCGCCAGAAAGTGTTCGGGATCGATGTCGGCGAGCGCTTCAGGGGACGAGATATCCAGTAAGGAGAGATATTTCTCCGCCACCCGGACCGCCTGCCCCTGATTTTGGGTACACCAGACATTGAAAGGAGATAATGACTGGATAATGGCCCGACGGAAAAATTTCCGGGCTGGCGCATAAGTCAGCAGATGCGAGACGGCGGTCGCGCCGCAGGATTCGCCGCCAATAGTGACATTATCTGGATCTCCTCCGAACGCGGCGATATTCTCATGCACCCATTGCAAGGCGGCGAGTTGATCTTTCAAACCCAGGTTGATGGCTTCGGGAAACGCATCGCTGATTAAACCAAAATGCACCCAGCCCAGCGCCCCCAAACGGTAATTGGGCCGGACGACAATGATATTTTCCTGCCGGGCAAGATTGGCGCCGTCTTCCAGATGAAACGATCCCGAACTGACCGCGTTGGCGCCGCCGTGATAATACACGTAGACCGGTAATTTTTTCCCGCCTGCATTCTCCGGGACCCAGACATCAAGGTACAGACAGTCTTCGCTGATATTTTCGTGATGGTAGGTTTTCCCCACGTAAGCGGGCCAGGCAGGAACGCCCGGCACGCCGGGGTCGATGCGCTTAACCTGCGCCATGACGGCGTGCGTGTTGTTCAGGTTCATCTGAAAGGACGCCGGTCCTGAAGCCATTGCGTTTCTGATCCCCTCCCAGGGAGAAAGGGGCTGTGGGTTGCGAAACCGTAGTGAACCGACCGGGGGTCGGGCGTAAGGGATGCCGCGGAAAATATCCAGCGCGTTTTCGTGCAGCCCCTGAATCCGGCCTTGCCGGGTAGTGACGATGGGTGAACGGATTTCTGTATGCATGGAACACCTCTGTTTTCGATGATGGCGATCTCTCGCCAGTGTCGGCTTGAGCGTGATGAAGAGAGTGAAGGGTTATTCATCGACCAGTGCGATGGTTCTGGACCAGCCAGCCGAGGCCCGATGGACTTTTATCGGCAGGCTGATGACCGTAAATCCGTCATCCGGTAATGAATCCAGCGCGGAGAGTTTTTCAATCTGGCAGTAGGGCGTTTCTTTTCCGGCATAGTGTCCTTCCCAGATCAGGGAGGAATCGCCTGTTTGCTGATAACGCGCACGGGTATAAGCGAACGGCGCATCCCAACTCCAGGCGTCGGTGCCAACCAGACGTACGCCTTTTTGCGTCAGATAAAGCGTGCCGCTTCGCCCCACGCCGCAGCCGCGTTCAAGGTAATCCTCACGGCCGTAGCGATCGCCAGCCGCCGTGTTGATCAAAACGATGTCTCCCGCAGAGAGGGTATGGCCGATGCGGGCGAATTCTTTATCCAGATCCGCCGGACCAATGACATAGCCGTCGGGGTACTGGCGAAAATCGAGCTTTACCCCCGGACCGATACACCAGCTCAGGGGGATTTCATCAATGGTCAGAGATCGACCGCCATCCTTCATGTGGGAATGGTAGTGCCATGGCGCATCCATATGAGTGCCGGCGTGGGTGCTCATGTTGACGAACTCCACCGCCCAGCCCTCTTTTTCCGGCAAGTCGTCCGGACTGAGCCCCGGAAACATCGCGGCAAGCTGAAGCGCCCCTGCCGCATGGCTATGGTAATCGATGGAAGGTAAAAACGGCGGCGGATCGGAGGGGATGCCGTTTTGCAGACTGACGGAAAGATCGATGATGCGCTGTTTCATTACTGCTCTCCATTTCTAACCAGAACACCCCAACAGGAGACGAAATGCGGTGGCGCTATTGGATTATCCCCTGTTTAGTTCTATAGTTGCACTCCGCAGTGCAACCGCCAATGCACTGCACTGTGCAGTGCATTTCATAAAAAGTCAAAGACAATGGTGAAAAAAAACACAATGGCAACACCGTCTGCTGAAAAAATTCTGGATTCGGCCATGAATGTCCTGCTGACGCAGGGCTACGACGCGGCAAGCATGGATGACATCGCTGCGAGCGCCGGGGTATCCCGCCGCACCTTGTTCAATCAGTTTTCAACGAAGGAAGTGTTGTTCGAAAAGGCTATTGAGTATTTCTGGTCGCGTTTACCCGTTGTACAACTCTCTACTACGCAGGAAGCCTTGGCCGATCCGCAAACGGGATTGATGCAAATTGGCCTGGCCATCGCGGATTTCTGGGCAGCGGATACCTCCATAAAACTCGCCCGAATGATTGTTCGCGAGAGCGAACGTTTTCCCTCTCTGGCCAAAAACTATCTGGAGTTAGGTAAAGTGCCCGCCCTGGGTTCGCTCATTCGTTACCTTGCCCAGCAGAACGCCGCCGGTCATCTGAAAATGGAAGATACGGATCTGGCAGCCCGCCAGTTCGTAGGAATGATTAATGAGCCTCTGGTGTGGTTTCGTGTGTTAGGACTTAAGGATGAAGCGAATATCACTCAACGCGAGCGGGTGGTACAGGAAGCGGTCAGGACGTTTTTAAGCCGCTATGCTTAAGCCACACGCCGCTTATCTTTATCTATCTACGGAGAGCGGACACGCAGTTATGCTCCCGGTTCAGGTAGTGAGCCCCTGTTCGCTAAGCGGGTTCACTCCTTTCAAGCTAAGTTTGTTATGACCAACCCATTACTTTAATAGAAGCAGACATGTTCAATGTCCGCTCCTGGTACAAAGCGGCTTTTAAGATATGGGACTCTGACATGAGGTGTCAGAGGTCGGAGGTTCAAATCCTCTCGTGCCGACCAAAATTCCCCGAAAACCAGCCACTTGAGACTGTTTTTTTATATCTGCGATTTTGGAAAGGTTAAATGAAGGTAAAACCCCTGACGAATTAAACCACCCAATTATCCTTTCTACCCGGTTAATAATGTGTACGTCAGCACGCCGAAAACCGATACGTCGTTCAGCGTTTTCCCCTTAAGGCCTCTCTGTCATCGGTAATAAGGCCTATCCATTTCGCAAACTGACTGTGGTCGTCATACAGTACCAGCACCTTGTCTCCGTCGTCTGGTTGTCGTGTAAGCATCCCGCACAACCGGCCCTTTCCACCTCCCCCCGATCCGCACTGTTTTGTGACCAGTTTCACAACGCCCCCGATCTATGGGTCTAAAGCATGAATTGCCGTGCAAAATCGCAGCTATTTCCCGACTTGCGCAAAAATTAATGTGGCACATTTTAATCATTGCAAATCGTGGCGCAGACTGGCGCAGCGATGACTGAACAGAGACAGGGTGAAAGAGAATGCTTGATCTGGAGGACTTGAAGGTCTTCATACAAGACGCAGAAATGAAACTTTTCATTGACAGCATCTGGGATACGCTCGGTGAAACATTCACCCAGACACAGTTGATTCTGCCGCCGGAAATGGCCATGCCCCGTCGGGAACTGTCGTTCCATGACCATGTGAAACTGCTGGGTTATCTGTGCTGGTTAATCACTAACTCCGGCGCGGAAGGCGACATCATCGAAATCGGCGTCTGGAAAGGCAAGTCCAGCGCGTTTATGAATGAGATCTGCAACCGGCAACGTCGCATCATCAGTATCGACCCGATGGAACTGACCAACCAGCCTCTGGAGCTGGGCTTCTATCACAAACATATCTTCCCGGAGGTCAATTTAGTCCGCGGTTACTCCGAGCGAAGCATTGAGCGCGTACTGGAATTCGCGCCAAAAACCGTTTTGCTGCATATTGATGGTGGTCACCTCAAGCAGCATGTGCTGGTGGATTTTCTGCTCTACTCCCCCACTGTCGTCAGCGGCGGATTCATCGTGTTCGATGACTATCGCGACCACAGATACTCTCCGGAAGTCGGCCCCGCGGTTGATCTGCTGCGTGCAGGTGGTTTCTTTAACGGGTTCGATGTTATTGGTAGCGTTCCGGGTTTTGAAAACAGCTACCTTTTGCAGAAAAAATAAACAGTACACACAAAGCGTTGTTTGTAGTGCTTGTATTTTTTGCCGCCTGAACAGGCGGCTTTTTTATTCTCATCATCCGTTGCGTGGATTATCCTTGATGTTCTTCAACTCTGTCGGGAGACATTCATGTCTGAGATTGCCAGCCGTAACGTCCACCAGCATTTGCTGACCCTCCTTGAACAACACAACGCGCGTTTTCATGTAGTGGAACACGACGCTGTCGGCAAATGCGAAGCAGTCAGTGAAATTCGCGGGACAGCACTGGGCCAGGGCGCTAAGGCGCTGGTATGCAAAATCAAAGGAAACGGCGTCAAAAAACATGTTCTGGCGATACTCGCCGCGGATCTTCAGGCCGATCTCTCCCGCCTGGCGCAGCACTTTGGCGGACTGAAAGCCTCCCTGGCAAGCCCGGCGGAAGTGGACGAATTAACCGCCTGCGTATTCGGCGCGATCCCCCCCTTCAGCTTTCATCCGGCACTGCAACTGGTTGCAGACCCGATCCTGTTTCAGCGTTTTGACGACATTGCCTTTAACGCCGGACTACTGGAAAAATCCGTCATTCTGAATACCCAGGATTATCTGCGTATTGCTCAGCCAGAACTGGTGGATTTTCGCCACGTCTGACACCCGTCGTGCACGGCGACCATCCTCATCCATGCAATTAAGCAGTAAGGTTCCGTTTCTGGCAACTGCCTGAATTTCATCTGCCGACAGAAAATTGTCTGTTTCATCACGCATTTGCGCGTAGAGTAAACAGGTTTCATTTTTGGCAAGGAACCTCTGTATGTTTGATACCACGCTGTTTATTTTGCTCGCACTCGCGGCGCTCGGTTTTGTCAGTCATAACACCACGGTCGCCGTTTCTATTCTCGTGCTGATTATTGTGCGCATCACGCCACTCAACGCCTTTTTCCCGTGGATTGAAAAACAGGGACTGACGATCGGCATCATCATCCTGACCATTGGCGTGATGGCACCGATAGCCAGCGGAACGCTGCCACCATCGACGCTGCTGCACTCCTTTGTTAACTGGAAATCGCTTATCGCGATTGCCGTTGGCGTGTTTGTTTCCTGGCTTGGCGGGCGTGGCGTCACGCTGATGAGTTCACAGCCGTCGCTGGTGGCGGGATTACTGGTGGGGACTGTATTAGGTGTGGCCCTGTTCCGTGGGGTGCCGGTCGGGCCACTGATTGCAGCGGGTCTGGTGTCGTTGCTAATTGGCCGGCAGTGACGCGCGCCGTTGCCCGCGTTTAACGGCACACTCCAGCGCGCTACACAGCAGGTAATACACCAGACCGGTAAAAATAAATAACGCGGCTGGATACACCTGCACCCGGTTATTCACCTGCCCTGCGACGGTGGTTAACTCCGGTACATTAACTATAAACGCCAGCGAGGTGTCTTTCAGCAGGGCTATCAGCAACCCGACGTAAGACGGCAGTGCATTACGTAGCGCCTGCGGCAACAACACCAGCCGCAAAATCGCGATACTGCCAAACCCGCTGCTGAGCGCCGCTTCATATTGCCCTTTCGGCAACGCACCCAACGCCGCCAGCGTGGAGTACATCACCGAGGCGGAGGTAAACCACGCCAGCGCCAGCGTCACGGTCACCGCCCCCGGTAAATCAGCGCCGGTCAACCACGGTAACAAGAACCACAGCCAGAAGATGACAAAGATCAGCGGAATACCGCGGATCAGCTCCGCCCACAGGAACAATATCTTGCGCGGCCAGCCGGGGAAACGCCATGCGAAACACGCCAACAACATGCCACCGGGGAAAGCCAGCAGCGCCGCGCCAGCGGTCATCAGCAACGAGAGCAATACGCCGCCCACCTCGCCTTGCGCCGCGCGCCCCCACAGTAAATAGTCGAGGTTTTCGGCAATCACCGACATGTTAGCAATCACGGCGCACCTCCGCTGTACGTTGCCGCATGCGCCAGCTTCGCGGCACATTGAACAGTAAACTCATGGCCAGGCCCAACACCAGATAGAGCGCGCTACCAATGGCAAATGCCTCCAGCGCATGGGCGTTGTAGCTTTCAATTTGCCGGGTCTGATAGGTCAGCTCGGCAAAGCCAATCCCGGTCGCCAGCGACGAGAGTTTCATCAGATTAAGATACTGTCCGACTACAGGTTGCCAGGCGTTGTGCAACCCCTGCGGCAGCAGCACCCAGCGAAACAGCGCCAGATTGCTGAAGCCCTGTGATTGCGCGGCTTCAACCTGCCCACGCGGCACCGCCAGCAACCCCGCTTGGATCTCCTCCACCAGAAACGCGGCGGTAAACAAACCCAGCGCCCATGCCGACGAAAGAAACTCCGGCGTCAACCACCAGACATCACCCGGCAGGATACTGAATGCATGATCATCATTCACATACTGACGAAAACTCTGCGGCAACAGGTTCCATGCGGCGAAATACCAGAACAGCAGTTGCACCAGCAGCGGCGTATTACGAAACAGCGACACCCACACCGCTACCGCGCCACGCCCCACCGTTCCCCCCGCCAACCGCAGCGCCAGCAGCAGTACCGTGAGCAAGGTTGCCAGCGCCATACCGGCGATGGTCACCCAGACGGTGGTCAGAAAACCGGAGGTGATCCATTGTGCGGGTTGCCCGGTCAGCACACCCGCCCAGTCAAGGTGCAACCCCATCACAACTCCTTGCTATCGGCATGCAGTGGATTGAGTACTTTCTGCAAAAAGCGTTGTGCACGGGGATGCTGCGGTGCAGAGAAAAATTGCGCCGGGGTCGCCTGCTCAAGGATTTCACCACCGTCGATAAAGATCACCCGGTCGGCAATTTCACGGGCAAACTGCATTTCATGCGTCACCACGATGAGGGTTATGCCGCTGTGCGCCAGCGATTTCATCACCTGAAGCACCTCGCCAATCATTTCCGGATCCAGCGCCGAGGTAGGCTCGTCAAACAGAATGATATGCGGATCCGCCGCCAGTGTACGGGCAATGGCTACCCGCTGCTGCTGGCCGCCGGACAACTGCGCAGGATAGTGGCGGGCTTTATCCTCTAGCCCGACGCGCGCCAGCAATGCCATCGCGATATCCCGCGCCTGGGCTTCCGTTTTGCCATGAATGCGCCGCAGCGCGAGGGTGATATTGTCCAGCGCGTTAAGGTGTGCATAAAGATTGAATTGCTGGAAGACGAAGCCAACGTGGCGACGCAGTTCGCGCAACCCCTTCCCTGTTAGCTGGCTGGTCGGCTGCCCATCAACGTAGATCTCGCCGCCGCTGAGGGTTTCCAGTTGGTTAATCAGCCGGATAAGTGTGGACTTGCCTGACCCGGAAGGTCCGCACACCGCCAGCACTTCGCCTGCGGCAACCTGCAAGTCAATATTATTTAATACTGTATTACCGCCATAGCGTTTACTCACGCGGCGAAATGCAACCGTGCCTTTTTCCACGGGCAACACCTCCGTGGCCGTAGCCACAGAGGCGGAGAACAGACCTGCCAACATATTACTTCGCTTCTATCGTAAAGCTGCGCGGAGCCGGGGTTTTGGTTTGCGGACCAAACCAGGTATCGTAGATTTTCGCGGCTTCACCGGTTTTCTCAAGGTTAACCAGTTCATCGTTCACCGCTTTCAGCAACGCGGGTTCACCTTTGCTGACGCCCACACCAATCTCTTCTTTCGACAGCAGGTCCGGCAGGATTTTAAATTTGGCCTTGTCCGGCGCTTCCGCCAGCAAACCGGCAAGAATAGTGCTGTCCTGGGTGATCGCCTGCACGTTGCCGTTACGCAGTGCGGTTAAAGCCAGTGGAATATCGTCATACGCCAGCACGCGGGATTGCGGGAAACGCTGATGCAGCGCCTGCTCGCCAGTCGTGCCTTTCACCGCGCCAATACGTGCTTTGCTGTACGCATCCAGTTTGTCTGCTGCTGTAGCGGGTACCAGGAACTGCTGCCCGGTAACAAAATAGGGCGTTGAAAAGTCGATTACCTGCGCACGTTCAGGCGTGATGGTGATATCCGCAACAATCAGATCCACTTTGCCGGATTGCAACAGCGGAATACGGTTCGCCGGATTGGTCGCCACCAGTTGCAGTTTTACGCCGAGGCTTTTTGCCAGCGCTTTCGCGAAGTCCACATCATAACCGACAATATCGTGAGTTTTCGGGTCGATAGCACCAAACGGCGGGTTCGCATCGAAGGTGGCGATTTTAACCACGCCTGCGGCTTTGATATCGGCCAGTTTGTCCGCATGCGCGGAAAAAGAGAGTGCTGAAAGCAGCGCCAGTGCGCTAAATGCACCGATTTTTGTTGTGTGTAATGAGGTTGCCATGCTGATCCTTTCGCCCTGTTATCGTGTTGATTTCAGCGCTAAATTCACATAACCCCCTTCATCAGACAAATATCAAAAAGTGCATTGATTATCTGAAAAAGTTATTAAAACTATTTTGCCCATACTAATAGCTTATCTTTTATCGCCTGCCAGCATAAACCTGTCTAACCCACACAAAAATAAAGGAATAAGCAGCAGAAAATGTTACGCACCACCCACGCCGCTCAGGTAACGGCCAGGCGTCTGTCCGAGCCCTTTTTTAAACATGGTGATAAATGCCGTTGTCGAGTCATACCCTAACGTGTGGGCTATCTGCTGTACCGACTGGCCGCCAATCAGCAAGCGCAGCGCAAGGATCAGCTGCATTTGATGCCGCCAGCGACGAAAGCTTAAGCCTGTCTCTTTCACCACCAACCGCGCCAGATTGCGCTCACTCATGGCAAACGTCTGAGCCCACTGCGCCAGGGTTTGTCTGCCAGCTGGATCGGCTTCCATGCTCTCCACCATCTGATAAATCTTCGGGTGCGACGACACCGGCAACTGTAGTTGCATTTGCGGTTGTTCTGGCAATTCATCAAACAGCACCTGCACCAGCCGTTGCGTGGCAGGCTGCCGCCGCTGCGCAGGCGAACGTGACGCCAGGGCGACAATAAGCTCACGCACCAGCGAAGACGTTTTTAATGTACAGCAGTGCTGCGGCATCACCACCGACCAGGGTTCGATAAACAAAAAATAGAGTTGCGCCCCCGGCGTGGCGTGATTGCTGTGGGGGACAAGGCCCGGTAACCACATCGCATGGTGCGGCGGCACCATCCAGCGAGCATGCTCAACTTCACAGGTGATCGCCCCTTTCAGCGCCAGAATCAACTGCCCTTTGCGATGACAGTGCGCCGGGATCCGCTGCTCATCTTCATTGACGGTAATGCTGAATGCCACCGCCGCCTCCTGCTGGCTATCAGGATCGTAACCACCAAGGCCGAGTCCGTGCATCAATTTGTCCGAATTTAGCGATAAACTGTCATTTTAGCTTGATTCAAACAGGAGAAAAAATCGTTATCGTAACCCTCTGTTTTTCATTCTGAGAACCCAATGACCACTTCTCTTCTTTCCCGTGGCAAACAAGGCACCCTGCTGATTGCCGGGATCCTGATGATTGCGACCACACTCCGCGTCACCTTTACCGGCGCGGCCCCGTTACTGGACGTCATTCGTGCAGAGTATGGACTCACCACGGCACAGACCGGTCTGCTCACCACCCTACCGCTGTTGGCCTTTGCGCTGGTATCGCCGCTGGCGGCCGGCGTCGCCCGCCGTTTTGGTATGGAACGCAGCCTGTTTGCCGCGCTGGTGTTGATTAGTGCCGGGATTGCCCTTCGCTCGCTCCCCTCGGCCACGCTGTTGTTTGTTGGCACCGCGATTATTGGTTGCGGAATCGCGTTGGGAAACGTGCTGTTGCCGGGGATTATCAAGCGTGATTTTGCCGGGCATGTTGCAAAACTCACCGGCGCGTATTCCCTGACCATGGGCGGTGCCGCCGCACTGGGTTCCGCCGCCGTCGTGCCACTGGCGGAACAGGGCGCAGGTTGGCAAGGCGCATTGCTGGCATTGATGATATTTCCGTTGCTGGCGATGGTGCTCTGGTTACCCGGATTGCGCCATGGCGCTGCCGCCAACTTGAGCCGTTCCAGCGCATTGTACAGCCGTGGGATCTGGCGTTCGGCGCTGGCGTGGCAACTTACGCTGTTTCTGGGGATCAACTCGTTAATTTATTACATCGTGATTGGCTGGTTACCGTCGATCCTGACCACGCTGGGCTTCAGCGAGATGCAGGCGGGTTCACTACACGGTATTTTGCAGTTAGCCACAGCCGCTCCCGGCTTGCTGGTGCCGTTGATCCTGCCTCGCCTGAACGATCAACGCGGGATTGCCGCACTGGTCGCGTTGATGTGTGCCGCCGGTTCACTGGGATTGTGGCTATTGCCCGACCATGCGGCCCTGTGGGTTGTGGTGTTTGGCTTTGGTTCCGGTGCCACGATGATCCTGGGACTGACGTTTATCGGCCTGCGCGCCCACTCTGCGCACCAGGCCGCCGCCCTTTCCGGGATGGCGCAAGCAGTCGGGTATTTGCTGGCTGCCTGCGGGCCGCCATTAATGGGGAAAATCCATGATGCCAGTGGCGACTGGCATATTCCGCTGCTGCTCTGCGCACTGTTATCCGTGGTGATGGCAGTGTGCGGCGCGCTGGCCGGTCGTGATAAAGCAGGGGTTAATCCGTAACGCCACACATAAAAAAACAGGCCCGCAGGCCTGTTCTTCTTATTCGCACGCCGCGCGTAGCATTGCCTGTACGAGCGGTACCGGTCGCCCGGCAAGCGCAGCGCGTTCATGCTGGAACAGTGTCGCGACATAGAACGGGTGCGTCACCAGCTCCACCGCGCGGATTTCCCCCTCTTCATCCCACCCGGTCACCCGCAGGTTGCCGCTTTCCAGTTCGTGGGCAAATTCCGGTGATACACCAAAATTGCACCGGTAGGCCTCTTCAATCATCTCGCGACCATAAGCACGGGCAATCAGCGTATTGGGCCGCAGTTCAATGGTGCCAGTCTGGTCCACCAGCGCGCAACTGAGCGCGGAGATAACCATCCGGCCTTCGTGATCGGTCTCTGCATGCGCCGCATCCCCCCAGCCCAATACATTGCGGGCGTACTCAATCACCGCATGCTGGAAACCGCCGCAGGTAGCGAGGAACGGAATGGCATTTTCCCGCGCAAACTGGATGGCAAGAAACGCGCCACGGGCATTTTTATAAGGACTTCCAGGGACAACCCAGATGGCATCATAGCCTACCAGATCTTCGTAACTGGTAATTTCACTGGTCGGAAGCCAGTCGTAATCTGCGGTGATCTCCAGCACGGCGGCGGCATCGTCAATTGCCAATGGGATGGCCTGGTGCGCGACAATGTCATGGTTATAGTCGCCAATTAACGCGATGCGGAGTGTTTTCTTCGGAGGGATATGCTGCATGAAAGTGTCCTTATGCCGGAGCCAATAACGAGTAACATAAGGAATATCACATTAGCCGTCTTTTAATGTCATCACAACACCTTAAAATCGGCAGGCCTGTTATCGCATCGGATATAAAAAATCGGATTTACCGGAGTTAATCACAGTGGCGGAACCCGTGCAGCAGACTAAAATCCTCGTCAGTGCCTGTCTGATGGGCTTTAAAGTGCGTTACAACGGCAGTGAAAAAGCGGCATTACAGGAGACGTTGCAGCGCTGGCAGCAAGAAAACAGGCTGATCATCCACTGCCCTGAGCTGGCCGCAGGTCTGGCGGTTCCGCGACAACCGGCGGAAATCGTCAGCGGCAACGGTGCCGATGTCATGCGCGGCAGCGCACGGATCCTCGAAAATAGCGGTCACGATGTGACGGCACATTACCAACTGGCGGCATGGCTGGCGCTACAGGCCGCACAACATGCACGCTGCAGCGCTGCGCTGCTGACCGATGGCAGTCCCACCTGCGGCAGCCAGTTCATTTATGACGGCACCTTCAGCGGCACTCGGCAACCCGGAATGGGTGTGGCTGCTGCGCTACTTGAGCAACATGGCATCCGCGTTTTTTCCGCAGAGCAATTACCGGCGCTGGTCGCCTGGGTTAACGAAAGGGAGAAAAGTCAGTGATCCAATGCAAACGCGTGTATGACGCCGCATCCGACAGTGATGGTTACCGGGTACTGGTCGACAGACTGTGGCCGCGAGGCGTGAAAAAAACAGACCTGCCCTATGATGAGTGGAATAAGGATCTGGCCCCATCGACCGCGCTACGCAAAGCTTTACACGGCGAAGCCATCGATTTTGCCGCCTTCAGTGAAAGCTATCATCAGGAGCTGGCCGCGCACCAGGATGAAGGGAAACAGCTGGCAGCGCGGGGTAAAAAAAGCACTGTCACGCTGTTATACGCGGCGAAGGACACGCAGCAAAACCACGCCGAAGTTCTGGCAACGTGGTTGCGTTCGCTGGTTTAGTCGATAACGCGCTCCAGCACGTCCTGCGGCTGACTGTCAGGCATGAGCGGCATCAGGTGTTCTGCGCGAACAAACGCAAAACCGTGCTGGCCATCAAACGCGGTCACATTACCGATCACCAGCCACAGCGCACGGGTGGCGTTGCGCGGCAATTCGGTCATCACCCCATTGACCGGGTTCAACATGCGTTCACCCGGCTGACACAATCCGAACAATTCAACTGATTTACCGATATTGCCCCGTCCGTTGGCAGTTTGGGCACCGATCACCATTGCCAGGCAGCCCGGTCGTAACTGGAACATACTTCTCTCACGTATTCGCTGGAAAATAAGATAATTCTTAATTGAAGTGTACCCTGGCAAGACGGTTAGTGTCACGATCCGGATGGCAGCCCATTGCGCCTCCCCCCTGCCCACCCCCGTTTTTTCCTGAAATGACCTCGCCACAGACCGACTGAGAAAAAAGATGGCATGCGGCATCTTCATGATTTCTCCATTGTTACTGCACTTTTATCCCCTATAGTGGGCCCTGTTCTCACCCATGACCAGAGAACATCATTCCGTAATCAATGAGTTTTTTGCCCCGCTTCATCAACGGGGCTTTTTTTCGCTCTCTTCCGGTTTGAATGATCCTCTACCCTGATGTATACAAAAATAACCCGCTTCATGGTTTAATACCGCGCACTCGGAATATCCTGTATCAATGTGTACGGCGGGTTTGTACACAGGAGCCCAACGTCATGTCAGATTTTATTCTTGCTCGCGTTTCAGAGACCCTTTCGAAAACGCAATCGCTGGAAAGCCTGGTTCACCAGTTGCTGGAAATGCTTGAAATGGTGACAGAGATGGAATCGACTTACCTGACCAAAATTGACAATGACGCCCGCCTGCAACACATTGTTTATTCACGTAATACGAAACAACTCACTATCCCGGAAGGCTTCTCCCTGCCGTGGGGTGACAGTTTATGTAAGCGCGCACTGGATGACGGCTGCCCGTTCAGCAATGATGTGGCAACGATGTGGGGAGATTGCGAAGCGGCGAAAGCCCTTGGCATCACCACCTATTTAAGTACGCCGGTGCAACTGGCAGACGGCTCGCTGTATGGCACATTGTGCGCCGCCAGTAACGCAAAGAAGTCGCTCAGCGTGCGTGGCGAACAAGTGTTGCATCTGTTCGCCGGTCTGATTGCGCGCACCATTGAAAAAGAGCATCTGGTCAATCAACTGCGTGAAGCCAATGCCGCGTTAATTGCTCACTCGTATACCGATGCATTGACCGGTTTACCGAATCGACGGGCCATTTTTGATAACCTGTCAGCACTGTTTTCACAGGCCCGCAACCGCAATCACTACATCATTATTGCGTTTATCGATCTTGATAATTTTAAAGTTATTAACGATCAGCTCGGCCACGAAGCAGGCGATCAGTTCTTGATCGAAGTGGGACAGCGAATTGCGCAGGAAGGCGATAACAACGCTATTGCCGGTCGACTCGGCGGCGATGAGTTCCTGATAGCCTGCCTTGGCGGTCCACTCGATGAGCCACAAAAACTTCACCTCGCATCGTTGAAAAAGAGTCTGGATAAGTCGATTAGCGGGCAATATGTGCTGGGGAAAATTCACATTTTCTACCCAGGAGCCAGCATTGGCGTGATTGAAATCAACCCGAATCTTACGGATGAAGATGGTGCGTTGCGTGCGGCTGATGAAGTGATGTATCAGGTAAAAAATAACAAAGAAAAAAAACCTTTTCAGCGCCTCGATTAAGCAGATCCTGGGGCGTGAATGGCTTGAGAAAAATCTCATTTTCTTCTATTTCTTATACAATTGATTTCTGGCGATTACCGCCAGTGAAGGAGTTTTCGTGAGAAAGACAACTATCATTATGCTTATTGTGGCGATCGTCGCCGTTGCCGGAACGCAATTCGGCTGGTGGTAATACTGAGCAGTTAATTTTTTGCATCTTCACTTCCCGTGCATATGATGGCGTCATCCGAGCAGAACACCGTTGTCTCATTTATTTGGGCAGGAGCTCGCTATGTTCACTGGTCTGAAAAAAAGCGAAAGCAAACGGCATGCAGCGCTGGAACTGTTGAGTAAACAAGATAAACCCCGCGATGCCGCTCTTGCTGAGTTTGCAAATCTGGCATGTGAAGTCATGGGGGTCGATGGGTGCTTTATTAGCACATTCGACGACGATTACCAATATATTAAATATGTTAAAAACATTCCCATCGATCATGTCCAAATTTGCATCGAACAGACGATGTGCCAATATTCCCTGCGGGCGTGCCAGACGGTTATTTGCTCCGATACGCGGGTTGATGATCGATTTAATTACCAGCCGCTGGTAAAAAGCGGCGATATTATTTTTTACGCCTCCGCGCCAATGATCAATAAAGACGGCGTAGTCCTTGGAACATTGTGTGTCAGTCACCCGGAGACCTATGTTCCCTCTTCCAGGCAGGTAACAAACTTTCATCGCGTTGCTTCTCTCGCCGCCGTCTTTCTGGAATCCTGTTACGCTGCCGGTCTGGTAGATGCAGTGACCGGCCTGCCGAATCGGCAGTTTTTGATGAAAGAGATGGAACGGCTGACACACGAGAAAGTGAGCGGCAGCTATGGGTTGGTGATCTTTGACTGCATTGACATGGCGCGTGCTTATGAGCTGTCCCGCTATCTGGGGCTTGATGCGCTGGAAAAATTGCTACAGAGCTTTGGCCCCTCGCTACGTTCACGGCTGAAGCTGGAAGAGTCCGTTATGCTGTACGCCTTTACGACGGCGCGCTACGCCGTGCTGGTGGATATTGACCACGCGCTGAAGCTGGTGAAACGGACCAAGCGTTTGCCTTGCATTCAGGCCAAAGTTGCTGGTGATATTGATATTAATCTGAAGATCCATGCCGGTTACGTTAAGTTTTCCCCGCAGGAAGATAACGCGCAGGAAATTGTGCGCCAGGGCATTAGCGCACTGCATGAATCGATCCGCCAGGATATCCCGGTGTTGCAGTTCAACCCCATCCTCGATCACAAGCGTAATAAAGATTTCAAGCTTCTGTATGATCTCAGCGAGGCCATTAAATCCCCGAACCAGCTTTATCTCGTTTATCAGCCCAAAATTTCGTTACAAACCGGGAAAACGGAAGGTGTGGAAGCGTTGCTGCGCTGGAAGCATCCGCAACTGGGGAATATCTCTCCGGCGGTGATCGTGGCGCTGGCGGAAAAGACCACGCTGATGAGGGATCTCACCCAGTGGGTCATTACAAGGGTCATTGCTCAGCTTAAGGTCTGGAGACAACAGGGTATCCTGTTGCCGGTCTCGATTAATGTGACGGTCAGTGACTTTTCGCGCCCCGGTTTTGCCGATGAACTTCATCGCAACGTTGTTTCCGCAGGGCTCTATTCCTCGGACGTACGCATTGAGTGTCTGGAAACAGAGAAAGTGCTGGAGAGCGACCCGGCGCTGGAAGAGCTGGACAGACTCAAGTTGCTGGGCTTTACCATCCTGCTGGATGACTTTGGCGCCGGGTACAGCAACATCAGCTATCTGCGCCGGATCCCCATTGATGTGATCAAACTTGACCGTTCGCTGGTCAGCCAGGTCACCACCGACCCCGGCAGCCGAATCATCGCCCGCAACGTCATTATGATGCTGAAAGAGTTGCAATATGTGGTGCTGGCGGAAGGGATCGAAGATCTGGAAACCGCACGCATGCTGGGTGAGTACGGTTGTGATGAGGCTCAGGGCTACTTTTTCTCGCGCCCACTCTCACCGGAAGAAATCCCGGACTGGCTGGAAGACAGTAAACCGTTTCGCCTGCTGGCAAAGATGGCCACTGAACAGCATCAATATGGTTCCTGAGCGCTGACGTTGCCTGACTGTTCTCCTTCTCAACAGTCGGGCGGTGTCACAAAAATGTCATAAAGACCTTATTCTATTTCATCTCAATGCGTTACCCCTGCCGTCGTTTTTTACCCCGTGTAACAGGATTAAAGCCAAACTGAAAACCTGTCGATAGTTCAGGTGTGCGCTCTGTTTTTGCGCCTCACCAGACAATGGGAAGTAATGCGTTATGAAACTCAACCACCTTACTATCGGGCAACGGCTCGGATTTCTGGCAACTCTGCTTTTGCTGGCGACGCTGTTTATTGGCATACGTGGCTTGTCCATCAATGCCAGCGGATTAGTGCAAAACCAGCACATTATGGCCACGGAGAAGGTGGTTGCGGACAGCATTGATACCGCCCGCAACGCGCAGGTCCAGTTCAAAATTCAGGTACAAGAATGGAAAAATACCTTGCTTCGCGGTGCACAAAGTCAGGAAGTGTTTGATAAATACAAAAATGCCTTTGTCGAGCAGAGCCAAAAAACGCAGGCATTACTCAAAACCCTGAGTGAACTGCTGCCGGAAATAGGCCTTGCCAACACCGAAGCACTGAAAACCATCACGCTCCATGCCAGCCT
Source organism: Kosakonia sp. WA-90 (assembly GCF_039871955.1). NCBI lineage: Bacteria > Pseudomonadati > Pseudomonadota > Gammaproteobacteria > Enterobacterales > Enterobacteriaceae > Kosakonia > Kosakonia sp. WA-90. Next base: position 608,322 of record NZ_JBDPLJ010000001.1, read on the forward strand.
GGAGCAGCACTATCTCGCCGCATTGCAACAGTACACGATTGGTGATGCCACCAGCGCTCAGCGCGTTGATCACCTGGTCACCGGTATCGATCGTGAACCGACGCGGATGATCGATGAGATGGTCGCTACTACGCTCAAACAGGCAGCTGTTATCCGCCAGCAAACTGATGAACGTAACCTTGATCACTACCAGCAAACGCGGCTGATGTTGATCATCGTGATGGCGCTGACACTGCTGGTCGGTTTGTTAATTACCTGGTGGCTGGTGCGCAGCATTACCCAACCGCTCGCACAGGCTGTTTCGGTCGCCCGTAATGTAGCTTCCGGCGACCTGCAATCCACTTTCACCATCAGTGGACGGGATGAAACTGCGGAGCTGATGCGCGCTCTGCAAGAGATGAACGGCAACCTGACACGGATTGTCGCCGGGGTGCGTTCCGGAACAGAGACCATTGCCGGCGCCTCCCAGGAAATCGCCACTGGCAGCCGTGAGCTCTCTTCTCGTAATGAAGCGCAAGCCAGCGCACTGGAACAAACAGCCGCGTCGATGGAAGAGCTGACGTCGGTTGTGAAAAACAATGCGGAAAACTCGCGTGTCGCCAGCGATATCACCCGCGAGGCCTTCCGTGTTGCTAATCAGGGTGGAGAAGTGGTCGAGCAAGTGGTAAACACCATGGGCGAAATTAACCAACTCTCCACTGAGATCAGCAGCATTATCGGTGTGATCGACAGTATCGCTTTTCAAACGAACATTCTGGCGCTGAATGCTGCGGTGGAAGCGGCTCGGGCCGGTACGGAAGGACGCGGTTTCGCCGTTGTCGCCTCAGAGGTTCGTGCACTTGCGCAGCGCTCTGCCACTGCCGCAAAAGAAATTGGCGCATTGATCCAGCGTTCGGTGCACCGTATTGATGAAGGTCATGCTCTGGTAAAAAATGCCGGTAACGCGATGGGGGAAATCGTGCAAAGCGTTGAGCGTGTCAGCCAGCTAGTGGAAACCATTTCACTGGCCAGCAAAGAGCAGAGCGTCGGTATCGACCAGGTGCATGTCGCCATTACCCATATGGACGCCGCCACCCAACAAAACGCCACGCTATCGCAGCAATCATCCGCGGCTGCGCACGCCATGCAACAACAAGCAGAGAATTTGCTTGAGATGGTACAAATCTTCAAACTGCGAGCACAGCATAACCCGCTGTAATGCGCACTAATCCTCGCTTCGGGTATTTTACCGAAGCGGGGGTAATATCGCGACCCGATGAATTAATACGCTGATCATCAATTTTCTCAATCTATCCGCAGAAAAATTTGCGTTTGATTACGTTTTGCTCACGGGTTATAAAGTACGCATGTGATGGATATACGATTTAACAAGCCTCAACATTCTTCGCTGGCAGTTTTGATGTCGAAACTGCCATCCTTTATTTCCTTTCCGGCTCACTTTCTTCCGCGTAGTAACTTCTATTTTACCTGTATTTGATCCCGCTAACGTTTTTTTAAAGAAAAAGCGAGCCTGTGAATTTATTAACGGAAATAACTCAGGCACCGTCAACAGAGAAATAGATCCTGTCTGGATAATGAGCGGAAAGATCAGCGTACTGATTGACGCAGTACGGCAGCCAGCATGTTACCATCCGATCGCGATTGCAAAAAAAACGCCACGCCCGTGACGAGCGAGAAAAGAGGTAAAGCGCCTGGATGAAGCGCTTTATTGGCAGAGGGTTAGTGGGTGCGCAAGAGCATGCTGATTGCATCTTGCTCAGACAATCCGTGCCCCTTAATGGAAACTTCCATCGTTTCATCTTGCGTTTGATTAAATAATGCCTCGTCACCGCTGGCATGCAGATTACCGGACACGACATCTCCCATTTCGACATCGTATTTTCCGAGCAGCTCAGCGATAGTAAACTCACCCTTTTCGTCGCGAATAACAATGAAGCCAATGCGGTGTTCGTGATGAACGACAGTACCTTTCATAAGAAAAATCCTTTCGCTGGTAGGGATCTCAGATTAGCTGAATATAGTCGTTTCGGGAATGATCACCGCCCTTTTTAGTGAGGCTGTACGCGCTCATGCAACAGCTTTTTGATCCGGAGCACAAATATCGGTCTGGGGAAGCCATGCAGGGGCGCTTTGGGCTGGCAAATGACAAAAATCTTCCATAATAAAAATTATCTTTCAGGGGCATACTATAATAAAAGCATCTACATTTTATAGGGTTAAAGTGAGCAATTGCATTTACACTTTTGTTACCCCCGGTGCTTATTTCTTCCATGTCAAGAAATAACTCCGAAACTAAAGCTAAATTTTATGCAAACGCGATTTTCTATTTTATGTCTGTATTGGAAAAGGATATATCCCAAAAAAAATAAAGCACTGAATAAATAGCATCGTAACCCAATAGGGTAATTACACTATATCAGCAGCCCCGGACCTCTCTCGAGAATACTCACTATGCGCAACAATGAGCCCATCACACAAAAAGAGTACGTTTTCGATAATAATGCAACGCTGATGTCTACTACCGACCCCGCCAGCTATATCACTTATGCCAATGACGCGTTTATAAAAGTCAGCGGTTTTTCTATGGAGGAGGTCAAAGGAGAACCGCATAACCTGGTGCGTCACCCGGATATGCCCAAAGAGGCATTTGCCGATATGTGGGCAACGCTCAAGCAGGGCGAGCCGTGGACCGCGCTGGTGAAAAACCGCCGTAAAAATGGCGACCACTACTGGGTTCGCGCAAATGCAATCCCGGTGATACGCGCTGGCAATGTGAAGGGATATATGTCTGTTCGCACCAGGCCAGCCCCGGAAGAAGTGGCGGCGACCGAGGAGGTGTATCGTCAATTCCGGGAGGGACGGGCAAAAGGCAAGCGTTTTCACAAAGGGTTGATTATCCACACAGGGCTGATGGGCTGGCGCTCCCTGTTCGTTACCATGCCCCTGCGCTGGCGGTTACGTTCGGCATTAATCGTCACGCTTTTGCTCAGCCTGCTTGCGGTGTGGAGCAGTGCATTAACTGCGGGTCACCAGGGAATATTCACCGGTTTTATGACTGCCCTGCTGCTGTTGATCGATCTCTGGCTGGAGTATCAAATTGTCCGCCCGGTCGAGCGTCTTTGCCAGCAGGCGTTGCAAGTGGCAAGCGGCGCAACACATCAGGTTGAACAGCTCAACCGTGTGGATGAAGTGGGCGTCACGCTCCGTGCGATCAATCAGCTTGGGCTGATGTTCCGCTGGCTGGTTAACGACGTCAGCGGTCAGGCGCAAAACGTACTCAAATCCTCTGATTCCCTGCGGGCAGGCAATGATGACCTGAGCCGCCAGACAGAACAAGCCGCGTCAAACGTACAGCAAACTGCAGCCACCATGAATGAAATGACCGCCACGGTGCGCAGTAACCGGGAAACCGCCGCCGAAGTCACCCGTCTGTCAGAAAGCACCCGCGATGCCGCCTGCCAGGGGGGTCAGGTGATGAACCATATGATTGAGATGATGGCTGCTATTGCAGACAGCTCCAGCCAGATTGCCAGCATCACCAGCATTATTGACAGCATCGCCTTCCAGACGAATATCCTGGCATTAAACGCTGCCGTGGAGGCCGCTCGTGCCGGTGAGCAAGGTAAAGGGTTTGCCGTTGTGGCAGGTGAAGTGCGTAGCCTCGCGCAGCGTAGCGCCCGCGCCGCCAGCGAAATCAAAGAGCTGATTGAAAATAGCGTAACCCATGTTAGCTCAGGCAGTGGGCTGGCGGATGATGCCGGAAACACCATGAAGGCGATCGTGGAGCAGGTACAGAATGTCACGACCCTGATTGCACATATCAGTGCCGCGACAGCGGAACAAGCCACTGCGCTGAGTGAAGTGAGCCTGGCGGTGGAAGACCTCGATAAAATCACGCATCAGAATGCAGAGCATGTGCTGGAAAGTGCGGAAGCATCCGGTCGCCTTAACCAGCAGGCCATTCGCCTGGCCGAAGCCATTTCCGTATTTAAGTGAAGCCAAAGCGATGTAAACCTGCACACAGCACACATTTTCCCGCCATTTGCGGGGAGAATATAGGCACAGTACTCGTGAGGATATTCCTATGAAAAAGTTACTGATCTGTTGTCTGTTCGGCAATACCGCCAATGCGTTGGCCAGAAAGATGCAAAAGGCCGCCGATGCGCAGGGGCATCAGATGTTGATAAGCGCCATTGGCGTGAGTAATTTTGCCAGTGTTGCACCGGCGTTTGACTGCTATTTAGTCGCGCCGCATATCCAATATAAGCTGGATGAGCTGAAAGACGCGATTGATGATTCCGCACCGATTGCTGTGATCGAAAGTTATCCTTTCGCCTCGATGGATGGCGAGAAAGTGCTGGAGTTTGTCATGGCGCGAATGCCGACGATGACGGCATAAGAGAACCCTAAAACCACGTCTGCGGACGTGGTTTTTGTTTGATGAAAAAGGCGTGTTGCAACAGCACGGCAGCCTGAAGGCGAAATAAAAGCATAAGAGGTTTCCACCCACGCCGGAAACCTCTTATGCACAGCAATCAGGATTGCAGTGTAGCCAGACGCGCTGCGAAGCCCACAAAAATCAGGCCGATCAGGGAATTACCCAGGCGGGTTAGTTTTTGTCGTGTCTTCACCCATTGCGTGACATAGGAACCGGAAATAATCAGGAAACTGAAATAGCAGACGCTGATGATTTCCAGCGTAGTGGCAAGAATGAAGAAAGCCGTTCCGGGGCGGGTATAAGTAATGTCGATAAATTGCACAAAAAACGACACGTAAAACAGAATGGCTTTCGGGTTCGTCAGACTGAGCACCAGCGCGCGTTTGAAAATATCACCTTTATGCACGTCGTGTTGCCCCTCTTCCCGCGCCTTGCGCACAAAGGTGCTGTACAGCATTTTGATACCGAGATAGAGGAGATAAAACGCCCCCAGATAACGGATGATATTGAACAGTACGGGTGTGGTTTTGATAAGCGTGGCGACACCCGCATACGCGAGGAACATCAAGACCGCATCACCAATAAAGACGCCGCTCGCTGCGACATAACCGTTTTTCAACCCACCTGCAATACTGCTCTTCAATACAAAGAAGGTATTTGGCCCCGGCACCAGGATGATAAAAATAGCGCCAATAAAATAGGACCAGTAACTGATAACTCCATACTCGGCAAACACACATCCTCCTGAAAAAACACAACAGCATAACCGGCGCTAACATACGCCATATGGCAGTGAACATAAAGCACGGTGCAAAGCCAGGGGATGAGCGGGTTAATGTCTGTCCGTTTACCACATCACTTGAATACTGATTATATATACAGTATAAATATGCGGTTAATTAACCAGTGAAAAGGAACCATCGATGTTTGTTGAGCTAATCTATGACAAGCGTAATGTTGAAGGATTACCAGGGGCAAAAGACATTATCCTTGCCGAATTGACTAAACGCGTGCAGCGCCTCTTTCCCGACGCTGAAGTGCGCGTTAAGCCAATGCAGGCAAATGGCCTGAACAGCGATGCCAGTAAAAACGATCGCGAAAAGCTGAACCGGATGCTTGAAGAGATGTTCGACGAGTCGGACATGTGGCTTGTACAGGAGTAGCACTCTTCGGCAGGCACAACAGGCGCAGGTTTTAACACTATCATGAAGATTATATAAAGTGCAGACGAGTGGCGTTTCAAGCGGTAACGGCACGCAGAGAATCAGCAACACCAACATCACGTGATGGGAGAAGGCCATGTTCAGCGGACTCAGCGCTAACGAAGCTCAACGGCTTGCCGCACTGGAATTGCTCAAACGCGAAGATAAAGAGCGCGACAGCGTGCTGGGCGAGCTTGCTGAATTCGCCCGCCGTTTAATGGGTGTTTCCGGTTGTTTTGTCACGATTATTGATGACGCATTTCAATACATCAAATACGTGAACAATGTCCCCTTGTTTGCCGGGTGTGTCCCGCTTGAAGAAACCATGTGCCACCATTCTCTGTCTCTGGATGAGCCGGTTATTTGCCCGGATGCCCGTCAGGATGCGCGTTTTTCAGAACATCCCATTGTACAAAATGGCACGGTCATTTTTTATGCCGTCGCACCAATAAAAACCCGTGATGGACATACGTTTGCATACCGGAACCACCGTAGGCGCAGAAGCCCTTTTACGCTGGGAGCATCCGGTGTTCGGGAATATTCCTCCCGCAACGCTTATTGCCCTGGCCGAACGCACCAGCCTGATGGCAGGGCTGACGCAGTGGGTGGCAGACAGAGCCATTAAGCAGCTGGTCGAATGGCGCCGAAACAACATCGGGATTCCCATCTCGATCAATGTTTCCGTCAGTGATTTGTCAAAACCCGGCTTTGCGGATGCACTGGAAGAGAAAATAATCAGGGCCAGGCTGACGACCTGCGTGTTGAATGTCTGGAAACCGAAAGAGTGCTGGAAAGCCCGATCGCTCTTGATGAGCTGGATATGCTCAAAGTCCGCGGGTTTAAAATCCTGCTGGATGATTTCGGCGCGGGTTATAGCAATATTAGCTACTTGCGAAAAATCCCTGTCGATATTATCAAAATTGACCGCTCATTAATTAGCAGGGTGGCCAATGACAAAGGCAGTCAAATCATCGCTAAAAATATTATCAGCATGTTGAAAGAACTGGATTATATCGTGCTTGCCGAAGGCGTAGAGGATGCAGAAACCGCAGAAATATTAAAGGATTTTGGCTGCGATGAAGCACAAGGGTACTTTTCTTCCAGGCCACTTCACCCGACAATGATCCCGGACTGGTTGAACGCGTCCTCGTACTAACGAATAAAGCCGCGGTGGTGGCCTTATTGTCCGATACGGGTCTTATCCGCCTGCCCCCGGAAACAGATTGTCATATAATCGTTCAGGCTAATTTCAAAATTCCTGCACATTTATACACCACTATAAGAGACCCGATAAGGAATTAGCCTCTTTTGGAGGGCAGGAATATAAGATGAGACTGATGAAAAGACTGGCGATGGCTATCACATTGTTTGCTGCCGGCTCAGCCACAGCCCTTGCCGAGCCAGGTTTTCAGCCGCATGGCGGGCATGGTTTTCCTGATGGAGGACGGCGAGATGATATCCCCCGTCCAGGCGACAGGTTCCGCCTTCTTCCGGACATTGCCACTACAGTTTTGCTGGGTGGATTAACCTATTATCTGGTGAACGGTATTTACTACCAAAGACAGGGTGCGCAGTATGTGGTGGTTGAAAAACCCTCATCAGCGCCCTCCCCATCAAGTGCACAGGTGCTGGACTTTAACGGTAAACGCTATTACGTGCGTGACGGTCATTATTATGCGCGCGATATTGATGGCAACTATTTTGAAGTTCCGCGGCCGAACGGGCTCTGACTGTTCTGTAACAGCTGCTGTCTTATAAAGCCCGGCATTACTATTCATTCGCCGCACGGAGAGCGACACGTCTTATCTCATCGCACAATGCTGACAATGCGGAGGGGCAAGAATGTGTTGCCTGAGACTGAATGGTATCGAGGTCTTTTGTATCGAGTGTTGAGTCAATGTGACGAAAAACGTAGGCTTTAAGGGCAGGATTTTTAGGTAAAAGCGCCTTTAAATCAGCCAAAGAATCCCAATGGTCAACCAGTAAGTGCACGATGGCTTCCGAATTTCCCTCCGCGATATCTCCCTGGTCACAGTGACCATAATTTATACGGTTCTGGTTGACCGCCATCCAGGTGTCCAGCGAATCAACGGCCATATCCGCGGCTTTAGCATCAGCCGGGGTACAAGTCTTCGCCCATGTGGAGAAGGCAGTAAATATCCCGCAAAAAAGTACGAAAATCACTTTTTTCATAAAGCGTAATTACCTGTGTTCATTGTCAGGAAGTGACTGATAAACATTTCTCTTGTTGTGTTTTTTTTCGCTACATACCCGGAATAAAGGTGTATTAAACATTAAAGCTTTGTCTTGATATTGGCGAGGACCCATACAATGGCATCGTCTGTATCAGGAACAGATCAGCACTCTGTTACGGAGGCCCGACACAGAGATCGACATCCTTCAGAACAGACGATTGTCGATCGTATTCCTGAAGTCTCAGGCATTCAACTACAGCCGCCAGAAGCTGGTATGACAGTAAAAGACGCGCGACAGATCAAGAGTTACTCAAAAACATAGTCGTTGTTTCGATGGTCATGGTTTGAAATCGAAGACAATCCTTTCCGGGAGGCCTTCAGGTTTATCCGGGAAGTGACCGGATTTCACGGCGGTATTGATCGCAACCAGTGATGCTTTACACAAAGCAACATCCCCTTTCTCGACTTCTACCCCTGTTACCTTTCCTCCTGAGGGCTGATGGACATAGAGGGAACAGGTCTTGCCTTTAAATTTGTCTGGCTCTGAAAAGGCGCTTTCAACCGCGGACTTTGCGCTGGCGGCATACTCATCGATTCCTTTTGGTACAGATATCTTATGTGTAGTCGTGCAACCTGTAATCATAAACACCAGCAAAGCCATCCCTTCCTTCTTAAACATGTTTTTATTCCTTTTTTATCGCAGGAAGACAGCATCTTAACCGTTATTCGTCACTTGCATAGAGCTCTTTATACCATTCAAAGCAGATTGATTTGCTGCGCTAACTCACCCTCACCTTTCTCAGTCTTGATGACGCCCTCTCATCACTCAACAGCCTTGATCCCTTTCCGGAACCTAAAATAAAACCTGCCCGTGGGCAGGTTGTTAATAGCGAGCATTAATGAAATTTAAGATTTCAACTTTGGATCCTGCGAAAGAATTGCTCAGTTGATTCCCGGACGTGCTCATCAGGATTTTCGGCAATATCTCCCTCACCTGGCGAATGCCGGACGTAACTACTGTGCCCATGTATCAAAGCTGGAGAAGATCCTACAGAGCCAGCAACTGCACAAAATGACAGAAACAGCAAAAACCACGAAGTTCTCAACGATTTACCCATCATTCACAATCCGTGCGTTGTTGATATCGAAAAACATACTGGATCAGTTAACGTAAAATGCTGTATGCGATGATTAAACCTATCCAGGAAGCTGTGAACAACTGCATATCCGTTCACGATCACAGGACACGAAAACGAGTAATAAAAGCCCCCTCAAGAAAGTGGTTTAGAGGAGATAAGTAAAAAAGCCCCGGAGAATGCCGGGGCCTGGAATTTTCAGGAAGAATTTATAACGGTGAACCAAGAGGACCGTTGATGATCTTAACACTCTCTTCATAGCAGGCTTCAAAACTTTCCAGTTAAGAGCCAGATACCCTTAATTTTTTGCCGGTATCTAAGTTTGCAACTTCATCATTTGTGAACAGGTCCATTTGCACCAATCCCTGGTACTGGATCCAGTCAAATCCGTTGGTCATATACCGATCCCTGTTTGCTTCGGCTTCTCAGATCAAAAAGTGGAAAGAAGGAATACCGACGCTGACAATTGGGTAAACTGATGGAAATCATCAAATGGTGCCGGGTGCCTCCCGGTTTATTTGAGATAGAGCGATGAATCAATCTCTTGTTTCTTTTCCTGTAAGAAAGAATCAAGAGAATCTGCAGATGTTTTGTAAATTGGGGTATTAGCAGGAATGTCCACTGTTTTTTTACTGATAACTAATGTAAACGAAGGCTGGAACTCACTACGATACCTTACTGCTACTGTTATTTCTAATTTGGCGGGGTTTTTTAAGCTCAGATTTTCAGCTGTAACTTTATCCTGTCCTTTATTTCCGCTATTAATAAGGTCTGATAATTTACCCAATTTACTTTTCAGCGCATCTTTGTAATTACCGACATTAGCCTGTTGTAGCAGTTCTTCATCCGGAACAGCCTTATCATTGAAATTCAGCACTAACGAAACAATCTGATGTTCGTCATAGACTTCACCTAACTTTACAGCCCCACCGTCAACAGGGATGATATGTTCATTTTTGAAACGAAACACCCCAGCATTAATCAATGACGCCAGAATCAGTGCGACCCCAACAATTGTGCTTCCTGCAATTACCGATCTCATTATTCGCCTCCACAAAAATTATTTTCAATGAAATCATATCGCTTATATCACTCTATTAACAGGATCTTTTCTTATCGACCTACCAGCATATCCTGGCATGCCTTTTGATATATTATATTTTCTCAGAACCTTGATACATTGTTAAGGCTCCCTGATGGCTACAGACCAGTTCCTTAGAAAGAAATACGATACACCACAAGCAATATTCGTTTGCAATGCAGTTAGCTATCTTATTGAAAAGATGCACATAAAAAAGCAAAAATGAATATATTCTTCGCGTCAGATGTTTTCTTGAGTTTTAGTTAAAGCCAAAAAAAAACATGCCGATAACTTATATGTTTTACGGCTCTTCAGGCTACTCAACCAAACTTTGTGGAACGAGGTTAAAATGTTCAGGAATTTACCTATCAAGAAAAAATTCTTTTTTGCCTTTGGCGCCGTTTTAGTTTTATTACTGACATTGTGCGCAACTTTCTATTCTAATTTTTCCAACATCGTTAATACCAACGAATGGAATATTCATAGCTGGCGCGTCATCGACAAAAGCCGTGCATTGACCTTAAGCCTGGTGAATATGGAAACCGGTCTGCGTGGCTATGCGATTAATGGCAAAGAAGAAATGCTGGCTCCATGGAGTTCAGGCAAAGAGGATTTTGCTAAATTTTTGCAGGAAACTAAAGGATTGACTGCGGATAACCCTGCACAACAAAAGCGCCTGGATAGTTTGCTTAAGCAGGAACAAGAGTGGCAGGAGAAATTCGTCGCTGAGTTGCTTGATCACCGTCGCGCACTAAATACGGGAGCAATGACACAGGTGGATTTCAATGCGGCCTTCGAAGCCAACACTGGCAAGCCGCAGATGGATCAAATGCGTAAAACCATTGATGAAATCGTCAATGCCGAGACAAATCTGCTCAGCGAACGGCAGGGTTCCGTCGATTCCGTTCAAACAAACACCCGGATTACCTTGTTTATCGGCGCGCTGTTGGGCGTATTTATCGCTTCTGCTTTAGGCTACGTCCTTGCCCGTTCTGTTACCCTTCCGCTTGAGGAAGCGGTAAAAGCGGCTCAGGCGATTGCTGCAGGCGATCTCTCCACCCGTCTGGTAGCACGTTCAAAAGATGAAACGGGTATTCTGATCGTCGCCCTTACCGCCATGCAGGAACAACTTATAAAGGTGGTCTCTGATATTCAGGCCGCCGCGTCTTCTATCGACAGCGCCTCTAAAGAAGTCGCGATGGGCAATACTGATCTCGCTGCACGAACAGAGCAGCAGGCCGCGTCTCTCGAAGAAACCTCAGCCAGCATGGAACAACTGACGGCGACTGTGAGGCAAAATGCTTCTAACGCGCAAAATGCCAGCAGCATGTCGTCCGACGCGTCCGAAATCGCACAGCAGGGAGGCGTAGTGGTGGACAAAGTCGTTACCACCATGGCTGCTATTTTTGACAGCTCGAAAAGTGTGGTCGAAATTATCGGCACAATTGAAAGCATTGCTTTTCAGACAAATATACTGGCGCTCAACGCGGCAGTAGAAGCCGCTCGCGCGGGCGAGCAGGGCCGTGGTTTCGCTGTGGTGGCAAGCGAAGTGCGTGCTCTCGCGCAGCGCAGCGCGACAGCGGCAAAAGAGATAAAATCGCTGATTGAAGCCTCGAATCACCGTATATCGAAAGGCACAGACCTGGTCGCTCAGGCAGGCAAAACCATGACCGGGATAGTCACGGCGATCAGTAACGTCTCAGCAATTATGTCAGAAATCTACACAGCCTCCGGCGAGCAGGTTAACGGTATCGAGCATATCGGCATCGCTATCTCGCAGATGGATGAAGTGACCCAACAAAACGCCGCGCTGGTTCAACAAGCTGCCGCTGCGGCCGCGTCGCTGGAAGATCAGGCTGCTCAGCTAAACCGCTCGGCTGCGATTTTTAAACTCGCCTGACGGCCCCACCGTTACCCACTCTCGCCAATAATTTTACGTCCGCTTTTGGCACAAACGACCAGACCGCGAGCAGTCAGGTCTGCTTTGTGCGAGGAGCGGACAGTTATTCGTATTCGTTTATCCATTCAAATTAAAGTTAAAAGCGCCACTAAGGATTAAATCACAGAAACCCTTTCACTGACTGGCTGGTGAGTGATTAATTTTTCAGATGGCTGCCTGAGTGAGATTGACTCTCCCGCAACGAAAATAAAGCATAAAAAATAAATCTACAAAACCATTCGGTATCGAACAAAGTCATCTGTCACTGCCACTTTATCGTAAAGTTTGCGGGCAGAATTTTGCGCTCGGGTAAACCAGTAAACTTTTGCCCAGCCTTTGGTGGTGGCTTCATCATGTAGGTGCTGCAAAATTGCTCGTCCAATACCTTCCCCTCGCAGGGACTCGCATACGAAAAAATCTTCAAGATAACAAACGGGCGTAACCACATAGGTGCCTTCATGCAAGACACATAAGGCAAAACCCACGACTTTTTTATTTACTTCAGCAACCCGGCAGAATATGGGTGAACCCGGATCATTTGCCCGGTGCCAGGTGAACGTTGTAACTTCATGACTTACCGTACCTCCACCAAAATCGTTATAGGCCTCCCATAATTCCAGCCAGTCGTGATAATCACCCTCTTTTACTTCCCGTACCAGAACGTCCATCTTTATCTAAACCTCTTAAGACTAAACTTAACAAATATACGCCCAGGAAAGACTGATAAAAAACGAATTCATGGGTAAATACTGGTGTGGCTGCAAACCATTGGAGGAGAAATCAGCGGTTATATCCTCTGAGCACTGGCCGGTGCGGTGGGTCATGAAGAATTCGAACCTTTCCACCCTCTCCTTATAAAGGGACCGCTCATGCCAAATGCGCGTCCGGGCCGTAAACCCAAAAGCCCGGCGCGCTGGTTTTTTTGCCGCTTTCAGGCAGTGACCTCACCCATGCCCTTGAGTCAGGTCCCCCCGGTTCAACTTGATCCCCCGTTAGCCATAACCAACGCGTGGTTGAGCTTATGGAAAGTGTCAGTAGAGAGGGTGAAATGAAAAGGCCACCCGGTTTAGACGACCGGCAAAAAGCACTACGGGGTATATGCCTGGGTATAAAGGTACAGCCCCAACGTTTCACGAGCAGCGCTCCCTTTCAGGAAGACTTTATCGAGATCAAAGGCCGGATACACAGAAATTATTGGGGCATAAATCAAGGAAAATGACCGACAAATATAACGATGATAGAGGAAAAGACTGGGTTATAGTTGGTTCAAAAGCTGGTTAATTTTCATCCAGTTTTGGGGAAAGGTTTTGGGGAAAGTTTTGGGGAAGATTTTTTGAGGGCATAAAAAACGGGAACCATCCGGCTCCCGTTCTTGTTTAACCCGCGAGGCGGATTACATGTTCGCGATAATCGCGTCGCCAAACTCTGAACATTTCAGCAGCTTAGCGCCTTCCATCAGACGTTCGAAATCGTAGGTCACGGTTTTGGCGTTGATCGCGCCGCTCATGCCTTTAACGATCAGGTCAGCCGCTTCAACCCAACCCATGTGGCGCAGCATCATTTCTGCGGAGAGGATCACAGAACCCGGGTTCACTTTGTCCTGACCTGCATATTTCGGCGCGGTACCGTGGGTCGCTTCGAACAGAGCGCACTCGTCGCCAATGTTCGCGCCCGGGGCGATACCAATACCGCCAACCTGCGCCGCCAGGGCATCAGAAATGTAGTCACCGTTCAGGTTCATACAGGCGATAACGTCATATTCAGCCGGACGCAGCAGGATCTGTTGCAGGAACGCATCGGCAATCACATCTTTAATGATGATCTCTTTGCCGGTTTTCGGATTTTTGATTTTCTGCCACGGACCGCCGTCGATCAGCTCACCACCAAACTCTTCACGCGCCAGCTGGTAGCCCCAGTCTTTAAACGCACCTTCGGTGAACTTCATGATGTTGCCTTTGTGCACCAGCGTCACAGAGTCGCGATCGTTAGTGATAGCGTACTCAATCGCCGCACGCACCAGGCGTTTGGTGCCTTCTTCGGAACACGGTTTAATACCAATACCGCAATGTTCCGGGAAGCGAATTTTCTTCACGCCCATCTCTTCACGCAAGAATTTGATCACTTTTTCCGCATCGGCAGAGTCCGCTTTCCACTCAATACCGGCGTAAATGTCTTCTGAGTTTTCACGGAAGATAACCATATCGGTCAGTTCAGGGTGTTTAACCGGGCTCGGGGTGCCCTGGTAGTAACGTACCGGACGCAGGCAGATGTAGAGATCCAGCTCCTGACGCAGTGCAACGTTCAGAGAACGGATACCGCCGCCAACCGGCGTCGTCAGAGGGCCTTTGATGGCAACACGGTAATCACGAATCAGATCGAGTGTTTCAGGCGGCAGCCAGACATCCTGGCCGTAAACATGGGTAGATTTCTCACCGGTGTAAATTTCCATCCAGGAAATTTTACGCTCGCCCTTGTAGGCTTTTTCCACAGCGGCATCAACCACTTTCAGCATTGCCGGGGTCACGTCAACACCGATACCGTCGCCTTCAATGAACGGGATAATCGGGTTATTCGGAACGTTGAGCTTGCCATTTTGCAGGGTGATCTTGCTACCTTCCGCCGGAACAACTACTTTGCTTTCCATTCACCTCTCCTTCGAGCGCTTCTGGTTGTTTTGCTCGTTGACTTCATGCCGGGGCGCTCAGACTGCGTCCGCTCACCTGTTACGTGAATCACACAGAGCAAACCGTTTTTTGTTAATGAATTGTAATGAGCCCATCAATACTAACCGATAGTTGGGTTCCATGAAAGGCAATCGTGATTCAGCTATAATGCGGCAATTGATAATCACTGAAAATACCATGAACAAAACTTCTTTTAGAAATCACCGGGTTGAGCGATTCAGCTCGCGACAAGCCACCAGACCCGAACGGAAAAACCAGCCAAAACGTGTGATTTTATTCAATAAACCCTACGATGTTTTGCCGCAATTCACTGACGAAGCCGGGCGCAGCACGCTGAAAGATTTTATTCCCATAGAAGGCGTTTATGCCGCCGGGCGGCTTGACCGCGACAGTGAAGGATTACTGGTGTTGACCAACGATGGCGCATTACAGGCGCGCCTCACGCAACCTGGCAAACGCACCGGCAAGATCTATTATGTGCAGGTTGAAGGTGAACCAACCGAAGAGGCCATTAATGCGTTGCGTAATGGTGTTGACCTGAACGATGGTCCGACGCTTCCCGCAGGTGTTGAACGGGTCGATGAACCAGAGTGGTTGTGGCCGCGTAACCCGCCAATCCGTGAACGGAAGTCCATTCCCACCAGTTGGCTGAAAATTACCCTCTATGAAGGGCGTAATCGCCAGGTGCGGAGAATGACGGCGCACGTCGGGTTCCCTACTCTGCGGCTTATCCGTTACGCTATGGGGACTTACACGCTGGATAACCTCGCCAACGGTGAATGGCGAGATGCTTAATCTTATAAGGGAGTAGTGATGCTGAAACCCCACGTAACCGTTGCCTGCGTCGTACATGCGCAGGGGAAATTTTTAGTGGTTGAAGAGACGATTCGCGGCAAAGCCCTGTGGAACCAGCCAGCAGGCCATCTGGAAGCCAACGAAACCCTGACGCAGGCTGCCGCCCGCGAACTGTGGGAAGAGACAGGCATTCGCGCTGAACCACAACATTTTCTTAGAATGCATCAGTGGATAGCGCGCGATCGCACGCCGTTTCTGCGCTTTTTGTTTGCGATTGAGCTTAACGAAATGTGCGCCACTGAACCCCACGATAGCGATATCGATCGCTGCCATTGGGTCTCGGCCGAAGAGATCTTTTCTGCGACAAACCTGCGCTCACCGCTGGTTGCGGAAAGCATTCGGTGTTATCAGAACTGCCCGCGTTTGCCACTGGAAACTATCGCAGCATTTAACTGGCCGTTTACAGGGGATGCCTGAGCCGCCAGCCCGTGATAGAATACGCCGCCCTGAAGTTCTACGTCGTGAGTATTCTATGTCTGATAGCCCAAAAAAAGTGATCGTCGGTATGTCCGGCGGTGTCGACTCTTCCGTTTCCGCTTACCTGTTGCAACAACAGGGTTATAACGTGGAAGGCCTGTTCATGAAGAACTGGGAAGAGGATGACGGCGAAGAATACTGCACCGCTGCAGCGGATTTGGCCGATGCGCAGGCCGTTTGTGACAAACTCGGCATCGAGCTGCACACCGTCAATTTCGCCGCAGAATACTGGGACAACGTCTTCGAGCATTTCCTGGCTGAATACAAAGCCGGGCGCACGCCGAACCCCGATATTCTCTGCAACAAAGAGATCAAATTTAAAGCGTTCCTTGAGTTTGCCGCCGAAGATCTCGGCGCGGACTATATTGCCACCGGTCACTACGTGCGCCGCGCCGATGTGGACGGCAAAAGCCGCCTGCTGCGCGGTCTTGATGGCAATAAGGATCAGAGCTACTTCCTGTATACCTTAGGTCACGAGCAGATCGCGCAAAGCCTGTTCCCGGTCGGTGAGCTGGAAAAACCGCAAGTGCGTAAAATCGCCGAAGATCTGGGCCTGGCAACCGCGAAGAAAAAAGACTCTACCGGTATCTGCTTTATTGGCGAACGTAAATTCCGCGAATTCCTTGGTCGTTACCTGCCGGCGCAGCCCGGTAAAATCCTCACCGTCGAGGGTGAAGAGATCGGCGAGCACCAGGGTCTGATGTACCATACTCTTGGTCAGCGTAAAGGCCTGGGTATCGGCGGGACCAAAGACGGCAGCGAAGAGCCGTGGTATGTGGTCGATAAAGACGTGGAAAAGAATATCCTGATTGTCGCGCAAGGCCATGAGCATCCTCGCCTGATGTCCGTGGGGCTTATCGCACAGCAACTGCACTGGGTGGATCGCGAACCGCTACAGGGCACACTGCGTTGTACGGTGAAAACCCGTTACCGTCAGGAAGATATTCCCTGCACCGTAACCGTGCTGGACGCCGACCGTATCGACGTGCGTTTTGACAACCCGGTTGCGGCCGTCACGCCAGGCCAGTCCGCTGTGTTCTATAGCGGCGAAGTGTGCCTGGGTGGCGGTATTATCGAGCAGCGTCTGCCGCTGCCCCTGTAATACAGAGTCAATAAAACCGGACTGGCGAAAGCCCGCGCAATGGTTGCAATGCGGGTCAAAAAAGGAGTGAGTGTGGCGAAGAACTATTACGACATTACCCTGGCGCTGGCAGGCATTTGCCAGTCTGCACGTCTGGTGCAACAACTGGCGCACCAGGGGCATTGTGACAGCGACGCGCTGCATGTCTCGCTGAACAGCGTGATTGATCTGAACCCTGACTCCACGCTTGGCGTCTTTGGCGGCAGCGAAACCAATCTGCGCACCGGGCTGGAAACGCTGCTTGGCGTACTGAATGCCAGCAGTCGCCAGGGTCTCAATGCCGAACTGACCCGCTATACCTTAAGTATGATGGTGCTGGAGCGTAAACTTGCCGGTAATAAACAGGCAATGGATACGCTCGGTAACCGCATCGCCAGTTTGCAACGCCAGCTTGAGCACTTCGATCTGCAATCAGACACGCTGCTCAGCGCCATGGCGGCAATATATGTTGATGTCATCAGCCCACTGGGACCACGTATTCAGGTCACCGGTTCACCCGCGGTGCTGCAAAGCCCGCAGGTACAGGCAAAAGTCCGCGCCACTCTGCTGGCCGGGATCCGCGCTGCGGTGCTCTGGCACCAGGTCGGCGGCGGTCGCCTGCAATTGATGTTGTCCCGAAATCGCCTGTCGACCCAGGCCAAAAACATTCTTGCTCATTGTTAACCTCCCGGAGTTGTGACTTATGGAATTATCCTCACTGACCGCCGTTTCCCCTGTCGATGGACGCTACGGCGATAAAGTCAGCGCGCTGCGCGGGATCTTCAGCGAATACGGTTTGCTGAAATTTCGTGTCCAGGTAGAAGTGCGCTGGCTGCAAAAACTGGCGACTCATGCGGCGATCAAGGAAGTTCCTGCTTTTACTGACCACGCAAACGGTTTCCTCGATAAAATCGTCGACGGCTTCAGTGAAGAAGATGCGCTTCGCATTAAAACCATCGAGCGCACCACGAACCACGATGTCAAAGCGGTTGAATATTTTCTGAAAGAAAAAGTCGCGGAGCTCCCTGAGCTGCATGCAGTTTCCGAATTTATCCATTTCGCCTGCACCTCAGAAGATATCAATAACCTCTCTCACGCCCTGATGCTGAAAACCGCCCGTGATGAGGTGATCCTGCCGTACTGGCGCCAGCTTATCGACGCGGTAAAAGCGCTGGCGGTGCAGTATCGCGATATCCCGCTGCTCTCCCGTACCCACGGTCAGCCAGCCACGCCGTCGACCATTGGTAAAGAGATGGCGAACGTCGCTTACCGTATGGAACGCCAGTTCCGTCAGTTAAACCAGGTGGAAATCCTTGGTAAAATCAACGGCGCAGTGGGCAACTATAACGCCCATATCGCGGCTTACCCGGAAGTGGACTGGCATCAGTTCAGCGAAGAGTTTGTCACCTCACTGGGGATCCAGTGGAACCCGTATACCACGCAGATCGAGCCGCACGACTATATTGCCGAGTTGTTTGACTGCATGGCGCGTTTCAACACCATCCTGCTCGATTTTGACCGTGATATCTGGGGTTACATTGCACTGAATCACTTCAAGCAAAAAACCATTGCTGGTGAAATCGGCTCTTCTACCATGCCGCATAAAGTCAATCCGATTGATTTTGAAAACTCAGAAGGCAACCTGGGCCTTTCTAACGCAGTATTGCAGCATCTGGCCAGCAAACTGCCTGTCTCCCGCTGGCAACGCGATCTGACCGACTCCACCGTACTGCGTAATCTTGGCGTGGGCGTGGGTTATGCGCTGATTGCCTACCAGTCAACGCTGAAAGGCGTGAGCAAACTGGAAGTGAACCGCGATCGCCTGCTGGACGAACTGGATCACAACTGGGAAGTTCTGGCGGAGCCGATCCAGACCGTGATGCGCCGCTACGGCATTGAGAAGCCTTATGAAAAACTCAAAGAGCTGACCCGCGGTAAACGCGTTGACGCGGAAGGCATGAAGCAGTTTATCGATGGTCTTGCACTGCCGGAAGACGAAAAAACCCGCCTGAAAGCGATGACCCCGGCCAACTATATTGGTCGCGCCATCACCATGGTCGACGAGCTCAAATAATCGACTGTGGGCCGCTCACCCTCTTTTCCCCGGAAAAGAGGGTTTCTTACTTCTACGGTTTAATAAATGTTTATCCCTCCTGCACCACAATCAGCGTTAGACTGAATTCATCAAAAACTTAAGGAGAGTTCTGACGATGCGCATACTGGTTGTGGAGGACAATGCCCTGCTGCGTCACCATTTAAAAGTGCAGCTACAGGAGCTGGGGCATCAAGTGGATGCGGCGGAAGATGCCAGGGAAGCCGATTATTTTCTTAATGAACATATTCCTGATATCGCCATTGTCGATCTCGGTTTACCGGACGAAGACGGGTTGTCGTTGATCCGTCGCTGGCGCAGCCATGACGTCACCCTGCCCGTTCTGGTGCTGACCGCTCGTGAAGGCTGGCAGGATAAAGTTGAAGTATTGAGTGCTGGCGCGGATGACTACGTTACCAAACCGTTCCACATTGAAGAAGTCGTTGCCCGCATTCAGGCGCTGATGCGCCGCAACAGCGGCCTCGCGTCTCAGTTGATCTCTATGCCGCCATTTCAGGTGGACCTCTCCCGTCGCGAGTTGTCGATTAACGACGATGTGATAAAACTCACGGCATTCGAGTACACCATTATGGAAACGCTGATCCGCAATAGCGGTAAAGTGGTGAGCAAAGATTCATTGATGCTTCAGCTCTACCCTGATGCAGAGTTACGTGAGAGCCATACCATTGATGTGCTGATGGGACGTTTGCGCAAAAAAATCCAGACACAGTATCCGGAAGATGTGATCACCACGGTGCGCGGTCAGGGCTACCTCTTCGAATTACCTAAATGAGACGCGTGTTGCGACACCTCCTGCCGCTTTCCCTGCGGGTCCGTTTTTTACTTGCCACCGCAGCGGTGGTGATGGTGCTTTCCCTCGCTTATGGCATGGTGGCGCTGGTGGGTTACAGCGTCAGTTTCGACAAGACCACCTTCCGTCTGCTGCGGGGAGAGAGCAACCTGTTTTATACGCTGGCAAAATGGGAAAACAATCGGCTCAGCGTTGATCTCCCGGAAAACCTCAATCTGCAAAGCCCGACCATGGCGCTGATCTACGACCAGAACGGCAAACTGATCTGGTCCCAGCGGGATGTTCCCTGGCTGGAAAACAGTATCGACCCTGACTGGCTGCGGACAAATGGCTTTCATGAAATTGAAGCGGATATTGATGCCAGCAGCACACTGATTGATGACGATCACTCCGTTGCTGAAGAGCTGAAAGAGATCCGCGAAGATGACAGCAGTTCTGAGATGACACACTCTGTCGCGGTCAATATCTACCCGGCCACCAGCCGTATGCCGCAATTAACCATTGTGGTGATCGATACCATTCCGATTGAGCTGAAACGCTCTTATATGGTGTGGAGCTGGTTTGTCTATGTGCTGGCCGCAAACCTGTTATTGGTGGTTCCGCTGTTGTGGCTGGCGGCGTGGTGGAGTTTACGTCCCATTGAAGCGCTGGCCCGTGAAGTCCGCGAACTGGAAGAGCATCACCGCGAACAGCTTAATCCGGAGACCACTCGCGAACTGACCAGTCTGGTTCGCAATCTTAACCGCCTGCTGAAAAGTGAGCGCGATCGGTATGACAAGTACCGCACCACACTCACTGATCTCACTCACAGTCTGAAAACGCCACTGGCAGTGTTGCAAAGCACGTTGCGATCGCTACGCAGCGAGAAGATGAGCGTCTCCGATGCCGAACCGGTGATGCTGGAACAGATCAGCCGTATCTCGCAGCAGATTGGTTACTACCTGCATCGCGCCACGATGCGCGGCAGTAGCGGCCTGCTCAGCCGGGAACTGCATCCCGTTGCGCCGTTGCTCGACAGCCTGACCTCGGCGCTGAACAAGGTTTACCAACGCAAAGGCGTCAACATTACCGTCGATATCTCACCGGAAATCAGTTTTGTCGGTGAGAAAAATGACTTTATGGAAGTGATGGGCAATTTGCTGGATAACGCCTGCAAATACTGTCTTGAATTTGTCGAGATTTCGGCCCGGCAAACAGACGACACGCTGCATATTATCGTCGAAGATGATGGTCCGGGCATTCCCGCAGCCAAGCGCGAGGTGGTTTTTGATCGCGGGCAACGCGCTGATACGCTGCGCCCGGGACAGGGCGTCGGGCTTTCCGTTGCCCGGGAAATTGTCGACCAGTATGAAGGGCAGATAATCACCGCAGAGAGTTTACTGGGCGGCGCCAAAATGGAAGTGATCTTTGGCCGACAACAGGCGGCGATCGCTGGCGACTGAACGCTATCGGCATTACTATAATCCTTTATTCAGCCACTGATAATTTGCCGGAAACGCATATGGACTATCACGTAGAAATAGACTGGCCAGACTTTATTCAACGCTACTGGCAAAAACGCCCGGTAGTGCTGAAACGTGGGATTAAAAATTTCATCGATCCCATCAGCCCGGACGAACTGGCAGGACTGGCAATGGAAAATGAGGTGGACAGCCGTCTGGTCAGCCATCTTGACGGTAAATGGCAGGTGGGCCACGGTCCTTTCGAAAGCTATGATCACCTGGGCGAAAGCAACTGGTCACTGTTAGTGCAGGCCGTCAACCACTGGCATCAACCTGCTGCCGCACTGATGCGCCCGTTCCGCGTGCTGCCTGACTGGCGTACCGATGATCTGATGATCTCCTTCTCTGTGCCTGGCGGCGGCGTGGGGCCGCATCTCGATCAGTACGACGTGTTTATCATTCAGGGTACCGGTCGCCGTCGCTGGCGCGTCGGCGAAAAAACGCCGATGAAACAGCACTGCCCCCACCCGGACTTACTGCAGGTCGATCCGTTTGAGGCGCTCATTGATGAAGAGCTGGAGCCGGGCGATATCCTGTATATTCCGCCGGGATTCCCGCATGAAGGCTATTCGTTGGAGAATTCACTGAACTACTCTGTGGGTTTCCGTGCCCCCAGCGGTCGTGAATTGATCAGCGGGTTTGCTGATTACGTTCTGCAACGAGAACTGGGCAGCCAGCGCTATAGCGATCCGGATGTTCCACAGCGCGCCCACCCGGCGGATATTCTGCCGGAAGAGCTGGATAAGCTGCGCGACATGATGCTGGGACTGATCAATCAGCCGGAGCAGTTTAAAGAGTGGATGGGCGAATTTATTTCCCAGTCACGCCACGAACTGGATATCGCGCCCCCTGAGCCGCCCTATCAGCCGGATGAAATTTACGATGCGCTGAAACAGGGTGACAAGCTGGTGCGTCTTGGCGGTTTACGCGTGTTGCGTATTGGTGATGACGTGTTCGCCAACGGCGAGCGGATCAACTCGCCACACCGCCCGGCGCTTGAAGCGCTGGCAAGTCATATCGTATTGCAGGGTGAGATGTTTGGCGATGCGCTGGATGATCCCTCTTTCCTCGCAATGCTCGCCGCACTCGTCAACAGCGGTTACTGGTTCTTCGAAGATTAATACCTGACCGCCTGCTTATCCGGCCTGCGACATCTCTCACGCAGGCCGGATAAGACATGTATTTCGCCGTCAGGCAGCGCAGGCTACTCCCCTTTCGCCGTCAGCTCAGCAATTCGCACAATCACCTGCACGGCTTTCTCCATGCCTTCCAGCGTCACAAACTCGTGCTTGCCGTGGTAGTTATAACCGCCGGTAAACAGGTTCGGGCAGGGTAATCCCATAAAGGAGAGCTGTGCGCCGTCGGTCCCACCGCGAATCGGTTTCAGCTCCGGTTCAATATCGCAGTCGCGCATAGCCTGCTGGGCGATTTCGAGAATATGCGGATGCTCTACCACTTTCTCACGCATATTGTAGTAGCTGTCTTCGATCACCAGTTCGATATAACAATCCGGATGCAGCCCTTTGCCCACTTTTTTGGCAATCTCCATCATCTTACGTTTACGTGTTTCAAACATCTTGCGGTCAAAATCACGGATGATGTAGTGCATGTCGGCGCGTTCAACGGTGCCTTTAATGCTGGTGAGATGATAGAAGCCTTCATAGCCCTCGGTGTTTTCCGGGCTCTCCTCTTCCGGCACCAGTGCATGAATACGGCTGGCCAGCGTCAGCGCGTTAACCATTACCCCTTTCGCCGTACCAGGGTGGACATTATTACCGACAATTTTGATGTTCACCGACGCGGCGTTAAAGTTTTCAAACTCCAGCTCGCCAACGCCGCCGCCATCGACGGTATAGGCCCATTTTGCGCCGAAGCCTTCCACATCGAAATGTTTCGCGCCCTTACCCACTTCCTCATCAGGGGTAAACGCCACGCAAATATCGCCGTGGGGAATGTTTTTCTTCTTCAATACCGCCAGCGCCGTCATGATCTCCGCCACCCCGGCTTTATCATCCGCGCCAAGCAATGTTTTGCCATCCGTGGTGATCAGCGTCTGCCCAAGCAACTGGTGCAGCACCGGAAACATCACCGGCGACAGGATCTCATCGCCAATGCCCAGCGCGATATCGCCACCGCGATAGTTTTCAAGGATTTGCGGATTCACATTCTTGCCGCTGCAATCCGGCGAGGTATCCACATGGGAAATAAAACCGATGGCAGGTACTGGCGTTTGCACATTTGACGGCAACACCGCCATCACCGTGCCTTTATCGCTTAATGTGACATTTTCCAGCCCCATCTCCGTCAGCTGGTTCTGAAGTAAACGCAGGAGTTTCCACTGCCCGTCAGTGCTGGGCACCTGCCGGACGCCGGGCTTTGATTGAGTATCCAGAGAAACGTACTGCAAAAAACGCTCTAATAATTTGTCCATGAAGCCACCCCCACAAAATGTCACAACATTATCAATAAGCGTGAAAAGACAAATATTGCGTCAGGTCACTTTTACCCCGTAAACGAGAATATTTTCAAAATTACGGCCCACGTAATTAACCGTAGCCCGGAAATTCCCCCTCCGTTCGACGAAAATACGACAACGATTGGCGATTTCACCGCTTTGCCGTAGAATGCCAGCCCTTAAATCGTGCACAACCCAAAGGTGGTTAACCACAAACCCCGCATCCGATAAGCCTTTTGATGCGTCGACATGGGACAGAGTCAAAAATTGAACACACAACCGCGTTCGCGTTCACCGCTTGTGCAGCTTGCGGGTATTCGCAAAAGCTTTGATGGCAAAAATGTCATTTCCGATTTTAACCTCACCATCAATAACGGCGAATTTCTGACGCTGCTGGGTCCTTCCGGCTGCGGTAAAACGACAGTTCTGCGCCTGATCGCCGGGCTGGAAAGTGTCGATGTCGGCCATATCCACCTCGATGCCGAAGATATCACGCACGTTGCAGCGGAACACCGCCACGTCAATACCGTTTTTCAGAGCTACGCGCTTTTCCCCCATATGACGGTGTTTGACAACGTGGCCTTTGGTCTGCGCATGCAAAAAACCCCGGCACAAGAGATAACCCCACGCGTCATGGATGCGCTGCGAATGGTGCAACTCGACGCCTTTGCCCAGCGTAAACCGCATCAACTCTCCGGCGGGCAACAACAGCGTGTCGCCATCGCCCGCGCGGTGGTCAATAAACCGCGTTTACTGTTGTTAGATGAATCGCTCTCCGCGCTGGATTACAAACTGCGTAAGCAGATGCAAAACGAACTGAAAGCGCTGCAACGTAAGCTGGGTATTACCTTTGTTTTTGTCACCCACGATCAGGAAGAAGCCCTGACCATGTCAGACCGCATTGTGGTAATGCGCGAAGGCCGCATTGAGCAGGATGGTACGCCACGTGAAATCTATGAAGAGCCGAAGAACCTGTTTGTCGCCAGCTTTATCGGCGAAATCAATATCTTCAGCGCCACGGTGATTGAGCGTGTCGATGCGCACCGCGTGCGCGCCAGCGTCGAAGGCCGCGAATGCTATATTCACGTTAACTTCCCGGTGGAACAAGGCCAGCCGTTGAACGTGCTGCTGCGCCCGGAAGATTTGCGGGTCGAAGAGATCCACGATGTGGGCGAGGCAGAAGGTCTGATTGGCTACGTTCGTGAACGCAACTACAAAGGGATGACGCTGGAATCCATGGTGGAGCTGGAAAACGGCAAGATGGTGATGGTTAGTGAGTTCTTTAATGAAGACGATCCGGATTTTGACCACTCGCTGGACCAGAAAATGGCCATAACCTGGGTAGAAAGCTGGGAGGTCGTGCTGGCTGATGAAGAGTACCAGTAAATTCCAGAATGGGGTGATCGCCACTATCGTCGGTTGGCTTGTGCTGTTTGTTTTCCTGCCGAATGTGATGATCATCGCCACCAGCTTTCTGACCCGCGACGATGCGCATTTCGTCCAATGGGTTTTCACGCTGGATAACTATACGCGTCTGCTCGATCCGCTCTATTTCGACGTGCTGCTGCACTCCCTGAACATGGCGGCGATCGCCACGCTGTCCTGCCTGGTGTTGGGTTACCCTTTTGCCTGGTTCCTGGCGAAACTGCCCGCGAAGGTGCGCCCGCTGCTGCTGTTTCTGCTGATTGTTCCCTTCTGGACCAACTCACTTATCCGCATCTACGGG
Organism: Kosakonia sp. WA-90; assembly: GCF_039871955.1. NCBI lineage: Bacteria > Pseudomonadati > Pseudomonadota > Gammaproteobacteria > Enterobacterales > Enterobacteriaceae > Kosakonia > Kosakonia sp. WA-90. The sequence continues at coordinate 634,035 of NZ_JBDPLJ010000001.1, forward strand.
TTGAAGATTTTCCTCAGCACCAAAGGGTATCTCAACGCCTTCCTGCTGTGGCTGGGTGTCATCGATGAGCCGCTGCGCATTATGTTTACCCCGGTCGCGGTGATTATCGGTCTGGTCTACATTCTGCTGCCGTTTATGGTGATGCCGCTCTACTCCAGCATCGAGAAGCTCGACAAACCGCTGCTGGAAGCGGCAAAAGATCTCGGGGCCGGTAAACTGCAAACCTTCATTCGCATTATTATCCCGCTGACGATGCCGGGGATCATTGCCGGTTGCCTGCTGGTGATGCTGCCGGCCATGGGGCTGTTCTATGTTGCGGATCTGATGGGCGGGGCGAAAAATTTGCTGGTCGGTAACGTGATTAAAAGCCAGTTCCTCAATATTCGTGACTGGCCATTCGGCTCCGCCACCAGCATCACGCTGACCGTGGTGATGGGGCTGATGTTGCTGGTATACTGGCGTGCAGCGCGATTGCTGAACAAAAAAGCAACGGATTTAGGCGAATAACGTTAACTGTCATTGGATGAACCATGATGCTGGCATGCGCTTTACTTCGCGGTAAATGGCATGCCATGCAAGGCACTATCCGTGTCTTGTTGCCATTAAACTGCGGTGTCAGTAAAGTTTTTGCTCAATATTGTCACCCGCATCAACGACCCGCCAAATCTTCCAGTTTCCATTTTCCTTGCGGGTCCAAACCTGCAGATGCGCATGTTCGCTATTCTGCTGCCCAAGCCAGACATCCAGTTTCATACTTTGCCCATCCAAAGACGCCGGGGAAACGTTTATAGTTTTCTCCCACTCGGGGAACGCATCCTGCGCGTAGGTAAAATAATCGGCCATCAGTAACTCTTGCTCCGGCATCGTATAAATTTCATCCATACGCTTAAGTAACGTCGCCGATACCCATTTATTCATTTGTTCCATTTTGATGATGTTATCTGGCGAAACATCGTGATTAATTTCGTGCAGATAAAATGCGTAGAACGCCGTGACATTTTTCTGAATATCGGTCTCTGTTGTGGCGCTGGCAAAAGGGAGATAAGCCGCCAACAGCAATGAAATGAGCAATCGCATCCGTTTTTCCTGTCAATCACATAAGAGGGGTGGCATCTTCGATGGCCATTCCCCGGCTTCAATCGCCCGACGAGTGAACGTTGCACAAGACCCGATAGATTTCGGGCCTGCGTGCTTCACCGGGCCATCACTATTTCAGGCGATGGAAATTTTTTTAAAAATAATGGGCGTAAACGCCAGGATATAACATCAGGCCAGGCGACAATAAACGAAAGTCAGCTCATTTTAAACAGGAACCGCAGGCAAGCGCGGTGTTTCCACACCACCGTGTTTATGGCCGCCATCAGGAGATAAAACGCCCTCAACACCGCAACGCAATAACGTTGCGGGTTGTCCGACACAGGTAAAGTTCGTCATTTACGTGGGAGTTTTTCCCGATCGCAAAACAAAGTGTTGTAAAATGCGCGGCCTCAAACGACGGCCGACGGCCAGTCAGTGTTGGTGAACCAGGCTAGAGGTGGCAAAAAGTGATAATTTTCACATCACTGGAATCGAACAATTTGCTGAAGAAAAAGGTGGAACGCGCATGATTGGTCGACTGCTGCGCGGCGGTTTTATGACCGCTATTTACGCGTATCTGTATATTCCGATCATCATTCTGATCGTCAACTCGTTTAATCAGTCGCGCTTTGGCATTAACTGGCAGGGGTTCTCCACCGAGTGGTATCGCCTGTTGATGAACAACGACAGTCTGCTGCAAGCCGCGCAACACTCGCTGACGATGGCCGTACTCTCCGCCACCTTTGCCACCCTGATTGGCTCGCTGACAGCCGTTGCGCTCTACCGCTACCGTTTTCGCGGTAAACCGTTTGTCAGCGGTATGCTGTTTGTGGTGATGATGTCGCCGGATATCGTCATGGCCATTTCGCTACTGGTGCTGTTTATGCTACTGGGCATTCAGCTCGGGTTCTGGTCATTGCTGTTTTCGCATATCACCTTCTGCCTGCCATTTGTGGTGGTGACCGTCTTCTCGCGCCTGAAAGGTTTTGATGTGCGCATGCTGGAAGCCGCCAAAGATCTGGGTGCCAGCGAAGTGACTATTCTGCGCAAAATCATCCTGCCGCTGGCGATGCCTGCTGTTGCAGCCGGTTGGTTGCTGAGCTTCACCCTGTCGATGGACGACGTGGTGGTTTCGTCCTTCGTTACCGGTCCGGGCTATGAAATTCTGCCCTTAAAAATCTATTCCATGGTCAAGGTGGGCGTGTCGCCGGAAGTCAACGCGCTGGCCACCATTCTGTTAGTGCTGTCGCTGGTGCTGGTGATTGCCAGCCAGCTGATTGCACGTGATAAAACCAAAACTCAGGGGACGTAAGATAATGAAAAAATGGTCACGCCACCTGCTGGCAGCGGGAGCTCTCGCCATCGGCATGAGCGCCGCGCATGCGGACGACAACAAAACGCTCTATTTCTACAACTGGACCGAGTATGTGCCGCCCGGCCTGCTGGAGCAGTTCACTAAAGAGACCGGCATCAAGGTTATCTATTCGACCTATGAATCGAATGAAACCATGTACGCCAAGCTCAAAACCTATAAAGAAGGCGCATACGACCTGGTCGTGCCGTCCACCTACTTCGTGGATAAGATGCGCAAAGAGGGCATGATCCAGAAGATCGACAAAACGAAGCTGACCCACTTCAATAACCTCGATCCGCAGATGCTCAACAAACCGTTTGACCCCAATAACGACTACTCCATCCCTTATATCTGGGGAGCCACCGCGATTGGCGTCAATGGCGACGCGATCGATCCGAAAACCGTGACCCGCTGGGCCGATCTGTGGAAACCGGAATACAAGGGCAGTCTGCTGCTGACGGATGATGCACGTGAAGTGTTCCAGATGGCGCTGCGCAAGCTGGGTTACTCCGGCAATACCACCGATCCCAAAGAGATTGAAGCGGCCTATAACGAGCTGAAAAAACTGATGCCAAACGTCGCGGCGTTCAACTCAGACAACCCCGCCAACCCCTATATGGAAGGCGAAGTGAATCTGGGAATGGTGTGGAACGGTTCGGCGTATGTGGCGCGTCAGGCAGGGACGCAACTGGATGTCGTCTGGCCTCAGGAAGGGGGGATTTTCTGGATGGATAGCCTGGCGATCCCGGCAAATGCGAAAAACGTCGACGGGGCGCTGAAGCTTATCAACTTCCTGCTGCGCCCGGAGATTGCCAAACAAGTGGCGGAAACCATCGGCTACCCAACGCCGAACCTGGCCGCGCGTAAGCTGCTGAAACCGGAAATGGCGAACGATAAGTCCCTCTACCCGGATGCAGAAACCCTCAGTAAGGGCGAGTGGCAAAATGATGTCGGCAGCGCCAGCGCCCTTTACGAAGAGTACTACCAGAAGTTAAAAGCCGGACGTTGAGTCCGTACTGGATAGCGCTGCCCCTTATCCGGCCTGCGGGTATCGAGGCCGGATAAGGCGTAGTTTTCGCGTTACAGCTTTTTCAGCAGTTTTTCGACGTACTCTGGCACCACTACGCTCGCCAGCCCGTAATGTTTCTCTTCGAACTCGCTACCTACCTGGCTCGGTTCGAGGTTCAGCTCAACGGTGTGTGCGCCATGCAGTTTGGCTTCGTGAACAAACCCGGCGGCAGGATACACGTGGCCGGACGTGCCGATCGCAATAAAGACATCTGCCATCGACAGTGCGCTATAAATTTCATCCATACCCAGCGGCATCTCGCCAAACCACACTACGTGCGGGCGCAGCGGCGCAGGAAACTGGCAACAGTGGCATTTGTCGTCACGGGTGACATCATCGGTCCACTTCAGCACCTGCCCGCTCTGGGAACAGCGCACTTTCAACAACTCGCCGTGCATATGGATGATGTGTTTATTTCCGGCACGCTCATGCAGGTTGTCGATATTCTGCGTGATCAGTAAAAAGCGATCCCCCAATGCCTGCTCCAGTTCGGCCAGCGCCAGATGCGCGGCGTTGGGCACAATTTCCGGCTGCTGGAGCTGGCGGCGGCGATCGTTATAAAAGGTTTGCACCAGTTGTGGGTTGCGGGCAAAGCCTTCCGGCGTCGCCACATCTTCGACATGATGTTCTTCCCACAGCCCATCTGCCGCACGGAAGGTGCGGATCCCGGACTCGGCGGAGATCCCCGCCCCGGTCAGTACGACAACTCTCGGTTTTTCCATCACTTCAGGCACCATTGTGTCACGGAAAAAAATGCGCTGGCGTAACCGCTCACGCAAGCGGCGTTTGTTATGGCGAAAACGGCTGAGACGATGTGAACGTCGCGATTGCATGGCATCCTCTCAGGACGGATCAGTAAGATGAAGAAATGCCGCACCGCGCATACCGCCTGCGTCACCGTAGCGTGCGCATTCAATACGCGGCACCTCGCCCGCTGGCAGCAGATGCGGGCGGATACGCTCCGGCAGCAATTGCGTCAGCGCGCTGAAATTGGATAATCCACCGCCAATCACCAGCAGATCCGGGTCGATAATGGTCAGAATATTACCCAGACACACCGCCAGCAAGTCGACATACCGTTCGACATGGGCCAGTGCTTTCGCCTCGCCCTGCTGCCAGCGGGTGATGATCTCCGGCGCGGACAATGACTGATGGTAGAAGTGTTTGTACAGCCATGCAAAACCACGGCCGGACAGATAGTTCTCAATACAGCCGATTTTGCCACAGCCGCAGCGTGTGAGCGGAAAATCAAACCCCATCAGCCCCAGCGCATCGACGGGCAAACGGATATGACCAAACTCGCCGGTGATAAAACGCTGCCCGGTCACAGTCTTGCCATTCACCACCAGTCCGCCGCCCACACCCGTGCCAAGGATCAGCCCCATCACCAGCGGATAGCGCCGGAATTCATCATCCCAGGCTTCAGAAAGGGTGAAACAGTTGGCATCGTTATCCAGCCGGACGTCACGCTCTAGCAACGCGCTAAGATCGGTGCGCAGCGACTGGCCGCTAGCGGCGGGCAGATTGGCGGCATACAACGTACCGTCGGCGGTTTCCGGCATGCCAGGGATGCCGATGCCGACCGTGCCTTTCACGCCGAAACGTGCATCCGCCTCTGCGACCAGCTCAGCAATGGCGCGCAAAAAGGATGTATAACTGTCATGGGGCGTGGCGACACGTGTTTCCCACTGTAACCGTCGATTGGCATCAAAGACACCTAACGCGATTTTACTGCCACCAATATCAAATCCGTAATTCATCGCCACTCCTTCGTTGTGGCCCTGCTCACGCCGGGATTACTGCCCGCTCAGTACTCTCGCCGGATCAATATTGCTCGCCCGGCGCGCCGGATACCAGCTCGCCAGCAGGCTTAATACCAACGCCGTCGCCAGAACGTACACCACATCCAGCGGATGAAGTTCCGACGGCAGGAAGTCGATAAAGTAGATATCGCCCGACAAGAACTGATGACCGATAATTTTTTCTATACCGTTGATAATTGGCGTTAATTGCAGCGAAACCACCACGCCAATCACCACACCGCAAAGGCTGCCCAGCAACCCGGCCAGCAAACCGTACCAGACGAAAACGGCGCGAATAAGACCATCTTTCGCCCCGAGCGTACGCAATACCGCAATATCGCCGCTCTTGTCTTTTACTGCCATCACCAGCGTGGAGACAATATTAAAACAGGCCACGCCAATCACCAGCACCATAGCCAGATACATAATGGCGCGGATCATCTGGATGTCGCGATACATATAGCCATATTTGCCGATCCAGCTTTTGATATAAACATAGCTGTTGGTCACTTCACCCGCATCGCGCACCAGCTTATTGGCGTTAAAGACATCGTTGACTTTAATGGCGATGCCGGTAACGCTGCTGCCCATCTCCAGATATTGCTGCGCATCTGCCATCGGGATCATCGCGAAACCGTGATCAAGCTGACCGCTGAGTTGCAGAATACCCGTGACATGCAACCGCACGCGCTTGGGCTGCAACAGTTTATGCGCGTCGTCAGAGTTAGGGATCATGATGGACACCCAATCGCCCTGCTGCACTTTCAGCGCATCGGCCACGCCTTTCCCCAAAATGATTTGCTGCTCACCGGCTTTAAAATTACGCCAGGCGTCGCCCTGAATATATTTCGGTAACGCGCTGAGGTCAGTTTCCTGCTGCGGATCAACGCCTTTGACCTGAATCGCGCGCAGGTTAGCACCGCTCTCCACCAGCCCTGTAAAGTTGATATAGGGTGCCGCCGCCGCAATGCCCGGCACTTTCTTCACTTTTTCCAGCGCGGTATTCCAGTCATTCCACGGCTGGTTCACCGGCTCGATTTCACCATGTGGCACAACCGCCAGAATGCGGTTATTCAGTTCGCGCTCAAAACCGTTCATCGCGCTCAGACCGACGATCAGCACCGCTACACCCAGCGCGATGCCGATAGTCGAGATCACCGAAATCAACGAAACCATCCCACCGCGACGGCGTCCGCGGCTGAAACGCAAGGCAATCAATAACGACAGAGGCGAAGCCATTACTCGGCCCCCATCAGGGAGACTTCAGTGCTCAGATGACCATCACGCATTTCCAGTTGACGGTTCATACGTTTTGCCAGCTGTAAATCATGCGTCACCACCAGAAACGCCGTACCCTGCGAACGGTTCAACTCGCCAAGCAACTGGAAAATACTGTCGGCGTTGCGGGCATCCAGGTTACCGGTCGGTTCATCCGCCAGCACCAGACGCGGGTTATTGACCAGCGCACGGGCAATCGCCACACGCTGGCGTTCGCCGCCGGAAAGCTCCGACGGACGGTGAGTGGCGCGGTGCTCCAGACCCACTGCACACAGCATTTCACGCGCGCGGCTGTCAATCTCGGCTGGTTTCTTTTTACCAATCAGCAGCGGCATCGCCACGTTTTCCAGTGCGGTAAAATCCGGCAGCAGATGGTGGAACTGGTAGATAAAACCCAGTTCACGGTTACGCAGATCCGCCTTGGCGGTGGAAGAGAGTTTGCTCATCGGCTGATCGCGGAAAATCACATCGCCGGAGGTCGGCGTATCCAGCCCGCCGAGCAGGTGCAGCAGCGTACTTTTACCCGAACCGGAACTACCGACAATCGCCATCAGTTCCCCTTCCGCCATGCTGAAACTGACATTGTGCAGCACGTCGGTTTGCACACTGCCTTCCTGATAGCGTTTGCACAGGTTGTCGCATTGCAACAGGATCTTATTCATAACGTAAAGCCTCAGCGGGTTGAGTGGCGGCAGCGCGCCAGGAAGGATAAAGCGTAGAGAGCAGCGCAATGGCCATCGCCACCAGCGCAATCGTAACAACCTGCAGTGGCTCAATCGCTACGGGCAGTGCAGCGCCATCCAGCAGTGCGCCGATAATCGGCATCAAATTATTCAACTGGCTGGCCAGCAGTGCGCCCAGCACCGCGCCAAGTAGCGCGCCGATGATGCCGGCGCTGGCCCCTTGCACCATAAATACCGCCATGATCTGGCGCGGCGTCAGGCCCTGCGTTTGTAAAATCGCCACCTCACCCTGTTTTTCCATCACCATCAGGCCAAGAGAAGTAATAATGTTAAACGCCGCGACCGCAACAATCAGGCTGAGCAGAAGACCCATCATGTTTTTCTCCATGCGCACAGCCTGGAACAGCTCGCCTTTGCGATCGCGCCAGTCCTGCCACTTCGTTCCTTCTGGTAGTGGCTGCTGGCTCAGCACATCCACTTTCAGCGGTTCGTTAAGCCACAAACGCCAGCCGGTAATGTTACCCGCCGGGTAACGCATCAGGCGTGATGCATCCTCAATATTGACCAGCATCTGGTACTCATCCACTTCGCTGTTTGCGGCGAACGTCCCGACCACCGTGAACAGACGCTGGCTGGGCAGACGCCCCATCGGCGTGAACTGGCTGGCGGAAGGCACCATCACACGAATTTGATCGCCGCGGTTAACGCCTAACTGGCCCGCCAGTTGCTCACCGAGAATGATGTTGTATTTGCCCGCCTGCAGGTCGCTCTGTTTCACGTTGACCAGATAAGGGGTCAGCGGATCGTTTTGTGTCGGGTCAATACCCATCATCACGCCGACCGCCACGCTGCGCGCGCTTTGGATCACCACATCGCCGGTGGTCAACGGTGCAATACGGGTGACGCCCTGCAGCGTTAGCTGATTTGCGGGATGCTGCTGCGGATCGAGGGAGCCGTTTTGCGTAGAGAGAATAGCCTGTGGCATCAGCCCCAGGATGTTGTTTTGCAGCTCACGTTCAAAGCCATTCATTACTGATAACACCGTCACCAGCGCCATAACGCCAAGGGTGATGCCAATGGTTGACAACCAGGAGACAAAGCGACCGAAACGGTCTGCTGCGCGGCCACGCATATAGCGCAGGCCTATGAAAAGTGTGACAGGCTGGTACATGAAATCCGTCTGATTGCTGATAGCAGATTGAGAAGTATATAAGCGAAAGCGCAGAGCGTAAATGAGTGAAACCGTAAGATTTCGTCACGAAGTTTCGAAAAAAAGCCGGAAAATCAAATTACTAATGGCTCGCGGATCTCTGCAAAACAGCCATTGTTTGCCCGGTGTACGACCAAAATCCTTCACCTTAATCCGAAAATCAATAAATACAGACACTTCCCCATTACATCCCCTCTCCCACTACCCAGGATAAATAGCCGAAATTAAGGCAAAACAGGCAAGAAAACGAATGAAACAGAAAACATTATGGATTAATCAAATCAAAGGGTTATGTATTTGCCTGGTGGTAATATATCACTCAGTCATTACTTTTTACCCGCACCTTGACCTCTTTCAGCACCCCTGGTCCGAAACGCTGGCGAAATGTTGGATCTATTTCAACCTCTACCTTGCGCCGTTTCGCATGCCGGTGTTCTTCTTTATCTCGGGTTACCTGATCCGCCGCTACATCGATGAGGTTCCATGGAAAGAGACCATCGACAAACGGATCTGGAGCATTGTGTATGTGCTGGCGCTCTGGGGCGTGCTGCAATGGATCGGGCTTAGCCATATTAATGACTGGCTGGCACCGGATCGCGACCTCAGTAACGCGTCGAATGCTGCGTACGCTGACAACTGGAGAGAGTTCTTACAAGGGATGCTGACCGCCAGCACCAGTCTGTGGTATCTGTACGCGCTGATCGTCTATTTCACGCTCTGTAAGTTGTTAAGCAATTGGAAAATCCCCGTCCTCACGTTGATGATCCTCGCCAGCCTCGCCATTAATTATCTGCCGCTCCCCTGGTGGGGAATGAACAGTGTGGTGCGCAATATGATCTTCTATACCCTGGGTGCATGGTATGGCAACGCTGTCATGGAGTGGATGAAAACCGTGGCGATACGTCGCTACGCCCTGTTGTTCGCTGTCGCGTTGGTGGTGGCGTTTGGATTGTGGATGTTTAACATGCCGTTGCCGCTCTGTTTGCTGTCGATTGTCGGCATCATGCGCCTGTTCCGGGAGCTGGAGCAGCGTTTCCCGCCGAGTGAAAACAGTCTGCTAAATGTGGTTGGCTCAAATACCATTGCGATTTACACCACCCACCGCATTCTGATTGAAGGCTTCAGCCTGGCGTTAATCAAACCGTTGAATGCCGGTGCCTGGCCGCCAACAATGGAACTGGCGCTATTGCTGGTCTACCCTTTCGTCACATTAGTGATTTGTACGCTGGCTGGACTGCTGGTGCGGAAAATCTCCACCGCACTGTTTGCTGATGTTTTTTTCACCCCACCGGCGAAGCTTCGCCCGGCCATTGCCACACGCTAAACCCACGCGTTCGCCTTGGCTAAAACAATGCAATCGCAGATAATAAAGGGATTGCGTATCAGTGATATGCCCCCACATGGGGGTATATCCATAAGGAACACCGACACCGTCTATGCCTGAACAATACCGTTATTCTCTGCCGACAAAAGCAGGCGATCAGCGCCAGTTTGGCGAACTCACCGGTGCAGCCTGCGCCACTGAAGTGGCGGAAATCATTGAACGCCATGCGGGTCCGGTCGTGTTAATCGCACCCGATATGCAAAACGCGCTGCGTTTGCAAGATGAAATTGGGCAATTTACCGACAACCTGGTGATGAACCTCGCTGACTGGGAAACACTGCCGTACGACAGTTTCTCACCGCACCAGGAGATTATCTCTTCGCGCCTGTCGACCCTGTATCAACTGCCCGCGATGCAGCGCGGCGTGCTGATTGTCCCGGTCAATACGTTAATGCAGCGCGTTTGCCCACATAGTTACCTGCATGGCCACGCGCTGATGATGCAAAAAGGCCAGCGTTTGTCGCGCGACCAGTTGCGCACTCAGCTTGAAAGCGCGGGTTACCGCCACGTCGATCAGGTAATGGAACACGGTGAGTATGCCACCCGCGGCGCCTTGTTGGATCTCTTCCCGATGGGCAGCGAGCAACCGTTCCGCCTCGACTTTTTCGATGATGAAATCGACAGCTTGCGTCTTTTCGACACCGATACACAACGTACGCTGGAAGAAGTGGAAGCCATTAACTTACTGCCCGCGCATGAATTCCCGACAGACAAAACCGCGATTGAGCTGTTCCGCAGCCAGTGGCGCGATAAGTTTGACGTCAAACGCGATGCTGAGCACATCTATCAGCAGGTCAGTAAAGGCACCCTGCCCGCAGGGATAGAATACTGGCAGCCCTTGTTTTTCAGTGAGCCATTACAACCGCTGTTCAGCTACTTCCCGGCTAACACACTGCTGGTGAACACCGGTTCGCTGGAAGCCAGCGCCGAGCGTTTTCAGCAAGAGACGCAAGCACGCTTCGAGAGCCGCGGTGTCGACCCGATGCGCCCGCTCCTGCCGCCGGACGCCCTGTGGTTGCGCGTCGATGCGTTATTCAGCGAACTGAATAAGTGGCCACGTATCCAGCTCAAAAGCGAAAAACTGGCGGAGAAAGCCGCGCACGTCAACCTCGGTTACCAGACGTTGCCGGATCTCTCTGTGCAAGCTCAGCAAAAATCGCCGTTGGATAACCTGCGCAAATTCCTTGAGTCCTTTAGTGGCCCGGTGGTGTTCTCGGTGGAAAGTGAAGGCCGCCGTGAAGCATTAATTGAGCTGCTGGCGCGTATTAAGGTTGCGCCTAAACGGATCCTGCGCCTTGACGAGGCAACCAGCACTGGTTGCTGGCTGATGATTGGCGCGGCCGAACACGGCTTTATCGATACGCTGCGCAACCGGGCGCTGATTTGCGAAAGCGATCTGCTGGGCGAACGCGTTGCCCGTCGCCGTCAGGACACGCGCCGCACCATTAATCCGGACACGCTGATCCGCAACCTTGCCGAGCTACACGATGGCCAGCCAGTGGTGCATCTGGAGCATGGCGTCGGGCGTTATGCCGGTATGACCACGCTGGAGACGGGCGGCATCAAGAATGAGTATCTGATGCTGACCTACGCCAACGACGCCAAACTGTATGTTCCGGTATCGTCGCTGCATCTGATCAGCCGTTACGCCGGCGGTGCCGAAGAGAACGCGCCGCTGCATAAACTGGGCAGCGACGCCTGGACGCGGGCACGGCAAAAAGCGGCGGAAAAAGTGCGGGACGTCGCCGCAGAGCTGCTGGATATCTACGCCCAGCGCGCAGCTAAAGCGGGGTTTGCCTTTAAGCACGATCGCGAACAGTATCAGCTGTTCTGCGATGGCTTTCCGTTTGAAACCACACCGGATCAGGCGCAAGCCATCAACGCTGTGCTCAGCGATATGTGTCAGCCGCTGGCGATGGATCGTCTGGTGTGCGGCGATGTAGGCTTCGGTAAAACCGAAGTGGCAATGCGCGCAGCATTTCTGGCGGTGGAAAACAATAAGCAGGTGGCCGTGCTGGTGCCAACCACCCTGCTTGCACAGCAGCATTTTGATAATTTCCGCGACCGTTTCGCTAACTGGCCAGTGCGCATTGAGATGCTTTCCCGTTTCCGCAGTGCCAAAGAGCAGGCACAGGTTCTGGAACAGGCCGCAGAAGGCAAAATAGATATCCTGATAGGCACGCATAAGCTGCTGCAAAGCGACGTCAAACTGAAAGATCTCGGTTTGTTGATCGTGGATGAGGAGCACCGCTTTGGCGTGCGTCATAAAGAGCGCATTAAAGCGATGCGCGCCGACGTCGACATCCTGACCCTGACGGCAACGCCCATTCCGCGTACGCTCAATATGGCAATGAGCGGAATGCGCGATCTGTCGATCATCGCCACCCCACCGGCACGTCGACTGGCGGTTAAAACCTTTGTGCGCGAGTATGACAGTCTGGTGGTGCGTGAGGCGATCCTGCGCGAAGTGCTGCGTGGTGGCCAGGTTTACTACCTCTATAACGACGTGGAAAACATCCAGAAAGCCGCAGACCGGCTGGCACAACTTGTGCCAGAAGCGCGCATTGCAATCGGCCACGGGCAGATGCGTGAACGAGAACTGGAACGGGTGATGAATGATTTCCACCATCAACGTTTCAACGTACTGGTGTGCACCACCATTATTGAAACCGGGATCGATATTCCGACCGCCAACACCATCATTATTGAACGGGCTGACCACTTCGGGCTGGCGCAGCTGCATCAGCTACGTGGTCGCGTGGGGCGTTCGCATCATCAGGCCTATGCCTGGTTGTTAACACCGCATCCGAAAGCGATGACCCCTGATGCGCTGAAACGCCTGGAAGCTATCGCTTCGCTGGAAGATTTGGGCGCCGGATTTGCGCTGGCGACTCACGATCTGGAGATCCGCGGCGCCGGTGAACTGCTGGGCGAAGATCAGAGCGGTCAGATGGAAACCATCGGTTTCTCACTCTATATGGAGTTACTGGAAAACGCCGTTGATGCGTTAAAAGCGGGACGCGAACCCTCACTGGAAGATCTCACCAGCCAGCAAACAGAGGTGGAATTGCGCATGCCTTCGCTGTTGCCGGATGACTTTATTCCGGACGTGAACACACGTTTGTCATTCTATAAACGCATCGCCAGTGCAAAAGACGAGAATGCGCTGGAAGAGATCAAAGTTGAGCTGATTGACCGCTTTGGCCTGTTGCCGGATGCCGCGCGCACGTTGCTGGACATCGCTTTGCTGCGCCAGCAGGCGCAGAAGCTCGGCATCCGTAAGCTGGAGGGTAACGAAAAAGGTGGGGTGATTGAGTTTAATGAAAAAAATCACGTCAACCCGGCGTGGCTGATTGGTTTGTTGCAGAAGCAGCCGCAACATTTCCGCCTCGACGGCCCTACACGGCTGAAATTCATACAGGATCTTGGCGAACGCAAAACCCGCATGGACTGGGTGCGTAGCTTTATGCAGCAGTTAGCGGAAAACGCCCTTGCCTGACTCACATTACGCAACCGGGCCATCAGGCCCGGTTTGTGTTTAAAGCGCAACATTTACAAATTTTTTGCAATGCGCCAGGACTTCCCGACATGCGGGCACACCATAATCCCATTAGTTTGCCACATAAAAATAACCTTATGATTTACATGGATTATGGTCATGATCAAAAATTCGCGCTTTGCTCATTGGATAATGCTCTTCGCTGTTGCCGCGACGGTTGCCCTTTCTCTGCCCGCACGGGCAAATAGCTGGCCGTTGCCCCCCGCAGGAAGTCGCGTCGTTGGCGAGAACCGTTTCCACGTGGTACAAAACGATGGCGGTTCGCTGGAAGCCATCGCTAAGCAGTACAATGTCGGTTTTCTGGCGCTGCTGCAGGCCAATCCTGGCGTGGATCCCTATGTACCGCGCGCGGGCAGCGTACTGACGATCCCGCTGCAAACCCTGCTGCCGGACGCCCCACGTAAAGGCATTGTGATTAACCTGGCCGAACTGCGTCTGTATTACTATCCGGCCGGTAAAAATGAAGTCATTGTCTACCCGATCGGTATTGGCCAACTGGGCGGCGATACGCTAACCCCCACCATGGTCACAACCGTCTCTGATAAACGCGCTAACCCCACGTGGACGCCAACCGCCAATATTCGGGCACGCTATAAAGCCCAAGGCATCGATCTTCCTGCCGTTGTTCCAGCCGGGCCGGATAACCCGATGGGCCATCACGCTATTCGTCTGGCGGCCTTCGGCGGGGTTTATCTGCTGCATGGCACCAATGCCGATTTCGGCATCGGGATGCGGGTCAGCTCCGGTTGCATCCGCTTGCGCGATGGCGACATCTCCGCCCTCTACGCGGCAGTCTCGCCGGGAACACCCGTGAATATTATTAATACCCCTATTAAAGTCTCGGTTGAGCCTGACGGCAGACGGCTGGTGGAAGTCCATCAACCGTTATCAAAATCCATTGATGACGATCCGAAAACGCTGCCGATTGTACTGAATGCGGCGATGCAGGCATTCCAGGACGACGCCCGCAGCGATGCGCAAGTAATGATCCACGCGATGGAAATTCGCTCTGGCATGCCTGTTGATGTTAGCCGCCATGCCGACCCGTCGGTACAAATGCTGTAACCTACCCTGATACGCGAAAAGGCCCTGCTTATGCAGGGCCTTTTTTTAGCAGTGGCAAAGGTCTGTGAGGGTAAGACCTTATTTGTAGAGAACCGCAGTACCATGCAGTTTATCGGAACCGGTCACAGAGGTGATGCGGTAGGATTTCGCCCCCATCTGCTCTGCTTTCTGGGCCAGTTTATCTTCAACAGAAGAGAGGTTGGTGCTGGCAGTGACGCCAACAGTGGCAACTTCCTGCTGACCCGCAGGAGCGGATTGGACTTCAACCGCAGCCATGCTGGCAAAAGAGAGTGAGCTGAGAACTGCGGCGGCAAAAAGCGCTTTTACGTTTGTCATGATTGTTTACCTGTATGCAGATGATAGATGTCGTCAACGAATATGTTAACGATCGATAGGGAAATGTTAGTTGTGATCTATGTCACACGTCAACACATTTTTGTAATGATCATTAGTTAAAATATTAATTTCTTAAAATTCATAAGCATAGGATTTATTAATTTGTGCTGTTTTGCTGCTGGTCAGGCTGACATAATGTTTTTATAATGTCTGTTCAACAAACCAACACAGGTAAGCGGCACTATGTCGACTGAGATCACCAGTTGCAGCAAAAAAAGCCGTGGCCGACCGAAAGTGTTCGACAGGGAAGCGGCGCTCGACAAAGCCATGACGCTGTTCTGGCAGCATGGCTACGAAGCCACATCATTATCCGACCTCGTAGAAGCAACCGGGGCGAAAGCACCGACGCTTTATGCCGAGTTCACCAATAAAGAAGGGTTGTTCCGCGCGGTGCTGGACCGGTATATCGCGCGTTTCGCCACGCAACACGAAGCATCGTTGCACTGCGAGGAAAAACCTATTGAGCAGGCACTACTGGACTATTTCACCGCCGTGGCGAAATGTTTCACCAGTACGGATACGCCAGCCGGCTGTTTTATGATCAATACTTCCGCGACGTTAGCGGCCTCTTCACAGGCAATTGCGAAGACCATAAAGTCGCGCCACGCACAGCAGGAAGAAACGCTACTCAAGTTCCTGATACAGCGCCAGCAGCGAGGAGAGATCCCCGCAGGCGCAGATCCGCAGGCGCTGGCGCAGTTTCTCGGTTGTATATTGCAAGGCATGTCAATTAGCGCGCGCGAAGGCGCAAGTTGTGAGAAATTGCTGCAAATCACCAAAACTACGCTGCGATTGTGGCCCGATCTGATCAAACCCTGAGTTGTTCACACCCGGCGGCGAGTGGCTTGCCGGGTGACTCTCCCAATAGCTAATACCTATCTTAACAATAGGTAGAAACTTTCAGCGTTTTTCCCCGCTTTGCTAAGATTAATTGTGATTATTGCTGTGCTAATGATTAGTACGAGTGATGTGTAAATTATAAGTGTCATGAAGACGCGCTAAGCTATGACTTTCCCTTACTCTCGCTCTACCTGTTGTACTGAATTATACCGTTGATATAGGGCATTTCACTGTACTTAACACATGCATAAGGAAAATGAACATGATTTTGCTATTACCATTCATTAAAGTGTTAATAGTAATAACATTGTTATGTGGTCTGTGGGTGGTGTGTGGTGGTTCGGTACTGTTTGCGTTTATTTCTGTTTTAATCACCGGCCTGCTGGTAATTCGCCAACACGACTTTATTTGATGGTTAAAAAGCCTTGCATCGCTGCAAGGCTTTTTACATGAAAAAAGGCTCCTCAGCCTGAGCAATTGAGGAGCCAACATGCAGAGTACTTCTGTTTTACGCTTTGTTATTCAAAATAAGCTGACCATTGTTATCCAGCGGAATTTGCGTTCCCGGATCTTTATCCATGCGAATTTTTCCTTGCTGGTCGCCAATCTTGTACGTCACGTCGTAACCGATCATTTTCTCGGATTTGTCATAGACGGTTTTACAGCGTTGCTGGGTCGTGGTGTAGGTGTCCCTTTCCTGCATCCCGCCCTGGATTTGGTTACCGGCGTAGCCGCCACCCAGCGCGCCGACGACGGTAGCAACATCTCTGCCCCGGCCGCCACCAAACTGGTGACCCAACACCCCACCAGCCACTGCGCCCAGAACAGAACCGGTAATGCGGTTCTCATCCTGTACTGGCCGGCGGTGTGTCATGGTGACGTTGCGACACTCCTCACGGGGCGTTTTAATGCTCTCTTTGATTGGCGTGGCGGAAACCACCTGCGCATACTGGGGACCACGGTCAAATACATTCAGACTGGCAACCGCGGCAACGCCCAGTGCAGCGGCCACGCCAATCCCGATACCCGCTAACATTGATTTATTCACAGGATTATCTCCCTCGTTTGCTATTAGCAACAATTTTGCAACTTCGGCAGTCGTTAAGCCAATCGGAAAGAGAGGAAAAAATGGGATATATAGGGGAGAAATCAGGATATTCAGAGTTGTCTGAACGCTATAGCGGCCACAGGCAGACGGAAATACTGCTCCCTGCGCGAGTAGCCAGGGAGCAGGAGCAGGAAGGTGTATTAGTGCAGTTTCAACCGTGGGCGAATCACCCGATTAATACTGCCTACCAACATCATCAGGCCTGTTTTGAAATAACCGTGCAGTGCAATCTGGTGCATACGATACAAGGAAATATATACGAAGCGGGCAATACGGCCTTCAATCATCATTGAACCGCGCATCAGGTTCCCCATCAGGCTACCCACGGTCGAGAAGTTCGACAGCGAAACCAGTGAGCCGTGATCCTTATACACATAAGATTTCAGCGGCTTGCCTTTGATCTGCGCCAGAATGTTATGCAGGGCGAGGCTGGCCATCTGGTGCGCCGCCTGTGCGCGCGGCGGAACAAAACCACCTTCAGGACGGGCGCAGGAGGCGCAGTCGCCGATGGCATAAATGTCCGCATCACGCGTGGTTTGCAGCGTTGGTTCAACCACTAATTGATTGATACGGTTGGTCTCCAGACCACCAATCTCTTTCATAAAGTCAGGCGCTTTGATGCCCGCCGCCCACACCATCAGATCGGCGTTGATGTATTCGCCATCTTTGGTATGCAAACCGCCTTCATCAGCGCTGGTAACCATGGTCTGCGTCAGTACACGCACGCCCATTTTGGTCAGCTCGCTATGTGCAGCCCCGGAAATACGCGGCGGCAACGCAGGCAAAATGCGCTCTCCCGCTTCAACCAGCGTCACGTTCAGCGCTTCATTGGACAGACCTTTGTAACCGTAGCTGTGCAGCTGTTTTACTGCGTTATGCAGTTCCGCAGAGAGTTCAACCCCTGTCGCACCGCCGCCAACAATCGCAATATTCACTTTGCCATTGGCACCAAGGTTAGCGGAGTATTTCAGGAACAGGTTCAGCATCTCCTGGTGGAAACGGCGCGCCTGATGCGGGTTATCGAGGAAAATGCAGTGTTCTTTTACACCCGGCGTGTTGAAATCATTGGAGGTGCTGCCCAGTGCCATGATCAGCGTGTCATAGGCCAGTTTTCGCTCCGGCACCAGCAACTCGCCTTTTTCATCACGCAGCTCAGCAAGCGTCAGGGTTTTACTCTCACGGTTAATGTCCACCACGGAACCCAGTTGGAACTGGAAATGATGGTTACGTGCGTGCGCCAGATAGCTCAGCGCATCAACGCCTTCATCGAGTGAACCTGTTGCGACTTCATGCAGCAACGGTTTCCATAAATGGCTGTGGTTACGATCCACCAGCGTAATTTTGGCTTTTTTACCGCGGCCGAGTTTTTTCCCCAACTGCGTTGCCAGCTCCAGACCGCCAGCACCACCACCCACAATTACAATCTTTTTCAATGGTGTAGTCAAAGTGACCCCCTAAAATATTAACCAATTGTTAACTAAAAGTTATACAAATAGCTTTTAGTTAACAAAGGGTTACGCGCTTGCAACTCAACATTGACGATGAGAATACCACGTAAGGTTCAATGGTCATACCAAAATTGATATGCATCAAGTTTTGATGCCTAAAAGATGAACAAGTGTAGTTGCATTACCAGGAATGCGGGTATCGTTTGCCGGACGCGGAAGGGAAGAAGCGCATAATACCGGCAGGCGATAACCTGCCGGTGGAAGATCAACCGAGGGTTTTAAACGCTTTGATGCGCTGAAGGTGTGGAGAGATGTTCTTGAATTTGTGAGATTGTTCTTCATCCCAGACAATCTCGTAGTAGTGGTGCAGCTCATCCGACGTGCGCTGGTTGTCCAGCGCCTCATCGTTACGCGACAAAATCACCAGGCAGCGATCACGATTTTTTTCACGGAAATTAGACACACACTTCGTGGCAATGTCCCGATACTCTTCCGGGCGATCGATTTTTCCCTCCATGTTCTCATAAGGGAACAGATTGGGGTTGAGGATCACCTGACGAATATCACACAGAAAGCCAATGCGCTCCGCCCAATATCCACCCAGCCCTACGCCGCAAATCAGCGGACGCTCATCGACATTCAACTGCAACATCTTATCCACTTCTTTCAACAAGTGTTGCATATCGTGTTTCGGGTGCCGCGTGCTGTAGCTAATCAGACGCACATCCGGATCGATAAACTGTAGCTGCAACACCTTTTCATGGTTGCCGGGACTGTTTGAGTCAAAACCGTGTAAATAGATAATCATGGTATCCTCACCACTTCGACATCGCGTCCGCAGGTGTTAATGAGCCGCTTTCTGCTCCTGCCAGCGCTCGTGTAACCGCTCCAGCTCCTGACTGACAGCTTTCCAGCGCGCCGTGCTCATCAATTCCTGACGAGAATATGAACCTTTATGATACAATTGTGTAACACGCTCTGCATTGATCGGCGACAGGTTATCTAACACACTCACTGCGCCTTTACGATTATTGCAGACCAGGATCATATCGCAACCGGCGTCCAGCGACGCCTGCCCACGCTCTGCATAACTGCCCATAATCGCAGCGCCTTCCATCGACAGATCGTCAGAGAAAATCACGCCGTCAAACCCCAGTTCAGCACGCAAGACGGTTTTCAGCCAGTAGGGCGAACCACTGGCCGGGCGTGGATCGATATCCGTATAAATCACATGCGCAGGCATGATGGCATCAAGTTTGTTTTGCTCAATAAGCTGGCGGAATACCGACATATCTTTGGCGCGGATCTCCGCTTGCGGGCGCGGATCACGCGGAGTCTCTTTATGAGAATCTGCCGTCACGGCACCATGCCCGGGGAAGTGTTTGCCGGTAGTTTTCATACCTGCACTGTGCATACCGTCGATAAACTGCGTTGCCATCGCCAGCGCCTTTACCGGATCGTCATGGTAAGAACGCTCACCAATTGCCGCACTGATATGCCCAACATCCAGCACCGGGGCGAAACTGATGTCGATATCCATCGCAATCATTTCACTGGCCATCAACCAGCCCGCATCCTGCGCCAGACGGCCGCCCTCTTCCAACCCATGCACTGCGGCAAAAGACTGGGCGGCAGGCAGCCGGG
This sequence comes from Kosakonia sp. WA-90, assembly GCF_039871955.1. Classification (NCBI taxonomy): domain Bacteria; kingdom Pseudomonadati; phylum Pseudomonadota; class Gammaproteobacteria; order Enterobacterales; family Enterobacteriaceae; genus Kosakonia; species Kosakonia sp. WA-90. The sequence continues at coordinate 653,952 of NZ_JBDPLJ010000001.1, forward strand.
TAAAGCCTTCGCGGAAACGCTGTACGCGACCGCCTTCCTGGTCGACGGCCACCACAAGACGATGGCGCGACGCGCTACGGATCTGGCGCACCAATTCACGTAATTGCGCCGGATCGTGATAATTACGGGTAAAGAGGATCAAGCCGCCCACCAGCGGATGCGCCAGAATTTCGCGCTCTTCCGCATCCAGTTCATACCCTTCCACATCCAACATGACCGGACCCACACTCACCTCTCTTATCCTTCAGTCTGTAGCTGACGCCATACTTCATTCGCCAGCGTAATAAATTGTTGTTCACCCGTTTGCTGCCAACGGCACTCATACCAGCCGGCCATCAGCATCAAAACCCAGGGTCGCCAGCGTCTTACCTGTCGCCATAACTGAGCCGGTGCGATAGACGAACACCGTGCGTAGTCCTCCACCAGCGCTCGCCGCTGTGCGTCGTTGTCCATCCACACGGCGGCCAGTTCGAGAGCGATATCGCCGTCTCCCGCATACTCCCAGTCGATCAGCCTTACGCTATGCGGGCCATGCACCAGATTGCCCACGTGTACATCCATATGTAACGGTGCCAACCGCAGCGGCACCGGTTCGCCTTGTTGACGGAGCCGTTTTAATCGCCGCAGCCAAAACGGGGTTCGCCGGTCTGGCGCGCAACGTTGCCAGTATCCTTCGAGCAGCGGAAGCAGCGTGATCCGCCAGCCAAAACAGGCCTGACGGTGCAAATCATAGAGCAATGCCGCCAGTTCGTTGCTCGGGGGCAACACCGTTTTTGTTTCACCGGGCAGATAATCAATCGCCATCCACTCGCCAGTGCAGAGATGGGCGCGTGGCGCAATCGTCGGCGGTAAATGTTTAAACACCCGGTATTGTCGCCGGAAAGGTGAAGATGCGCTCTGATGACGCTGGCGCAACACCCGCGTGTGCAGGCCATCGCTGATAAGACAACTCCCGCCGCTAAGTCCGGTATTCTGACTGGCGACGGGAGCATATTGCGGAAAATAGCGTGACAGGATGTCGTCACGCGTTGGTTTATTGTTGCTGAACCGCACCTTTACCCGACCAGATAATCTCGCCGGTCTGCACCAGCATCAATTGCATTTGCAGGCCCGGTGCATTGGCATTGCCGGTCGCGTTGGAATACAGCACATATTGCGCGCCGACATTGCGGGCAATGCCAATCGCTTTGCTGCGCGTCCCCAGACTGTCCTGCGGTGAAAGCCCCAGTTGTTGCTTCGCCACGGCCAGTTGTTGTGCGGTAATCAATGTAAATTTGCCGTTATTAGCCAGCGCATTACGCACCGCCTCGGTGGCTTCACCGGTATTGATGGCGCCATTAGTGCGGTTATTTACGCTATCCACGAGCAGCACGCTTCCCGCTGTTGCACCGCTCGCAGGCAGCATTTTGCCCACCATCGGTTGCACCGCGCCATTCCAGTCATAGTGACGTTCACGCGGCGTTGGCTGCGCAGTCTGATCCTGATGCTCAATCGGGCCTGGCTGCTGCTGCGGCAGTGTCGGGACAGAAGGCACCGTCGGTACCGGTTGTTGCGGTTGCGGCTGCGTGGGTTGCTGCTCCCCTCCCCCGGCCTGATCGACAGGTGCGGGTTGTTGCTCACCGCGAATGATACAACCCGACAACAACATGGCGAAAGTTGTCAGTAGTGCGTAGCGTCCAAGTGTTTTAATCAAGAGTCACCCCTTACAGGTAGAGATAAAGTCTGACATTACGCGCCCCCAAATAGTTGGCGTTCCCGTAGAGCGTCACACCGGAATTCGCCGGAATGGTCACGCTACGCGGGGCTTCCAGGGGATGCATTTCCAGACCTCTGGCGTCATACCAGTAAAAACGATAATGCACAGTAACGGGTTGTTGCCTCTCATTAAATAACCGTGAAGACGCGGAGGGCTGGAGTTCTTCAGTACTTAACGTTGGCGGCTGCGCGGTAATGCCTGCCGCCAGTATACTGGACTCCATCACCAGCGTTTGATTGTTGGCAACCGGGATCGCCGGGCGCGAACTGCACCCCGCCAGCGTCAACGCCGCCAGTAATAAGGCAACACGCCCTGTGGTCATGTTACAGGCCTTTATGAGCCAGCATCGGCCCAAGCGCCCGTCCGCCAAGCAGGTGCATATGAATATGATAAACCTCCTGCCCGCCATGACGATTACAATTCATGATCAAACGATAACCGTCTTCGTCAATACCTTCATCACGGGCGATTTTCGCCGCCACCGTCAGCATACGCCCAAGCGTCTGTTCATGCGCTTCGGTCACGTCGTTAACGGTAGGGATGAGGATATTCGGCACAATGAGCACATGCGTGGGTGCTTGCGGGGAAATGTCACGAAAAGCGGTGACCAGCTCATCCTGATACACAATGTCTGACGGAATTTCGCGGCGGATAATTTTACTGAAAATGGTTTCTTCGGCCATGACGTTTTCCTTTTTTGAGCGCGGGGAGATGCCCGCAGCCGTCGTCAATTACTTGCCCTAGAGTATGATCGAGTTTCTCTTGTCGTTTCAACCAAAACGCTGTTTTTCTTTCCTCTTTCAGGCACCGCTGGCGCAGGAATAGACAACCCTTCCCTCTCGCGACGGTGAAACAGCATTTCAGTAATAAATCTTACATCTGTTTACATCCATTTAGTGAATGCGTATATTTCGCATTTGCATTTTCATGCGCAATTACTGCCAGGCCAATTAAAAATGTACGCCTGCCGCGACAACGTATCGCCGCCGGGCACTCCCTCTAACACACCAGTAAGGTTTATTCATGTCTTTCACTCATCACGCCAGGAAAGCCGCGCATCCGTTAGCCGCCACACCGTCTCTGCTTGCCACGTACATTGCGCTGGCGTTGGCACCTTCTGCTGCCCTTGCGACTGATAAAACATCTGAAGATACCGTGGTTGTAGACAGCGCAGCGCTAAGCACCTCCGACAGTCAGGATCAGGACTACAGTGTTAAAACCACAACAACCGGCACCAAACTGTTGCTGGTGCCACGCGATATTCCGCAATCTGTGAGCGTGGTTAGCCAGCAGCGCATGCAAGATCAGCAGCTGAACACGATTGAACAGGTTCTGGACAATACCATTGGCGTAAACGCCTCGCGTATCGACTCGCACCGGACAAACTTCTTCGCACGCGGTTTTTTCATCAGTAACTTTGCTTATGAAGATATGCCGACCTTCCTGGATAACCGCTGGAACTTTGGCGATACCGCTGGCGATACCGCCATTTACGACAAAATTGAAGTGGTGCGCGGTGCCGCAGGTCTGATGAGTGGCACGGGTAACCCGTCAGCCTACGTCAATATGGTGCGTAAGCATGCGGACAGTAAAGAGTTCAAAGGCGACGCAACTGCAACGTACGGAAGCTGGGATAATCAACGCTACGTCCTCGACTTACAGGCACCATTAACAGAGTCCGGTAATGTGCGAGGCCGCATGATCACCGGCTACCAGGATAAAGATTCGTGGATTGAGCGTAACCATTACCGCAAAAAATTCCTCACCGGTGTTGTAGATGCAGACCTCACTGATTCCACCACTCTGTCTGTCGGGTATGACTATCAGGAAAGCCAGGAAGACAGCCCGACCTGGGGCGGTTTCCCGTCGATGTACAGCGATGGTAGCCGTACGCACTTTCGCCGTGGCTTCAACACAGCGGCTGACTGGGCTTACTCCAACATGGACTCCACAAAAATTTTCGCCAATCTGACGCAGCGTTTTGATAACGGCTGGGAAGCGAAAGTTAACGCCATGCATGCGGAAACCAATTTTGACAGCAAATTGATGTATATCGATGGCTATCCGGATAAAAACACCGGTCTCTACGATGCCTCACAATGGCAAGGTGCCTGGGGCGGCTGGAACCGTGGTGAGCGTAAACAGGACTCTGTGGATGCATTCGTGCGCGGTGGCTACGATCTCCTCGGTCGTCAACATGAAGTGATGTTTGGCGGTAGCTACAGTCGTCAGCGTAACAACTATGACAACGCTTATCCGGTGAATGATAATTCCGGTCTGATGGACGTTGGCAGTATCAATCGTTACAGCGGCAATACGCTTGCTGACCCCACCTGGTCAGACTGGGCGCTCTATCAGCGGGATGTGATCCGCCAGAAATCCGTTTATGCAGCAACCCGTATTTCGCTGGCGGATCCCCTGCACCTTATTCTGGGTGCGCGTTACACCGAGTGGAGCGCAAAATACAACCTGGAACGTAAACCGGATGAAATCCGCAACAGCAAGTCCGATGATGTAACGCCGTATGCGGGGCTGGTTTATGACATCGATGACACCTGGTCTGTGTACGGCAGTTATACCTCTATCTTTGAGCCTTCAAGCCAGCGCGATATCAACAGCGAGTTCCTCGACCCGACGACAGGTAAAAGCTACGAAGCCGGGGTGAAAGGCGACTGGTTTAACACGCGCCTGACGGCAACGTTTGCCCTATTCCGCACCGAGCAGGATCACGTTGCTGTTTCGACGGGCGAGTACATCCCGAACTCTGGTGGCCAGACGGCGTATAAATCCGTGAACGGCACCGTCAGCAAAGGGGTTGAATTTGAACTGAATGGCGCACTGACCGACAACCTGCAACTGACTTTCGGTGCCAGCCGCTTTATGGCGGAAGATGGTGACGGTGTTGCGGTTAACCCGGAACAAGCGCGTACGACGATGAAGTTGTTTACCCGCTACCAATTACCGATGCTGCCAGAACTTGCTTTTGGTGGTGGTGCCCGCTGGCAAAACAAAAGCTGGCAGGATATTAAAGGCCCGAATGGCGATACCCGTATCACCCAGAGCGGCTACACCGTGGTTGACCTGTTTACCCGTTATCAGGCCACTAAAAATTTCGCGATTCAGGCCAACCTGAACAATGTGTTCGATAAAGCGTATTACGATTATCTGGGCACCTATGGGGTTTATGGCGCGCCGCGTAACTTCTCTATCAGCGCCAACTACCGTTTCTGATAAGCGTGTTAAAGGCTAAGGGAGCCTGATGGCTCCCTTTTTTATCCTCTCGCATCATTACACCCCATAAAAAAGGGAGCCATCAGGCTCCCTCAGTCTCCCCAGACTATGGCTTAGTTGTTACGGATGTATTCATCCATCTCGGTTTTCAGGTTATCGGATTTCGTACCGAAAATAGCCTGCACACCGGAACCCGCCACAACCACACCCGCAGCGCCCAGTTTCTTCAGGCCAGCCTGATCCACTTTCGCTACGTCAGCAACGCTGACACGCAGACGCGTGATGCACGCATCCAGGTTGGTGATGTTTTCTTTACCGCCAAACGCCGTAACCAGAGCCGGAGCCATTTCGCTGGTTGCACCAGCTTTACTCTCTTCAGTGGTTTCTTCACGACCAGGGGTTTTCAGATCCAACGCTTTAATCAGCACACGGAACAGGGTGTAGTAAACAATCGCATAACCCGCGCCGATGACCGGGAACAGCCACAGTTTGCTGCTGTTGCCGCTCAGTACGATGAAGTCAATCAGACCGTGAGAGAACGATGTACCGTCACGCATACCCAGCAGGATACAGATCGGGAATGCCAGACCAGCCAGAATCGCGTGGATGACGTACAGGATCGGCGCAACGAACATGAAGGAGAACTCGATCGGCTCGGTGATACCGGTCAGGAACGAGGTCAGCGCTGCGGAGATCATAATACCGCCCACTTTCGCGCGGTTTTCCGGTTTAGCAGAGTGCCAGATAGCAATAGCGGCAGCCGGCAGACCGTACATTTTGAACAGGAAGCCGCCAGACAGTTTGCCTGCAGTCGGGTCGCCTGCCATGTAACGCGGGATATCGCCGTGGAAAACCTGACCTGCTGCGTTGGTGAATTCGCCAATCTGCATCTGGAAAGGTACGTTCCAGATATGGTGCAGACCAAACGGTACCAGGCAACGTTCAATAAAGCCGTAGATACCGAACGCAACAACCGGGTTCTGGTAAGCAGCCCACTGAGAGAACGTCTGAATAGCGGTACCGATCGGCGGCCAAATAAAGGACAGGATCACACCGGTGAAAATCGCGGCCAGACCAGAAATGATCGGCACGAAACGCTTACCGGCGAAGAAGCCCAGGTACTCAGGCAGCTTGATACGGTAGAAACGGTTGAACATGTACGCTGCGATCGCACCGGAGATGATCCCTCCGAGAACACCGGTATCAGCCAGGTGTTTTGCGGCGATTTCTTCAGCAGGTAAATGCAGAACCAGCGGCGCAACAACAGCCATGGTCTTCACCATGATGCCGTAAGCAACAACCGAAGCCAGAGCTGAAACACCGTCGTTATTGGTGAAGCCCAGTGCAACACCGATAGCGAAGATCAGCGGCATGTTGGCAAAAACGGAACCGCCCGCTTCGGCCATAACATGGGAAACCACTGCTGGCAGCCAGCTGAAGTTTGCAGAACCGACGCCCAGCAGGATACCTGCGATAGGCAGTACGGATACTGGCAGCATCAGCGATTTACCGACCTTCTGCAGGTTAGCAAATGCATTCTTAAACATAATTGAGAGTGCTCCTGAGTATTAGTGCTTTTTTTACGCTTTTGCGCATTGGCGCGGGGGGAGAGCCGCGCCGTGGGAAGGGCATCTAAGCGCCCCTTATTTATTACACAGAGTAAAATAAATCGATTTGGCTTTGTTTGATGGCTATCACGTTTCAGCCAGCGCGCGCTGCAAAACTCACGTTAATTTACAAAAGCCGCATGCCTTCGAATGAAAATAGCCCCTCACCGCCTTTTTTATGGCGGTGAACTTTACTCTGATCGTTTATTAATTACGAGCCCTAAAATAAGCTGAAATTTCAGGCGGATTGCAGACGGGAGGGATCGATATGGAACAGACTGGCAAAGTTTTGCGTGGTTTGCCGGGCCAGTTCCTCAACGGAAACGCCCTTCAATACCGCCATATATTCAGCAACATCTCGCGTCATGGCTGGCTGGTTTTCCTTACCACGGTGGGGCACTGGCGCGAGATACGGTGAGTCCGTCTCGACCAGCAGTCGATCCAACGGAACATAGCGTGCAGCGTCACGAAGCTGTTCAGCGTTGCGGAACGTCACAATACCGGAGAACGAGATATAAAAGCCCATATCCAACAATTTGCCAGCCGTGTCGCGATCTTCCGTAAAACAGTGCAGAACGCCGCCACACTCAGTTACCTTCTCTTCCTGCAGAATAGCCAGCGTATCGGCGCGGGCATCGCGGGTGTGCACAATAACCGGTTTGTTCAGCTCACGGCCAATGCGGATATGGTTACGGAAAGAGATCTGCTGTTGCGGTTTAGTTTCAGGCGTATAGAAATAATCGAGGCCGGTTTCCCCCATCGCTACCACACCGGGTTCGGCAGCCAGCTGGTGTAAGGTCTCGACCTCATAACTTTCGTCCTGATTGAGCGGGTGCACGCCACAGGAGAACACCACGTTGTCACGCTCCCCTACCAATTCTCGCATCGTGCGGTATCCCGGTAGCGTGGTGGCAACAGCAAGGCAAAATTTCACATCACGCGCGGCGGCTTTCGCCAGCACGTCATCCACGTCTTTGTGCAAAGCGTGATAATCAAGACCATCAAGATGGCAGTGCGAGTCGACTAAAAACATAATGTCTCTCTTAAAGATGGGATACAGGAAGCACCGCACCTGGTTGCAGGTAGCGTTCCAGATTTAACAACAGATCGGTCAGCAAAAGTTCGCGGTTCACACCGGACACATTCAGCAATTGCTCCCGGCAGGTAAACAGCGCATGTAAGAGCGCGTGCAACGTGTCGCCGCGCATCTGGCGAGCAAGAGCGTGCACCAACACAGAGGCGTCCACATTACTGAGCAGGGTCGCGCCTTGCTGAACTTTCAGCGCATCCAGAAACAGCGATGACATCCATTGCAGACGCTCAGCAACCCGTTCATGGTTCAACGCCGGTAACACAGCGAGCCAGTCACCACTTTGCAGCGCAGTATCGACAGCCTGGCACAGCGTCAGCCGTTGCGACCAGCATTCTTCCTGCAATAATGCTTCCGCAGCGCCTGGTGACCCGGCACTCAGGCGAAGCGCGGTCAGTAGCGTCTCCGACGATGCCGTCACTTCCCGGCCAAGCCATGCGCTGGCATAGTTTTCTGCAGGAGGCGCAAGGTGATGCAAACGACAGCGGCTGCGCAAAGTCGCTAATAATCGTGCGGGTTCACGGCAGGCAAGGAAAAACCATGTCTGCGCTGGCGGCTCTTCGAGGGTTTTGAGTAACGCATTAGCGGCTGCATCCGTCAGCAGAGCGGCATCCTGAATCCATACTACTTTTGCGCCGCCCAGCCGCGCGTGTTCATACAATTTTTCGCTGACTTCGCGTACCGCATCAATCCCTAATGCAGTTTTGCCTTTTTCCGGCGTCAGCGTGTAATAGTCCGGATGCGTGCCTGCCTGCATAAGCTGACACCCCCGGCAATGACCACAACTTTTGTGCCCTTGTGGCGTCTGGCATAACAAAAAACGGCTGATCGCATAGATCAAGGCGTCTTCCCCCATGCCAGGCAATGCATGGATCAGTAATGCGTGGTGCCCACGTCCGGCCTGATAACTGGCTACCAGTTGTTCAAAGTCCGGCCGCAGCCACGGATACCATCTCATGCGCCCTGCTCCTGGACCCATGCCATAATGGTCTGACGAATATTTTGCATAACATCCTCCAGCGGCTGGGTCGCATCAATGGTGCGAATGGTGTCATCCTGCGCCGCCAGTTCAAGGTAACGGGCTCGCGTCCGGTTAAAGAACTCCAGCGACTCCTGTTCAATGCGATCCAGCTCGCCACGCGCACGCGCGCGTTTTAGTCCGACTTCTGGCGTCACATCAAGATAGAGGGTTAAGTCCGGACGGAAATCCCCCAGCACCGCATCACGTAAGGTGGCGAGCATCGCCTGATCAATGCCGCGACCACCGCCCTGATAAGCCTGGGTGGAAAGGTCGTGACGATCGCCAATAACCCACTGACCTTGCGCCAGTGCCGGTTTGATCACCGTTTCAACTAACTGTACACGGGCAGCATAAAACATCAGCACTTCAGCTTTGTCGCAAATGACCTCGTCACCTACAGAGCGAATATCCAGCACCAGGCTGCGCAGTTTTTCCGCCAACAGCGTCCCACCAGGCTCACGCGTGAATACCATTTCATTCACGCCAGATTCTTTAAGCGTGCTCACAATGACATCACGTGCCGAGGTTTTACCGGCGCCTTCAAGCCCTTCAATGACAATGTATTTACTGCCCATTTTTTTCCTTAAGTACTTTCAGGTATTCCTGCACTGACCGGTTATGGCTGGCGAGATTGGTGTTAAACGTGTGCCCGCCTTTGCCGTCGGCCACAAAATAGAGATACGGCGTCTTCGCGGGATGCGCCGCCGCTTTCAACGACGCTTCTGCCGGAATGGCAATTGGCCCCGGCGGCATGCCGCTTATTACATAGGTATTATATTCCGTCGGTGTATCCAAATCGGCGCGCGACAGCTTACCATTATAACGCGCGCCCATCCCGTAGATCACCGTCGGATCGGTCTGTAGCTTCATGCCAACGCGTAACCGGTTAATAAATACCGATGCGACCTGATCGCGCTCACTGGCCACAGCAGTCTCTTTTTCAATAATTGAGGCCATGGTAACCAGCTGGTTCTGGTCTTTGTAGGGCAGCCCTTCCATTCGCCCCTCCCAGATCTGCTCAACAGCCCGCACCATCTTTTGATGCGCGCGCTTTAGTAATGCCACGTCGGTGGTGTTGGCGGTGTACATCCAGGTATCAGGCCAGAACCAGCCTTCCACCCACTCCGGATGTTCCAACTTCAGAGCCTGCGCTACTGTAGCGTAATCATCATCTTTCAGTGTGTGTTTGATCCACGGTGCGTCACGCAACTGCTTAAGATAGTCACTCAACCGCATACCTTCGACCAGACGCAGCGGGAACTGCGCTTCTTTACCGCTTGCCAGCAACTGCAACATTTCACGAACGGTCATACCTGGCGTAAAACGATAGGTCCCGGCTTTAAAGTGCGAGAGATCCGGTTCCAGCTTAAGCAACCACTGGAATACCCGCGGACGGTTGATCACCTTCTCGTTGTACAACTGTTCACCCAAGGCAAGACGCCCCGTTCCGGCCGGTAGGGAAAAAATGTGTTCTTCCTTGATCAGGATCGTGCTGTCAGCCAATTGGCGAACCTTCCACACACCTGCTCCCGCTGCGATAACCATCGCCGCCAGCAGGAGAAGAACAAAACGTAACATTTTCTTCATGACTGATTTATCTGCTCACACAGGGGGGATAAAAAGTGATACAAATCACGCGCGGTCCAGTGGAGATCACCCCACTGCCGGACCGGGACTACCGGCATCAGCGCGTTGCAAATAAAGACTTCATCTGCTTGCTGCAACACATCCTGCCGCGCATTCACTTCGACAACGTTAAAACCTGAAGATGCCAGTTGCTGCATACAATATTGGCGCATAATGCCATCTACGCCGGCCTGATCCAGGCGGGGAGTAAAAACATCCCTGCCCCGACGCCAACAAAGATTGGCCGCACAACACTCAGTGAGCCAGCCATCGCTGTCCAGTACCAGCGCTTCATCAGCCTCAGTCTGTTCCAGGTGAGCGCGGATCAGTACTTGCTCCAGCCTGTTAAGATGTTTAATGCCTGCCAGCAGAGGGTTTCGCCCAAGACGAACCGGACTGAGCACCAGCGTCACGCCATCCTGCCGCCAGCGCTCGTAATGCGCCGGGTTAGCGGAAACAGAAAGGATACGCGTAGGAGTAATACAGTTTGCCGTACTATAACCTCGACCGCCTGCGCCGCGGCTGATGATGACTTTTACGACACCATCGACTTTTTCCTTCGCCAGCGTGCTCATCTCCCGCTCCAGCACTGGCCAGTCGGCGAACGGAATAAATAAACGCTCACATGCTTGCCGTAAGCGTTGCAGATGTGCAGCCAGAAACTGGATCTGCCCGTCAATAATGCGCGCAGTGGTAAAACAACCGTCGCCAAATTGTGTTGCCCGGTCAGTGGCGGCAAGCGTTTGCTGCTCAATGCCATTAATCAAGAACATAGAGGCTCCTTATGCGTGGCCGGACAGTTTGGCAGGATGAAAAGCAGAGAACAAGCGGAGAAAACCGAATAGAAAAGGCCCGACAAGCGGGCCTTAATATGGCTCAGATAATCAGACTTTTTTGAAGATCAGCGAACCATTAGTACCGCCGAAGCCAAAGGAGTTACACAGAGTGTACTCCATGCCGCTGACCTGACGCGCTTCGTGTGGCACGAAGTCCAGATCGCAACCTTCATCCGGGTTATCCAGGTTGATGGTTGGCGGAACGGCCTGATCGCGAAGCGCGAGAATTGAGTAGATAGACTCAACAGCGCCTGCAGCACCTAACAGGTGACCGGTCATGGATTTGGTGGAGCTTACCATCACGCGTTTTGCTGCGTCGCCAAATACCGATTTCACCGCCTGCGCCTCAGCTTTATCACCCGCCGGAGTGGAAGTACCGTGTGCGTTCACATAGCCAATCTGCCCCGGCTCAATGCCAGCATCACGCAATGCATTGACCATCGCCAGTGCCGCGCCCGCACCGTTTTCCGGTGGAGAAGTCATGTGGTAGGCATCACTGCTCATGCCAAACCCGATGATTTCTGCATAAATTTTCGCGCCGCGTTTTTTCGCGTGCTCGTACTCTTCAAGCATAATGATACCGGCGCCATCGCCCAGTACAAAACCATCACGGTCTTTGTCCCACGGACGGCTTGCCGCCTGCGGGTTGTCATTACGGTTGGAGAGTGCGCGCGCTGCGCCGAATCCGCCAACGCCCAGCGGGGTACTGGCTTTCTCTGCACCACCTGCGAGCATCGCATCAGCATCGCCATAAGCAATGATACGCGCCGCATGACCGATGTTATGCACGCCGGATGTACACGCCGTTGCAATTGAAATGCTCGGACCACGCAGGCCGAACATGATAGTCAGATGACCTGCCACCATGTTCACAATCGTCGACGGAACGAAGAACGGGCTGATTTTACGCGGTCCACCGTTGACTAGAGAGCTGTGGTTTTCTTCAATCAGGCCGAGACCGCCAATGCCGGAGCCAATCGCTGCGCCAATACGGGATGCGTTCTCTTCGGTGACTTCAAGGCCAGAATCATGCATGGCCTGTACGCCAGCCACAATTCCATATTGAATGAAATCATCCATCTTGCGCTGTTCTTTGCGCGAGATGATGTCTTCACAGTTAAAATCCTTTACTAAGCCAGCAAATTTGGTTGCATAGGCGCTAGTATCGAAATGGTCGATCAGGCTGATGCCACTCTGACCGGCAAGGAGAGCTTTCCATGTAGACTCTACGGTATTGCCGACAGGAGACAACATGCCCAGTCCGGTCACAACTACACGACGCTTAGACACGTTTGTCCTCCAGGGAGGGATAAATAAAGAGATTCGTGGGATTATTAGATAAAACTCAGGCGGTCGAGTGACCGCCTGGAGATGTTCACTTACGCCTGGTGACCGTTGATGTAATCAATGGCAGCCTGAACGGTGGTGATTTTCTCAGCTTCTTCGTCCGGAATCTCAGTATCAAACTCTTCTTCCAGAGCCATTACCAGCTCAACGGTGTCAAGAGAATCAGCGCCCAGGTCTTCAACGAAGGAAGCATTGTTGGTAACTTCTTCCTGCTTAACGCCCAGCTGTTCGCCGATAATTTTCTTAACGCGTTCTTCGATAGTGCTCATACTCTTAAATTTCCTATCAAAACTCGCTTTCGCGATGGTTTTCGTAGTGTATAAAATGTTGAAAAATTTGCAACTAAATCCCGGCAGTTCTTACCACGATTTTACGCTATTCTGAGGCTTTTCCCCCTAATAACGCAAATAAATTTCATCGTGGTTAAACCATATACATTCCGCCGTTGACGTGCAGGGTTTCACCAGTGATGTAACCTGCCTCGTCAGAGGCTAAAAATGCAACCGCGCTGGCGATTTCCTGAGCGCCGCCAAGACGGCCCGCAGGAACCTGCGCCAGGATACCCGCACGCTGATCATCAGACAGCGCACGCGTCATGTCCGTTTCAATAAAGCCCGGAGCAACAACGTTCACCGTAATACCGCGGGACGCAACTTCACGCGCCAGCGATTTACTGAAACCGATAAGACCCGCTTTAGCCGCAGCATAGTTGGCCTGACCAGCATTTCCCATGGTACCGACCACAGAACCGATAGTGATAATACGCCCATGACGCTTTTTCATCATAGCGCGCATTACCGCTTTTGACAGACGGAAAACAGATGAAAGATTGGTATCGAGGATATCGTTCCACTCGTCATCTTTCATGCGCATCAGCAGGTTATCACGGGTGATACCGGCATTATTAACCAGAATATCAACCTCGCCAAACTCCGCGCGGATATTTTCCAGAACGGATTCGATAGATGCTGCATCGGTCACATTCAACAGCAGACCTTTACCGTTCGCACCTAAATAATCGCTGATCGCCTTAGCACCATTTTCGCTGGTCGCAGTACCGATAACTTTTGCGCCACGCGCAACAAGCGTCTCAGCAATTGCACGGCCAATACCGCGGCTTGCACCGGTAACCAGCGCGACTTTTCCTTCAAAACTCATGGTTTTCCTCTTTTATTGCGCAAGTGCCTCAGACATCGCGTTCGGCTCATTGAGGGCCGATGCAGTCAGGGTGTCAACAATACGTTTAGTCAGACCAGTGAGGACTTTACCCGGGCCAACCTCATACAGGTGCTCAATGCCCTGCGCCGCCATAAACTCAACGCTCTTCGTCCACTGAACTGGGCTATAAAGCTGACGCACCAGCGCGTCACGAATCGCTTCCGGCGTTGTTTCGCACTTCACATCCACATTATTCACAACCGCGATCTGCGGTGCATTAAACGTAATGCTGTTCAGCTCAGCGGCCAGTTTTTCTGCGGCAGGTTTCATCAACGCACAGTGAGACGGTACGCTGACCGGTAACGGCAGAGCACGTTTCGCGCCAGCGGCTTTACAGGCTGCGCCAGCGCGTTCAACCGCTTCTTTATTCCCTGCAATGACGACCTGCCCCGGTGAGTTATAGTTCACCGGCGACACCACCTGACCTTCGGCAGACTCTTCACAGGCTTTGGCAATCGACGCATCATCGAGACCGATAATTGCCGACATGGCGCCTGTTCCTTCCGGGACAGCTTCCTGCATAAATTTACCACGCAGCTCAACCAGACGTACCGCGTCAGCGAAAGCCAGCACGCCTGCGCACACCAGCGCAGAATATTCACCGAGACTGTGCCCCGCCATCAACGCAGGCGCTTTACCGCCCTGCTGCTGCCATACGCGCCACAGCGCGACGGAAGCCGTCAACAGCGCTGGTTGCGTCTGCCAGGTTTTATTCAGTTCTTCCGCTGGGCCTTGTTGTACCAGCGCCCAGAGATCATAACCCAGCACCGCAGAAGCTTCAGCAAACGTCTGTTCAACCACCGGGTAAGTTGCAGCCATATCAGCCAACATACCAACCGTTTGGGAACCCTGCCCGGGGAACACAAATGCAAATTGCGTCATGTTTTTATCCTTATACTCAGAAACGAACCAGCGCGGAGCCCCAGGTAAACCCACCACCGAACGCTTCGAGCAGGATCAACTGACCCGGTTTAATGCGCCCGTCGCGTACCGCTTCATCAAGCGCGCTGGGAACGGAAGCCGCAGAAGTGTTGCCGTGACGATCTAACGTCACAACAACATTGTCCATCGACATACCCAGTTTTTTCGCTGTCGCGCTGATAATTCGCAGGTTAGCCTGATGTGGCACCAGCCAGTCAAGCTCGCTGCGCTCCAGATTATTGGCCGCCAATGTTTCATCAACAATACGCGCCAGTTCAGTGACCGCCACTTTAAAGACTTCATTACCCGCCATTGTCAGGTAAGTGGAGTTTTCCGGCGTCACGCGATCCAGATTCGGTAACGTCAGCAGTTCACCATAGCTACCATCCGCGTGAAGATGTGTAGAGATGATACCCGGCTCTTCAGATGCACCAAGTACAACAGCGCCAGCACCGTCGCCAAACAGAATAATCGTCCCGCGATCTTCCGGATCCAACGTCCGCGCCAGCACATCAGAACCAATCACCAGTGCATGTTTCACCGCGCCGGTTTTAACATATTGATCGGCGATGCTCAGCGCATAGGTAAAACCAGCGCAGGCTGCAGCAACATCAAACGCCGGACAGCCTTTGATCTCCAGCATATTCTGAATCTGGCAAGCCGCGCTCGGGAATGCATGCGTCGCGGATGTCGTCGCAACAATGATCAAACCAATCTGATCTTTATCGATGCCGGCCATTTCCAGCGCGCGTTTAGCGGCCTCAAAGCCCATGGTCGAAACAGTTTCGTTTGCAGCGGCGATGCGGCGCTCACGGATCCCTGTACGGCTGACAATCCATTCATCAGACGTTTCGACCATTTTTTCCAGATCGGCGTTTGTTCGAACCTGCTCGGGCAGAAAGCTGCCGGTACCAATAATCTTCGTATACATGTACGCTCAGTCACTCTCGGGTAATATACACACACTCTGATTTTCGTCGCTTGATGCAGGCGAAGCAGGATGGGCGTACACAGATTCCAGGCGAGCGGCAATCCGTTGTGGAACCTGCCGCTGCACCGCCTGCACTGCCTGTTCAATCGCGACGGTAAAGGCTCGCTGATTGGCTGCACCATGACTCTTAATCACCGTGCCGCGCAATCCTAACAGACAGGCGCCATTATACTGGTCGGGGTTGAGGTGACTGAATCGCCTTGTCAGGCTTTTTTGTAACCAACGCTTTAATAAAATCAGCCACCACGACCTTTTTTGCCCCTCGCCCTGAGATTTCAGCAACGAAAGGAACATTCTGACAACACCCTCCATGGTTTTTAATGTGACATTTCCTGTGAAACCGTCACAAACCAACACATCCGTTTTGCCGGTGAGCAATTCATTCGCTTCCAGATAGCCAATGTAGTTCATTGCTGGAACCGAGCGTAATAATGCAGCAGCATCGCGGATACTGTCATGGCCTTTGGTTTCTTCTTCACCAATATTCAGTAACGCAACGCGCGGATTTGTAATCCCAAGGATCTCTTCCGCCATGACTGCGCCCATTACCGCAAATTGCGACAACATTGTACTGTCACAATCCACATTAGCGCCAAGATCCAGCACTACTGTTTTGCCCTTTTGCTGATGAGGCAACACCGTCACCAACGCCGGACGCTCAATACCTTCAATCGGTTTGAGCAACATTTTCGCCAGCCCCATCAACGCGCCAGTGTTACCTGCACTCACGCAGGCTTGGGCGCGCCCTGCTTTCACCAGTTCAAGCGCAATGCGCATTGAACTACCGCGACTGTTACGAATAGCCTGCGCGGCACGCGCATCACTGGCAATAACTGACTGTGCAGGAACGATAAGCAAACGCGAACGCTGCTCGAAATCAGCTTTGGCAAGTAATGGCGTGATAGCGTCGGGATCGCCGACTAAAAGAAGATTGAGTTGAGAATTAGAGTTCAGTGCCTGCAAAGCTGCAGGCACTGTCACGGAAGGACCAAAATCCCCTCCCATGACATCTAACGCCAGGGTTAGACGTGTCAAGGTATCGTCGCAGCCTGGTTCGGTTTATCCCCGCTTACGCGGGGAAATCCTCACTAAGCTTCATCACGCTTGCGCGTGATTACTTAGTGATAACCTTGCGACCGCGGTAGAAACCGTCGGCGGTAACGTGGTGACGCAGGTGGGTTTCACCAGAAGTTTTGTCTACAGACAGGCTGGTGACTGCGGTCAGCGCGTCATGGGAACGACGCATGCCACGTTTGGAACGGGTTGGTTTATTCTGTTGTACGGCCATGGACCTTACTCCTTAATTACTTACGCTTTAAGCTGGCTAATACGGCAAATGGATTTGGTTTTTGCGCTTCATCAGGCAATTCACCAAAGACCATGTCCGCCTCGGACACTTCACAGTGTTCAGAATCATGCACCGGAACTACTGGCAAGGAGAGAATGATTTCATCCTCAACCAGGGCCAGCAGATCGATTTCACCGAATTCGTTAACCTCAATCGGCTCATACGCTTCCGGCAGTGCTTCAGCCTGCTCATCTGAACGCACAGGACTGAAACAATACGTTGTGTGAACATGATGGGTGAACGGCTTCCCGCAGCGCTGGCATTCGAGCGATACCGTTACCTTCGCCTCTCCGGTTAACACGGCAAGACGCTGATTATCGATAGCGAACGACATGGAGCACTCCACATCACTGTCCACGCTGACTACAGACCCGGCAACACGCTCAACCTGCTCGGGGGTATAGATACCCTCGTAATCAAGGCGTTTTTGAGCCGTACGAACCGGATCAAGAGTCAGGGGTAATTTTACCTTTTGCATAGGGCGCGCATATTAACTTTGTAACGTCATAGAGTCAAAGAAAAAGGCAGCCTGAGGTTGCCTTTTGCCAATAATTCGCACACATTGCGGCCTACAGTTTAAAATGCCTGTCATTGTTAAGCCATATTTGGTGAAAAAAATATGTCTGCTCTCATCCTTGCTTCAACGTCTCCGTATCGTCGCGCCCTGCTGGAAAAACTGGGGTTATCTTTTGAATGCGCTGCACCGCACACCGACGAAACACCGCGCCCTGGCGAGTCTCCACGCCATCTGGTCCAGCGCCTGGCGCAAGAAAAAGCACAATCACTGGCACACGCCTGGCCCCAACATCTGATTATTGGTTCAGATCAGGTCTGTGTGCTTGACGGTGAAATTACCGGTAAACCTCACACGGAAGAAAATGCGCGCCAGCAATTAATGAAAGCCAGCGGAAATATCGTCACTTTTTATACAGGTCTTGCGTTGTATAATTCGGCAACCGGCCACATACAGACTGAATGTGAACCTTTCGATGTCCACTTTCGCCGCTTGAGTGAGCAGGAGATCGACGATTATGTGCGTAAAGAGCGCCCGCTGAATTGTGCTGGCAGCTTTAAGAGTGAAGGCCTGGGGATCGCGCTGTTTGAACGCCTCGACGGTCGCGACCCGAATACACTGGTGGGCCTGCCGTTAATTGCCTTATGCCAGATGCTGCGACGTGAGCACTGTAACCCGCTGTTAAGTTAATGCTTTACCGATCACAGATTCTTTTTTAATCACCCCTTACATTCATCACCAATATTGAAACAATGTTTTAATTAAAAGGAGGGGTGATGAATATTTTCCGCAGCCTGGCGCTGACGCTAACTCTGCTGGCGTCCGTTAACGCCACTGCACAGGAAGAGTGGCAAACGCAGGGCATTGTCGAAGGTAACCTGCCCGCTGGGTGGCAGACGTTGAAAGCACAGATGCACTACCCTGATTCTTGGTTATCCGGGAAATATAGCCATTTCTCGCAATGGCAAACCCACAGCCGCCGGTTATTTCGCAACGCACTGCTCACCCCAAATGCAACACAACCTTTTGCTCCACACGCTATTGCTAACGAGGATCGCGGCAGCTATATCGCCGAAAAGCTGGCGATAACAATCACGGATGATAATCGCATCGCTGCACTGCTACTCATGCCCAAAACGCCCGGCCCCCACCCTGCCATCGTATTACTTCACGATCACGGTTCAAAATTTGATATTGGCAAAGAGAAGGTGATCCGTCCTTGGGGTGATGCAGAAAAACTGGCCAGCGCGCAAGCCTGGGCCGACAAATTCTTCAGCGGTAAATTTATTGGCGATGAACTGGCGAAGCGCGGTTATGCGGTCATTGCCATCGATAGCCGCGGCTGGGGCGATCGCGGTCCAATGGTTTACGAGCAGCAGCAGGCGCTGGCAAGTAACTACTTTAATCTTGGTCGCTCACTCGGTGGAGAAGTGGCCTATGAAGATATGCGCACGGTGGATTTTATCGCTTCTCATCCCCAGGTGGACAAACAGCGTATCGGCGTGGTGGGATTTTCGATGGGCGGTTTCCGCGCATGGCAACTGGCGGCGCTGAGCGATAAGGTCGCAGCGACGGCCGTAATTTCATGGTTTGGTACCTACAATGGCCTGATGCAACCGGGGAATAATGTTCTGCGTGGGCAATCCGCCTTTTATATGTTGCACCCCGGCATGCCTGCGCATATGGACATTCCCGATATCGCCAGCATCGCAGCGCCGAAACCCATGCTGATTTATAGCGGCGGCAAAGACAAACTGTTCCCGGCGGAAGCTGTGCAGGAGGCGTTCACAAAAGTGGAGAAGATCTGGTCATCACAAAATGCCAAAGACAAACTGGTCACAAAAACCTGGCCAGAACTGGGGCACGTTTTCTACCAGGAACAGCAGGATGAGGTTTTTCCGTGGCTGGATAAATGGCTAAAACCCTAGCCGAAGCACTCTTCCCCTCTCCGGACGAGAGGGGAAATATCATTTAGCATTACGCAGGACGTGCAGGCAGTGTTTGAGCGCATCATCCAGCGGTGCTTCAATACGCAGCGTTTCGCCAGTGTGCGGATGGGTAAACTTAAGCGCAGCTGCATGCAAAAACAGGCGCGACAAACCGGTTGAGGCCAGTTGCTTGTCAAATTCACGGTCGCCATAACGATCGTCAAAAGCAATGGGATGCCCGGCATGTTGCGTATGCACACGGATCTGGTGCGTCCTGCCCGTCACCGGACTGCAACGCATCAGCGTGGCGAACGCATAGCGCTCCTCCACTTTAAAGCGGGTTTCCGAGGGCTTGCCTTCACTGTTCACACGCACAATACGCTCACCGCTTTGCAGGATATTTTTCAGCAACGGCGCCTGCACCACTTTGACATGGGACTGCCATTGCCCACGCACCAACGCCAGGTAATCCTTCTGCATATCCTTGCCGCGCAACTGCTCATGCAGAGAACGCAGTGCTGAACGCTTTTTCGCCACCAGCAGGACACCGGAGGTATCACGATCAAGACGGTGCACCAATTCAAGGAACCGCGCCTCAGGACGTAACGCCCGCAGCCCTTCGATCACGCCAAAACTCAACCCACTGCCGCCATGCACTGCCGTGCCGGAAGGTTTATTCAGCACCAGGATATGATCGTCTTCGTAGAGAATGACATCGCTTAACTGAGCGACTTTTTGCAGATGCGGCGAAACAGCCTCTTCTTCTCTCTCCGCCACACGTACTGGTGGAATGCGCACTTCATCACCGGCTTCCAGCTTGTACTCCGGTTTGATGCGTTTTTTGTTCACCCGCACTTCGCCTTTACGCAAAATGCGGTAGATCATGCTCTTGGGCACACCTTTTAGTTGGGTGCGCAAAAAATTATCGATGCGTTGCCCCGCTTCGTCAGCGGAAATGGCAACAAATTTTACGGATGGCGTCTCAGTTTTCATGGGTGGCGATTCTAAATAGCCTGGATGATTAGCGCCACTCATTTTTATATGCTTATATTTACCTTTGAACCTGGCTTGCTGCGTTTTACACAGTTGATTCGGCGGTTATTAAACCGATCCGTGGTCAAAGGTGAAAAAACTGTGAGTAACCGGGTGATAAATGGTAAAAGTCAGCTTGCTATAACAGGGTTCGCAAGGAATAATGTTGCCGTTTTCCGTGTTGAATTTTGCTAAAACAAGTAAATGAGCGGAATGACCAGTTTTGCCTGTCCGATCATACACGCAGCAATGGCGTAAGACGTATTGAACTTTCAGGCAGTTAGCGGGCTGCGGGTTGCAGTCCTTACCGGTAGATGGAATCTTCTCTGGAGAGTTTTTCCCAGGCTGTTCCCCTGATAATTGCGCTGTGTTTTCCACAGGAAATACAGGCAGCCGACACACTGCGCCTCTTAAGCGAACGACAACCGTGAGGTTGGCGACGTGAATAGTCACGAGGCCATCGGTTCTCCCCCGGAAAGGCGTCATCATGCCCGCAGCTTAGTCGTCAATGTAAGAATAATGAGTAAGTTACGATGAAAAGAATGTTAATCAACGCAACTCAGCAGGAAGAGTTGCGTGTCGCCCTTGTTGATGGGCAGCGCCTGTACGACCTGGATATCGAAAGCCCGGGTCACGAGCAGAAAAAAGCGAACATCTACAAAGGCAAAATCACCCGCATTGAACCGAGCCTCGAAGCTGCATTTGTTGATTACGGAGCTGAACGCCACGGTTTTCTCCCTCTTAAAGAAATCGCCCGCGAATACTTCCCTGCCAGCTACAACGCCCATGGCCGTCCGAACATCAAAGATGTGCTGCGCGAAGGTCAGGAAGTCATTGTTCAGATCGATAAAGAAGAGCGCGGCAACAAAGGCGCGGCGCTTACCACCTTTATCAGCCTTGCTGGCAGCTACCTGGTATTGATGCCAAATAACCCACGTGCGGGCGGTATCTCCCGTCGCATCGAAGGCGACGACCGCACCGAACTGAAAGAAGCGCTGTCCAGTCTGGAACTGCCGGATGGCATGGGTCTTATTGTCCGTACAGCAGGCGTGGGCAAATCTGCCGAAGCACTGCAGTGGGATCTGAGCTTCCGTCTGAAACATTGGGATGCCATCCAGAAAGCCGCAGAAAGCCGCCCGGCGCCGTTCCTGATCCACCAGGAAAGCAACGTGATTGTGCGCGCTTTCCGCGATTACCTGCGCCAGGACATCGGCGAAATCCTGATCGATAACCCGAAAGTGCTTGAGCTGGCTCGCCAGCATATCTCCGCGCTGGGTCGTCCGGATTTCAGTAGCAAAATCAAACTGTACACCGGTGAAATCCCGCTGTTCAGCCACTACCAGATTGAGTCGCAGATCGAGTCTGCCTTCCAGCGTGAAGTGCGCCTGCCTTCCGGCGGCTCTATCGTTATTGATACGACCGAAGCACTGACCGCTATCGACATCAACTCCGCTCGCGCAACCCGCGGCGGCGATATCGAAGAGACGGCGTTTAACACTAACCTGGAAGCGGCAGACGAAATTGCCCGTCAGTTGCGCTTGCGCGACCTTGGCGGCCTGATTGTTATCGACTTCATCGACATGACGCCAGTACGTCACCAGCGTGCTGTGGAAAACCGTCTGCGTGAAGCGGTGCGTCAGGACCGTGCGCGTATTCAAATCAGCCATATTTCCCGCTTCGGTCTGCTGGAAATGTCCCGCCAGCGTCTGAGCCCGTCGCTTGGCGAGTCCAGCCATCACGTTTGCCCACGCTGTAGCGGCACTGGCACCATTCGTGACAACGAATCCTTGTCGCTGTCTATTCTGCGCTTGATCGAAGAAGAAGCGCTGAAAGAAAACACGCAGGAGGTGCATGCCATCGTTCCGGTGCAGGTCGCTTCTTACCTGTTGAACGAAAAACGTGCTGCCGTCAGCGCTATCGAAGCCCGTCAGGGTGGCGTACGCTGCGTGATCGTTCCGAACGATCAGATGGAAACCCCGCACTACTCCGTACTGCGCGTGCGTAAAGGTGAAGAGACCCCGACCCTGAGCTATCTGCTGCCAAAACTGCATGAAGAAGCAATGGCGCTGCCGTCTGAAGAAGACGTTCCGGAACGTAAACGTCCGGAACAACCCGCGCTGGCCACTTTCGTCATGCCAGATGTTCCGCCAGTACCACAAGCGCCTGCGCCTACACCTGCAGTCGCTGCACAGCCAGCCTCTGTCGTCGCCCAGTCCTCGCCGGGTCTGCTGGGCCGTTTCTTCTCCGCACTGAAAGGCCTGTTCGCCAGCGAAGCTGCGCCTGCATCGGTTGAAGTGAAAGAAGAAGAGAAGAAAAATGCGGGCGAGAAACAAGATCGCCAGCAGGATCGTCGTAAATCCCGTCAGGGCAACCGTCGCGATCGTAATGAGCGCCGTGATTCCCGCGGTGAAGGTAATGAAGCGCGTGAAGGCCGTGACAACCGCGAAGGCCGCGAAGAAAATCGCCGCAATCGCCGTGAAAAATCACAGCAGAATGCAGAGGCCCGCGATGTTCGCCAGCCAGTTGCCGTAGAAGAGGCTGATAAGGCGAAGCCGCGTGACGAGCAGCAACCGCGCCGTGAACGCAATCGCCGCCGTAATGATGAAAAACGTCAGGCGCAGCAGGATGTGAAAGAGCTGAGCCGCGATGAACAAACTGCGCCGGAAACGGAACAGGAAGAGCGTGTACAGACGATGCCGCGCCGTAAGCAACGTCAGCTGAACCAGAAAGTCCGCGTTGGCGAGCAGAATGCAGAAACCGTTGTTGAAAAGGATGCTGTCCAGGACGTACCCGCTCCACGCACTGAACTGGCGAAAGTCGAGCTGCCTGTCGTTGCAGACAGTGCCAACGCACAGGAACAGGATGAGAACGGGGATACGCGTGAAAACGCGATGCCGCGCCGCTCACGCCGTTCACCGCGCCACCTGCGCGTCAGCGGTCAGCGTCGCCGTCGCTACCGCGATGAGCGCTACCCGCTGCAATCCGCAATGCCATTGACCGTTGCCTGCGCATCGCCGGAAATGGCCTCCGGTAAGGTATGGATCAGCTATCCGGTTGCGCGTCCTCAGGATGAGCAGCAGGTTCAGGACAGCGAAGTGGAACAGAATGTCGCCACTGAGCAGGATGTCGCTCCCGCTATCGCCGAAGCGCAACTGGTCGCCAGTCAGCCCGCTGAAGCGCCAGAAGCGTCTGCTCCGGTTGAAACGGCCGAAACTGCAACCGCTGAACCTGCGATTGCTGAACCGCAAACGCCTGTTGAAGCACCTGAACCTGTCGTCGTTGAAACCACGCATCCGGAAGTCATTGAAAGCCCGGTAGAGGATCAGCCGCAGTTGATTGCTGAGGAAGATCGCACCGTCGCTGAAGCGGTGATTGAAAACGTGCAGCCAGCACAACCCCCAGTGGTTGCAGAACCGGTGGCTGAAACTGCCGTGGCCGAAGACGTAACGGAAGAAACCGCGACGCCGGTTATCGAAGTGCCGGTCATCCCTGCTGCAGCAGCGCCGGCGGCACGTAAGATTGCCACTGCGCCAATGACTAAAGCGCCTGCGCCAGCCTACGTGCCGGAAGCACCGCGTCATAGCGATTGGGTACGTCCGGAGTTCGGATTCACAGGTAAAGGAGCGGCAGGCGGCCACAGCGCTACGCACTCCGCTACCGCGCCGGCAACAAAACCGCCGTCAGTCAACTAACCCGACTGGCAGTAAAAGCCGACCTCCGGGTCGGCTTTTTTATGCCCGATGCACTGGCTGGCGCATACCGCCCAGCCCTGGCATCACTTCCCGCATCAGTTGCAAAAACTTACGTAACCGCGCGGGATAGTAACGTGCCCACGGGTAAACCAGATGCACTGGCAATGGTGCTGCCTGCCACTCCGGCAACAGCGCCACCAGCTTACCGGCACGAATTTCTTCCTCTACCGCCCAACTGGAGATCACCGCCACACCCAGCCCTGCAATGACGGTGTTACGTGCTGCATAAAGGCTATCCGTATAAAGCCGGGGCGAAATCACCACCTGCTCCGTCTCACCACTGTGCTGATGCGTAAGATGAATTTCGTGCTGGTAGAACGTATTCAGGGCTATCCATGGCAATGCGGAGAGCTGTTGTGGCGTTTCTATTGCAGGAAAACGCGCAAGTACTGCGGGTGCCGCCACCAGACTGCGAGGCACTTCCGCCAGCAACACTGACACGGTCGCTGGATCGACTTCCGCCCCCACACGAATGGCGCAATCGATATTCGCGCTAAGAAAATCCACCTTTTTGTCATTAAGTATCCACTCCACCGATAGCTGTGGATGACGCTCCAGGAATTGCGTTAACGGCCCCAGCAATTGCTCCTGACCAAACGCATGCGGCGCTCGTACCCGTAACATTCCCACCGGTTCATCGTCCGACTGACTCAGCTCATCCTCAAGTGCAACCCATGCATCCGCCACACGTTTCGCATGCTGATAACACCGTTCTCCATCATCCGTGAGCTTCATCGCATGGGTGGTGCGCAACAAAAGTTTCACGCCAAGCAGGCTTTCCAGCGACTGCAAGCGTCTGCTCACCGTCGCTTGTGTGGTGTCCAGTTGACGCGCCGCCGCCGACAGCGAACCCGCCTCGACGATACGGATAAACGTCCGCATTAGATCCACTCTATCTATACGTTCTTGTCGCTTCATAGTTATTACATTTATACGTTACACGTATAACCGTTTTACCACTCCGCTGGCTACCGCGCTATACCGGCATACGCAAAAATGTGCCCACACCGTAGCGTTACGACGCACAAATCAAAACACACCGTTTCTGGGGAACCATCATATGAACCGTCATTCTCTTTCGACAGATGCTGTTGGCTGGGTCATTTTTGCCCTCGCGCTCGGCGCAGGATTCAGCGTTGCAGCAATTTACTATTCGCAGCCGCTATTACCGCTGATGGGCAACGACTTGCATCTTACAATCAACGGCATGGGGCTGGTTCCCACACTGACTCAGGCTGGCTATGCGCTGGGGATCCTGTTTCTGTTGCCACTGGGCGACCGCCATGATCGCCGGCGTCTTATTCTGTTCAAAAGCGCGGCACTGGCGCTGTTATTGCTGGCATGCAGTCTGACCAGCCACCTTCCCTCTCTGCTGATTGTCAGCCTGCTGTTAGGCATGGCCGCCACCATGGCGCAGGATATTGTTCCTGCTGCCGCGATCCTCGCACCGGCGGGTAAACAGGGGAAAATGGTCGGTACGGTAATGACGGGGCTGCTGCTGGGGATCCTGCTTTCCAGGACCGTCAGTGGCTTTGTTGGCGCGGCATTTGGCTGGCGCGTCATGTACCAGGTGGCGGCCGTTAGCATTGCGCTGATTGGTATCCTGATGTGGTCTGTACTGCCGCGCTTCGCCACCCACTCAACGCTGAGCTACCCGGCGCTGATGAAGTCTATGGCGCACCTGTGGCAACATTATCCATCACTGCGTCGCGCTGCAATGGCACAAGGTTTTCTTTCTGTCGCTTTTAGCGCGTTCTGGTCAACCCTGGCGATGATGCTGCTGGAAAAATATCAATTGGGTAGCGCTGTCGCCGGCACTTTCGGCATCGCAGGTGCGGCCGGTGCACTGGCCGCACCGCTGGCTGGCGGGCTGGCAGATAAAATGGGCGCAGAGAAAGTGACACAATTAGGCGCAGGTCTGGTGATGGTTTCTTTTGCTCTGATGTTCCTGTTGCCCGTTCTGCCCCCGCACGGGCAACTGATCCTGATTGCATTGTCTGCCGTCGGTTTTGACCTGGGTCTGCAATCCAGTCTGGTTGCACACCAGAATCTGGTTTACGGCCTGGAGCCGCAAGCACGTGGTCGGCTGAATGCACTACTGTTTACCGGCGTGTTTATTGGTATGGCGGCAGGTTCTGCACTGGGCAGTAAACTCTACTCGGTTGCCTCATGGCAAGGTGTGATAGTGTTGGCAACGCTGTCCGCACTCATCGCACTGGCTATCCGCCTCATCGATGCCCGCCAGATGCAACAAGCCGAACAAAAAGCGTAAAAAAAAAAGCCCGCTCCGGGGTGATGGAGCGGGCATAGCGAACATGCCCAGTTTCCAGACATGTCCAAAATGAAAACGTTACTTATTGAGCTGGAACAGCGACATCCCCTGCATATCACTAAACGCCTTGTAAGACGCCTGCAGTGCAGCCTGTTGCATGGTGTAAGACGAAATCACTTCGTTCCAGTCTACATCGATCAAATCACTCGACTGTTGCTTCAGACCCAGCGCACGGTCATCGCCCAGCGAATCAAGGCTTTCCAGTTCGTTCAACTGCGTACCCAGCTCAGCGCGTACAGTAGACACGTTGTTCAGGGAGTTGCCGAGGCCACGGCTGGTTTTATCTACTACGGCCTGTGCAGCAGCTTTCGCCGTTTCATTACCTGCGACGGGAGTTTTCAGCGCTGCAACGGCCGTATCCAGCATTTTGAACAGGTTCGTTTCGGACGTACCCGGCAGACCCGTTGCCGGATCGATCGGCTCTGGCGTAGCGTTACTGCTGATATGGTTAAAGACTTGATCGCCAGTGTGCGCAATGACCATAGTACGCGAGGCATCCACTTGCTGACTGATTGCCTGCGAACCCCCACTGTAGGTCGCCGTTGCTGAGTCATACGGAGCAGACTCCGTCTTGTAGCCAGCAAAAATATAGCGACCATTACCATCAGTGCTGTTGGCAAGGTTTAACAACTGATCGCGATAGCCCTGCAATTCTGTTGCCAGAGAAGCGCGGTCATCGTCACTGAGCGAACCGCTGCCCGCTTTCACGATAGTACTTTGCGCGCCCTGAATTGCTGTGGTCACCTGTTGCAGTACGCTCTCTTCGAGCGACACTTTCTGCGTAGCGAATGTACGTGCAGTGGCATACTGCGAGTTTTGCGCCTGCGCCTGAGAGATCACCACTGCCTGAGAGGCGGCAATCGGATCATCAGACGGACGGTTCACACGCTGACCGGTGGACATTTGCTCACCATACGCCAGCCACTTACTTTGCGCGTTGGTCACACCGCGCATATTTTGTTCGTACATCATTTGAGTACTGATACGCATTGCTCACCCCTTACTTAGCGTATTTCCAGCAGCGCATTAAAGAGCGTGCTTGCGGTCTGAAGAACCTGCGCGTTGGCCAGATAATATTGCTGATAACGTTGCAGGTTGCCGTACTCTTCATCGAGGTTAACCCCGGAGATCGACTGCTGCTGGTTGCTCAGTTGCGTTACCACGTTAGTCTGCGTCGTACTGCTGGTTTTCAGCGTCGACGTTTTGTTACCCACATCGCTCACCAGCGTGGCATAGGCATCGGTAAAGGTTTTATTACCGCCGACTTTCTTGGCACTTTGCAGGTTGAGCAGCGCCTGCCCGTTGCGGTTGTCGCTCGCACCGTCGCCGGCAACAGACGCCATCGCAATTTTCGACTCATCGGTGATCGCCACGCTCATATTCACAATCGCGTTGCTCACCGGCTTGACGGTAAAACTGTCGTTGGCGGCAGCCGTACCACTGACGCTGACCTTCAGCCCGTCAAAATTCAACGAGCCATCGGTGGAATCTGGTGTAACGTTGAAGGACGTATTGTTGGACAAACGCGTCACGGTCCAGTTGCTGCCATCGTAAGCCACTTTGTAGTCAGTCGCCTGAACAGCCGTACTGTCGCTGACCGCGGGTGATAATGCGGCGGTGCCAGTATTTTTGCCGTTGCCTAAGGCAGACGGCGCACCGATGGTAAAGAAGTTTGTACCCTGTACA
The DNA here is from genome assembly GCF_039871955.1 of Kosakonia sp. WA-90. Taxonomy (NCBI): domain Bacteria; kingdom Pseudomonadati; phylum Pseudomonadota; class Gammaproteobacteria; order Enterobacterales; family Enterobacteriaceae; genus Kosakonia; species Kosakonia sp. WA-90. Next base: position 682,188 of record NZ_JBDPLJ010000001.1, read on the forward strand.
CCGGCTGAATCGTAACCCTGGGTGTGCTGTTTGTTGAACGCATCAGCAAATGACAACGCCAGTTGGCCCAGGGTATTACGCGTCTGATCCAGATCCTGTGAACGGAAGGCCAGCAAACCGCCCAGAGACCCCGTAGTAATCAGTCTCTCCGGGATCTCAACATTGCCGGCAGTATTGTCGACATAGGCAACCGTGGTACGAGATGCGTCAGCGCTGGAAGCCACTGCCGCCAGTTGGCGAGAAGTACTGCCTTGCACCAGGGTGTAACCGTTAGCCATCGTCAGGTTATAGGTTTTACCATCCTGTACGCTAACTTCCACCCCGACGATCTTATTCAGCTCGCTGACCAACTGGTCACGCTGATCGAGCAAATCATTCGGAGATGCGCCCGCGCCAACGCCGGTCAGACGGGAAATCTGATCATTAAGGGAGGCGATCTGTTTGGTGTAGTTGTTGATTTGGTCAACACTTGAGCTGATAGACAGGTTAACCTGCTTATCCTGGTCACGCAGATACTGATCGGCCACCTTGAACTGGTTAACCAGCGCACTGCCTTTACCTAACAGAGCCTGACGTGCTGCCGGATCTTCGGCGTTGCTCACCAACGTTTGCAGACTGGAGAAAAATCCCTGCAGGCTGGTCGAAAGCGTATTGGTAGTACCAGAGAGCACATCATCAATTTTTGACATCTGCTCATAGCGCGTAGTCAACCCGCTGCTCTGGTTTTGCGCCGCGCGCAGCTGGTTAGTAATGAAAGCATCATACTCACGCTGAACACCCGAGACATAGACACCATTACCAACCCAACCGCCAGCCCCCAGCGTACTGTTAGCCGACGACAATACTGTCGTCTGACGGGTATAGCCAGCCACGTTATAGCTGGCAATGTTGTTACTCGAGGTATTAAGCGCTGCCTGGGCTGCAGCGAGCCCACTCATGGCGCTATTAATCAAACTGGACATGGAGGTTCCTTATACACTTTCAGACATGAGTCCTGTTGACGATTATCGGCAACCCAGAGCGAAACTTGAGATATTTCAGAACAGATTTTCGATGTCGCTGTTATAGGCTTTGCTGACTTTTTCACCCATAGATTTAAGCTGTTGGATCATACTCGTCAGCTTACGGGCATAGTTCGGATCGGTCGCATAACCGGCGTTTTGCAACGCTTGTGCGCCCTGTTCCGCCGTTGCCGCCGTCGTGACCGCCGCATAGCGTTTATTGCGCGTCAGCATGCCTACATAATCAGACAATGCTTCGAGATACGAGCTGTACACACGGAATTTTGCTTTGACTTTAACCGCCTCGCCATTCTCATATTCCGTGGTGGTGATCTCGGTGGTTGGCCCTTTCCAGTTCGGTGTCGCTTTCACACCGAAAATGTTAAAGCTCGGCTCACCGTTCTCACGCGGGATCTGCCGTTGGCCCCAGCCAGATTCGAGAGCAGCCTGCGCGAGGATCAAGTGATGCGGAACACCGCTCTGCTGGCTGGCCAGTCGCGCCGGAAGCGAAAGCTGGGCAAGGAAGTCTTTGCTGTCACCCGTCAACGGTTCATCACTGTCGTCAGGCGCTTTTGGCATAGCCTTACGCACTAACTGCGTCAGCGCCTGGTTTTGATAACTGGTCACCGTTTCCAGAGGGAACTTCATCGGCACCTGTTGCATTTGATCGGCGGGATCTACCGGCGCCTGTTCGCCGGTCATCTGTTTCACCATCATATCCGCCAGCCCCAGACCTTTGCCTGCGGTCATCTGCTGGGCAATCTGTTGGTCATACATGCTGGTGTACAGCCGGGTTGAATCGCTACTGAAAATACCGTCTTTTGGCAGGGCGTCGCGCATGCTTTTTAGCATCATTTGCACAAACATCCCTTCCACCTGGCGCGCTACCGGCCGCAGGTTAGCTTTCGGATCCTGTCCGGCCTTTGATTTCAGTTCATTCAGCGACTGCGCGTCCCAGGCCGCGCTACTCAACAACCGGCTGTCAGTCAACATTAGATGATCTCCAGTTTCGCACGCAGGCAACCTGCGCTTTGCATAGACTGCAGAATCGACATCAGTTCCATTGGCGACGCACCCAGTGCGTTCAGTGCACGTACCACGCTATTCAGATTGGCGCTGGAGCGAACACTTTGCAGCGACCCACCACTCTGACGCAAATCGATCTGCGTTTGCGGCGTGACAACGGTTTGACCACCCCCAAACGGCGTATTCGGCTGGCTAACGTTAGCCTGCTGGTTCACCGTCACGGAGAGGTTACCCTGCGCGACTGCGCAGTTATCCAGCGCCACTTCGCGGTTCATCACCACAGAGCCGGTACGGGAGTTAATGATCACTTTCGCATCCTGTTGCGTTGTACCGACTTCCAGATTCTGAATATCCGCCAACAGACGCACCTGTGAGGTACCGCCGCTGGAGGTACGGATCTGCACGGTACGAGCATCCAGCGCAGTCGCGCTACCATAACCACGGCTGCGGTTGATGGTATCGGCAATCTGCTGCGCCATGGTGAAATCTTCCTGATTCAGTTGCAGGTTTATGGTGTTACCCGCGCCAAATTGCGACGGCAGTTCACGCTCAATAACCGCTCCGCCGGTGATGCGACCGCCGTTGAGCTGGTTAACCTGTACGCTGCTGCCGCCAGCAGATGCACCTGCACCACCTACAAGAATGTTACCCTGCGCCAGCGCATACACCTGGCTGTCCACCCCTTTCAGCGGGGTCATCAGCAACGTGCCGCCGCGCAGGCTTTTTGCGTTCCCCATGGAAGAGACCACCACATCGATTGTCTGTCCCTGGCGGGCAAAGGCCGGGAATTGCGCGGTCACCATTACCGCCGCCACGTTTTTTAATTGCATGTTAGTGCCAGTAGGAACGGTGATCCCCATCTGCGACAACATGTTATTTAATGTTTGCGTGGTAAACGGCGTTTGGGTGGTCTGGTCACCCGTGCCATCAAGCCCAACAACAAGGCCGTAGCCAATTAAGGAGTTTTCTCGTACGCCCTGTACGCTGGTGAGATCCCGGATACGGTCGGCCTGGGCGACAGTCGCCATCAGCACCAACGCGATTCCAGCCAGATATCTAAACATAATTCACCCCGGTTACATCGGCGATAAGTTGAGGAAGAAACGCTGCAGCCAGCCCATCGTCTGCGCTTCGTTAATGTAGCCATTGCCGACATATTCGATGCGCGCATCAGCCACCTGAGTAGACTGAACCGTGTTGCTGCCGCTGATGGTGCGTGGGTTCACAACACCTGAGAAGCGGATGAATTCAGTGCCCTGGTTAATAGCGATCTGTTTTTCACCCACAACATGTAAATTGCCATTGATCAGCACCTGGTCGACCGTCACAGTCAACGTGCCGCTAAATGTGTTACTGGCGTTCGCGCCGCCTTTACCGGCGAAGGTGTTACTCCCGGAAGAACTCAGATCGGCACGTGCGTTGCCAAAAAGACCTTCAAGGTAACGAGGCGTCGTATCGATACCAAAACTGGATTTGCCATCGCGGCTGGCATTGGCCGATGAACTCTTACTGGCGCTCACGTTTTCTTGCAACGTGATCGTCAGCATATCGCCCACGTTACGCGGACGGCGGTCTTCAAACAGTGGCTGATAGCCATAGTTTATTGGCTGCGCGGTCTGATAAATCGAGCCATTCACTAAAGGCACTGGACCCGGGATCGGTTGAGCGGAGGTCGCTCCTTCTACCAATGGTTTTGAAGGAACCCAGGCACATCCGGTCAGGGTAACGGCCAGTAAAGCCATAATTGGGTAGCGGCGCGCGGCGTATTTTTGCATTGCATTCATCTTCGAAATCAGGGTTCCGGTACGGCAGCAACTACCGCACCGGATAACGCCTTAGAGTTGCGTCAGTTTTTGCAGCATCTGATCGGTCGTCGATACTGCTTTACTGTTAATTTCGTAAGCGCGTTGAACCTGGATCATATTCACCAGTTCTTCGGCAACGTTTACGTTTGAGGTTTCCACATACCCCTGGTACAGCAAACCTGCACCGTTGAGGCCCGGTGTCGTGGAGTTTGGCGCCCCGGACGACTGGGTTTCGGTGTACAGGTTCTCACCGATGCTTTCCAGACCGGTGTCATTCATAAAGGTGGTGAGGTTTAACTGGCCAACCTGCACCGGCGCTGTCGCCCCCTGCTGCGTCACGCTGACCACGCCGTCGCGGCCAATGGTGATGCTCAGGGTGTTAGCAGGGATAGTGATCGCAGGCTGCACCTGGAAACCACCCGCCGTGACTAACTGACCATTCTGATCCACCTGGAAGGAGCCGTCGCGTGTATACGCTGAGGTACCATCCGGCAGCAGCACTTCAAAGAAGCCCTGCCCTTTAATGGCAACATCTTTGGTGTTGTTAGTTTGTGACAAGCCGCCCTGGCTGTGCAGGCGTTCGGTCGCAACGGGACGAACACCGGTACCGATCTGCAAGCCAGAAGGCAATGTCGTTTGTTCAGAAGACTGAGCACCAGGCTGACGCATCGTCTGGTACAACAAATCTTCAAATACCGCACGCTGACGCTTAAAACCGTTGGTACTGACGTTCGCCAGGTTGTTGGCGATAACGTCCATATTGGTTTGCTGGGCGTCGAGGCCGGTTTTCGCGATCCATAATGAACTGATCATAGGTAATCCTGTTTATTAGCCCAGTGACAGCAACTGATTGGCGCGTTGCGCGTTTTCATCAACGCTGCCGATCACCTTCATCTGCATTTCGAAGCGACGTGCGCTGGCAATCATGTCGGTCATCGCTTCAACGGGTTTAACGTTGCTGCCTTCCAGCACGCCCGACATCACACGGACAGAGGCATCGGCTTGCAACGTCGTGCCACGCGTGGCTTGCGCGGCCTGGCTCACACGGAACAGACCATCATCGCCACGCACCACTTCTTTACCTTCCGCTTTAACCAGCTTCAGCTTGCCTACCGGTGCAATGGTATTCGCCGAATCGCCAGGATTAAGCGCAGAAATCGTACCGTCAGCGGCAATCGTGATCTGCGAGCCTTCCGGCACAGAGATCGGACCCGCCTCACCAATCACCGGGTGGCCCTGAATGGTCAACTGACCGGTAGGACCGACCTGAATATTACCGTTGCGGGTATACCCTTCCGAACCATCCGCGGTCTGAACGGCCAACCAACCGTTCTGCTGTAACGCCACATCAAGTGGGCGAGAGGTGTAATCCAGCTGACCGGGCGTCATATCGGCACCCGGTGTAGACGCCACCACCAAAGTACGGGTCGGTAACGAAAGCCCTTCAACAGGTACTGCACGCAGCGCATTAAGCTGCGCACGGAAGCCAGGTGTTGAAGCATTCGCAAGGTTGCTGGCGGTGACAGCCTGCTGATTCAGCGTTTGGCTGGCGGCGCCCATCGCGGTGTATATTGCGTGATCCATTAAGCCATCCCGTCAGATGATTAACGCAGGTTAACCAGCGTGTTAAGGATCTGGTCCTGGGTTTTGATAGTCTGCGCGTTCGACTGATAGTTACGCTGCGCGACGATCATGTTCACCAGTTCTTTACTCAGATCCACGTTTGATGCTTCAAGCGCACCGTTGGTCAACTTACCGAAGTTACCGGTACCTGCAGCCCCTAACAGCGCAACACCGGAAGACGAGGTTGCGGACCAAACGTTGTTACCTTCAGATTGCAAGCCTTCGGAGTTAGCGAAGTTCGCCAGAACGATCTGCCCAAGCACCTGTTTCTGCTCGTTGGAGTAGTTCCCCACAACGGTGCCATCTTCGTTAATCTGGTAGCTCACCAGGTCGCCCGGTTTGTAACCGTTCTGCGTGGTGCCGACAATGTTGTTAGAGCCGGTGTTCTGCTGCATGGAGTTAAGGAAACTCAGCGAGAACGTTGCCGGGGTTGCACCATTGATGGTACCCGTAGTGATGGAGGCAGAAGTCCCGCCCGTCAGCGCACCGTTAGTATTGAAGGTCATGGTGGTTGCAAGCGTTGCCGTACTGCCGCTCACACTGCTATCCTGGGTATAAACATCCCAGGTATTCGCTGTGGCACTCTTCACAAAATAGACGTTCATGTCATGGGCGTTACCCTGGCTGTCGTAGACAGTGACGGAACCTTTTTTGTTATAGGTGCTGGCGTTAGTGGGGTCGAACGGCGTAACCGTCGGGGTAGTGTCTGTGGAGTTCAGGTTGATCTGCATCGATGCTGTGGTGGTGGTTTTCGCCGCCATCAGCGTGTTCGGAATGGTGATAGCTGCCGGGTTCGCACCAGTCTGTACTGTCGGCGGTGTACCGGTAGCCGGGTAGCCGGTTATCTGCATACCCTGCATGTTCACCAGGTTGCGGTTTTCGTCCAGTTTGAACTGGCCGTTACGGCTGTAATACACAGAACCGTTGCTGTCGACCACACGGAAGAAACCGTTTCCGCTCAATGCAACGTCAAGACCACGACCGGTGTTGGTGGTGGTACCATCGCTAAAGTCCTGGGTAATGCCCGCCACTTTAACACCGAGCCCCACTTTAGAACCGGCAAACATATCAGCGAAGGACGCAGATCCGGATTTAAAGCCATAAGTGGCGGAGTTGGCAATGTTGTTACCAATGACATCGAGGTTGGTGGCCGCAGCATTCAGGCCGCTGACCGCTTGTGAAAAGGCCATGACTTACTCCTGATAAGTGTTAAGGCTTTAAATAATCTGCCGTACTTCGTCGAGGGTGGTAGTACCGTAGGTACCCAAATCTAATGTGCTTCCGCTACTATTGCGGGTCACACCTTGCACCAGCGCAAACTGCAGAGGTTGAGCAACCAACTGCGTTGAGCCTGAGCTGGCAGCGATAGAGACTTTATAAGAGCCATCTGGCGCTGCTGTACCATCAGAAAGTTTGCCGTCCCAGCTAAAGGTATGGACGCCCGCTTTCAGCGCACCAATATCAATGGTGCGCACGACTGTGCCATCCGCACTGGTCACTGTCGCGGTCACTTTGTCGGCAGCCTGAGTCAGCTCAACGCCAAATGGCGTAGAGGTCTCTTTGCCCACAAGGATGGTTTGTCCTGGGATCATGACACCGTGGCCAATCAGCGTCGTCGCCTGCATGGACTGGCTGTTATCAATCTGCCCGGAGATCGAGCCCAGTGTGGTATTCAGTTTTTCAATCCCGCTTACGGTACTGATCTGCGCAAGTTGCGTGGTCAGTTCATTGTTTTGCAGCGGGTTGGTCGGATCCTGGTTTTTCAACTGCGCGACCAGCAATGTCAGAAAGCTGCTCTGCAGGTCGGAAGCGCTGTTAGTCCCAGTGGTAGTTGTGCCCTTCGTACTGGCTGCAGCGCCGGAGTTGGTCGGGTCATTAACTTTTACAGCGATAGACATGCTGTGCGTCTCCTTTACTGGCCGAGGGTCAGGGTCTTGAGCATCATGCTCTTAACCGTATTCAGTACTTCAACGTTTGCCTGATAGCTGCGTGAAGCGGACATGGTGTTGACCATTTCCCCGACCACATCAACGTTCGGCATTTTGACGTAACCATTGGCGTCCGCCAGCGGGTTACCCGGCTGGTAAACCAGTTTGTCCGGCGCCTGGCTTTCAATAACATCCGCGACTTTTACACCGCCGGTCGCCTGACCTGGTGCGGCATCAACCTGGAAAACGACCTGTTTGGCGCGATAGGGTTGACCATCCGGCCCGGTAACGCTGTCGGCGTTGGCAAGGTTACTGGCCGCCACGTTCATACGTTTGGACTGCGCCGCCAGCGCCGAGCCAGCGACATCAAAAATATTCAGTAAAGCCATCTATCAATTCCCCCCTTGCAGAACACTCATCATGCTTTTGATCTGCCCGCCCAGTACCGTTAAACCGGTCTGGTATTTCACGCTGTTGTCCGCGAACTGCGTACGCTCACGATCCATATCCACGGTGTTGCCATCCAGAGAGGGCTGATCCGGGATGCGATACAGCAGATCGGCAGACGGCGGGGTCATTGCTTGCGCAGGAATATGACGGGAAGAGGTCAGCGCCAATGAAACACCACTCTCTTCAGCACGACCGCGCTCCATGACTTTTTTCAGTTCACTGGCGAAATCAATATCGCGCGCCTGGTACCCCGGGGTATCGGCGTTGGCAATGTTTGCCGACAGGATTTCCTGGCGCTGGGCGCTCAGGTTCAGCGCTTCTTGCTGAAAACGCAGTGCGGCATCAAGTTTATCGAGCATGGCTCCCCCACTGATGACAATTATTTAGCCAACAGCTTAAATCTCCTTACGCAAGCCTTATCGTTGGAATAAGCGCAAAATGCGTCGCTATTTATTGCGTTGATAGATTTGCCATGCGGTTAAAATCTCCTCATTCCATTAACAGGCAGGAGTCTGCGATGATCACTCTGAAAGGCTGTGTGGCTGCGGCCTTACTGTTATTAAGCCCGCTAACGCAGGCGGCCGACTTACAGACGCAACTCACCGCTTTTTTTGCTCAACGTCTTGCTGGATTTAGTGATGAGGTAGTGGTAAATATACGCACCCCGGAAAATCAGCGTCCCGCCTGCGATCAGCCCGAGCTGAGCGTCATCGGAAATGCTAAACTGTGGGGTAATCTGAGTGTTCAGGCGAATTGCGCCGGCGCAAAGCGCTATTTGCAAGTGAACGTTCAGGCGACGGGTAACTATGTTGTGGCCGCACAAGCAGTCGCGCGCGGCAGCACGTTACAGCCGGGCAGCGTGAAATTAGCGCGCGGCCGTCTCGATCAGTTACCACCGAGAACGATGCTGGATATCACCCAGGCGCAGGATGCGGTAAGTTTGCGCGATCTCGCACCCGACCAACCGATACAACTGTCAATGCTGCGCCAGACATGGCGTATAAAAGCGGGACAGCGTGTGCAGGTTGTGGCGACAGGCGATGGCTTTAGTGTGAACGGCGAAGGTCTTGCTCTGAACAACGCATCGGTGGCGCAAAACGCCCGTGTGCGCATGTCTTCAGGCCAGATTGTCAGCGGGATTGTGAACGCTGATGGGAATATTCTGATTAACCTATAATCTTTTTAAAGAATTTGCGTCGGCTGCCGATATATAAGCAACGACTACAGATACAGGCCCCAAACGCCGGGGAACCTCAGTGAGGACTACACTATGAGCATTGATCGGACATCGCCCCTCAAGCCGGTAAACACTGTACAACAGCGTGAAGCCAGCGAGGCCCAAACGCAAAAAACGCGTCTGGAAAAATCCGCGACGACGAACAGCACCAACGTCACCATCAGCGGCGCTCAGGCTAAGCTGATGCAGGCAGGGGCAAATGACATCAATACAGAACGCGTCGAGCAACTGAAAATCGCGATCCGTAATGGTGAACTGAAGATGGACACTGGCAAAATCGCCGATGCCCTGATTGACGAAGCGAAGAGTTACTTGCAGAGTAAATAACAGTATGAACCGACTGTCAGACATCCTTGATCAAATGACAGTTATCCTGAGCGCTCTCAAAGACGTGATGGATGCTGAGCAAAAACAGCTTTCCGTGGGCCACATTAATGGCAGCGCGTTACAGCGTATTACGGAAGAAAAAAGCTCCTTGCTCGCAACTCTGGACTACCTTGAGCAACAACGCCGGGCGACGCAGAAAACGCAACATAGCGCAAATGACGATATCGCCGATCGCTGGCAAACCATTACTCAAAAGACGCAGCATCTGCGTGACCTGAACCAGCACAACGGATGGTTGCTGGAAGGGCAAATCGCGCGCAATCAACAAGCGCTGGACGTTCTGAAACCGCATCAGGAACCCGGGCTTTACGGCGCGAATGGTTATACCTCTACCGCCAACCGTGGCGGAAAGAAAATCTCTATTTAGATCTGTTCAGGCAGTTAATATTCTGATTTTTAGCCAGGGGATCCGTCCCCTGGCTGCCTTTCTGTTTACGCCGTCCGGCGTGCAAATTCTTTGACTTTAAAACCCAACACCGCAAGCGTGGCGAAGTAAGCGATAACCCCCACCAGCACAACCGCCATCAGACGCAGCAGACGATAAGGCATGGTGCCTTGTGCCCACTCCGGCATAACGTACAGCATGCCCACCAGTGCCGCCGACATTACCAGTACCGCAATGACCAGACGGACAAGGAAACTCGTCCACCCCGGTTGCGGCGTAAAAATATTCTGTTTGCGCAGTTGCCAGTAGAGCAGCACGGCATTCAGACAGGCCGCCAGACCGATCGACAAAGAGAGACCGGCATGTTTTAGCGGACCGATAAAGGCCAGGTTCATGAGCTGCGTCATGATTAGCGTGACGATGGCGATTTTCACCGGCGTTTTAATATCCTGCCGCGAATAGAATCCCGGAGCCAGAACCTTCACCACAATCAGCCCCATCAGCCCTACGGAATAGGCGATTAACGCCCGTTGCGTCATCGACGCATCGAAGGCGGTGAATTTGCCGTACTGGAACAGCGACACCGTCAGCGGCTTTGCCAGGATACCTAATGCCACCGCACTGGGCAGTGCCAGCAGAAAGCAGAGCCGTAACCCCCAGTCCATCAACCGGCAATACTCATCATGGTTGCCGCTGGCAAAGCTTTTCGAGAGTGAGGGAAGCAGAATTGTCCCCAGCGCTACGCCCAGCACCCCGGAAGGAAACTCCATTAAACGGTCAGCGTAATACATCCACGACACAGAACCGGAAACCAGAAAAGAGGCGAAGATGGTATTGATGATCAGCGAAATCTGGCTGACGGAGACCCCAAGAATAGCTGGCCCCATCTGCTTAATGACTCGCATCGCCCCCGCATCATGGAAACTGATACGCGGCAGTACCAGCATACCTATTTTTTTCAGATGCGGCAGTTGATACACCAGTTGGAGAACACCACCAGCAGTTACCGCCCATGCCAGCGCCAGTACCGGCGGGTGGAAATAGGGTGCACCAAACAGCGCAAACCCGATCATGCTGATGTTCAAAAATGTCGGTGCAAACGCCGGAACGGAAAAACGGTTCCAGGTATTGAGGATCGCACCGGCCAGCGATGCCAGTGATATCAACAGAATATAAGGAAAAGTGATGCGCAGCAGTTGCGAGGTTAAAGCGAATTTATCCGCCGTATCGGCAAAACCGGGAGCGGTCACGAGGATCACCCACGGCGCTGCCAGCATCCCGGCGATGGTGACAACGGCCAGCGCCAGCGTCAACAGACCGGACACGTAAGCCACAAAAACCCGCGTTGCATCATCTCCTTGCTTGCTCTTGTATTCCGCAAGGATGGGCACAAACGCCTGAGAAAATGCACCTTCCGCAAAGATACGGCGTAAAAGATTAGGCAATTTGAATGCCACAAAAAAAGCATCGGTCGCCATGCCCGCGCCGAAAACCCGCGCCACTATGGCGTCACGCGCGAAACCCAGCACGCGGGAAAACATGGTCATGGAACTGACTGCCGCCAGCGATTTCAATAGATTCATTCTGGTTTCCATAAGACACAACGCCTGCAATGCAGGCGTTGGTGTACAGCGAAGCGCTTAGTCTACAGGGAAAAAGGCGAATTACTATCGCCAGATGTTACAGACGGTTATTCGCTCATCGCCTCGCGCCAGAGCTTTTCGACAATACGTTGCGCCAGAATCGCCTGCTCCCCGGCCGTTTCGGGAACTGTCTGATTTTGCACACATTCAATAAAATGACGTGCGCATCCGGCAAAGCCGCGCTGCTCCAGAGTACTTTGCCAGCCAGGAACCGGGCGGGCAATCACACCCTGCCCGCGCTCTTCACGCCACTCGCGCATATCCGTAATATCGAACAGCCCACCATCGGTAACAGCCTGAACCCACTCGCGCTGGCTCCCCGCACGGCGATGCATACTGGTGGTGATTTGCAGATGTTCAACGCTGAAATGGTGTTCAGCGTAGACCATAGCACCGTCATCATTGGTCAGCAGCGTACCGCTTTTCAATTGCGCTGCGCCCCCGGACAGCCACAGTGCGGTGTCCACCACATGCAGATAATCATCAAGTAAAGTGAAACGTAAGTCGTGCGGCCCGACGCTGTCGCTACGGTGTTTATCCATACGTAGCGAGGCAGCCTGCGGCATGTGCTGCTTCAATTCCCGGTACAACGGCGAAAAGCGACGATTAAAACCCACCATCAGTGTCAGCTTCTTCCGGGCAGCCAGCTCAACCAGCCGTTCCGCATCCTGTAAATTTTCCGCCAACGGCTTATCCACACAGACATGTACGCCAAGATTGAGCAACTCGCTGACCACAGAATAATGCGACGAGGTGGCGGTATGAACAAAAACGGCATCACACTGTGCCGCCAGGCTGGCGAGCGAATCCGCATACGGAATACGCCAGGTTGCACATATGCGTTCGGCTTTCTCCCGGGTAGGTGACCAAGCTGCCACCAGCGTCCAGTCCGTCGCAGCCCCCAATACCGGTAGCCAGGCTTTTTGTGCGATACCACCCAAACCTACAACACCAATACGTAATGTCGCCACGGTTAATCCCCCAAATGTGCGAGAAGCGAATCCAGACGCTGTTTCAACTCAGCCACTTCGTCTTCCAACGCTTCAACGCGCGCCAACAGTGAGTCCGCGGCCGGGCCCTCTGCGTCAACAGCGCCAGCCAGCACCGGCACATCGCCGCTGAACAGATGCATAAAACGACTTTCTCGCTTACCCGGCTCCCGGGGCAGGCGCACAACAAACGGACCATCTTCCCGCGTCGCAAGATGCTCGAGGGTACTTTCCACTTCCGCCATGTCGGTAAATTGATGCATACGTTCAGCACGCCCACGTAACTCGCCTGGAGTTTGCGGCCCACGCAGCAACAGCGTGGTGATCAGCGCCACTTCGGCGGACGTGAGTTTCAGATCGCCAAATTCAGAGTTGCAGAAGCGTTGCTCATATTTGGTCACCCGATTGCCAAAACCGCTGACAGTACGCAGATAATGACGTTTTACCAGCGCATCAAGTATGTCCTGAACGTCGTGTTCACCGAGGTTCATCACCGGTTCGCGGTTGGTTTTCTGATTACAGGCCGTGACCACCCCGTTAATAGAAAGCGGATATTGTTCTGGCGTCGTCACCTGTTTTTCCAGCAGGCAACCAATGACCCGCGCTTCCACGGCGCTCAATTGATACTTCATCTTTGCTCCTTAACGACCCGGGGTCCATTCCTGTGTGGTTAATGCTGTTAATACGTGATCGCGCCATTGCCCGTCGATTAACAGATACGATTTGGCGTACCCCTCTTTTTCAAAGCCGAGTCTCGCCAGGAGATCACCGCTGCGTTTATTGTGCGGCATATAGTTTGCCATTATGCGGTGCATATGTTGCGTACGTTGCATATAGCGGATCGCGGTGGTCAAAGCCTCAAACATTAACCCTTGTCCTTGCCACTTTTGGCCGATGGAGTAACCCAAATAGCAGGCATGGAATGAGCCGCGGACCACATTAGAAAAATTCGCCACACCAATGATTTCTTTCTCTTCCGGATCGAGCAACGCGAAATAGAACGCCGTACCCTGTTTATGGAATTCATTGATCATGCCGAGACGTGCCTGCCAGCCGGAAGGGTAACAATGGCTTTCGTCGCGCACGGGCTCCCAGGGTTTTAAAAATTGGCGATTTTCAGCGTAATAATCCGCCAGGCGCCAGGCGTCGCGGTCGTGGACGAGGCGCACCACCAATCTGTCCGTTACTAAGCGTACTTTCGGCACGTTACTGCGATAGCCAAACATGCATTACCACTCCTTCCGTTTCACGACTTTTTTAACCCCTTCCCTTTACTATACATTTGCATAGCTGCTCAGGGAAAACAGCAACATGGCATTTTCTGCGTCAAGCGCCATTTTCGATGAAAACTCTCAATCAAAGACTGATTTTGATAAAAAAATATTGTCACCATCAATATGGGAAAAGCAGTAGCGAAACCGCAAAATAAGATTGTCTTATCTTTCTAATTTCCCGGAGGGGAAATGGCGCGCATATCGCAGGCAAGGAGCCTGGGTAAATACTTCCTGCTTGTCGATAATATGCTGGTCGTCCTTGGCTTTTTTGTCGTTTTTCCCCTGATTTCCATTCGCTTCGTCGATCAACTGGGCTGGGCTGCTCTCATGGTCGGTATTGCCCTCGGTTTGCGTCAGTTTATTCAACAAGGGCTGGGGATTTTCGGTGGCGCCATTGCCGACCGTTTCGGGGCAAAACCGTTGATTGTCACCGGCATGCTGATGCGCGCGGGCGGCTTCATTGCCATGGGCGTTGCGCATGAACCCTGGGTGTTGTGGCTCTCCTGCTTGCTCTCCGGGCTTGGTGGCACACTGTTCGACCCACCGCGGTCAGCGCTGGTGGTCAAACTGGTGCGCCCACACCAGCGTAGTCGCTTTTTCTCTCTGTTGATGATGCAGGATAGCGCCGGCGCGGTTGTCGGCGCTTTGCTCGGCAGTTGGCTGTTACAATACGATTTTCGTCTCGTCTGCGCCGTGGGCGCGTTAATGTTTGTTCTTTGCGCCGCGTTTAACGCCTGGTTACTGCCCGCGTGGAAATTATCGACTGTGAAAGCCCCTGTGCGCGAAGGGCTTGGTCGGGTACTGCATGATAAACGCTTTGTGACCTATGTTCTGACGTTGACCGGCTATTACATGCTCGCGGTACAGGTAATGTTAATGCTGCCAATTATGGTTAACGACATTGCTGGTTCGCCGGCAGCGGTGAAATGGATGTATGCCATTGAGGCCTGCCTGTCGTTGACTCTGCTCTATCCGATTGCTCGCTGGAGCGAGAAACGCTTTCGTCTGGAACACCGCCTGATGTTCGGGTTGCTGGTGATGTCGTTTAGTCTGCTGCCGGTAGGTATGGTGGGCTCATTACAGCAATTGTTCACGCTGATTTGCACGTTCTATATCGGGTCGATCATTGCCGAACCTGCACGTGAAACGCTGGGTGCACAACTGGCGGATGCCCGTGCGCGAGGAAGCTATATGGGGTTCAGTCGCTTAGGATTGGCGTTTGGCGGTGCGCTGGGTTACGCCGGTGGCGGCTGGTTGTTTGATGCCGGAAAAGCCTTTAATCAACCGGAACTCCCCTGGATGATGCTGGGGTTGATAGGCCTTATCACCTTCTTTGCACTGCTGTGGCAATTTGGTCTTAAACGTCTGCAACAACGGATGCTGGAACCGGGTGCTTGATTATTCTGCCAGCGGAAGCCCCCGCTTCCGCCAGTGCATTCAGCTTTTTCCGCTGGTCTTTGCGCAGCGTGTCACGCATGCTACTGTCCAGGACTGAAGCATCCGGACCACGTTGAGGAACACATGAGAAAAATCATTTTTGCCGCGGTGTTGATATTGAGCGGCGTGCTGGTGGGCTGTAACCAACTGACCCAATATTCCATCAGCGAACAGGAGATCAATCAGGCGCTGCAAAAACGCAACAATTTCGCTAAAGATATCGGCGTTCCTGGTGTCGCGGATGCACACATTGTGCTGAACAACCTGACCAGCGCAATTGGTCGCGAAGAGCCGAATAAAGTGACGCTGACCGGCGATGCGAATCTGGACATGACCTCCCTCTTTGGCAACCAAAAAGCGGTAATCAAGTTGAAAATGAAAGCGCTGCCGGTTTTTGATAAAGAGAAAGGCGCAATCTACCTGCAGGAAATGGAAGTGGTCGACGCGACAGTCACGCCAGAGAAGATGCAAACCGTTCTGCAGACGCTGTTACCTTATCTTAATCAGTCTTTGCGCAGCTATTTTAATCAGCGCCCGGCCTATGTGCTAAAAGAAGACAACAGCAAAGGCGAAGCGTTGGCGAAGAAATTCGCCAAAGGCATCGAAGTGAAACCTGGCGAGATTATCATCCCCTTCACTGACTGAATACTGGGGGCGCAAATGCGTCCTTTTTTTCAGGAAAAAGATGCAAACGAAAACGTTTCCGCATATCCTTAGTGCCCGGCAAAAACAACTGATCCTCACCAGCCGGAGCATTCCAATGACACAACCCCAGGTTTTGAAAATCCGCCGTCCTGACGACTGGCACGTCCATTTACGTGATGGCGATATGCTGAAAACCGTCGTGCCGTGGACCAGCGAAACTTACGCCCGCGCCATTGTGATGCCCAATCTGGTTCCCCCCGTGACCACCGTGGACGCAGCCCGTGCTTATCGTCAGCGTATTCTTGATGCCGTCCCCGCGGGGCATAATTTCACGCCGTTGATGACCTGCTATCTGACCGATAGCCTGGAGGCCGACGAAGTCGAGCGCGGTTTTAGCGAGAATGTCTTCACAGCGGCAAAACTCTATCCGGCAAACGCCACCACCAACTCCAGCCATGGCGTCACCCGTATTGATGCAATCATGCCGGTACTGGAACGCATGGAAAAACTGGGAATGCCGCTGTTAGTACATGGCGAAGTGACACAGGCAGAGATCGATATCTTCGATCGCGAAGCACGGTTTATTGAAACCGTGATGGAACCGCTGCGTAAACGCCTGCCCGGCCTGAAAGTGGTGTTCGAACACATCACCACTAAAGACGCCGCTGATTATGTCCGCGAAGGCAACGAACGTCTGGCAGCGACGATCACCCCTCAGCATTTGATGTTTAACCGTAACCACATGTTAGTTGGTGGCGTGCGCCCACATCTCTATTGCCTGCCTATCCTCAAACGCAATGTTCACCAACAGGCTTTGCGAGAGCTGGTTGCCAGTGGGTTTGAACGCGCGTTTCTGGGCACCGACTCTGCGCCACATGCCCGTCATCGTAAAGAGGCCAGCTGTGGCTGCGCGGGTTGTTTCAATGCACCGACTGCGTTGGGCAGCTATGCGACGGTATTTGAAGAGATGAACGCATTGCCGCATCTTGAAGCGTTTACATCGCTGAATGGTCCGCGTTTCTATGGTCTGCCGGTCAACGAAACCTTTATCGAATTGGTGCGCGAGGAGCATGTTGTGCCAGAGACGATTGCCCTATCGGACGATTCACTGGTGCCCTTCCTTGCCGGTGAAACGGTACGCTGGCGCGTTAAACGTTAAAAATTTCACCCCCCTGTTGTAATAAGCATGAATTAACTGTATAAATATACAGTTAATAACGCAGGGGGCTATTATGCGCATTGAAGTGACGATTGCCAAAACCACATCCTTACCGCCCGGCGCCATTGATGCGCTGGCGGGTGAATTATCCCGTCGTTTGAATAATTATTACCCCGATCGTGAAAACAAAATCACGGTCCGTTATGCCGCCGCGAACAATTTGTCCGTGCTCGGTGGTGCAAAAGAAGATAAAGATCGCATAAGTGAAATTTTACAGGAAACCTGGGAAAGCGCTGACGATTGGTTTATCACCGAATAATTTCTCTTTAAGTTTGTTCTTATTGCCGGGTCGCCCCGGCTTTTTTGTTTCTTTGCTAAGCGTGTTAATGACATTGTCGGCAAGTAATAAAATAAGTGATTAAGATCCCGCTCTGTTATTCGAAC
The DNA here is from genome assembly GCF_039871955.1 of Kosakonia sp. WA-90. Lineage (NCBI taxonomy): Bacteria > Pseudomonadati > Pseudomonadota > Gammaproteobacteria > Enterobacterales > Enterobacteriaceae > Kosakonia > Kosakonia sp. WA-90. Next base: position 699,621 of record NZ_JBDPLJ010000001.1, read on the forward strand.
AAACGCAATCAGCGTAAAAAAGATGTTGCAGAGTGTTTATTCATTCGATCTATCCCCTCAGTTGTTGGTATACTAAAAAGGCTTCAAAAAAAACACGCATTGAACCTCGAAAGTCGTCGTCTAATTAAACACGCTAAAATGGGGGTTATGATGGTAAAGAATAATGAAGTCATCCAGACCCATCCGCTGGTCGGATGGGACATCAGCACCGTGGATAGCTATGATGCCCTGATGCTCCGGCTGCACTACCAGACCCCAAACCAAGCCGCACAGGAAGAGACCGAAGTCGGTCAGACGTTGTGGCTAACGACGGATGTCGCCCGCCAGTTTATTTCGATCCTTGAAGCGGGCATTGCCAAGATTGAATCTGGCGATTACCAGGAAAATGAGTACCGCAGACATTAGTCATAATGCCTCTCAGCCACTCAAAAGGCACCCGGTGGGTGCCTTATTTATTTCCGTTCTTGTATAACGCCCCCATGTTATTTACCCTCCTGAAAAAGCATTCACCTGGAGGACATCATGAAATACGATCTGATTATTATCGGCAGCGGCTCTGTCGGTGCTGCGGCTGGCTATTACGCCACCCGCGCAGGGCTTAATGTGCTGATGATCGATGCACATTTGCCGCCACACAAGGAAGGGAGTCATCACGGTGATACACGCTTAATTCGCCATGCTTACGGTGAGGGGGAAAAATATGTACCGCTTGTCTTGCGCGCCCAACAGCTTTGGGATCAACTGGCGGCAGAAAGCGGCGAAGCCGTGTTCGAACGTACTGGCGTGATCAATATTGGCCCGGCGGACTCCAGCTTCCTCGCCAATGTCGCGCAGAGCGCTTTACAGTGGAACCTGGCGGTGGAAAAGCTCGACGCGCCTTCTTTGATGGCTCGCTGGCCGGAGATCCGCGTGCCGGACGACTATATCGGGCTATTTGAAGCTGACTCGGGCGTACTGCACTGCGAACTGGCGGTGAAAACCTGGATCGACCTTGCCCGAAAAGCCGGTTGCGCACAATTATTCAACTGCCCGGTGACGGCACTGCATCATACGAACGACGGTGTTGCAATTGACACGCCGGAAGGAACATTCCACGGCAAGAAAGTGTTGGTCGGCGCAGGAACCTGGGTTCAACGATTGATCCCCACCCTGCCAATACAGCCTGTGCGAAAAGTTTTCGCCTGGTTCCAGGCTGACGGACGGTACAGCACGAAAAATCGCTTCCCGGCATTTACCGGCGAAATGCCTAATGGTGATCAGTATTACGGGTTTCCGGCGGATGACAACGCGCTGAAGATCGGTCGCCACAATGGCGGACAACACATCACTGAACCGCAGCAGCGCACGCCATTTGGTGATGAAGCTGGCGATGGCTCGGAATGCTTCGCTTTCCTGCGCCAGTTTCTGCCCGGCATCGGCGGTTGTTTATACGGCGCCTCTTGTACCTACGATAACTCCCCGGATGAGGATTTTATTATCGATACGCTGGCGGATCACCCCGATACACTGATCATAACAGGGCTGAGCGGACATGGGTTTAAATTCGCCCCCGTACTTGGCGAAATCGCCGCTGCGTTTGCTGCAGGTAACAGTACAGCGTTTGATTTAACCCCGTTTTCTCTTTCTCGCTTTGCGTGATAATCCTTCAGCGACCGGAAATTAAGGTCGCTGAACTTATTAATAACGAGGCCATCATGCGGCAGGTGTTCCATTACGTAATTAATAACGTGCGTGAGCATTTGATGATTTATATTGTCCTGTGGTTACTAGTTACTGCGATCGATATTATCTATATTGTATGGCTGGATTAATAATAACTGACAAAAGCTTACATTTATTTAATTAAAGCTCATAACCGCATTCACTCTCACCCATGCTTCAATAACAAAAAAAATAAGAAAAATCTGACACCCATCAGAATGGATGGTTATTTTTTCTCTAACCGATTGAATATATCAACCTGTTCTTATTCAAAAAAAATGATATAGAAAAAATAGCAATTCAATTCATCGATTTTCAGTTGCAATATTATTTAACTCACGCCATTTTAAATTAACTCCCTATTAACTTCGGTTAACAATTATGCAATTGCGTAATACCCCATCTCGCTATGGCGTTATTTCCGTTGCCCTGCACTGGTTGGTCGCTGTCGTGGTTTATGGCATGTTTGCGCTGGGCTTATGGATGGTCACATTGAGCTACTACGACGGCTGGTATCATCAGGCACCCGAGCTTCATAAAAGCATCGGTGTGCTCCTGATGCTGGGATTAGTGGTGCGCATTGTCTGGCGTTTTATCTCGCCGCCCCCGCCTGCGCTTGCTACCTATTCGCCTCTGACACGCATCAGCGCTGCAATCGCGCATATCGCGCTCTACCTGTTGCTGCTTGGCATCATTGTGAGCGGTTACCTGATTTCAACGGCTGACGGTAAACCCATCAGCGTCTTCGGCTTGTTTGAGATTCCGGCAACCCTGGCCGATGCAGGCGTACAAGCAGACCTGGCCGGTACGGTTCACCTGTGGCTGGCATGGAGCGTTGTCGTGTTCTCTGTTTTACACGGACTTGCTGCGTTAAAACACCATTTCATCGATAAAGACGCCACTCTCAAGCGCATGCTGGGAAAATCGTCATCTGACTCTGGAGCATAATATGAAGAAAATCCTGCCGGGACTTACACTCGCCTCGCTGTTATTTGTCACCGGTTCCGCAGTGGCAGCAGACTATAAAATTGACAAAGAAGGTCAACACGCCTTTGTTAATTTCCGTATTCAGCATTTGGGATATAGCTGGTTATACGGGACATTCAAAGATTTCGACGGCACCTTTAGCTTTGATGAGGCAAATCCTTCAGCGGATAAAGTTAACGTCACCATCAATACCAATAGTGTGGATACTAACCACGCCGAACGCGATAAGCACCTGCGTAGTGCGGAATTTCTGAATGTGGCTAAATTCCCGCAAGCGACGTTTACTTCGACAGAAGTGAAGAAAGATGGCGACGGTCTCGACATTACCGGTAATCTCACCCTGAACGGGGTAACAAAACCCGTCACGCTGGAGGCAAAACTGATGGGTCAGGGTAACGATCCATGGGGCGGCGTGCGAGCAGGTTTTGAAGCAGCGGGGAAAATTAAGCTGAAAGATTTTAACATCACCACCGACTTAGGCCCGGCATCGCAAGATGTTGAGCTGATTATCTCTGTTGAAGGCGTTCGTCAGAAGTAATGACCCCGGAGAGGGCGGCTCGCCCTCTCCGCATCAGGCTTATTCCGGATCCGGAATGCCCAGTTTAGTGTTCAGACGACCACGGGATTTATTGAAAATCTTATTACCATTTTCACGGCCCGCGCGGCGCTTACGCTGCTCTTCTTCCGGCAGTTTGCGCTCTTCCTTACACAATTCACTGCAGCACCCGTCGAATTTTTCCGCACAGGCCGGGCACTGGATAAACAGCAGGTGACAACCGTCGTTCAGGCAATTGGTATGAGAGTCGCAGGGTGCGCCGCACTGGTGGCAATGGGCAATCACATCCTCCGAAATGCGCTCCCCCATGCGCTCGTCAAAGACGAAGTTTTTACCGATGAAACGCACCGGCAACCCCTGTTCACGGGCCCGGCGCGCATACTCGATAATACCGCCTTCGATATGCCACACTTTGTTGAATCCGTTGTGCTTCATCCAGGCGCTGGCTTTTTCACAACGGATGCCGCCGGTGCAATACATCACAATTTTTTTATCTTTGTGCTCCTGCATCATCTCTACTGCTTTCGGCAACTGCTCGCGGAACGTATCGGCAGGGATCTCAAGCGCACCATCAAAGTGCCCGACTTCATATTCGTAGTGGTTACGCATATCGATAAAAATCGCCTCAGGATCGTCCAGCATTGCGTTCACTTCCGCCGCTTTCAGATAATCACCCACATCACTGGCATCGAAGCTGTCATCATCAATACCGTCTGCGACAATCCGGTCACGCACTTTCATGCGCAGCACCCAAAAAGATTTGCCGTCATCATCAATTGCCTTGTTCATCCGCAGCCCGTCGAGCGCAGGATCAAAGGCATAGAGGAAGTCGCGGAATGCGGCAAAACGGCTTTGTGGCACACTGATTTGCGCATTGATACCTTCATGCGCCAGGTAAACACGACCGAAAACGCTCAATCGTGTAAATGCCTGATATAACGCATCGCGCGTGGCCTGCGGGTTGATGATAGAAAAATACTTATAAAACGAAACGGTGACGCGCGGCTCGGTTTCAGCAAGCATGCGGGCTTTTAATTCATCATTGGAGATGCGGTTGTGTAACACTGGCATGGTGTACGTGTCCTGCAAGAGTGAAAAAACGGCGGCATCATAAAGCAAATACGGATAATTTACATCCTTACATTTTGCGCTACATTTTCCTCATTCTCATTACCACATTTCAACAGTTACCCCCAAAAACAGGCGTTATGTGCGCTCTGATTTTGGCTAATTCCAAAAAAATGAGACAATACAGGGAATTGTTGCTTAAAAAAGGACAAACATGACGCATTTACCCAAGTTCTCAGCAGCGCTTCTGCATCCCCGCTACTGGCTAACCTGGCTGGGCATCGGAGTACTGTGGTTAGTCGTTCAGCTCCCTTATCCCGTGATTTATCGTCTTGGCTGCGGTATCGGCCGCCTGGCAAAACGCACGATGAAGCGCCGTGTATTGATTGCACAACGTAATCTTGAGCTCTGTTTTCCGCACATGAGTGACGCAGAGCGCGCAAAACTGGTGGACGAGAATTTCCTCTCCGTCGGCATGGGAGTGATGGAAACCGGTATTGCCTGGTTCTGGTCCGACAATCGGATGGCACGCTGGATGGATGTCTCCGGCTTTGAACACATTCGTAACGTGCAGGCGCAAGAGCGCGGCATTTTGCTGATCGGTGTCCATTTCTTAACGCTGGAAATCGGCGCGCGCATGTTCGGTATGAATGAACCCGGCATTGGTGTTTACCGACCGAACGATAACGCGCTTATCGACTGGCTGCAAACCCGGGGGCGCATGCGTTCCAACAAGAGCATGCTCGACCGAAAGGATCTCAAGGGCATGATCCGCGCGCTAAAATCCGGGGAAGTCGTCTGGTATGCGCCTGATCATGACTACGGCCCGCGCGCCAGCGTATTTGCCCCTTTCTTCGCCGTCGAACAAGCAGCCTCGACCTCTGGTACCTGGATGCTGGCACGTATGTCGCAAGCGTGTATCGCGCCATTTGTTCCGCGTCGTAAACCGGACGGCAAAGGCTATGAGTTAATCATACTGGAGCCAGAATGCTCCCCTCCTCTCGACGATGCACAAACCACCGCCGCATGGATGAATAAGGTTGTAGAGCGCTGCATTATGATGGCACCCGAACAATATATGTGGCTGCACCGCCGCTTTAAAACCCGCCCGGAAGGCGTTCCATCCCGCTACTGATCGCAAACAGCCCGCTAAGCGGGCTGTTTTCTTTTGTCACACATAAGTCCTGCCGCACATTGCAGTGACCATCCCGCAGGCGCATAATTAGCGTGCTTACCAATTTCAAACCCTATTGTGTGCGTTGAATCAACGCCGTTACGGATCGTTATGCCATCCTCTGATGTCCCGATAAACTGGAAACGTAACCTGACTGTCGCCTGGTTTGGGTGTTTCCTTACCGGCGCTGCATTTAGCCTGGTGATGCCATTCTTACCGCTATATGTCGAGCTGTTGGGGGTGACGGGTCACAGTGCGCTGAACATGTGGTCCGGGTTGGTTTTCAGCATCACGTTTCTGTTTTCCGCTATTGCCTCTCCATTCTGGGGAGGGCTTGCCGACCGTAAGGGTCGCAAAATTATGCTGCTGCGTTCCGCGCTCGGTATGGCAATCGTCATGGCGTTAATGGGGCTTGCGCAAAACGTCTGGCAGTTCCTCATCCTGCGCGCCATGCTCGGTTTACTGGGCGGCTTTATTCCTAATGCCAATGCGCTCATCGCAACGCAAATTCCACGTAATAAAAGTGGCTGGGCGCTCGGTACACTTTCCACCGGTGGTGTGGCAGGCGCGCTGCTCGGGCCACTTGCCGGCGGACTGCTGGCGGATTCGTGGGGCCTGCGAATGGTCTTTTTTATCACCGCCTCGGTGCTGTTTATCTGTTTTCTACTGACGCTTTGTTATATTCGCGAAAATTTCGTCCCGGTGGCAAAACGCGAAATGCTGCACGCCAGAGATGTTTTTGCTTCGCTCAAAAACCCGAAACTGGTGTTAAGCCTGTTTATCACTACCATGATTATCCAGGTTGCCACCGGCTCGATTGCCCCCATTCTGACGCTTTATGTGCGTGAACTGGCGGGCAACGTTAGCAACATTGCGTTTATCAGTGGGATGATTGCCTCCGTGCCCGGTGTTGCGGCCCTGCTCAGCGCACCTCGCCTGGGGAAACTGGGCGATAAGATTGGCCCGGAGAAGATCCTGGTTGCTGCACTGGTGATTTCGGTGCTGCTGCTACTACCCATGTCGCTGGTACAAACACCGTGGCAACTGGGTGTGTTGCGCTTTTTACTCGGGGCAGCGGACGGCGCACTGTTACCCGCCGTGCAGACTCTGCTGGTGTATAACTCCACCAATCAGATAGCCGGGCGTATTTTTAGTTATAACCAGTCATTTCGTGATATCGGTAATGTCACCGGCCCACTGGTAGGTGCGGCCATTTCCGCCAGTTTCAGCTTCCGCGCGGTGTTCTGTGTGACGGCAGGTGTCGTTCTGTTTAATGCCCTCTATTCGTGGTTCAGTCTGCAACGCCCGCCCCGTTCCACCACCGTGGAGAGTGAACGCCCGCGAGTACAGCAAACACTGCCAACTGACGATTAAATCCCTGCCGCGACACAAGGGACATGTGTCTGAATGCTGTCTGATGCAGCATACAAAAAATACGCATCGAATCAGGCGGATGACGCATATTCAGGAAAACGTGAGGTGGCTGAAAGCCCGATAATTCAGCAGAACGCCGGCGTGAAAATTCACCCACTGACCATCAGACGCACTGTTTTTCAGGGGGGTGTAACATTTCTTTTTGTCCTGACACCTTACATTCGTTACGGATAACTCAACTCGCGATTTGACGCTCTCAATACCAGCGTCTATAGGTTTCTGCATACCTTTTTTCCTCTCGCTAAGGAGTTAGATATGGCCGATTCCAACCTCAATTTTTACTCGACGCTCTCTGAAGCAATTGATGCTGCCCGTGAAGAATTCCTCGCCAGTAATCCGGAGCTGGATGAGGAAGAGGCGAACGTCCAGCAATTCAATGTGCAGAAATACATTCTGCAGGACGGCGATATCGCATGGCAGGCTGAATTTTTTGCCGATGAAGAAGAACCAGGTGAATGTTTGCCCATGTTCAGTGGCGAGGCAGCACAAAGCGTATTTGATGGCGAATATGATGAAATAGAAATAAGCCAGGAGTGGCTGGAGGAGAATACCCTGCACGAATGGGACGAAGGAGAGTTTCAGCTTGAGCCCCCACTCGATACAGAGGAGGGACAGACCGCTGCCGATGAATGGGACGAGCGCTGATTACTCGTACGGACCGTGATGGGCGTCTATAGGTAGCAATAAGGTATCGAATACCAGCGAGAAGGGTAAGTCCAGCACGGTAATATAACGCCACGCGGAGTCACGGACGTCCCATTTAACACCCGGGTAGTATTGATTTCCATGGCCCTGCCCGGGGATCGTCCGGCTGATGATGCTACCGCACGCGCTCAGCAAACATGCCATCACAACGACCAATATCACTTTCACCTGTCCCCCCCTCTCATCGTATGGATAAAAAAATACCGGCACTCAGGCCGGTATTTTCATTGTTGTCGGCTTACTTCGCCTTCAGTGCCTGCGGATTAAGCTTCAGCGTCTCGTAATAGTTAACCCAGGATAAATATCTCTCCGGGGCTGACCATACGCGATAATGCATCCGCGACAGTGTAACCGGGTCACTCAGCAGCACCAAACGACGATCGCGGTTCAGTTTCTCCGGCGTTTCATTCAGCGCCTGTTCAACATGACGATCGCGGGCGATTTCCAGCACATGGCTTGCGCGGTGACGCGCTGTCGCCATCGCTGTTGCCAGCGCATTGAAGGACGGGTTAAATACCGCATGCATAAACCCATCATCCAGCGAGCGTGAACGGTTCAGTTCCAGATATGCATCAGTGTCCACCAGCACTTTAGGCGGTGAATACTCTTCCGGGATCAGGAACAGCTTCCAGCGTTTGGTGCGCAAACCGATCGTTGAGCGGCTGGAAATAACCGATACAAACGGCGACAGGATCAGCGAGAAGACTATCGGCGCCAGCCAGAACAGGAAGCGCAAATCCAGCCAGGCCATGCCCACTGCCCATACCAACCCCAGCAGCAACTGCGAACCATGGCGCATAAAGGCTTCGCCCCACGGGGTAGAGTCATCATCGCGCTGTGGTGAGTTCCATACCACTTCCCAGCCCAGGAACGCGCTAACCACAAACACGGTGTGGAACAGCATGCGCACCGGCGCCAGCAGCACGGAGAACAGCACTTCAAGCAGCAATGAAAGCGTAACGCGAATGAAACCACCGAACTCTTTTGGCCCTTTGCACCACACCAGAATGATACTCAGCAACTTCGGCAGGAACAGCAGTACCATGGTCGACGCGAAAAGCGCGATGGCCAGCTCCGGACGCCACTGCGGCCATACCGGGAAAAGCTGGCGTGGCTGCAGGAAGTACTGTGGTTCGGTCAGGGCATGCACCACCTGCAGCGCCGTGGAAAGCGCCAGGAACATAAACCACAGCGGCGCAGAAAGATAAGACATTACGCCGGTCAGGAACACAGCGCGGTGCACCGGGTGCATCCCTTTTACCAAGAACAGGCGGAAGTTCATCAGGTTACCGTGGCACCAGCGGCGATCGCGTTTCAGCTCATCCAGCAGGTTTGGCGGCAACTCTTCATACGAGCCCGGCAGATCATAGGCGATCCATACGCCCCATCCTGCACGGCGCATCAACGCTGCTTCTACAAAGTCGTGTGACAGAATGGAACCGGCAAAAGAACCTTCACCAGGCAGCGGCGCCAACGCGCAGTGCTCAATAAAGGGTTTCACACGGATAATGGCGTTATGGCCCCAGTAGTGCGATTCCCCCAACTGCCAGAAGTGCAAACCCGCAGTAAACAACGGCCCGTAAACGCGGGTGGCGAACTGCTGGCAACGCGCGTAGAGCGTGTCCATACCGGAGGCTTTCGGCGAAGACTGGATGATCCCGGCATTTGGGTTCGCTTCCATCAGACGCACCAACCCTGTCAGACACTCGCCTGTCATCACTGAGTCAGCATCCAGCACCACCATATAGCTATACTGGCTGCCCCAGCGACGGCAGAAGTCGTCAATGTTACCACTCTTGCGTTTCACGCGACGGCGACGGCGACGGTAGAAAATCTGACCTTCGCCCTGCACTTCAGCAATCAACTCCATCCAGGCTTTCTGTTCCGCTACGCAGATATCCGGATTATAGCTGTCGCTGAGGACATAAACGTCGAAGTGCTGTTGCTGCCCGGTCGCTTTCACCGACTCCCACGTTGCGCGCAGACCTGCGAAAACGCGGTCTACGTCCTCGTTGCAGATCGGCATAATCAACGCAGTGCGATGCGCCGGATTCAGCGGTTCATCGCCAACGGTCGATGCCGAAATGCTGTACTTATCCCGGCCTATCAACAGTTGCAGAAAGCCCATCAACGCGGTCCAGAACCCCGCAGAAACCCAGCAGAACAGCACCGCGAACAGGATCAGGATGCCGGTTTGCAGCACATAGGGTAGTAACTGCATAAAGGAAACCCACAGATCCTGGCCCGCCATATCGGTTGGCGTAATCAGCGCCCACCCCTGATAGGGCAGGATCGTTTTCATATACCAGGTTGCGACCACGGTCTGCGACAACGTCAGCAGCAGCAGAATATAGCGACGGATAGAACCTACCGTACGCCATTTCTGTTCGTGGGCCTGTTCTTCTTTGGTCAGACGTGCGAGATAACGCGGAGCGACTTCGCGCCCACGCAGACGATCCCAAAAACGGCCAATCGGGTTTGTACGCCAGGGGTCCGGAAACATGGAGGAGCGTTTTGCCTTCGGCATAGCCTGCAGTTGCGCACGCCCTTCATCATCTTTCATCAACTGGCCTTGCGCCAAAGAGTCTGGCCAACTGCCTTCCAGACGTGCAGCGACTGAGCCCAGCGGGGTGTCATCTTCACGTTCCCATTGCGTATGTTCCGCGTCCAGCGCGCTGTGCACGCGCTGGATACTGTCTGTCGGCAACACCGCCTTCTTCTCGTCCGGAAGCGGCAGCGCGTCGATATACTCAGTTATCTTATTCATTGGCAGGTAGCTGATAGCTCCAGGTTTCACTCAGGGTCTGATCGGCATTGACCAGCGCTGCACGCATATCCGTCGTTTTCTTCGGATCTTTCACTTTCACACGCAGCATCAAACGCCAACCTTGCGTAACCGGGTTATAGCGAACGGTGTTTTCAACGATCTCGCCGTTATCGCCAATGCTGGCTTGCGCAGTGACAGGGGTGTTTTGCGGCAGTTTTTTCATATCCTGGCCAGTGAAGTCCACCACAAACGCGATGGTACCGTCTGGCTGACGGATAAGATTTGACTGTTTCACATCCCCCGTAGAACGGCGAGTCTGCAGCACCCAGGCATTATCCGGCGCATGCAGCTTGTCTTCGTCACGGCTAAAGGTGATGGTGTATTTGAAGTTCATCTCTTTACCGGGCTCCGGCAGTTGGTCCGGCGTCCAGTAAGCGACGATATTATCGTTGGTTTCATCGTTGGTCGGAATTTCAACCAATTCAACTTTCCCTTTGCCCCACTCCCCTTTCGGCGTTACCCACGCGCTTGGGCGCAGATCGTAGCGGTCATCAATATCTTCAAAACGGGAGAACTGACGCCCACGCTGCAGCAGACCAAAGCCCTGCGGGTTTTCCATCGCATAGCTGCTCACCGCCAGATGTTTCGGGTTGTTCAATGGACGCCAGATCCATTCGCCATTACCAGCCAGCATCGACAACCCGTTAGAGTCGTGCAATTCAGGACGATAGTTGGTGGCGGACGACGGCTGAGCAGGCCCAAAGAGGAACATACTGGTCAGCGGAGCGACGCCCAGTTTGCCGACTTTATCGCGCAGGTAAACTTTCGACTGCACGTCAACCACGCTATCCCGACCCGGGATAATCACAAAACGATACGCGCCGGTCGCACGCGGCGAGTCCAGCAATGCATAGATAGTCAGGCGCTTATCCGTCGGCTTCGGACGCTCGATCCAGAACTCACGGAAACGCGGGAACTCTTCACCGGACGGCAGCGCCGTATCAATCGCCAGACCACGAGCGGAAAGGCCGTAAACCTGGCCCGCGCCGATCACGCGGAAGTAACTGGCTCCCAGCATGCTGACGATTTCATCGTTTTTGTCTTTATTATTGATGGGGTAAAGAACTTTGAAACCCGCAAAACCCAGATCTTTGACCGTGTCTTTATCGTGCTGGACATTGCCAAAATTGAAGTAGTCCGGGTTGTATTTGATTTGGCGTACGGCGGTGGCGGTCACTTCATTGATGGTCACCGGCGTGTCGAAGTACATACCCTGGTGGTAAAACTCAAGCTTAAACGGGGTGTTGGTCGCGTTCCAGTAGGCTTTATCGTGGTTAAACTGGATCTGCTGATAGTCCGCATATTTCATTTCACGGAACACAGAGGGCAAGTTGCTCTTGGGCGCTTCGTAGCCTTTGCCGGCCAGGGATTGTGCCTGTTTTGCGACATCATCAATAGAAAAAGCCCATCCCGATGACGTATAAAGTGACAACAGTACCGCTGCACCTACCCAACGCATTTTCATCATTCGTAATTTAGGTTTCATAATAACTAAGCACTTCCCCCTTTGTGTGCTTAAATCGATCCGATCCATTTTAATGGAAACTCACGCAATCCGACAACTGAATCCCCGCATTGTTCTGCATGCCGGCTCAGTGAATAAACAATTGAAACTAACCCTTTATCGTTTTGCGAGCTATCCTGGAGACAGGATCCCGGTCGTAGTGTAGGGTTAGTTGCGAATGTAATCATTATTTGTCTTATGGATAAGACGAAAAGTCTGAGAATGCACAGAGTTATATGACCAGAGCCCCTGCACAACGTGAATATTTCCTTGATTCCATACGCGCATGGCTGATGCTGCTCGGGATCCCATTCCACATATCGCTGATTTATTCGAGTCATATGTGGCATGTCAACAGCGTCTACCCGTCGTGGTGGCTAACGCTGTTCAACGACGCCATTCATGCGTTCCGCATGCAGGTATTCTTCGTTATTTCCGGTTATTTTTCATACATGCTTTATTTGCGTTATCCGATGCAGCGCTGGTGGACACTCCGCGTTGAACGCGTCGGTATTCCCATGCTGACCGCTATTCCTCTATTAACGCTGCCACAATTTATTATGTTGCAATATGTGAAAGACAAAACCAGCGAATGGCACGCCCTCTCGGCTTATGACAAATTCAACACCCTTTCCTGGGAATTGATCTCCCATTTGTGGTTTCTATTAGTGCTTGTTGTATTAACGACAATCGGCATGTGGTTGTTTAAAAAAATAAAAAACAATGCGAAACACTTCCTGGGCGCTATTTCGCTGGGCAAACTCTCACTGTGGTTTCTGCTGTTTGGCACTGTCTGGGCAGTGCTGCGCCGAATAATCGTTATCGCCTGGCCGGAATTATTGCGTGATGCGCTGTTTAATTTCGCAGTGATGCAGTCACTGTTTTACATTCCATTTTTCCTCCTTGGCGCGCTGACGTTCATCAATCCGCGGCTCAAGTCATTATTCACCACCCCGTCACCGTGGTGTGCAGTAGGAGCATTACTGGCGTTTGCTGCATATTTGCTCAACCAGCGTTACGGTAACGGCGATGCCTGGCTGTATGAAACCGAAGCCATTATTACTATGTTGCTGGGGTTGTGGATGGTGAACGTCGTGTTCTCTCTGGGGCATCGCTTGCTGAATTTCCAGTCAGCGCGGGTGACTTATTTCGTTAACGCATCGCTGTTCATCTATCTGGTGCACCATCCTCTTACGCTGTTATTCGGTGCATGGATAACCCCACATATTCAGTCAAATCTTTTAGGCTTTATTACCGGGTTGGTCTTTGTGGTGGGTATCGCGGTGTTGCTGTATGAAATGCACCTGCGTATTCCTCTACTGCGCTTCCTCTTTTCGGGGAAACCGCAGGAGAAAAATGCACAACAACACGTCACGGCACGATAATCCGGATGGCTGCTTTGGTCTTCAAAGCAGCCACAGAATCCACCGAACAGAACTGGCAGGCAAGTGGTGGATCAACCAGTCGGCTCATCGCCCAGTTGGGTAAGTAAACGTTGATAAAGATGGGTGGTTTCATCGTCATAGCAAACAAAGTATATCTGCTGTAAATGGTGATGCCGGGTGAGATAATCCGTTATCGTGTTGACGGCAATCTCTGCGGCCGCCGCTTTCGGGTAGCCGTACACGCCGGTACTGATCGCCGGGAAAGCGATGGTCGTGTAGCCATTCGCTTCGGCCAGTTGCAGACTGTTGCGGTAGGCATCTTCAAGCAACCGGGCTTCATGCTCATCTCCTCCCCGCCAGACCGGCCCTACCGTGTGGATCACAGCTTTCGCGCGTAAATTTCCAGCCGTGGTGATAACGGCATGCCCGGGAGGACATTCCCCCTGCTGCTGTCGCACCTGTTTGCACGCTTCCAGCAGAGCTGGTCCCGCCGCACGGTGGATCGCGCCATCGACGCCCCCACCGCCAAGCAATGACGGATTTGCCGCATTAACAATGACATCGACATCAAGGGTAGTGATATCCCCCTGAAGCACTTGCACACGTGGTTGCATCTTTTTTGCCCCCTTCACGGCTGCTAACCCATTCACACACTTAAGTGTATCCTGGACTGAGAGGAAATGACGGGCATCGCATCCTTCCCTTGGCCTGCGTAATCAGTTGTAGGCGACGGCTATAATCGCCATCGAATGCTGTTGGTTAAGGTAGCGCATCTGCACTTTTTCGAATACGGAAACAGATTGAGGTGCTGTGACGATAGTATTCAAATCAATACGCTGGATCGGCTTTTTGGTATTTTGCGCACAGGATATGACCAGTGTGTGCGGTACAGTTTGCATATCGCACCCCTTTTCGACAATTGCCCCCCGAAAAGCAATATTCCCCGTATCGGCGGAGGGAGTAGCAGAACAAAAACTGGCAACAGCAAATCCGGAAAGAGCGAAAATACACAGGTTAAAAAGACGCATAAGCACCTCAGGACACCTTCAATTCATCACACTGGTATGACCAGGAATTAAGATGACATAGCTGCACATTTTTTGAAACTAACGCAGTGAGGAATTTAAGATAAGTGCTTAAAACAACTCATATTCACACCAAAAGAAGGGATATTTAATTTAAAGAAGATTTTTCTGAGGAAAGTACCGACGCGCGCCAGGAAGCCAGCCACAAGCCGCTATTTTTCATCGCATATCCAAACAGTAAACCCACAGCCAGCGACGGCATCACCAGTTGCCAGTCACCCTGGCCGGCAAAGGTGGCGCAGGCACCCATAAACGTTCCAGGCACAAAGGAGAGTAAAAAACTTTTTGCCTGCATACACATCAAAAATGCCACCGCACCGGTCATCACATAACCGAATATTTCAAGATGCGGAGCCAGTGCAGCACCGTGAATAATCACCAGAGCCCAAATCACGCCGCTCATCACTGTACAGGCGGAGATGAGTAGCCCTTTAATGCCGCCTTGTGGACAGGCAAAATATGCCGTACAACCGAGGAACCCTGCCCAGCTTAATAAGCCAAGAGATACCGCGACCCAGCCCCAGAGGCCAGAGAGGATCCCTGTTGTTAATGCGATAGAAAGAAGTATGTTCATGGCGCGCATCATAACAAATACGCACCAAACTTATGCGACAGACAGCACGTTATTTGAAACGAAATCGTAATCGTTGCAATATTTTTGTGATAGCAATCACAATTATTCGTCAGATTCTTCCTGTAACTCTTCCCACATAGCGGCAATCGCATCACGGGCAAGCGGCGCCATGGTACGCCAGAATGGCGTGGAAGCATGCGCTTCCACCTTGCCAAGGAAGGTATCGCACCAGGGGAGCAGATAGTCGGCAAACAACGTTTCAAGCGCCTCACTCTCGTCTTCAGCCGACTGGTCTTCCAACCAGGATGCTGCCAGCAATAACGTACCGAAATGATCAGCTGGGGTATCGGTTAATGGCATCCCGCGGGTCGACAAAAATGAACGAATCTCGGCTTCAGTCGCCCCTTCAACCCAGGCGCTGCGAAACGGCGATACACGGCACTCTTCGCCAACGAAAAGCGCGTTATAATCCGCTGCCAGCGCTTGCATATCGCAGTTTTTTTGCAAGCGTTCCAGCAGTTCATCCTGTTCCAGCGGCCAGCTTTCCGCCAGTTTTCCTTCACGGATCAGGGTGTACAGCGGCACCAGCAGCGGATCCTGCGGTTGGCGATAAAACAGCGAGCCGAGCACCCGGCAAAGGATAGAAAATTCGTTCATTCAGTTGTTCCAGTCAGTATTAAAGTTCAGCAAATTCGGCAATCGGCGCCATTCCGCGCGATTCAAGGAAGTTAAGTAAACGGCGAGGAGAGGCATTAAGGATACGCTCTTCCGGAAAGTCCACCGCATCAAGGATCTTTCGACACTCGTCAAACTCACCCAATGTGAAAGCGGTATGTGAGTCTGAACCGAGCGCGACCCATCCTCCGGCATCTCGTACGGCCGCCGCAACCGCACGGCAGTTTTTTTCACTGCCTTTACGGGAGTGTAAAAACGAAGAGTTGTTGATTTCCAGCGCCACGTCGTACTTCGCCGCTGCAGCGGCAATCGCCGGAATATCGACCGGGAATTTCGGGTTGCCCGGATGGCTAATAATATGCACGTTACCACTGGCCATCGTCGCAATCATTGCCTGCGTATGCGACGCTTCATCCTGCGGAGGAAACACCGGTTCGTGGAATCCGGCGATGATCAGATCCAACGACGCGAGCATTGGCCCGCTGCAGTCAATTTCACCGTCCGTGTTTTTAATGTTGGCCTCAATGCCACGCAGGATGCCAACCCCGTCCACCAGACGTGGCCAGATACGCATATTCACAAAGTGCCAGTAATGTGGCGCATCCGCCATGTCCGGGCCATGGTCGGTAATGGCAAAGAGTCGAATGCCTTTACGTTTCGCTTCGGCAATATAGTCATGCAGGGTACTGTAAGCGTGCGTGCTGGCGACGGTATGCATATGCAGGTCAACGGGATACATGTTTCACTCCGATAGTTATTTCTGCAAGGATAGCAGTTATCGTTATGCAGTTTAATGAAAACCCGGCGTTACCGGGTATGTCATCAATAGCCGCGCTGCCGATCAACAAGCCCGGTGACTGGCAGACCTTGCTCAAGTTGCAAGATTGTATGCGTAATAAAGGCAATCGCCTCGTCCGGGCGGGTTACGGCAGCTATATGCGGTGTCATTGCCACGCGCGGATGCGCCCATAACGGATTGTTCGCGGGTAGCGGCTCCTGATTAAACACATCCAGCATTGCCCCTTTCAGTTTGCCATTATTCAGTGCCTGCAACAGATCCTTCTCGACCAGATGGACGCCACGCGCCAGGTTCATAACATAACTTTCGTCTGCCAGTTGCTCGATCAACGCATGATTGATGATCCCCGCCGTTTCCGGTGTGTTCGGCAGCAGGTTAATCAGAACTCGCGTACCGTGCAAAAAATCCCCCAATTCAGCCACACCCGCAAAACTTGTTACACCGGGCAGTGATTTTCGGCTTCGACTCCAGCAGCGCAGTGGGAACCCCCATGCAAGAAGGCTTTCCGCAACCTTACCCCCCAGCACACCAGCCCCAAGAATGCCAATGGTGAAATCTTCACGTCGATATTCATCAAGCGGTTGCCATTTCGCTTGCAGCTTCAATTGCTGGTAATCATCAAAGCGACGGAACCAATGCAGCACCTGACTCACCGCATACTCCTGCATCTGCAGGCCCATGCCGGTATCTTCCAGCCGAAACAACGGTATCGATTCTGCCAGCATTTCCGGGTGGGCTTTAAGCTGACCCAGAATAGAATCCACCCCGGCGCCAAGTGCGAAAACCCCTTTCAGTTTGCGCCCTTTTAGCATGTCGACGGGGGGGTGCCAAACCAACGCATAGTCTGCGGGCGCATTATCCCCTTTTGTCCAGGCGCGAATGTTAGCCTGTGGCAACGCCTTTCTTATTGCGCCCAGCCAGTAGTGGTGATCAAAAGAGGGGTGATAAAAGATAATGTCCATATCAACTCCAGAACATGTTGTGGGGTATCCGCATCATTCGCGGCGCTGTTGTGTATGATTTTATGAGGAAAGCAGCATAACAAATTTCTCCTGAGCAGCGCGGAGAAACTCCTGTGCCGAGAAAAAAAGCGATTTCAGGATGTTTAAGAAGCATGTTGTTTGAAGTTTGTCTAAACGCGTTAATTTATTGAAAAAGAAGATTGACGGCTTTCGTGGTTTTCCCTACATTAGCGCCCGTCCCGTTAATAACGGGATGACAATGTGGTGAGGTGTCCGAGTGGCTGAAGGAGCACGCCTGGAAAGTGTGTATACGGCAACGTATCGGGGGTTCGAATCCCCCCCTCACCGCCATCATTTCAGATAAGAGCCTGTACGAAAGTACGGGCTTTTTTCTTTTATATCCTCCCGAACCGGGGGGATGAGAACGCCCGACCGGGGGTCGACAACGGGCAACTGCCCGTTGGACAGATGACGAGCCTGCGAGGAAGCTGCCCGCAGGGCGAGCGAAGCGAGTCAATCCCCCCCTCACCGCCATCATTTCAGATAAGAGCCTGTACGAAAGTACGGGCTTTTTTCTTTTACATCCTCCCGAACCGGGGGGATGAGAACGCCCGACCGGGGGTCGACAACGGGCAACTGCCCGTTGGACAGATGACGAGCCTGCGAGGAAGCTGCCCGCAGGGCGAGCGAAGC